>JBBATU010000001.1:0-59341 GCA_040398565.1 Chakrabartia sp.
CGGGGTGGAAAGATTTTTCTTAGCGCTTTCGGCATCCTGTGCGGCATGCGCGAAGACCCGTGCGGGTATTTTTCTGTCTGTCATTTGGCCTAATCTAGGAGGGTGCGGGCTCAGCGGCAATAGGGGCCACGGCCCAGATCAAAGTGGAAATGATCCCGATGGGCCGAATTATAATCGGGCGTGAGAACGGTTTGGAAGCGTTTGCAGGCTGATTTGCGCAACTCTCGGAGGAATTGCGCGTCCTTATTGCCCGCTGTCCAGCCTGCCACAACCGTGATGCGCCGGCCATTGGCCAGAACAAAGCCGCCCACATCAATGGCATTGGCATAGGCATGTTCGGACATGTTGGTGGAGGCAACGCCGCGGACCTGCCGACAGGCATAGCTGCCCATGGTTTCAACGCGGACCACGGGCATGCCATAAAAATCCCGCGCGGCCTCTTGCAATGGCCCGCGCACCCAGGCGGCAAAGCTGCGGGCAAGCGGACATTGGGCAGCGCGCAAATTTGTGATGCTCGCCCCGGCGCTGGTCAGCAGAACAGAGTTGATTGCCGAACACCCATTTTGTCCCCGATAATCGGGCAGAACTTTATATTTGGCACCCAGGCGATTCAGATCCGATGTGCATTGTCGGATCAAAGCGCTGCTGGGCACGGGCGGCGTATGGCGGGGGGCATTATGTCGATCAAGGGGCCGAGGAATACATCCCGCAAGCAGCAGCGCCAGCAGCAGGAGGGCGGGCACAAAAAAGGGGCCATGACGACGCATGGCCCCTTTATTGCGCGGTTTTTCTCAGAAAAACCAGTAAGCGTTTAGGCAGGTAGGCCGCTGATCGATTTGACTTCCATAAAGTCCTTCAAACCAAAGAGGCCGCCTTCGCGCCCATTGCCCGATTGCTTATAGCCGCCAAAGGGCGTGCCGGGGGTTGGGCCCCATGCGTTGATGGCAACCATGCCCGCCCGAAGCTTGGGCGCAACGCTGGCCGCCTTGGCGGGATCGCCAGAGATCACCGCCGACAGGCCATATTCGGTGTCATTGGCAATTTCGATCGCCTCATCCAAATCGGCATAGGTCATCACAGCGGCGACCGGACCGAAGATTTCTTCGCGGGCAATCCGCATGTCAGGCGTCACGCCGGAAAACACCGTCGGTTTTACATAATAGCCGCGATTGACGTTGGCGGGCAGGCCCGTTCCGCCTGTTTCCAGCGTTGCCCCTTCATCAATGCCGGATTGGATCAGGCCTTGGATCTTTTCATATTGCGTCTTGTTGACGACGGGGCCGATATGCCCGCCTTCCTGCAAGGGGTCCCCCACCGGAACACTGGCCATCAAATTCTTGATGACGCTGACGGCTTCGGCTTCCTGATCTTTATGGACCAGAATGCGCGCGGGCGAGATGCAGCTCTGGCCCGAATTGATGAACACGCCGGAGACGGTGGCGGGCAGCACAGCGGGAAGGTCAGAACCCGGCAGGACGATATTGGGCGACTTGCCGCCCAATTCCTGATGCACGCGCTTCACGGTGTCGGCAGCGGCCTTCGCCACCAAAATGCCCGCACGGGTGGAGCCGGTGAAGCTGACCATATCAATGCCGGGGTGCGACGAAATGGCTTGGCCAACCGTCGGACCATCGCCCTGCACCAGATTGAACACGCCTGCTGGCACGCCTGCTGCATGCAGGATTTCCGCAAAGATGGCCGCATTGGCTGGGCATTCTTCCGAAGGCTTCAGGATCATCGTGTTGCCCGCCGCAAGGCAGGGCGCGACCTTCAGCGCAATCTGGTTGAGCGGCCAGTTCCAAGGCGTGATCAGGCCGACAACGCCAATGGGCTCATAGGCAATTTTGGCGCCGCCCATTTGCTCTTCAAAGGCGAAATTCTTGAGCGCCTCAATCGTGCCCATAAACCCGCCAATACCTGCACCCACCTGTGCGGTGGAGGCAAAGCTGACAGGCGCACCCATTTCCTTGGCCATCGACACGGCCAAGTCCATGGCGCGCTTCTTATATTCTTCGATGATGCGGCCCATTAGGGCGATCCGCTCTTCCCGGGTCGTCTGGCTGAAGGTCTTGAATGCGGCCTTCGCAGCGGCAACTGCGGCATCGACATCGGCCTTGCTGCCGAGTGTGATTTCGGTTGTCGGCTCTTCGGTTGACGGCGAAATGACTTGGTGGCGTGTGCCGCCAATGCTGTCGACCCATTGGCCATTAATGTAATTTTTCAGATAGCTGTCCATGTACATCTCTCCTTAGGACTCACCGAGTCGTTCGTTTAATCTCTCCCCACCGATGTGGGGTTTTTTACGTTAACGTCAATCGGCAATGCGGCGCTTTTCGCGCGCAAGACGGGAAATTAGGATGGCGGCCCGCTTGGCCTGCGTCTTGATGCTCAGCAGATCGACCGTTTCGCCCGGCGCATGATCCCCGCGGCTATAGGTGCCAAGCCCGGCCAGCGAATCCACATCGGCGGCCACGAAGGAGATATCGCCTGCGCCGCGCTTCAGTGGATCGAGCACTGGCATGTTGAGCAAGCCGAGATCGGCATTCACGGCGTTTAGCCGATCCAGCACAGCCTTATTCCCCGCCGTTGGGGCCATGGGCGGATAGCCCTCATCAAAGGCGATGGTCGCCGATGTGAGGGGTGCGTGATCTTTGACAATCGCCGCCATCTTGGCGCGCACACGTGCCGTCTGATCATTGGACAGTGTGCGGAAGTCGCCGCGCGCAATAGCAATGCCGGGGATGATATTGGTCTTGCCCTTGGCCGTTGCGCGCACGCCATCGCCATCAAGGGAGGCTTCCTGCCCGCCGGTGATAATGCCAACATTGAAGGTGAGATTCTGCTCCGGCAATTCGGTGCGGAAGCGGCTGATGATACGGGTCAGTTCAAAGATCGCGCCATCGCCTGCACTGGCGCTGAAAATGCCAGAGCTGTGGCCAGATTGGCCAATGGCGGTGACGACCCAGCTGTTGGAGGATCGGCGGGCGATGGAACCCATGTCGCGGCCCTCATCGCGCACCAGCCCTTCAAAATCGAGCGCAACATCCGCTTGCTTGCCCGCCGCAATCAGGTCTGCGCGAGCCAGCGCAATGGGCTCTCCGCTGTCTTCCTCATCGCCCGTCATGTGGATGTCGATATTGGCATCTTTCAGCGTGCCGGCCGCCTGCATGGCGCGCAGAGCCGCGACGATGGTCACCAGTCCGCCCTTATCATCGCCAGCGCCCGGCCCTTCGGCTTCATCCAGGCCCGGACCCGTGCGGCGCACAAATGTCTGGAAGGGGGAGTCGGCTTCAAACACCGTGTCGAGATGCGCGATCAAAAGGATGCGCTTGCCCGTCTTGCTGCCCGTGCGGGTCGCGATCAGATGGCCGGCGCGCTTGGTGGCGGACATATCCTTCCAGACGACGCGAAAGCCCAAAGGCTCTAGCTCGGCGCGCATCATCTTGGCGATTGCTTCAACGCCCGCCACATTCATCGACCCGCTATTCTGATTGACCAACCGTTCGAGCAGGCTGACCGTGCGTTCATAGTCTGCATCGACTGTTGCCGTCATCCGCGTTTCAGCCGGGCTCAATTGCGCCCAGACAGGGCTGGCAAAACCAAGGGCTGCAAACGCCATCAGGCGGCCAAGGGGCATGCGGGTCATCAACATCTCCATCACGAGTTGGGCCTAGTTTTAGGCCCGCCCGCAGCTAAGGCAAGCAAGCGCATACAAAAACGCCCGAGGTTTCCCCCGGGCGCTTCTGTTGTCCGCATGGCGGAGATGTTCTCAATTAAGAGCTGTAATACATATCAAATTCAACCGGCGACGGCGTCATTTCCCAACGGGCGACGTCGGCCATCTTGATATCGATATAGGCATCAATCTGATCCTTGGTGAACACGTCGCCCTTCAGCAGGAAGGCGTGATCCGCTTCCAGCGATTCCAAGGCTTCGCGCAGTGAGCCGCAGACGGTTGGCACCTGGGCCAGTTCTTCCGGCGGAAGATCATAGAGGTTCTTGTCCATGGCATCGCCCGGGTGGATCTTGTTCTGAATGCCGTCCAGACCCGCCATCAGCAAAGCTGCATAAGCGAGATAGGGGTTGGCCATCGCATCGGGGAAGCGGACTTCCACGCGCTTTGCCTTGGCGCCCGTGCCATATGGAATACGGCAAGAAGCCGAGCGGTTGCGTGCCGAATAAGCGAGCAAAACCGGTGCTTCATAGCCCGGGACGAGACGCTTATAGCTGTTCGTCGTCGGGTTGGTGAAGGCGTTCACGGCCTTGGCATGCTTGATGATGCCGCCGATGAAATAAAGGCAGGTGTCCGACAGACCCGCATAACCATTGCCAGCGAAGAGCGGATTGCCCTTTTCCCAGATCGACAAGTGGGTGTGCATGCCCGACCCGTTATCTTCCTTGATCGGCTTCGGCATGAAGGTTGCCGATTTGCCATAGGATTGGGCGACCATGTGCACGACGTACTTGTAAATCTGCATGCGGTCGGCGGTCTGCGTCAGCGTGCCGAAGGTCAGGCCAAGCTCATGCTGGGCTGCGGCCACTTCATGGTGATGCTTGTCGCAGGGCAGGCCCATTTCGAGCATGGTCGAAACCATTTCGCCGCGAATATCCTGTGCTGAATCGACCGGAGCAACGGGGAAATAGCCACCCTTTGCGCGCGGACGGTGGCCCAGATTGCCTGTTTCATAATGGGTGCCGGTGTTGGTCGGCAGCTCAATATCATCCAGCTTGTAAGAGCTGGTGTTATAGCCATTTTCAAACTTCACATCGTCAAACATGAAGAATTCGGCTTCCGGACCGACATAGACGGTGTCGCCAATGCCTGTGGTCTTCAGATAGGATTCAGCGCGCTTCGCGGTGGAGCGCGGGTCGCGGGCGTAGAGTTCGCCAGTCGATGGCTCCACAATATCGCAGAAGATGATCATCATTGGCGTGGCTGAGAAGGGATCGACATAAACGGCGTCCAGATCCGGCTTCAGGATCATGTCGGATTCGTTAATGGCTTTCCAACCTTCAATCGACGATCCGTCAAACATCAGACCATCGGTCAGCTCATCTTCGCCCATAACGCCTGCGCACATGGTGAGGTGCTGCCACTTGCCCTTGGGGTCTGTGAAGCGGAGATCGACCCACTCGATTTCCTGTTCTTTGATCTGCTTAAGAATATCTGCCGGAGTGGCCATGTTATCACTACCTTCCTTCATTGGACTTTGGGGTGGTTTTTACCGCGCGCCGAAACCCCGTTCGGCGGTGGAAATTCAAAATGCGTTAAATGGCGTCGCTGTCCTTTTCGCCGGTGCGAATCCGCAACGCACTCTCGACGGGGATGACGAAGATTTTGCCATCGCCAATGCGGCCGGTCTGGGCGGCGGCGGCAATCGCTTCGACCACGCGGGGGGCGAGCGCATCGTCCACGACGACCTCCAGCTTCACCTTGGGCAGAAAGTCGACGACATATTCGGCACCACGATAGAGTTCGGTATGGCCCTTTTGACGTCCAAAGCCCTTGGCTTCGGTGACGGTGATGCCCGAGACGCCGACTTCATGAAGGGCTTCCTTCACGTCATCCAGCTTGAACGGTTTAATGATCGCTTCAATCTTTTTCATGGTGCGGGGCAACCCTTTGCGGTTTCGCTTCAGCCTTCAATAATCGTGCCAACTAAGGGCGCGCAAGCGAACGCTCAATTTAGGCAAGTTGCTGTCTGGAATCTGGGCAGGGCGCGGGTCATATGCCCATTTATTAGGCAGCAACCGCCTGAAAACTAATCAATTGCCCTTGGGATTGGCGTGCGTCCCTGTCGAGTCTGCCCGTGCGTCTGCGCGACTCGGCCGAGTCGTTCAGGCGGGGCTATGTGGCAGGTCGAGGCCCGAGAGGCTTTTTGTGAAGATTTCGCAGCCCGTGTCGGTGATGCCAATCGTATGTTCAAACTGCGCCGACAAGGTGCGGTCCCGCGTCACCGCGGTCCAGCCATCTTCCAGAACTTTGCAATCGGGCCTGCCGATATTGACCATGGGCTCAATGGTGAAGAACATGCCGGGCTTCAGCTCTGGCCCCGTGCCGGGGCGGCCGACATGGACAACTTCGGGTGCATCGTGAAATAGGCGGCCAATGCCATGGCCGCAAAAATCGCGGACCACGCCAAAACGCTGTTTTTCCGAATGCACCTGAATGGCATGGGCTACATCGCCCAGATGGTTGCCGGGTTTCGCCTGTGCAATGCCCAGCATCATCGCCTCAAAGGTCGTTTCGACCAGCCGACGCGCCTTGATATTCACCTCTCCGACCAAATAGGTGCGGTTGGTATCGCCATGCCAGCCATCGAGCAGCGGGGTGACATCGACATTGACGATATCCCCCTCTTTCAGGGCCTTTGGCCCGGGAATGCCATGGCAAATGACATGGTTTACCGAGGTGCAGCAGCTGTGCGTATAGCCCCGATAATTGAGCGTTGCGGGAACAGCGCCACTATCAAAGGTCATGGTCCGAACCAGATCGTCAATGGCCTGCGTCGTCACGCCCGGCTGAATAAAGGGCACAAGCGCGTCGAGAATTTGGGCGGCGAGGCGGCCTGCCTTGCGCATCCCGTCAAAGGCGTCGGGGCCATGCAGGCGGATGACGCCGGAACGCAGGGGAACGGTGTCGTCGGTGACAAGCTGATATTGAGTCATTGCGATGATATAGGCGAGATGCGCGAGGGCCGCAAATCGGTGCCATAGCGAATGGGACCAGTCTGGCCTTTCCGCTCCAGCCCTGTCAAAGGCGGCGCATGGCAGCGCCCGTCCCTTCCGGCCCTTTTGTGCTTTTGGATGATGCTCGTGCGGGCGGTGCGCCTGCGCGTCTTTATTGCGACCCGCTGGAGATTGCGGAGACGCGGGATCCGGCAGAGGTGGCGGATCTGGTGACGCGGATTGGCGCGGGCGGAAATTGGGCCGGTTTTTTGAGTTATGAGGCGGGTCTTGCGCTGGAGGATCGTCTTGCGCCGCGCGGCCGCGCACCCAATGTGCCACTGGTCTGGTTTGCGCGCTTTGCGGGTTATCACGAAATTCCAGTAGAGCAGGTGGCGGACTGGCTGCCCGATGCGGCAGGCGGCTGGGCGGATGCCCCGCGTCCGCGCCTTGGCCGGGCCGATTATGCGAAGGCGCATGACCATGTGCAGGCGCTGATCACGGCGGGCGATATTTATCAGGCCAATTTGACGATCCGGACCGATGTGCGCACGGCGGGCCATCCGCTCGCCATTTATGCGGGGCTGCGGGGTCGTGCGCAGGCCGGCTTTGGCGGCGTGGTCTGGACGGGGGAGGATTGGCTCTTGTCGCTCTCGCCCGAACTCTTCTTCGCCTTGAAGGAGGGACGCATCACGACCAAGCCGATGAAGGGCACCGCCGAACGTGCGGGCAACCCAGCCGAGGATGCCCGGCGCATCGCCCATCTGCATCATGATGCCAAGCAACGGGCCGAAAATCTGATGATTGTGGATCTGCTCCGCAATGATGTGTCGCGCGTCGCCCAAGCAGGGTCGGTCGCCGTGCCGGATTTATTCCATGTCGAAAGCTATCCGACCGTCCACCAGATGATTTCAACCGTGACGGCGCGGCTGGACCCGGGCAAGACGGTGGCGCATCTTCTGCGGGCCATTTACCCCTGCGGGTCGATTACGGGCGCGCCCAAGATTCGGGCGATGGAAGTTATTGGCGATGTCGAGCCAGAGCCGCGCGGTATCTACACGGGCAGCATCGGCCGCATTGATGCCAATGGCGACGCGGCATTTAATGTCGCGATCCGCACATTGCATTTGCCCAAGGGTGCGACAGTCGCAACGCTCGGTCTGGGCGGCGGCATTGTGGCGGACAGCCAAGTGGATGAGGAATGGGCCGAGTGTCTGGCCAAGGGGCGCTTTGTGGCGGACCCGCGCTGCTTTGATTTGATTGAAACAATGCTGTTTGACCCTGAACAGGGGATGCCGCTGCTCAACCGCCATTTGGGACGGATGCAGGCGAGCGCCGATGCGCTGGGCTTTACGCTGGATCGGCATGATGCGCGAAACCTGCTTCAGGCCGCGACGTTCCGATTGGACGCGCCGAAGCGGATCCGGCTGTTGCTGTCGCGGCAAGGTAAGATGGCGGTTGAAGCCAGAGATTTGCCTGTGCGGGCGGCAGGTCCGGCCTTGGTCCGGCTCGCGGCCCTGCCCGTTGACGCTGATGATTTCCGCCTGCGCCATAAGACAACGGACCGGGCCTTTTATGATGAGGCGCGTTTGAGCGCGGGATGTTTTGAAGTGGTCTTTGTCGATCCCGATGGATTTCTGACCGAAGGCAGCTTCACCAATGTTTTTGTTGAACGCGGCGGGCGCCTGCTGACACCACCACTCAGCCGGGGGCTTTTGCCCGGCGTGTTGCGCGCAGAGTTGATCGACAGCGGCCGGGCGGTGGAGGCGGATCTGACCGCAGCGGATTTGGCAGGTGGATTCTTTATCGGCAATGCGTTGCGCGGTTTGTTGCCCGCAACTCTTGCCTGAACTTGCGCTTTTTTGGGCGAATTTCTGCGCAAAACGCGCCTTGGGCGGTTGCCCCTATGTGATCGAGTCCGTATAGGCGCGGCTATCGCCCTCGACTGTCCCCTTGCCAGAGAAAGCGCCCAAACCATGCGCACCACCTCCGCCGCACTCGACCGTATTCAGCCCTCCGCCACCCTTGCGATGACGAGCCGGGTGCTCGATCTCAAGGCCAAGGGCGTGGATGTGATTGGCCTTTCTGCAGGCGAGCCGGATTTTGATACGCCGGATTTTGTCAAAGAGGCCGCGATTGAGGCGATCCGCCGGGGCCAGACCAAATATACCAATGTGGACGGTACGGCCGAGTTAAAGGCGGCAATCCAAGCTAAGTTTAAGCGCGACAATGGTTTGGACTACACACCGGCGCAAATCAGCGTGAATGTGGGCGGCAAGCATACCCTGTTCAACGCGCTGGTCGCCACCATTGATGCGGGTGATGAAGTCATCATCCCCGCGCCCTATTGGGTCAGCTATCCCGATATTGTGGCCTTTGCCGGTGGCACGCCCGTGTTCATCGAAGCGCCCGCGACACAAGATTATAAGATCACCCCGGCGCAACTGGACGCGGCGATCACGCCGAAGACGCGCTGGATCATCCTCAACTCGCCGTCCAACCCGACGGGCGCTGCCTATTCCGCAACGGAGCTCAAGGCGCTGGGCGAGGTGCTGATGCGGCATCCTCAGGTCATGGTGCTGACGGACGATATGTATGAACATGTCTGGTATGCAGACACGCCCTTTGCGACGATCCTGCAGGTCTGCCCAGAGCTGTATGACCGCACTTTGACGGTCAATGGCTGCTCCAAGGCCTTTTCCATGACCGGCTGGCGCATTGGCTTTGCCGGTGGCCCGCAATGGATGATCAAGGCGATGGCGAAGCTGCAATCGCAATCCACCTCCAACCCCTGTTCCATTGCGCAGGCAGCTGCCACGGCGGCGCTCAATGGCGATCAGTCCTTCTTGAAGGACCGCAATGAGCGGTTTCGCGGGCGGCGCGATCTGGTCGTGCGGATGCTGAATCAGATTGAGGGCGTGCATTGCCCGACCCCTGAAGGCGCTTTTTATGTCTATCCCGATGTCACGGGCTTGATGGGTAAAACCACGCCCGGAGGACAGGTCATCTCCAATGATGAAGAGCTGATCGACTATTTCTTGGATGAAGTTCAGGTCGCGGCCGTTCCGGGTGCGGCCTTTGGCCTGTCGCCGGGGTTCCGCATCTCTTATGCCACGTCAGAAGCGATTTTGACCGAGGCGTGCCAGCGGTTGCAACGGGCCTGCGCCGCCCTGCGCTGAGTGTTGCATCTGCGCAACACGCAGAGGCAAGACACGTAAAAATATAATTTTTATTGTTGTGCGCCGCAGCAAAAGGCGTCACCTTTCCTGAGTCGCCGTCATTGAGGCCCCCCGGGTAACCGGAGAGAGGCAGCAAGCGGCAACGCAGGTTGAACGACGCAACTTAACTCTAAGGGGATTTCCCATGCGCACGTTCCTTCGCCCGGCTCTGGTTGCCGCTCTTCTTCTTTCCGCAACGCCTGTTCTTGCCCAAGAGGCAGAGAGCAAAGCGCTTACAATCAACGGGTCGGCGACGTTGACCAGCGATTATCGCTTTCGCGGCATTTCTCAGACGGACAAGGATTTCGCGGTTCAAGGCGGCCTGACGGTCAGCCACACATCGGGTGCCTATGTCGGCATCTGGGGCTCTTCGGTGGATGATTATATTGCCGGCGGCAGTGATCAGGAAATTGATCTGATTGCCGGCTATAAGAAGACCGTCGGTGGCACCACGCTCGATTTTGGCGGTATTTATTATTATTATCCGGGTGCTGAGAAAATCACGGCCGGTTATGATTCCGACTTTCTTGAACTTTATGGCAGCGTTGCCCAAACCTTTGGCCCAGCCACTGTCAAGCTGGCCACGGCCTATGCGCCAAAGTCGAGCGCGCTCAGCCTGGGCAATGGCAAGGAAGATAATTTCTACATGAATCTCGGCCTGTCGGGCGCAATCCCGAACACACCGATCAGCCTGAGCGCAGGCGTCGGCCGGACGTTCACGAAGAGCTTCTTGTCGGGCGGCCAAAAATACACGGATTGGTCGCTGGGCGCGAGCTACACGACCGGTCCGGTCACCTTTGGCCTGTCCTATGTTGATACCAGCTATGCCAAGGGCGCTGTTGTCAGCTCCTCGGGCAAGGATGTAGCCAAGGGCGGCATCTTCGGCACGATTGGCGCTGCCTTCTGATCAAAAAAGGGCGCGGTCCTTTTCGGGCCGCGCCGCTTTCTTGAACTTCAGACAGACATGAAAAAGGCGGGGCTGGTGACCAGCGCCCACCTTTTTTAATGGGTCAGATTATCATTGTGGGGTCGTGGCCCGGGCATTTTGCCCATCGCCTTCGGGCGCGGCGATAATATCGCGCGTGGTCGCACCCTTATCGACAACATCGGTCTTTGGATCCCCAGCATTGGACCGGATCCCCGGTTGTGCGCGGTTTCCGCCCGCCGCATTGATGGCTGCATTTTCAGCACCACTGCGCGCGGCCGGACCACCGAACATCGCCTGCAAAGCCTGAGTGGAGCTGTCGGCGGATTGCGCCTGCGCGCTACCAGCAGCCGGAGGGACAAGCGCAAAATCGGGCGGCACAACCAGCGGGGCCAGCCGTGTCACCTGAAACTCGTCGGGGGAGTTGCGGTTGAACAGACCGCCCGATGCACAGCCCGACAGCAGCGCACCAACCGCCACAACACCCAATATCTTACGCATGATCCGTCTCCGTCTTTGCCTTGGCATCGCGTGAAAAAAAGGCGCGCACCAAAAGCACCAATACCCCAATGGTAATCGCTGCATCGGCAAGATTGAAGACCAAAAAGGGTCTGAACCCACCAATGTGGAAATCGATGAAATCAACCACATAGCCAAAGCGTATGCGATCCACGATGTTGCCCAATGCGCCGCCGAGCACAAGCCCAAGGCCAAAAATGTCTGCCCGGTTGCGTTCCCGCCAGATCCAGACGGCAACGATGGCCGCAATCACGCTGGTTGCGGCCACTAGGCCCCAGCGTTCCACCGCATGCCCCGCCTGCAACATGCCCAGCGCAATCCCATAATTCTCAACCCAAGTGAGGTTCAGGATTGGCAGAAAATAGATTTGCCCCAGCGCTTGCAAGCCAATTGGGCCCATAATCACCGCCTTGAGCAGTTGGTCCGCAACGAACAGCAGCAGCGCAACGCTATACCCAAGGCGGCGCAACGGATCAGCCATTGACGGCATCCTCACAGCGCCCACACAGCGCGCCATCCTCCGCCACTTCGGGCAGATGCCGCCAGCAGCGGCCGCATTTATGGTCTGTGGTTGGGGTGATATGCACCCCATCCCCTTGGCCACGTGTGACTGTCCCTGTGATGAACAGTTCAGCCAGATCAGCCTCCGGCGCAGCCGCTGGAACCACAACCTTGGCGGCCAGGCTGGACCCAATCACCTTGTCGCGGCGCAAGGGCTCAATCGCTTCGGTCACATCTGTGCGCAGCGCCCGCAAGTCGCCCCAGCGTGCGATCAGGTCAGCATCGGCCCAGCCGGCGTCGACTATGGGCCATTCCAGCAGGTGCACTGATGCGTCTGGGTTTGGATAGCGCGTCTGCCACACTTCTTCCGCTGTAAAGACGATGACGGGTGCGGCCCAGCGGATGAGCGCTTGGAACAACATGTCCAACACTGTGCGATAGGCCCGGCGCTTCACGCTGTCGGGCGCGTCGCAATAGAGGCAATCCTTGCGAATATCGAAGAAGAAGGCCGACAGGTCTTCATTGCAAAAATCGGTCAGCGCCCGGACATAGGTGTTGAAATCATAGTCGGCGACGGATTGGCGCAGCGTTGCATCCAGCTTGGCCAGCAGGGCCAGAACATACCGCTCTAGCTCTGGCATTTGGTCGATGCTGACGCGCTCCGCCTCCTCAAATCCTTCCAGCGCGCCCAAGAGATAGCGGAAGCTGTTGCGCAGCTTGCGATATTGGTCGGCCACGCCTTTTAGGATTTCATCGCCAATGCGGTGGTCTTCGGTAAAGTCGACCGACAAGGCCCAAAGGCGGATGATATCTGCGCCATAGCTTTCCATGACCTTTAACGGATCAATGGTATTGCCGAGCGACTTGGACATTTTCATGCCCTTTTGATCCATCGTAAAGCCGTGGGTGAGAACGGCCTTATAGGGCGCATGGCCGCGCGTGCCGCAGCTTTCCAGAAGGGAGGATTGGAACCAGCCGCGATGCTGATCACTGCCTTCCAGATAGAGATCGGCCCAAGCCCCCACATGGTCTTTGGGGCGCGTCAGATCCGGCCATTTGCCCGATTCCAGCACAAAGGCATGGGTGGAGCCGCTGTCAAACCAGACATCGAGAATATCGGTCACGCGCTCATAATCTTCGGCGCGATACTCCGCCCCCAGATAGTCCTGCACGCGGCTTTCCGACCAAGCATCGACGCCCTGTGCGCGGACACCCGCGACAATGCGCGCATTGACGGCGGGGTCGTTCAAATATTGCCCGGTCTTGCGATTGACGAAGAGCGTGATCGGCACGCCCCAGGCCCGCTGGCGTGAGAGTACCCAGTCCGGGCGACCTTCCACCATAGACCGGATCCGGTTTTGCCCTTTTTCCGGAACCCAGCGGGTCTGCTCAATCGCGGCAAGCGCGGTGTCGCGCAGGCCACCCTCGCCGCCCATCGGCACAAACCATTGCGGCGTGCAGCGGAAGATGACCTTTGCCTTGGAGCGCCAGCTATGCGGGTAGCTGTGCTTATAATCGGCGGAGGCCGCGATCAGCGCACCGGATTCGGCCAGCGCGGTGCAAATCGGGCCATCGGGCGCGTTGAATTTGGGGTTGATGACGCTGCCTTCGCCGCCGAGCCAAGCCCAGTCCGCGCGATACCGGCCATCGCCGTCCACCGCGAAAACGGGGTCAATGCCATTGGCCTTGCACAGATCAAAATCATCCTCGCCATGGTCGGGCGCCATATGGACAAGGCCCGTGCCGCTGTCGGTCGTGACGAACGCACCCGCGAGCAGCGGGCGGGGCTTGGCGAAGAAGCCGCCGAGCTCGTGCATCGGGTGTTGGGCGATTGTGCCGGCGAGGTCGGAGCCAAACATCCAGTTGCTGGTGGCAACCTCGGGTTGGTCTCCATCTTCGCGGCATTTGCTCATCCGCAATAGGAAGTCATCCACCCGTTCTTCGGCAACCAAATATTTAGCGTCTTTGGCTTTCTCTACAAGCAGGACATATTTAACTTCAGGCCCATAGGCGAGCGCTTGGTTAACTGGGATGGTCCAAGGTGTTGTCGTCCAGATGACGGCTTTTGCGCCCTTCAAACCTTCGACGCGACTCTCAACAATCTCAAACGCCACATCAATCTGCGTTGAGGTGATATCCTCATATTCAACTTCAGCTTCGGCGAGCGCGGTCTTTTCCACCGGGCTCCACATGACGGGCTTGGCCCCCCGATAGAGCTGGCCGCTTTCGGCGAATTTCAACAATTCACCGACAATGGTCGCCTCGGCGTCGAAATCCATGGTGAGATAGGGATTGTCCCAATCGCCGTTGATGCCCAATCGCTTCAATTGTTCGCGCTGGCGATCCACCCATTGGCGGGCATAAGCGCGGCATTCGGCACGGAATTCCTCAACGGGAACCTCGTCCTTATTGCGCTTTTTCTTGCGATATTCTTCCTCAACCTTCCACTCAATGGGCAGGCCGTGGCAATCCCAACCGGGGACATAGGGGGCATCTTTGCCCAACAGGCTTTGCGTGCGCACGACCATGTCTTTGAGGATATGGTTGAGCGCATGGCCAATATGCATGTCGCCATTCGCATAGGGCGGGCCATCATGCAGGATGAACTTTTCCCGGCCCTGCCGCGCGTCGCGCAGGCGGCGATACAAATCCATGCCCTGCCAGCGTGCGAGAATGCCCGGCTCCTTTTGCGGCAGGCCGGCCTTCATCGGAAAGTCGGTCTTGGGCAGGAACACGGTGTCGCGATAGTCGCGGGTTTCAGGAGTTGGCGCGTCAGTCATAGCGCCGGGCCTTACGGGAAGCGCGCGGGCAAATAAAGTCTTTCGGCCGATATTGTCGCGGGGTCAGGCGACCAGAATGGCGCGCGCTTCGTCGCAATCCCGCGCCATTTGCACCATCAGCGCATCAAGGCTGTCAAACTTGGCTTCGGGCCGCAGGAAAGAGATGAAGTCAATCTCAATCACCTGATCATAAAGATCGCCGGAAAAATCAAAGAAATGCGGCTCTAACAATTCTTTGGGCGGGTCAAAGCTGGGGCGGATGCCGAGATTGGCTGCGCCCAACAGCGTGCGGCCATCGGCGGTGCGTCCGCGCACGGCATAAATGCCATAACGGGGCCGCAAATAGTGGGCCATATCGATATTGGCGGTCGGAAAGCCGAGTTTGCGGCCATTTTTATCGCCATGCTGCACACGCCCCTCAACCGCAAAGGGCCGGGTGAGCAGGCGCGTGGCCGTGTCGCAATCGCCAGCCTTTAAGGCATCGCGAATGCGGCTGGAGGAAATGGGGCCATCATCATCGCACACCGGGCCAAGGGCGGCACATGTGATGCCGTGCGCGGCGCCCAATGTTTCTAACACGCCAATATTGCCGCTGCGCCCCTTGCCAAAGGTAAAGTCTTCGCCCGTTACAACGCCCGTTGCGCCCAAATGGCCACCCAGCCAATCGGTCACAAATTCCTCTGCGCTGACATTGGCCAGAGTCTCTCCAAAGGAAAAGACGATCATCGCATCGGCCCCCGCTTCGGCCAGATGGCGTTGGCGTTGATCCAGCGTGGTCAGGCGAAAGGGCGGCGTATCTGGCCGGAAATAGGTGACCGGGTGAGGATCAAAAGTGGCGACCAAAGCAGGCACGCCTGCCGCGCGCGCCATCTCCACTGCCCGGCCAATCACGGCCTGATGCCCGGCATGAACGCCATCGAAATTGCCAAGCGCCACCACGCCGCCGCGAAATTCGGCAGGGATGGGCGCATTGCCATCAAGACGGGGGATCATGCGGGACATAGGGCGGCCTATATGGATCGGTCAGGCTGGCGGCAAGGCCGCCTTCAGGACGCGGGCGACATTGCCGCCCATGACCTTGCGAATATCAACTTCGGTAAAGCCTTCATCGAGCAGCGCCTGCGTGACATGGGCCACATTGGCGGTGTCAAAGGGCGTGGTTGTCGCCCCGTCAAAGTCAGAGCCAAGCCCTACATGGTCAACACCCACCAAATTGCGGACATGGGCAATGGCCTTGGCAATGGCGCGGGGGTTGGTCGAACAAATGGCGGCATCCCAATAGCCAATGCCAATTACGCCGCCGGTGCGAGCGACGCCCCGAATTTCATCATCGGTCAGGTTGCGGTTGACCTTGCAGGTGGCCTGCACGCCGCCATGGCTGGAGACGACCGGACGCTTGGCGCGTTTCAAAATATCCGCCACCGCCGCATGGCTGGCATGGGCAATATCAACAATCATCCCGCGTGCTTCCATATCGGCCAATATCTGCCGACCCAGCGGCGTCAGCCCGCCCTTTTTCTCGCCATGCATGGAGCCTGCGACTTCATTGTCAAAAAAATGGGCGAAGCCCGCCATGCGAAAGCCTGCTTTATAGAGCACATCCAGATTCGCCCGCTTGCCCTCCAGATTTTGCAGCCCTTCAATGGACAGCAACGCCCCGACGGGCACGGCCCCGGTTTTCGCGCGGGCCGCCATCAGCCGATCCAGATCCGCACCCGTGCGAATGATCCGAAGCTGACCTTCAGAGGCGTGTTCGGCGCGCTTTAGCTTCTCTGCATGCCAAAGCGAGCGTTCCAACAGCGACGTCCATGTCTGGGGCGGCTGCAACTGGCCGATGGCAAGTGCCGTGATATTGTCGGTCTTGGCGGAATTGGCATCATAATTTTGCCCGCGCGGCGTCTTGGTGACGGAGGAGAAAATTTGCAGGCCGACATGCCCTTCCTCCAACCGGGGAAGGTCAATATGCCCGCGACCTGCGCGGTCGAGCAGATCACGTTTCCACATTAGTGTGTCGCCATGCAGATCTGCGATGAACAGGGTCTTGTGCAGCGCCTGTGCCTTGGGGCTAATCTGGTGGCTGGTGGGCGCGATCCGGTTCATCGACTCTTCGGCCAGCTTGGGCACGAAGAGGAAGAAGGCGGCGACTGCAATCCCCAGCAGCAGCACAAGGCCAGTCACTATGCGGCGCATCATCCCCTCCGTTTGAGCGTCACGAAATCATAGGCCGGTCGGCCGCCCTCGGCTGGGTGCGTCTCGCGCGCGACCTCTACCCAAAGGTCATCGAACGATTCCAATACTGTGTCGCCTGCGCTGTCCAAATGCACTTCGGTCAGCTCAATCCGGTCTGCATGGGGCAGGAAGAGGCGGTAAATTTCCGCGCCACCAATCACCGAGACATGCGGCGCATTGGCAAGGCGCATTGCCCCTTCAATCGTCGTCGTGGTTTCCGCGCCATCCTCGGCCCAATCCGCATTGCGCGTGACCACAATATGGCGGCGGTCGGGCAGCAGGCCGGGCAGGCTGTCAAAAGTCTTGCGCCCCATGATCATAGGCGCACCCATGGTCAGCTGTTTGAAGCGGCGCAGATCCGCGGGCAGATGCCAAGGCAGTTTCCCGTCCAGGCCAATCACGCCATTATCCGCGCGGGCCAGAATCAGGATGATTTCGGGGTGGTTCATATCGCGACCGGGGCGGCGATATGGGGATGCGCCTCATAGCCCTCAATCACAAAATCCTCATAGCTATAGCCATCAATGCTGTCGGGCGTGCGGAGGATTTTAAGACGGGGCAGCGGCTTGGGATCGCGCGCCAATTGGGTTTTCGCCTGCTCCAGATGGTTCAGGTAAAGATGGCAATCGCCGCCCGTCCAAATAAATTCACCCACCTCAAGCCCTGCTTGTTGCGCCAGCATATGGGTGAGCAACGCATAGGAAGCGATGTTGAAGGGCACGCCCAGAAACACATCGGCGCTGCGTTGATAGAGCTGGAGCGACAGCTTGCCATTACCGACCCATGTCTGGAACAAGCAGTGGCAGGGCGCGAGCGCCATCTGCCCAATTTCGCCGGGGTTCCAGGCGGTGATGATTTGCCGGCGTGAGGCCGGGTTGGTTTTCAGCTGCTGCACCAGCTCGGCAATTTGATCGACAGTCTGGCCGTCCGCCGTTTCCCAGCGCCGCCATTGCTTGCCATAGACCGGGCCAAGATCGCCCTTTTCATCGGCCCATTCATCCCAGATGGACACTTTATTATCTTGCAACCAGCGGACATTGGTGTCGCCGTTGAGGAACCACAAAAGCTCATAGATGATGGAGCGCAGATGAAGCTTCTTGGTCGTGACAAGGGGAAAGCCCTGCGCCAGATCAAACCGCATCTGATGGCCGAATACGCTCAGCGTCCCCGTGCCCGTCCGGTCTTGCTGCTCAACCCCATGGTCGAGAATATGCTGCATGAGAGAGTGATAGGCGTGCATTATGCCTTGCTTATGGCGCGGCTGGGCGCGGGCGCAATTAAAAATCGTCTGGCTTCTCCATTTTCGTTAAAAGTCTCACGAATATGGAGTGGGAGGGTATAGCTTCCCTAGGCCGGATGCCCCATCCTTTGGCCATGACCGCACCTCCCCACCAACCCCCATCCAGCGAAGACTGGCCTTGGATATCGGAAATTGAGCTGTGCCTGCGTGATCAAGAGACGGAGCATGTCGTGATTGCCTATCTCGACCGGCGCGATGGCATGCTCGACATGCGGGTCGAACAGGGGTCGCACAGCGCGCTACTCCTGCCGCTGCGCGATATTTTGCGCGATGTGCTGGATAAGGACCCGGCCTCCATCGTGCTGGCGCATAATCATCCCAGTGGGTCGCCTATGCCGAGTGCTGCCGACAAAAGGGCGACGCAAAGCCTGTGCGCGATGCTGCGGCCCATTGGCGTGCGCCTGGCCGATCATTTGATTTTTGCAGGTGACAGTCGGGTCAGCCTTAGGGATTTAGGATTGCTTTAGGCCGGGGTTCCCTCGGACCGGCCGCGTCAGTCAATATCCTCAACCATCACCTTTTCACCCGTCACGCGCTGCGACAGGGCGGCGGCCATGAACCGATCCAGATCGCCATCCAAGACATCGCCCGGCGCGGTGGAGGTGATGCCCGTGCGCAAATCCTTCACCAGCTGATAGGGTTGCAGAACATAGGATCGGATTTGGTGGCCCCAGCCAATTTCGGTCTTGGTGGCGTTGACGGCGCTGGCCTCGGCCTCACGGCGTTGCAACTCAGCTTCATACAGCCGCGCCTTTAATTGCTTCATCGCTTCTGCCCGGTTCTTATGCTGCGACCGCTGGTTTTGGCAGGCCACGACAATGCCGGTTGGAATATGGGTGATGCGCACGGCCGAATCGGTCGTGTTCACATGCTGCCCGCCTGCACCCGATGCGCGATAGGTATCGATCCGAAGGTCGCTTTCGCTCACCTCAATATCAATATCATCATCAACCACGGGATAGACCCAGACGCTGGAAAAGCTGGTGTGTCGACGCGCGTTGGAATCATAAGGGCTGATGCGGACAAGGCGGTGGACGCCGCTTTCGGTCTTGGCATAGCCATAGGCGTTTTCGCCTTTGACCATCAGCGTGGCCGATTTGATGCCGGCTTGTTCGCCGCCATGATAATCAACCAGTTCGACCTTCATTTTGTGGCGTTCGGCCCAGCGCGTGTACATGCGCAGCAGCATTTCTGCCCAATCCTGGCTTTCGGTGCCACCTGCGCCTGCATTGACCTCAATATAGGTGTCATTGGCATCGGCCTCCCCAGCAAGAAGGGCGGCCACCTTGTCCTTTTCTGCCCGTTCGGCCAATTCACCCAGACTGGTGACGGCCTCATCGGCCAAGTCGGTATCGCCTTCGGCTTCGGCCATTTCCATCAGCTCGACCGTGTCATCGCGTTCGCGCTCAAGAGAGCGTGTCGCGTTGATCGCCTCTTCCAGGCGGCGGCGTTCGCGCATGACCTCTTGGGCGGCTTTGGGGTTATTCCAAAGCGCCTGATCCTCAACCTTGGCATTTAGGTCGTCCAGCCGCTTGATCGCACGATCCCAATCCAGAAAGCGGCGCAACAGCGCGACTGCCTGATTGATCTGGTCGACATGGGCCTGCGCTTCGGCGCGCATAAAATTTCTCCAATTTACTTTAAGGTCGGGGTGTTCGGAAAAGGCGGGTTAGTAAATCCCGCCCTCTCTTTGCAAGAAGTCGCTGTCGCCGCGCTGCCCTTTTGGACCTGCGTCGACATTGCCCTTCTCGTCTTTTTTCTTCTGCGCCTCAAGCTCATCTCGACGGATTGTCCGGCGCGGCTCGCTTTCGGGCTTAAAGGCTTCCCAAATCACGGGGGATTTAGGGTCATTGCTGGGCCAAGCGCCATACACACGCTTGCCCGACATGCGGTCAATCCGGATCATGCGCATGCCCGGCGGCGCGCGAAAGGGAACAATCGGCATGCCCGCCATGGCTTTGGTTGCAAAGGCTTTGAAAATCGGCACGGCATAGGTGCTGCCCTGCACATAGCCGCCCATGTTCCGGGGCTGATCAAAACCCATATACAGCCCGGCAATCAGATCCGGCGATCCGCCGACAAACCAGACATTGGTCGGCCCGCTGGTCGTGCCCGTCTTGCCGAACAAAGGCCGGTTCATGTCGCGCAGCTGCACGGCGGTGCCGCGCTGAACAACGCCTTCAAGCATATGGACCACTTGATAGGCCGTCTGCGGATCCATCAGCTGTTTGGTGCGGGCGGGCGGACGGGGCATGGCGTGGCCATTCCAATCGGGCGCTAAACAGCCATCGCAGCGGCGCGTATCGGCGCGGAAACGGACCTTACCATCGCGGTCCTGCACATAATCAATCAGGGTGGGTTTACGTTCCCGTCCATTGGAGGCGAGGATGGAATAGGCGTTTACAAGATCCATCACATTGGTATCGCCAGCGCCCAGCGCAATGGAGAGCAGGGGGGGGTAGGGTTGTCCGGGAGGGCTAACGCCGACCGTCGCGGCCAGTTTGACAATCCGCTCCATCCCCGTTTGCGAGGCAGCGCGCACGGTCATCAAATTGCGAGATTGTTCTAACCCCCAGCGCATGGTGCGCGGGCCAGAGCCGCCGCCATCAAAATTGCGGAAGCATTTGCGGCCGAGCTTGGCCGATTGATAGACGCAGAATGGCCCATCGATGATGATATCGGCAGGCGTCATCCCACCATCAAGCGCGGCGGCATAGACAAAGGGTTTGAAGGAGGATCCCGGCTGGCGCTTGGCCTGCGTTGCGCGGTTGTAAGAGGCCAAGCGCACATCAAAGCCGCCTTGCATCGCAAGGACGCGGCCGGTGCGCGGGTCTTGCACCACCATCCCGCCAGAAACTTCTGGAATGCTGCGCAATGCATAAGACGCGCCATCGCGCTTGACGACAATCACATCGCCTGTGCGCATCATGTTAAAGGCGGCCGTTGCCGTCCCTCGCAGGGGCATGGCTGCCGCACTGGACGGCAGGCTGGCCGTTGATCCATCCGCAAAACCAATTTGCGCTGCACCGCCCGATTTGCCGAGCACCAGCGCGATGCGCCAATCCGGATAGCCAGCGCCCAGATTAAGCGCAGCCAGACGCGGCGCCCAGCCTTCGCCGGCCTCAATCTTGGTGATTGGCCCGCGCCAGCCTTTGCCCGCATCATAACGGGTCAGCCCATCACGCAGGGCTTGTTCAGCATAGCGTTGATAATCTGGGTTGATCGAGGTGCGCACCCACAGGCCGCCATCATAAACCGAATAAGGCCCGGCATCGTCGGTCTCGCCAAATTTCCCAATCAGCTCGCGCCGCACTTCTTCAAGAAAATAGCCGCCCATATTGAGATTGGGGGCCGTGGCCGCCCTTGGCAAAATGCCAAGCGGGGCCGCCCGTGCAGTCTGATATTGGCCTTGCGCGATAAAGCCGTTGTCCAGCATTTCGCGCAGCACATAATCGCGCCGCGCCAGTGCGCGCCCTTCATTGCGTTTGCGGCCATAGGTTTCCGGGGCCTTTGGCAAAATGGCGAGAAAGGCCATTTCATGCAGCGCCAAATCGGCCACATCTTTATTGAAATAGGCGCGCGCGGCGGCCTGCACGCCAAAGCTGTTCCGACCCAGTGGAATTTGATTGAGATAGAGTTCCAAAATTTGTGGTTTGGTCAATACCGATTCAATTCGGCGGGCCAAAATGGCTTCTTTGATCTTGCGCGTGACCGAATATTCATTCCCCAACAGCAAATTCTTCGCCACCTGCTGGGTGATGGTCGATCCGCCACGCGCGCGCTCTCCCGATCCGATTTTGCTGGCATAATCAAAAATGGCCCCCGCGAGACCCGGGAAGTCAATGCCACCATGGGTGAAGAACGTCTTATCCTCAGCGGACAGAAAGGCATTCACCAAAAGGATTGGATATTCCTCATAACGCAGCTCAACCCGGCGTTCGCGCGCATAGCTGTGCACGGGTTCGCCATTCACATCGCGCACATAGCTCGGCAGCGGTGGTTTATAGGTCAGCAGGCTTTCTGCTGACGGAAGATTGCGGGCAAAAACAACCCAGAATAGCAAATAGCCGAGCAGCAATGCCCCGATGATCCGGACAATCAGCCGGAACCTTGGTTCGGCATAGTGCTCAAGGAACCAATCTCGCGCAACTTCGGCATCGCGCCTGAGGCGCGCCAGAAATTCAGAAGCTCTGGCGAGAAGGGTTTCGGCCATGAAGCGGGCATCTAGCCGGAAATAAAGGGGGTGGGAACCGCTTTTGAGTTCTGAGGCGGGTCGGGCCAGAAGGCGTAAAGCTGTTGCCGCTGTCGCCCGGGGGTGCTAGCACGGCGATATGGCCGGAACCTATCTGGCCATTCATGGGCCGCGCCTCGCATTCGCAGGACGGCTGATCCAGGTTGACGTCACATGATGCTTGTTAGTCCCATATCGCGCCTTTTCGCCTTTGATGGCGACGCGCGGAATGGAGCATTTTTTCCGGCCCTATTCGCCGGACATGCAGCTGTGGCAGAGGCACTTTCACAAAATAGTTTCGGCATAGAGCGCAAGCTCGGCCGACCCTTTTACGCGCCCGTCGCCCTGTGGGGCGGCGCTGATCGCGCACGGAGATATAGGAATGACAATGCGGATGTTGATCGACGCCCGCCACCCGGAGGAAACACGGGTTGCGGTCGTCAAGGGAAACCGGATTGAGGAATTTGATTTCGAATCGGCAGAGCGCCGGCAACTCAAAGGCAATATTTACCTCGCCAAAGTAACGCGGGTTGAACCGTCGCTTCAGGCGGCGTTCGTCGATTATGGCGGAAACCGGCATGGCTTTTTGGCCTTTTCGGAAATCCACCCGGATTATTACCAAATCCCCAAGGAAGATCGCGAAGCCCTGCTGCGCGAAGAAGCTGAGCATGCGGCCGCAGAAGCCGCCTTGCGCGCCGATTATGGGGATGAAGACCCGATAGACGGCCATCACGACGATGATGGCAGCGACGATGATCGCCCCGATGCGGAGCTGGAAGATGATGTGGATGGCGATGCGCCACCAGCCCCGGAATCTGCTGGTGGCAATGGCCACGATGATGGCGCGGCTGAAGATTTGCGCCGCAAGCGTATGGCGCTGCGCCGTCGCTATAAAATTCAGGATGTCATTCATCGCCGCCAGGTCTTGCTGGTTCAGGTGGTGAAGGAAGAGCGCGGCAATAAGGGCGCGGCGCTCACCACCTATTTGTCGCTCGCCGGGCGCTATTGCGTATTGATGCCCAACACGACCCATGGTGGCGGGATTAGCCGGAAAATCTCTAACGTGGCGGATCGCAAGCGGTTGAAGACGATCATGTCTGAACTCAACCTGCCATCCTCCATGGGCTGCATCGTCCGCACCGCCGGGCTGCAACGCACAAAGACCGAGATTAAGCGCGACTTTGATTATCTGGCGCGGCTTTGGGATGACATTCGTGAGACAACGCTGAAAAGCCAAGCCCCGGCCCTCGTCAATGAAGATAGCGACCTGATCAAACGGGCCATTCGCGATATTTATAATCGCGATATTGATGAGGTTCTGGTGGAAGGCGAGGCGGGCTACCGCAAGGCGCGCGACTTTATGAAGTTGCTGATGCCCAGCCATGTGAAAAAGGTGAAATCTTACGCCGATCCTGTGCCGCTCTATCAGCGTTATGGCGCAGAAGATCAGTTGGAAGCGATGTATCACCCCGTCGTTCAGCTGAAATCAGGCGGCTATTTGGTGATCAACCCAACCGAAGCCTTGGTGTCGATCGACATCAACTCGGGCCGCTCCACGCGCGAACATGGGATTGAACAGACGGCGCTGTCGACCAATTTAGAAGCAGCGCAAGAAATTGCCCGGCAGTTGCGCCTGCGGGATATGGCCGGCCTTGTCGTGATCGATTTCATCGACATGGAATCGAACGGCAATGTCCGTAAGGTTGAAAAGGCGATGAAGGCCGCGCTCGCCAATGATCGGGCGCGCATTCAGGTGGGCCGGATCAGCCAGTTCGGCTTGTTGGAAATGAGCCGCCAGCGCCTGCGCACGGGTGTGTTGGAAGCCTCGACGCGCGAATGCCCGCATTGCGAAGGCACGGGCCTTGTCCGCACGGCCTCCTCCGCCGGTCTGTCTGCGTTGCGGATGCTGGAAGAAGAGGCCGCACGTGGCCGGGGTAGCCAGCTCACATTGCGGGCCAGCCAGGAAGCCGCCCTTTATGTGCTCAACCGGAAACGGTCTGAACTGGGTGAGATTGAAGCACGCTATGGCGTGATGATTGACGTCCAGTCGGATGGCCAGCTGGAAGGCGCGCGCATGTCCGTGGATGTGGGTGGCCCGCCGCCCGCATTCCGCCCAAGCTTTGAACCCATTATCGAAGATGATGTCGATGATATCGAAATCGACGCCTTTGAAGATGAGGAAGAGGAAGAAGAGGATAACCGCGAAGAGCGGGGCGATGATGACAGCCGTCGTGGCCGCAACCGTCGTCGTCGTCGGGGTCGTCGGGGTCGCCGGGGGGATGGCGATCAGGCGGGTGATGCAGCCGATAATGCCGACGCCGGGGATGAGGCGGGCGAAGACGCCGCTGGTGATGCGGGTGAAGACCGCGCCGAGCGGGAGGATCGTGACGATCGGGATGGCACGCGCCGCCGCCGCCGTCGCGGCCGTCGCGGCGGTCGCCGCAGGCAGGAAGAGGGGGGGCAGTCCTCTGTCGAGGGCGCTGAACCGCAAGACGGGACAGACGCAGAAGGCCCAGCCGACGCCGCACCCGCTGATGCCGGTGCAGAGGACGCTCCCAAAAGGCCCCGCCGTCGCCCATCAAAGGCACAGGCCGCCGAAGCCGTTGAAGCTCCAGCCCCTGTCGCCGAGAGCGTGGATGAAAAGCCAAAGCGCGTGCGCCGCAAAAAGGCAGATGACGCCGTCGATGCGCCGACCGCGCCTGAAGCAGCAGCGCCTGTGACGGACGATCAGCCTGAGGCAAAGCCAAAGCGCACCCGCGCGAAAAAGGCGGACGCCGCCCCAGCAGAGGCCGTGAGCGCTGCTGTTGAAGAGGCTCCAGACAAGCCAGCGGCCAAGCCGCGTGCGCGCAAGGCCAAAGCGGATGCCGCACCTGCTGCCAGTGGGGGGGATGCTGACACGGCATCGTCCGATACAGATGCAGATGGCGGGCCGCGCCGGGGATGGTGGCAACGCACCTTTGGTGACGCGACCTGATCAAGCAAGTTTCAGCTCTCGTTCAGGGAGGGAGGAGGAAAAGCAGGGTCATGCGATCCCCCTCCCTCCCCGCACGGCTGCTTGCCCTTTTCCTTGCGCTGTTTCTCAGCCTTCAGCCGGCCTATGCGCAATCCATTTTGCGCGATGCCGAAACGGAGGCGCTCTTTGCCGATATGTCGGTGGATATCATCCGCGCGGCGGGGCTGGAGCCCCGCCATGTCCAGATTGTTCTGATCAACGATAAAGAGATCAACGCTTTTGTGGCCGGCGGGCAGATTGTCTACATCCATTCGGGCTTGATTACGGCCGCCAAAAATGTGGGCGAGGTTCAAGGCGTGATTGCGCATGAGCTCGGCCACGTAGCCGGTGGCCATGTGATCCGGATCAACGAAGGCGCGAAAGAAGCCACCAGTATTTCCATCCTCAGCCTTTTGTTGGGCGCAGCAGCCATTGCGGCTGGTGCGGGGGATGCCGGGGCTGGCATTATGGCGGCGGGGCAACAGGCCGCGCTGGGTAAATTTCTTGCCTTTTCCCGCACGCAAGAAGCCTCTGCCGATGCCGCGGGTGCCAGCTATTTGTCCAAGGCGGGGATTAGCGGCAGAGGGCTCATCAGCTTTTTCAAAACGCTCCAGAATGTCGAGTTTCGCTACGCCATTCCGCAGGAGGACAGTTATGGCCGCACCCACCCGCTGACTGGCGAACGTATTGCAACTTTGCAGGGCGTCGTAGAGCGCGATCCCGCTTGGAATGCGCCGCTCAATCCCGCGCTGGAAGCGCGGTTTCAACGGGTGAAGGCAAAGCTGATGGGCTTTGTATCTGATCCGCCCCAGACACTGCGCACCTATCCAATTGCGGACAATACCGTCCCGGCGCGATATGCGCGTGCTTATGCTTGGCATCGCAGCGCCTATCCGGACAAGGCATTGGAAGAAGTCGATTCCCTTTTACGGGCAGCCCCAAAGGACCCTTATTTCCTTGAGCTTAAGGGGCAGATTCTGCTGGAATCCGGTCGTCCGCAAGATGCCTTGCCCGTCTTGCGAGAAGCGAACCAGATCAGCCTCTCGCAGCCTTTGATCGCTGCGCTCTTCGGCCACGCCTTGATCGCAACCGAAGATGAGGCCAATTTGCCCGAGGCGACACGCGTTTTGAAAGCGTCGGTTTCAAAAGATAATGACAATCCCTTTGCCTGGTATCAATTGGGGGTTGTCTATGAACGCGAAGGGGATGTGGCCCGGGCCCGTCTCGCAACGGCGGAACGCTATAGTCTGGAAGGGCGGCCCAATCTGGCCCTGCCCAATGCAGAGGCGGCAATGGTCGGCATTCCCAAAGGCAGTCCAGACTGGATCCGTGCGCAAGATATTGCCATGGCGGCGCGGGGAGACCTTGAGAACCAAAAGCGCCGCCGATGATGACTGAAAAAGGAAAGATCATGATCATTGCTTCGTCTGCCGCGCTGCTGGGCGCGGGTGCAGCGGCCCTTGCCTTAAGCGCGAGTGACCCCGTGAACACCAATGACCGTGCGGCAATTGAAAAAATTGTGCGCGAATACATCCTCTCCCATCCCGAAATCCTGCCCGAAGCGATGGAAAATCTGCACGGCAAAGAAATGGCCAAGGTGATTGAGGCCAATCGATCGGCACTCGAAACGCCGATTGGAAATGCGTGGGAGGGTGCTGCGGACGCGGATGTCGTTCTGGTTGAATTTTTCGATTATGCCTGTGGCTATTGCCGCGCGTCTTTGGAGGATATTGATCGGCTATTGGCTGAGGATAAGAAACTCAAAGTCGTTTACCGCGACATGCCCGTGCTGGGTCAAACCAGCCTTGAAGCCGCGAGACTCTCGGTTGCTGCCGCGCTTGCGGGGAAATTCGGCGCGGTGCACAAACCGCTTTATGGCGCAGGCCGCCCGACGGCATCGGTCGTTGATGCGACCCGGCGGCGGATTGGTCTGGACTCTGGCGCTTTGACACGACCAGAAGTCGATCAGGAAATTGCGAGCAACATCCGTTTTCAGCGCGAACTGGATTTATCGGGCACCCCCGCTTGGGTGGTTGGCGATAAAGTGTTGGTCGGGGCAGTCGGTTATGATGGATTGAAAGCGGCCATTGCCGAGGCGCGGGCGGCACGGGCTGGCAAATAGCGCCCCCGGCGAAGTTTTCCTTTGGCAAAAAGCCGGGGCGTGGCATTGTCTGCCCATGAAACGCCTTATGTCCTTTGGCCTGTTGGCCGCCCTTTTTCTCGGCGCGGGTTCTGCGTCGGCTGCACCGCTTCAGAAAGTGTCCATGACGACCAAATTCACCAAGCCCCCCGTCGCCGCCCGCAAAGCGCACAGTTTTGAGCAGCATGGCACGCGCATTGAAGACCCCTATTTCTGGTTGCGTGACCCAGATTATCCCAAGGTCGATGATGCGGAGGTGCTCGATTATCTCAAGGCGGAAAACGCCTATTTTGAAAGCCAGATGGCGCCCCTGACGCCGCTGATCAACACGATTTTTCAGGAGATGAAGGGCCGGATTAAGGAGGATGATTCCTCCGTGCCGCAAAAGGATGGCGATTATCTCTATTGGCGGCGCTTCCAATTGGGCGCGCAATATAAGCAATGGCTGCGCAAGCCTGTGAAGGGCGGCGCGGAAGCGATTATCATCGATGAAGCCAAGCTTGCTGAGGGCAAGGACTATTTCCGGCTGGGCGGTGTCGCTGTGGCCGAAAATGATCGCATCATGGCCTATTCCACCGACACAGATGGGTCTGAACGGTTCACAATCCGTTTTCGCGATTTGGTGACGGGGGAGGATTTGCCCGATGTGATTACCGGCACGGGCGGAAGCTTTGCCTTTACCAAGGACAGCAGCTTTCTTCTCTACACGCCGGTCAATGATAACTGGCGCAGCGAAAAGGTCATGCTGCATAAGCTGGGCACCCCAGTCACGCAGGATAAAATGCTGTTCCATGAACAGGATATCGGCTTTCAAGTCGGTGTCGGGATGACCCATTCTGAAAAATATCTCATCATCGCAACGGGCGATAATGTGACGAGTGAGGTGCGCCTGCTGCCTGCGGACAATCCCTTTGCCGCGCCCATATTGGTGCGCGAACGCCAGCCCGGTGTGGAATATGATGTGGAGGAGCATGGCGGCACGCTCTTCATTCACACCAATGATAGCAGCCCGCAATTCCGGCTCGTGACAGCGCCGCTGGCTAAGCCCGGGGAATGGACGGAACGGATTGCCGCCTCGCCGCGTTTTTACATGACCGGGGTCGCCACATTTGCCGATTTCTTCGTTGTCGAAGGCCGGGAAGATGGCCTCGATCAGGTGGAAATCCATCCCTATGCGGGTGGCACGCCAAAGCGGATCAAATTCCCCGAAGCGACCTATACAGCCGGGCTCGACGATAATCCCGAATATCGCGTCAAGACGCTGCGTCTCTCTTATGAATCGATGGTCACGCCCGACACGGTGATGGATTATGATGTGACGACAGGCGCAATGACGACGCTGAAGGTTCAAGAAATCCCCAGCGGCTATGATGCCAGCCAATATGCAACCGAAAGGGTGGAGATCACCGCGCGCGATGGCACCAAGGTTCCGGTGTCGGTTGTCTATAAAAAGGGCTTTGAAAAGAACGGCCAAGGCCCGCTCTATCTCTATGCCTATGGTGCTTATGGCTATGCTGTGCCGCCGGGATTTTCGACCTTGCGCCTTTCGCTGCTGGATCGGGGTTTTGCCTTTGCCATCGCCCATATTCGCGGCGGTGATGATCTGGGCCAGCAATGGTATCTGGATGGCAAGCTCACCAAGCGCACCAACACGTTCAACGATTTTGTCGATGCGGCCAAGGGCATGATCACACTTGGCTTTGCAAAGCCGGGCCGGATTGTGGCGGCCGGCGGATCGGCCGGCGGGGAGCTGATGGGGGCGGTTGTGAATTCTGATCCCCAGCTTTTTGGCGCAGTGGCCGCGCATGTTCCCTTTGTCGATGTATTGAACACGATGCTGGATGACAGCTTGCCCCTCACACCGGGCGAATGGCCGGAATGGGGCAACCCCATTACGGACAAGGCGGCCTTTGACTTTATCCGCAGCTATAGCCCCTATGATAATGTGCGCCCGCAAGCCTATCCGCCGCTCTTTGTGACAGGCGGCCTGAATGATCCGCGCGTCACCTATTGGGAACCGGCCAAATGGGTGGCGAAACTGCGCGCGACCAAGACTGATCAGAATGTCTTGTTGCTGAAGACCAATATGGGCGCTGGGCATGGCGGCAAATCTGGCCGGTTTGACTCGCTGCGCGAGGATGCAGAAGAATATGCCTTCTTCCTCTCTCAACTTGGCATGGCGAAGTAATCGGGGTTCCGATCCTCATGGCCGTGTTCACCCAGTCCTTCACGCCTGACCCGGTAGATATTGATGAGCTGGGCCATGTGAACAATGCCGTTTGGGTGCGCTGGATTCAGGATATGGCGACCGCCCATTGGTCCGCCGTTGCGCGGCCTGTAGATCAGGCAGCCTATATTTGGGTCGTTGTCCGGCATGAGATTGATTATCTGGGCAATGTCGGCCCCGGTGCGGCGGTGGTCGCGCGCACCTGGATTAGCGACCGGCCAAAGGGCGCGCGGTTTGACCGCAATGTCGACTTCACCGATGCCACAGGCAAAGTCATTGTGCGAGCCAAAACCACTTGGGCGATGATCGATAAAGCCTCTGGGCGGATTGCCCGCGTCCGCGATGAGATTGCCGCCCCCTTTTTTGATTGATCGATGCGGGCATGAGCTGTTTCCATCCGGGCAGGATATGATCTAGGGGGAGGGCATGCCTCCGCAACATCCCGCCACGTCTGATACGTCCAGCCTCGACTTTGCCGTGATGCGGCGCTTCATCCCCTATCTCTGGCCCAAGGATGCACCCGGCCTGCGCGGCCGCATTGTGCTCGCCATGTTGTTGGTTCTGGCGTCCAAGGCAGTGCAGCTCAGCATGGGCTTTGTCTATGGCAAAGCTATTGACCGGATGACACCCGGGCTAGAGCCGCAAGTCCTCCTCCCCATTGCGCTGGTTGCGGCCTATGCGGGCGCGCGCTTTTCAGGCGTACTGTTCGATAATTTGCGCAATGTTGTGTTTGAGCGCGTTGGGCAGGATGCGACCCGCCGCCTTGCCGAACATGTCTTTGGCCATTTGCATCAGCTGAGCCTGCGCTTTCACCTCGCGCGGCGCACCGGGGCGGTCACCAAAGTCATTGAGCGCGGGACCAAGAGCATTGATGTGATGCTCTATTTCCTGCTGTTCAACATTGCGCCGACTGTCATCGAATTGGCGGCCGTGATGATTATTTTTTGGGTGAAGTTTTCGGGTGGGCTGGTGCTCGCAACCATGGCGATGGTCATTGCCTATAGCGTCTTCACCCAACGTGTGACGGACTGGCGCAATAAGCTGCGTGAGGAAATGAACGACATGGATACAGCCACTGTCGCCCGCTCGGTCGACAGTCTGCTCAATTATGAAACGGTCAAATATTTCAACGCGGAACAACGCGAGGCCGATCATTATAGCCGGGCCGCGCGGCGCTATGCCAATGCCGCCGTCCGGTCAGAAAATTCGCTCGCTTGGCTCAATGTCGGTCAGTCCTTCATCACCAATGCCCTGATGGCCGGTGCGATGGGTTATACGGTTTGGGGCTGGTCACAGGGGCGCTTCACAACCGGCGATGTTGTCTTCGTCAATACGCTGTTGGCGCAGCTTTTCCGCCCGCTTGATTTGCTCGGCATGGTCTATCGCACCATCCGGCAGGGCCTGACGGATATGGGCGCGATGTTTGATCTCATCGACACCGAAACCGAAGTGAAGGATGCCCCCGGCGCACCCGCATTGGCGATATCGGGGGCGGCGGTTGCGTTTGATGATGTGCATTTCGCCTATGAGCCGGATCGACCGATTTTGAAGGGGGTCAGCTTTCAAATCCCGGCGGGGAAAAGGCTGGCGGTTGTCGGGCCATCGGGTGCGGGCAAGTCTACCTTGGCGCGGTTGCTCTTTCGCTTTTACGATGTGACGGGGGGGCGGATCACAATTGACGGGCAGGATCTTCGCGATGTCACCCAAGCCTCGCTGCGGGCGGGCATTGGCATCGTCCCGCAAGATAGCGTCCTGTTCAACGACACGATTGGTTATAACATCGGCTATGGCCGCGATGGGGCCGGGCAAGAGGATGTGGAGGCCGCCGCACGCGGGGCGCAGATCCATCACTTCATTGCAGCCCAGCCGCGCGGTTATGACACGCAGGTGGGCGAACGGGGCCTGAAGCTTTCCGGCGGGGAAAAGCAGCGCGTTGCCATCGCGCGGACATTGCTCAAAGACCCGCCTATCCTCATCCTCGACGAAGCGACCTCGGCGCTCGACAGCCGGACAGAGGCCGATATTCAAGAGACGCTGGCCGCGGTTTCGGAACGCCGCACCACTATTGTGATCGCCCATCGCCTCTCCACCATTATTGATGCGGATGAAATCATCGTACTTGAGGCCGGTCGTGTGGCGGAGCGCGGTACGCATGCCAGCCTGTTGAAACAAGGCGGGCTCTATGCGGATATGTGGGCGCGCCAACAGGCTGAAGACGACGAGGAAAGCGACGTTGCCGCTGAGTGAGGGGGGTGACGGCCCTTCCCCCCTTGATCAGCTGCACACCGTTTTTGGCTATAGCGCCTTTCGCGGGGTGCAGGCCGATGTGATCGGCCGTGTGCTGGCGGGCGAGCGGACGCTGGCCGTCATGCCGACCGGCGCTGGCAAATCTTTATGCTATCAACTGCCTTCTGTGATGCGCTCCGGGACATGCGTCGTCATCTCCCCGCTCATCGCCTTGATGCAGGATCAGGTGCGCGCCGCCGATGCGGTGGGCATTCGCGCGGCCACGCTCACCTCTGCGGATGATAATCGGGCAGAGACGATGGCCCGCTTTCGTGCGGGCGATCTCGACTTGCTCTATGTCGCGCCAGAGCGCGCCTCGACCCCGGACTTTCGCGATCTCCTGACGCAGGGGAACATCACCCTCTTTGCCATTGATGAGGCGCATTGCGTGTCCGAATGGGGGCATGATTTCCGGCCTGATTATCGCCTGCTCGCGCCGCTGATGGATGCCTTTCCGCAGGTGCCGCGTCTGGCGCTGACGGCCACGGCCGATGCGCATACGCGCGGCGACATATTGGCCCAATTGGGCATTCCTGTGTCCGGCATGATCGTCTCGGGCTTTGACCGGCCCAATATCCGTTATGCCATTTCGGCGCGTGACAGCGGCACTCGACAGATCATCGATTTTGTTCGGGCAACGCCGGGGGCAGGGATTGTCTATGCCCGATCCCGCGATGCGACGGAAAAACTGGCGACCGCGCTTGCGGTGACGGGTCGGCCCGTGCGGGCTTATCATGCCGGGCTTGCGCCAGAGGTGCGCCGAGCCAATCAGGCGGCCTTTGTCGCGTCGGAAGATATGGTGATGGTTGCCACCATCGCCTTTGGCATGGGCATTGATAAACCCGATGTCCGCTTTGTCATTCATGCAGGCCTGCCCAAATCCATTGAGGCCTATTATCAGGAAACGGGGCGTGCTGGGCGCGATGGAGATCCGGCACAGGCCCAGATGTTTTGGGGATCAGAAGATTTTGTCCGCGCCCGCCAATGGCTGGCCGACGTGGAGGAGCGTCGCTTGGCGGGGGAACGTGCCCGCCTCTCTGCGCTTGGGGCGCTTGTCGAAACCGGGGGTTGCAGACGCGCCATCTTGCTGCGGCATTTTGGCGAGAGCCCGCCCGACCAATGCGGCAATTGCGATAATTGCCAGTCGCCGCCCGCCTTCACCGATGCGACGGAGCTTGCCCGCAAGCTTCTCTCGGCTGTGTATCGCACCGGGCAAAGCTATGGCCTTGGGCATGTTGAACGGGTGTTGACGGGTCGCGCGGATGATCGCGTTGTTCAGCAACAACATGATCGGCTGTCGGTTTATGGCATTGCAACGGCCGATGAGGCGGCGTTGATCAAGCCGGTGTCGCGGGCGCTATTGGTGCGCGATGCGCTGCGCACGACGGACCATGGTGGGCTGATGCTGGGGTCAGATGCCCGCGCCATTTTGAAAGGTGAGGCGCGCGTTGAGATTGCGTTGGCGCCGCGCCGCACCTCTCGCAAGCCGGCGCGGGGCGGTGATCATCCGCCCGACCCAATTTTTGATGCGCTGCGCGCTTGCCGCCGGGATTTGGCCCAAGCAGCAGGCGTCCCGCCCTATGTGATCTTTCACGATGCGACATTGCGAGAGATGGCGCAGATCCGTCCGCGTTCTTTGCGCGATATGGCCTTGGTGTCTGGCGTGGGGGACCGTAAACTTGATGCCTATGGCGACGCCTTTCTTGCTGTTCTAAAGCAGTATTAGGAGAAAAAGATCATGTTCCGCTCGATCACAACTGACATCATGGTGGCCCCGCAAATCAGCGCCGATGCCGTAGCGGAAGCCAAGGCCGCCGGCGTTGCGTTGATCATCAATAATCGGCCCGAGGGCGAATCGGATGACCAGATTCCCGGCGCCGATATAGAGGCCGCCGCGCGCGCCGCGGGGATGGATTATATCGCCATTCCAATCACCCATTCGGGCTTCAGCCAACCACAAGTGATGTCGATGGTGGCCGCGCTTCAGGGTGCAAAGGGCAAGATTCTCGCTTATTGCCGGTCGGGCACACGCTCAACCTTGCTGTGGGCGCTGGCCGAAAGTGCGCAAGGGGGCGATCCCGATGCGCTCACCAATATGGCGGCCAAGGCAGGCTATGACGTATCGCCCGTCCGCCCGCTCATGGATATGCTCAAGGCGCAGGCCTGATGCTGGCGGAGCTGATCAAATTCGGCGTGTCTTTGGGGTCGATTTTGGCGCTTGCTGGTTTCGCGTGGATGTTGAAGCTGGGCGGCGATATCCGCATTCGCGATGCCCGCCATGCGCGCGAAATTGCGCAAGAGCAGGTGTTTGATTTTATCCCGGTTGCTGTCGCGCTCGACCGCGCAGGTATGGGCGCGTTGTTGCGGGATATTGAGGGGCGACAATTGCTGATCCGCCGCCATGGGTCAGCCTTTGTCGGGCGCATGCTGGATCGGCATGTTGATGCCCGGCTCGATCAAAATTTTCTGATTCTCGACACGCATGATATGGGCGTCCGCCCGATCACCCTGAACCTCGGGGAAGATGCGCCTGTCTGGGCCTCAGCTTTAAGGCGGTTACCATCATGACGACGACATTTCCCAACCCGATTGATTTTGCGGTTCCGGCCTTTGTGCTGCTGATCGTGCTGGAAATGATTTGGGCCAAGCGCCGCGCGCCCGAAAAATATGAGCCGAAAGATACGCTCATTTCGCTCTCTATGGGCTTTGGCAGCACGGTGGCCGGCCTGATTGTGGCAGGTGGCGTCTATGCGATGGCGGTTGCGGCTTATGATTTTCGGCTGACAAGCATTCCTTTTGCTTGGTGGGCCTGGGGCCTGTGCTTTGTGCTCGATGATCTGGCCTATTATGCCTTTCACCGCTCTGCCCATCGGGTGCGTTGGTTCTGGGCGAGCCATGTCAATCATCATAGCAGCCAGCATTACAACCTCTCCACCGCGCTGCGGCAGACATGGACGGGTTTTATCGCGGTCAGCTTTATCTTTCGCTTGCCGCTGATGCTGATCGGCTTTCATCCAGCGATGGTGTTTTTCTGTGGCGCGATAAACCTGATTTACCAATTCTGGATTCATACCGAGGTGGTGGATCGTTTTCCGCGCTGGTTTGAGGCGGTGATGAACACGCCCAGCCACCACCGCGTCCATCACGCGACCAACCCGCGCTATCTTGATCGCAATTATGCCGGCGTCTTCATCATCTGGGATCGGATGTTCGGCACCTTCACGCCGGAAGTGGTGGAAGACCCGGTTCGCTATGGGCTGGTGCGCCAGATTGGCAGCTTCAACCTGATTTGGGTTGCCTTTCATGAATGGGCAGGCATTGCGCGTGATCTTTGGTCGGCCCCGTGGCGGCACAAGCTTGGCTATATTTGGAAACAGCCCGGCTGGTCGCATGACAATAGCCGGGATACAAGTGATCACATTAGACAGAGATGGCAGGATAAACAGGCATGGAAGACTTCGACATCATCGTCATCGGTGGCGGCTCAGGAGGCAGCGCAGCCGCCGGTCGGCTGAGCGAGGACGGGCGCTATAGCGTCTGCGTGATTGAGGCTGGGTCAAAGAATGAAAGCTGGCGCATCATCGCGCCGGGCATGCTTCCCTTTTTGCCCAAAAACTCCAATTGGCGCTTTGATACGGTTCCGCAAAAGGGCCTGAATGGCCGACCCGGCTATCAGCCGCGCGGCAAAGGGCTGGGCGGTTCCTCCGCCGTCAATGCCATGCTCTATATTCGTGGCTGTGCCTGGGATTATGATAATTGGCATAAGCTTGGGGCCAAGGGCTGGAGCTATAAAGACGTCTTGCCCGTCTTCCGCCGGGCCGAAGCCAATGTGCGCGGGGACGATAAGTTTCATGGCGGGCTTGGCCCCTTGTCGGTCAGTGATCAACTCTGGCCCAATCCCGGCAGTGTCGACTTTGTCGAGGCCGCTGCCGAATTGCAGCTGCCGCGCAACCCCGATTTCAATGGGGAGAAACTGGAAGGCGTTGGCGTCTATCAGGTCACCCAGAAAAAGGGCGAACGCTGGACGGCGGCCCGCGCCTATGTTTTGCCCGCGCAGGCCGCAGGGCGGCTCCATGTGGAAACCGGAGCGCAGGTCGAAAAGATCATCATTGAAAATGGCAGGGCGACGGGCGTGCGCATTCGTCAGGGGCGCACAACGCGCACGCTGCGCGCGCGCCGGGCCGTCATCCTGTCTGCCGGGGCCTTTGGCACGCCGCACATTCTGATGCTGTCGGGCATTGGCCCGGCCGATCATTTGAAGGCGCATGGCATAGAGGTGCTGGTGGATCGGCCCGCTGTCGGGTCTGATCTGCAAGATCATATTGATTATGTCGCCAGCTTCAAAACTGGCGGCAGCGTGTTCAACGGCACCACCCTGTCTGGATCGATGCGGTTCTTACGCTCGATCTTTGAATGGCGGTCCAAGCGGACGGGGACTTTGACCACACCCTATGCGGAATCGGGCGGCTTTGCCAAAACCCGTGCCGATGTCGCTGTGCCCGATGTGCAGTTTCACTTTGTGCCCGCGATGCTGGAAGATCATGGTCGGGGATCGGTGAGCGGTGCAGGCTATTCCATCCATGTCTGCGTCTTGCGGCCGCACAGCCGCGGCACCGTGCGCCTGGCGAGTGCGGACCCCATGGCGGCGCCGCTTATTGATCCCAATTTCTTGGATGATGATCGCGATATGCAGGTGCTGCGCGATGGGGTGAGGCTGGTGCATCGCATTGCTGCTGCCCCGGCGCTGGCCAAGCATCAGGGTGTCGATCGCCATGCAACGCCGCTCGACGATGATGCCGCGCTCGATCATCTGATCCGCAGTCGCGCCGATACAGTCTATCACCCGGTGGGCACGGCCCGCATGGGGTCGGATGATCAGGCAGTGTGCGATCCGCACCTGCGCGTGCGCGGGGTGGAGGGGCTTTATATCGCCGACGCGTCGGTGATGCCGCGCCTTGTCTCTGGCAACACAAATGCCCCATCCATCATGATTGGGGAACGCTGCGCTGACTTCGTGAAGGCAGATTTAGCCTAACCAGCCTTAGCCCTTGGGCTCGTCGGCCAGCGCCGTCAGCAGGGCGGGTGTCAAAATCTGGGGCAGTTCCTTGGGATCTGCCCCTTTGGCATAATAGAGATAAAGCGGCACGCCCGACCGGCCCTGTGCGTCTAGAAAGCGGCCAATGGCAGGGTCGGCATTTGTCCAATCCCCAACCATGATGATGATGCCTGCTTTGTCAAAAGCCGCCTTCACATCATCGCGGTTGATGGCGGCCTGTTCATTCACTTTGCAGGTCAAACACCAATCGGCGGTGAAATAGAGGAAGACGGGTCGGCCTTCGGCGCGCAATTCCGCAAGTTTGGAGGAGCTGAACGGCACATGGTCGCTGGCCTCGCCGCGCGCTGCTGCCGCGTTCAACGGCACCAGAGTGATGAGCATTAGGCTGGCAAGGGCGAGGGCAGCGGCAAAGGCAAGTGTGGTCTGCCCGCCTGCTTGCCGACGGCCGATGAGGATCAACCCAAAGCTGAGCGCCAGCGTGGCCGCGATGCCGATGCCAAGGCCAGAACTTCCCGTCTGTCGCCAGAGGAGCCAAGCAAGGCCCGCCGCTGTCAGCGCCATGGGAATGGCAAGGATGATCTGGAACCGGGCCATCCAAGGGCCGGGCTTGGGCAGGCGCGCGCGCAGGGCGGGGATATAGCCAATCAGCAAGAAGGGCAGGGCGAGACCCAGGCCAAGCCCGGCAAAAATGGCGAGGGCCGCCGCTATCGGCAGCACAAGCGCGGCGCCCAAGGCGGCTGCCATGAAGGGGCCGGTGCACGGGGTCGCGACAAAGGCGGCGAGCACCCCGGTCCAAAAGGCCCCGCCCACACCATCGCGCCCGGCAAGCGATTGCCCGCCGCCAAAGCCGCGCAGGTGAAAGACCTGCCCAAGGTTGAGCGTGATCGCGACGACCAGCAGCAGCAGGAGCAGAATGACCCGCGGTTCTTGCAACTGAAAGGCCCAGCCAATGGCCATGCCGCCTGCACGCAGCGCCAATAGAGCGCCACCCAGCGCAAGACAGGTCAGCACAACGCCCAGCGTATAGGCCAGCGCCTCTTGCTGGGCTGCTTTTTGATCACCGCCTGCACGGGCTAGGCTCATGGCCTTGAGGCTGATGACTGGAAAGACACAGGGCATGACATTGAGCAACAGGCCGCCCAATAAGGCCCCGCCGAGCGCCAGAAGGATTGTTGCAGCATCAAAGGCCGGGCTGGCTGGCGGGACTGCGCCGGGCCGCGCGACAATTTCAAACCCGCGCCCAGCGCCTGTGGCGATGACGCCCCGCAATTCTGTCACTGGTGTGCCGGAGGATTCGGTTTCGATGATGATTTCATCGCCATTGCGCACGCTTTTTTGCGGCGCTGCATAGCGCAGGGCATTTTCGGTTTCGGCGTAAAACCAGGGGTCGTTCGCTGAAACACTGGCCGGCAGGGGCAAGGCGATGCGCAGAGTCTTGCCCGTTTGTTCAAAACGCCCTTCGCTGCCCAAGGGCATGGCAAGGCGCGCGCGCCATTGATCAAATAGCGCCTGATCTTTGGGCGCAATCCGGCCATCGCCCACGACCAGATCCACCCGCAATGTGCCGCGTTCGGGCACGCAAATCTTGTCGGTGCAGGCGAGCCATTGGGCTTGCGCGCGCAAGGGCAGGCGGGTTCCGGGCGCCAGCCCCTTTGGCAGAGTCAGCGGCAATAACAGGGCGTGGTCGCCGTTGAACACATGGTTCATCAATCCAGCGACCACAAGCTGTTCGGGAACAGGCCAGCGCATGGCGCCAAGGCGTGCGCCTTTGGGAAGGCTCCAATTCAGCTGAATGCCAACGCCCGCATCGCCGGGGTTTTTCCAATAGCCATGCCAGCCGGGCTTTGGCTGCATATCAATGGCCAGCATGATGGTTTTGCCAGCCGCCGGCGTCTGGCTTTCGGCCAATAAACGGGTCGTGATGTTATTCTCCGCCCGCGCAGGCAGAGCGAGTGCGCCAAGCGCCAGCAGCGCTGTCATTATCAGGCCACGAAGGGCGGCTACGGAAAGTCCTTGCGAGGTCATAGTCTGCTCTATAGCCAAGCTTGCAATAGATTGCACAGGAGACTTTGGATGAGGTTTGCCCGCTGGTTTGCCGCCGCTGCCCTTTTTTCGGCTATGCCCGCGCAGGCGCAAGCGCCAGCTGGCGCGCCTAAGCTGGTCGTCGTCCTTTCGGTCGACCAGTTTTCAAGCGACCTGTTCAGCGAATGGCGTGGCAAATATACCGGCGGCCTGAAGCGCATGGCCAGTGGCGTTGTCTTTCCCGGCGGCTATCAAAGCCATGCCGCAACTGAAACCTGCCCGGGCCATTCCACCATCACCAGCGGCATTCGACCCGGTCGTGCTGGGATTGCCGCCAATGATTGGTTTGGCATGCGCGCAGACGGCTATGGGGAAATTTATTGCGTTGAGGACGAAGATGTCCCCGGCAGCACGCATGATGATTATACCGTCTCGCTCAAGCATCTGAGCGCGGATTGGCAGACGCTGGGCGATCGGATGAAATCCCTGCCCGGCAGCACAGCGCGCGTTTTCGCTGTCTCGGGCAAGGATCGTGGCGCGACGCTCATGGCCGGGCGCAAGGCAGATCAAACCTTGTGGTATGATTGGCGGGCCAAGGGCTTCACGACCTATGTCGGGGTGGATCGCAGCCGGGTGAGCGCCGCTGTTCCCGCACTCGCCGCCGTTAATGCCCGCATTGCGCAATGGCTTGCCAAGCCCGTCATCCCGCCCCTGCCGCCGCAATGTCAGGCGCGGATTTCGCCGGTTCAGGTCGGTACACTGACGGTCGGCGATGGCGCGGAAGATGCACCACGCACCGACAAGGCAGAGAATACAGCCAAGGATTATCGAACGACCCGCGCCATTGATTTGGCAACACTTGATCTTGCCGAAAGCATGGTTGCCGCGAACGGATTGGGCCGGGGCGCGGGCACCGATGTGCTGGCGATCAGCCTGTCAGCAACCGATTATATCGGTCATAGCTATGGCACTGAAGGGCCGGAAATGTGCGGTCAGATGGTCTCGCTCGATGCGCGGCTGGGGCAGTTTTTCGCGATGCTGGATCGCCAGAAAATGGATTATGTTGTTGCCTTGACGGCTGACCATGGTGGCTTTGATGCGCCGGAACGCCATGGCGAACATGCCTATCCCTCTGCCAGCCGCGCGCCGTTGTCGCTCGCTGCCCCGGTGCTGTCGCAGATGCTGGCCAAGCAATTTGGCTGGCAGGGTGCACTGATTGAAAATCGCGCCTTGGGCGGGGATTATTGGCTTACCCCCAATGTCCCGGGCAATCGCCGGGCAGAGGCGGCCGCTTGGCTCAAGGGGGAATTAGAGCGCCAATTTGCGGGCAAGGTCGCGGCTGTATTTGCCAAGGCCGACATTGCGGAGCTTCCGGTCCCCACTGGCAACCCGGCGCTGTGGACCGTTGCACAGCGGGTGCGCGCGTCCTTCGTGCCGGATCGGTCGGGGGATATTTATATCGCCTTGCTCAATGGTCAGCAGCCGATGCCCGCGGGCATTCGCGGCTATGTCGCAACGCATGGCAGCCCTTGGGATTATGATCGGCGCGTGCCCATCCTGTTTTGGCGCAAGGGGATGACTTCGTTTGAACAACCCCAGCCGGTGGAGACGGTGGATATCCTGCCCACATTGGCGGGCCTTGTTGGCCTGCCGATTGAGGCTGGCTCCGTTGATGGGCGCTGTCTGGATTTGGCGGCGGGGCCGGGCACGACCTGCCCATAAAGACAGGGATAATGTCATAGATTGGAGCATTGCCAGCTTTTTGGTTGGACCGGAAAGCTGGCTTGCCTTAGCCTTATTGCCATGTCGGATTGCGAAGCCTGTCTGGTACGAAACCGCGCTATTTGTTCGGCGCTGGCGCAGGATGAGCTGGCCCTTTTGTCCAGGATGGGCCGCAAACAGAATGTGACGCGCGGCCAAACCCTTATGTGGGAAGGGGATGAGTCGCTGCTTGTCGCCAATGTGATTCAGGGGGTCCTGAAACTCTCTGTCTCAACTGCGGATGGACGCGAACAAATTGTGGGCGTCGTTTTTCCTTCCGATTTTATCGGACGGCCCTTCGGCACAGAAAGCCCTTATAGCATCACCGCACTGACCGATGCCGAAATCTGCATTTTCACGCGAAGCGCCTTTGATCGTTTTGCCAAGGATCATCCGGATCTTCAGCATAAGCTGTTGCAACGCACCTTGGATGAACTGGACCGGGCGCGACAATGGATGATGCTGCTCGGCCGCAAGACGGCCAGCGAGCGTATCGCGACGCTGCTGCTCGAAATGTCGAACCGCTTGGGCAGTGCGACCTGCGCTGCCATCACGCCCTTTCTCGATGAATTTGATCTGCCGATGGATCGCCAGCAAATGGGGGATGTTCTTGGCCTGACGATTGAAACGGTCAGCCGTCAGCTCACCAAGCTGAAAGCGGCAGCGATGATCGAGCTGCCAGACCGCAGGCGCGTGGTCATCAAGGACCGCCGCCGTTTGGAACACCTCGCCCGCGCCGCCTAACTCCCATGTTGCAGCGGCGCTTAACGGCCCAGGTAAATGGGAATATTGGATTGCACGGTCAGTCGCCGGGTGACGCCGCCGAGCATGGTTTCACGCAAACGGGAATGGCCATAGGCGCCGATCAAGATGGCCCCTGCACCCCGCGATGCTGCGACATCGCTCAGAACCTTATCTGCAGGCCCAGCGTCTTCATCAAAGCTGACAAGATCAGATGTGATGTTGTGCCGGGATAAATAGGCCGATGCTTCTGTTTGAGGAAAGGCTTCCCCCTCTTCGCCGATGGAGACCAATGTGACGCTGGATGCAAGCTTGAGCGCAGGCAGGCCGAGCCGGATGGCGCGTGCGGCTTCTGCAGATGCATTCCAGCCGACCACAATGGGTGCGGTCGCATCCATCTGTGTCATCTTTTCGGGTACGACAAGCACCGCGCAGCCGCCATGGATCACAACCTCATCGACCAAAGGCAATGGACGGCTGGTGCCGGAGTGTCCATCGGCTTGACTAACAATCAGAAGATCTGAGAGCGCCGAAAGGGAAACGAGGGTCTGGGCCGGATCACCGTCATAGGATTGCCAATCCCAGCGGACATCCTCTCGGGACAGGCGGGCCTCCACCTGTTTTGCAGTCAGCTTTTCGCTTTCACGCAGGCTTTCGATAATTGCGCCGCTTGCAAATATCCCGCCCACCGGATCCATACCTACATAGGCAGAAAAAGGGGTGACATAGGCGCATGTTAGATGCGCGTCATGGGCGCGGCACAGATCCAACGCGACGGACAACCTGCCGTCAAGGGCATCATCTTCATAGATATGGAGCAAGATCGACTTCACCATCTGCGCCTTTCAATTTTTCCTAGGACAAGGAACAAATGCGCCAGATGCGCATTTGTTCCTTGATCGGGCGCAAAAACTTTGTTGATCGAGGTCAAGCTAGCGGCGCAACGGCGCGGTCGCGGCGCGCCGGGTTAGAATGCGTAACTCAATGTCGCCTGCACATTTTGGAAGGAAGATCGCCCCGTGATGCTGCGGTCCAACGCATCGGTCAGGGCAAAGGACTTGGTCCGGAAATAGCGATATTTCACCCCAATGGAGATCCTATCTGACAAGGGTTCGCGCACCCCCGCCAAGAGCTGCCAAGCAAGCCCCTTGTCCCGCCCATTGAGGAACGGCACGCCAGATGCGAGAGAATAGTTGCGCGCCTCAAATCGGGCATAGCCAACCCCCGCGCCTGCAAAAAACGTGGTCTGATTTGCGTCGCCCAATTGGACATAGCCATTCAACATCGCGGCGCGGGACCGACTGCTCCCCGAAAAAGCGGTAAAGCTGCCTTGGGTCAAAATGGGCGTTGTCGACCCACTGACCAATCGCGCTGGGATCGGCACAGTTGTGGTGACCTTATTCAGGGCGGCGGCGCGCTGGCTCAATTCCACTTCGGCGCGCAACAGGCCAAAATCCATGCCGGCAGACACAGCAACATCATAACCCGTCTTGTGGGTGAGACTGATGCCGTTCGTGGTCGGGTTGGGCGTTGTGCCCACTGTAAGGCCCATTTTATTGGCCCAAGAAGATCCAGCCGACAACTCGACAAATGGCCGCGGGCCGTCCGCCGCCAGAACAGGGGTTGCATATAGAGCAAGGCCAATTGCTGAAACTAGGGCTGTGGTTTTCATATTCCCGTTCCTTTTCAAGGGCATCGACCAAGAGAAAGGCCGCGTACCGCGCACGCAATCTCCATGGCCCGGCAAGATAGGGGAGCACCACTTTCCTTATGGCTTAAACGCCTAATCCTTTTGCCAGAGTTGCTCTGGTCGCGGTCGGATTGGGACGCAAATTCAGCGAGGGGGGACGGATGGTGGAGCTGAGGGGAATCGAACCCCTGACCTCATCATTGCGAACGATGCGCTCTACCAACTGAGCTACAGCCCCGCATCCGTGGGACGCGCCTTAACGCTGGCGGCGGCGCGTTGCAATGGGCTTGCGCCGTCGCACTGTGTCAGCGCCCAGTCTTGCCAAAGGCCGCGCGCCGCCGCACAAAGGCCGGATGCGATTGATCACAATAGCTGGGGCAAGCCTTGCAACGACGCTGCTCTCGGCGTGTGCAACGGCTCCGACGCCACCCCGCCCGGCCGCGCCGATCGCCCGCCCGGCCGCTCCACCGCCTATCGCCCCACCCGTTGCCAATTGGGAAGACCGTGCTGCTGCAACCGGAGATTGGATCTATCGGCCAGAGCCAACCGGCGGTGTTGCGCTTTTTGGGCGGTCACAAGCCTCTGCGGATTTGGTGGTTTCCTGCAATCGGGCTGTGGGACGGATCACCTTATCGCGATATGGCCTAATGCCATCGGGGCAGGTGGTGCAGATGACCCTGCGCGCGACAGATGCCAGCCGCTCCTATTCGGCGCAGGCAAGTGCACTGTTGCCCGGCTATATTTCTGCAGAGCTGGCAGCCAAAGACCCACAGCTTGACGCGATGGTGCACAGCCGCGGCGCATTCCTCATCAGCTTGGCGGGCACAGAAGACCTCATCGTCCCGGCATGGGCCGAATTTGCGCGGGTTGTGGAAGAGTGTCGGCGCTGACATCAGATTGCTCTGCACGAAGCCCGAACCACCGATTCTGACAGCATCTTCTAACTTTACAAGACTTGAATCTTCGATCTCTTCGACTCATGTTGCGGATGCGACCCAAGAGGGTCGCTAGGCGCAACTAGCGAAAGGAGGTGATCCGATGTCTCATGGTCCAGCTAAGAGGTCGGAAAGGGTGATTCGGGGATAGGCGCGGTGACCGCAGCCTTTGGTCTCCTCGGCAATGGCACCGTATCGTTCTAAACGCTTGCGGGCCCATTCCTCCGATCGCTGACCATGCGGAAGGGTCGTAAAGCCTGATGGCTTTGCGGCCCTTCTCATGTCCGGCAAGTGCCGTGGTTAAATATCGAGATTAGCGACGTTCAGGGCGTTTTGCTGAATGAAATCGCGACGGGGCTCGACAACATCGCCCATCAGCTGGGTGAAAATCTCATCCGCCAAATCGGCCTGTGCAACTTCCACGCGCAAGAGCGAGCGATTGTCCGGGTCCAGCGTTGTTTCCCAAAGCTGTTCGGCATTCATTTCGCCCAAGCCTTTATAGCGCGAAATGGACAGGCCCTTCCGGCCCGCCGCAAGGATGGCCTCGAGCAGTTCAGACGGACGAGAGATCGCCGTTGTGCCCTTGGTCACGACGGGCTGCGCATCCTCTTCATCGCCTTCGGGGGCGGCGCTGTCTGCCTGCGCCTTGCCAATCGCAACAAGTCGGCTGACCGTCGCATAAGACTCTGTTTGTTCGGCAATTAAGCTGTGCAGGCGGCGTGCCTCTTGGCTCAGCAAGAAGTTCGCTTCAATCATATGATGGTCAGTCACACCGCGCCACAGACGTTGGAGGTGATAGCCGCCTTCTTCGCTGACAATGCCGGACCAATTGGCTTCCTTGTCTGCACGGCCGAGCCATCCAGCCGCCCGATCAACCGCGGCCTGACGCCCGGCTGCATCCAGCGCCGGATCGAGCGCGCCGACCAGCGACAATCCCTCAATAATCGCGGGATCATATTTGCGCGGCACATAGCGCATCAGCGCGCGCATCCGCCGCGCATGATCAATGAGCAATTTCAGATCCGCGCCAGAGCGGGTTCCGCCGCTGGTTTCGAGCGCGGTCGCTGCCAGACCGCCTTCGACCAGATAATCGTCAAGGGCTGCATCATCCTTCAGATACACTTCAGACCGGCCACGCGCTGCCTTGTAGAGCGGCGGTTGCGCAATGAAGAGATGCCCGCGCGCGATAATCTCTGGCATTTGCCGATAGAAGAAGGTGAGCAGCAGCGTACGGATATGCGCGCCGTCGACATCGGCGTCGGTCATGATAACGATCTTGTGATAGCGCAGCTTTTCAATGTTAAAATCATCACGGCCAATGCCCGTGCCCATGGCCTGAATGAGCGTGCCCACTTCCTTGGAAGACAGCATCTTGTCAAAGCGCGCGCGCTCCACATTCAAGATCTTACCCTTCAAGGGCAGGATCGCTTGATATTGGCGGTTGCGGCCCTGTTTGGCAGAGCCTCCAGCGGAATCCCCTTCGACCAGGAAGAGTTCGGACTTTGCAGGATCGCGTTCTTGGCAATCGGCCAGCTTGCCGGGCAGGGAGGCAATGTCCATCACGCCCTTGCGCCGGGTCAGTTCGCGCGCCCGCTTGGCCGCTTCACGGGCGGCAGCGGCGTCGATGATCTTCTGAACGACGGCGCGCGCATTGGCGGGGTTTTCCTCAAGCCATTCGGCCATCTTATCCGCCATCAGGCTTTCCAGCGGCTGACGCACTTCGGATGAGACAAGCTTGTCTTTGGTTTGAGAGCTGAATTTGGGATCGGGCAGCTTGACCGAGACGATGGCGGTCAAGCCTTCGCGCATATCCTCGCCCGTCAGGCTCACCTTCTCCTTCTTCAAAAGGCCGGACTTCTCCGCATAATTATTGAGCGTGCGGGTGAGTGCTGCGCGGAAGGCGGCCAAGTGCGTGCCGCCATCGCGCTGCGGGATGTTGTTGGTGAAGCACAGGACATTTTCGTAATAGCTGTCATTCCATTCGAGCGCGACTTCAATGGCAATGCCATCGCGTTGCCCGGCAACAGAAATGGGATCGGGAAAGAGTGGTGCCTTGGCGCGATCCAGCCACTTCACAAAGGCGGCAATCCCACCTTCATAATACAGCTCAACTTCCTTCTTTTCGGCATGGCGCGCGTCGATCAGGAACAGGCGGACGCCGGAGTTCAAAAAGGCGAGTTCGCGAAAGCGATGCTCCAGCTTGTCAAAATCAAACTCGGTGATCTTGAACGTGTCTGGGCTTGGCAAGAAGGTGACGCGCGTGCCGCGCTTGGGCCGACCCCGATCATCATTGCCCGCCGGGCCGACGACCTTGAGCGGCGCCACGGCATCGCCATGTTGAAACTGCATATAATGCTCTTGCCCATCGCGCCAGATCGTCAGGTCGAGCCGGATCGACAGCGCGTTGACAACGGACACGCCAACGCCGTGCAGGCCGCCCGACACCTTATAGGCATTGTCGTCGGACGTGTTTTCAAACTTCCCGCCTGCGTGCAGCTGCGTCATGATGACTTCGGCGGCCGACACGCCTTCTTCGGTGTGAATATCGGTTGGGATGCCGCGCCCATTATCCTCAACCGAGACCGATCCATCGGGATTGAGTTGGATGATCACCCGGTCGCAATGGCCGGCCAGCGCCTCGTCAATCGCATTATCCGAGACCTCAAACACCATGTGGTGCAGGCCAGAACCATCATCGGTATCGCCGATATACATGCCCGGGCGCTTACGCACCGCATCAAGGCCTTTGAGAACCTTGATCGAGTCAGCGCCATAGTCGTTGGAATTCGGGATGTTTGCGATTTCGTCTGTCATGGTCAGTCTATAGGGAAAGGCGCGCCGTAACCCAAGGAAAAACGGCCCGAATCATAAGGGCGCTGGGGATGGTTTTCGAACGCCTTTCTGGGGTCGACCACCTGATGAAAAAAGGCCCGCCTGCGGGGTGCAGACGGGCCTGTATTCGCAGCAGCGCAGAGGGCCTTAATATTGGGAGAGTTCCACCATCATGCTCTTATAGCCGTGCACAAAGCTCGCCGGAACGCGCGTTGGCTCTTCCAGCACATTGACGCGCAGGCGGCGCTTTTGCAGTTCGGAAATCAGCGTTGTCAGCTGCAATTCCGCGACGCGCGCGCCCACGCAACGGTGAATTCCATAGCCAAAGGACAAATGCCGCCGGGCATTTTCGCGGTCGACAATGATCTTGTCGCCATTGGGGAAGACGCTTTCGTCGCGGTTGGCCGAAATATACCAAAGCGCCAGCTTATCACGCTTTTTTATCTGGTGGCCGAACAGCTCGGTATCTTCGGTTGCCGTGCGGCGCATATGCGCCAGCGGCGTTTGCCAGCGGATCAGTTCATGCATTGCATTCACGGCTAGCTCATGGCTGTGATTTTGCTCCAGCTTTGCCCGTTCTTCCGGGAATTTATCCATGGCATAGGCAAAGGCCGTCATGGAATTGCGGGTCGTGTCATTGCCGCCAACGATCAGGAGAATGAGGTTCCCCATAAATTCCTCATGGCTCATATGCTTCATCGCATCGGATTGAAGCATGACAGAGATGAGATCATGCTGACCGGGGCTGGTGGCCTTACGATCCCAAAGCTCCTTGAAGGACGCGCCCATTTCAAAGGCGGTGGCCAGGCGGTGTTGCCGCTTTTCCAGCGTATCAAAGCTCTCAATATCGCCCAGAACATCTGACCAGCGGGTCAGCTTGTGGCGCTCTTCCCAAGGGAAGTCGAACAGGATGGCGAGCATCTGCGTCGTCAATTCAATCGACAGCTTTTCCACCCAGTCAAAGGGCTGGCCAATGGGCAAGCTATCGAGCACGGCCGCCGTCCGGGCGACGGTGTCGGCCCGCATCCGCTCTACCTCTGTCGGGCCAAAAGCAGGGGCAACTGTGCGCCGCTGCGCCGTATGCTGCGGCGGGTCCATCGCGATGAACATGGGCATCGGAATGTCGCCCTCTTGCAGGTTGTCGACGCCGTCTCCGGCAACGGTAATGCCGCCATATTCCCAGCTGGAGGAAAAGACCTTCGGCAACGCCTCAATATGCTGGATCGCCTTATAATTCGTCACCGACCAATAGGGGCCGAATTTCGATTCTGGACAGAAATAAATGGGTGATTTTTCGCGCATCTGGCGGAAGGGCTCCTGCCAGACATCCTGCGTATACAGCTCTGCACGCGACACATCCCAGGGGTTTGCATCCTGAGCCGTTTCCTTGAGCACCGTTGCCATGACCGAACCTCTCTCTTTTTATGAGTCTTCGGGCCAATCTGCCACTGTTTACACTCGTGTCAATGACCTTTGGCGGTAGGTGCGACAAGCCGTTCTGAAATGCGCCGAGGTGAGGAGATTGCGGGCGCATTTCCTCTTGGCCCCCGGCGTGGTAGCAAGGCCCATGGCGCAAAAACCCGCACCCAAAACCCTAACGGCTGCTGCAATCAAGGAAGAAGCGGCGCGGCTGGGCTTTGCAGCCTGCGGGATCACCCATGCGGGGCATGATTTCAGCGCGCCTTTGAACGATTGGCTGTCCATCGGCGCGCATGGGGAGATGGCCTGGATGGCCGACCGGGCCGAACAACGCGCGGCACCTCAGCGGCTTTGGCCAGAGGCGCGATCGGCCATCATGCTGGGGATGAGCTATGCGCCCAAAGTCGATCCACTGGCGCTGGCGGCGTTTGGCGACCGCGGCCGGATTTCGGTCTATGCGCAGGGTCAGGATTATCATGACATTGTGAAAAAGGCATTGAAGGCGCTCGCGCGTTGGATGGTCGATCAATCGCCCTGCGCGCTCAAGGTGTTTGTGGATACAGCGCCCGTTATGGAAAAGCCGCTGGCGGGGGATGCTGGGCTGGGGTGGCAGGGCAAGCACAGTAACCTTGTCAGCCGCGATCATGGCAGTTGGTTGTTCTTGGGGGCAATCTATACGACGCTCGATCTGCCGGCCGATCCGCCTGCGGTCGATGCGTGCGGCAGCTGTTCCGCCTGCCACTCCGCTTGCCCAACCGACGCATTTATCGCGCCGTATCGGCTCGATGCGCGGCGGTGCATTTCCTATCTCACGATTGAGCATAAGGGGCCGATCCCGCATGAATTTCGGCGGGCGATTGGCAACCGCATTTATGGCTGTGATGATTGTCTGGCGGTGTGCCCGTGGAATAAATTTGCCGATGCCGCCGCCGCCAATCGGGCCTTTGCCCCGCGTGCAGAATTGGTGGCGCCGCGCCTCGCCGATCTTTTGGCGCTGGATGATGCGGCGTTCCGGCAGGTGTTTTCCGGTTCTCCCATCAAGCGGATTGGGCGCGACCGGATGGTGCGCAATGCCGCGATTGCAGCAGGCAATAGCGGTGACCCCGCCCTGATCCCCGTGCTTCAGAACCTCATTAATGACGGATCAGATGTGGTGCGCGACGCCGCTCACTGGGCGCTTGAGGCGCTTAGCGCCGCCAGCGCAGCGCCGTGATGCAGCTGTTGCGCTCGGCATCGCGCCCATCGGGCACGCGGGCCGCCGTATAGACGGCTATGGGCGTCCCACCTTCGGCTTGCGGATAAAGATAGACATCGAAAATGCAGGATGTGTTCGCAAATTGCAGCTTGCGGCCCGACCCTTCCCTTATGTCTTGCACCGGGGGCCCGAGCAGAAGGATCAGGGCTGCGGTATCCTTGCCGATCACCTTGCCAAGTTCGCCTGCGGGAGCAGGTTGATCCTCAGCCGCAAGATGAGCCGGCACGAGCAGCAGCATAGCCGCCAAGTTCAAGATAAGTCCCCGCATGGCGGGCTGATTGGCAATGCCATTATCTGGCGTCAATCATTGTCCGTGCCAAGCTGGCGCAATCTCCCGGCGCGGCGGTCCGGGGCAATGTTGAACCGCCGCGTAATTGTATAGTCGAGGGTGGTGAACAGAAAATAAGCGAGGAACCAGCGCAGGCGGCGGAACCGGCCCGACACGCGCTTAAGCCAATGCTGATCAATCTTCTGACATTGGGGCAGATGGGCTTGGGCCAAGGCGTGCATTTGATCTGCAAAGCCGGCATTGTCGATCCGCAGCATCACTTCGACATTTAAGAAGATGCTGCGCGTGTCATAATTGGCAGAGCCGATATAGACGATGCTGTCTGCAATCATCAGCTTCATGTGGAGGCGCGTTGGGCGATATTCATAAATCTCCGCCCCCCCGCGCAATAGCCGCCCATAGCAATGACGCGCCGCCGCCACAGTTGTTGTATTGTCGGACCGGGCGGCGGTCACCAGCAACAGGCGGCCGCGCCGCGCCACGCGGGCCAGCCGCCGCAAAAAGGTGAAGTCGGGCGCGAAATAGGCCTGGATCATATCGACCTGCCGGGCCCGATCGAGATCGGCGCGCAAGGCTCTGGCAAAGGGATTGAGCCGCTCAAACGGGCCGCCCATGCGCCAGCCAATGGGGCCGTCTGTTGTGCTGCTCGCCAATAACAGGCGTTGCAAGGCGCGAATGCTCTGCTTGTCGCTGCGGATCCAGTCCAGCAGGGCATCGACATAGGCCGAAAGCGGCGCAACTTTGGGTCCTGTCAGTGTCGCCATCAGGTCATGCCAATGGTCTCCCAATGGCCCATCCTGATAATAGTCCGCCGCGATATTGGCCCCGCCAATCAGGGCTGTCTCGTCATCGGCGATCAGGATTTTCTGGTGATTGCGCAGCAGGTAACGCCTGCCCTTATTGGGAATGAAGCGGTCCACCCGCGCGCCGGATTCACGCAAAGGGTGGAGAAAGCTGTCGGCAAGACCGCTACTGCCAAAACCATCAATCACCAGCGCAACAGACACGCCGCGCACGCAGGCGTGCACCAAAGCATCGCGGACAAGGCGGCCGACCGCGTCATCAACATAAATGTAAAAGATAAGGCGCAGGCTCCTCTGCGCCGAGTCGATTGTATCAAGCAATGCCGCCAATCGTGCGTCGCTTGAGATATGGATATCCAGCTGGTGATCGGCGATCTCCACCGATATTGGGTCAAAAGGGGGCTGGGCGCTCACCCGGCCTAAATGGCCAAATTCTTGACAGAAGCGCAAGAGACTGTTAGTTAATCCTCTTTCCCGAATTGGTGAAGATTGGAGACGCTCGATGGCGCGCGTGACTGTTGAAGATTGTGTCGACAAGGTTTCGAACCGGTTTGACCTCGTGCTCGTGGCGGCCCAGCGGGCCCGCCAGATTTCGGGCGGAGCTGAACTTTTGCTGGACCGGGACCGGGATAAAAACCCCGTTGTCGCCCTGCGTGAAATCGCAGATGAGCTGGTTGTTCCGGCTGAACTTCAGGAAGCGATTGTCGGCGGCTTGCAGCGTGTCCGCATCGATGATGAAGTCGAATCGGATGAAATGACCTCGCTCTCCAGCGCGGCAGAGGCGCTCCGCCTCACGGCAGCGGCCCCGCCTCGCAACCAGAATCTGGGTGGCGATTACGACTAAGTCATCAGCGACCACCGCATAAGAAAAAGGCCCGGCGCGAAAGCGTGCGGGCCTTTTTCTTATGCGGTCTGATCAGGGCCCTAGGCTACAATGTGCAGCTTGGGCATTTCCAGAGGTGTGATTTCATGGGTGTGTTTCCAGCTGAGGTCGGCCAGCTGGAGCGCGCGGCCGTCATGCGCCTGAATTTCGATTTTGCGAATCGGCTGGCCGTCCCGCTTGTCGACCAGAACAGGGGTGGAGGGAACGCCCGTTTCCCAAGTTTCCCCCCATTGGCGCAACGCCAGCATGGCCGGAAGCAGGGCAGCCCCCTTTTCCGTAAGGCGATATTCAATTTTTCGGCGATCTTCGGGCATAGGCTCGCGCGCCAAAATGCCGTGATCGACCAGCCGACCCAGACGATTGGCCAGAATGTTGCGGGCAATGCCCAGCGTCGATTGAAATTCCTCAAAATGATGCAGACCGTTGAACGCCCCACGCAGGATCAGGAAAGACCAACGCTCCCCCATCGCTTCCAACGCAGCGGGCAGGCCACAATCGATGTTAGAGAGATCTTCCCGCAAATCGCCCATTGAATTCAAACCTTTCACACCCATGTAACGCGCATCAGGCTAACCTGATTCTCGCGCGACACAAATTATTTTAAGTTTTTAGTTGCAACTTGCAATCTAATTATATAGGTATTGATTCGCAACTTAAAAAACATGAAAGGACCTCCCCCATGCGTATCCTCATTGCTCTGGCTGCAATCGCCACCTCTGCCACCCTTTTTGCTGGTTCGGCGACCACCGCCTTTGCCAGCACACCCGGCTATCGCTTGGTTCCTGAAGCTGCTGTTTCGGGCAACAGCGTTGTCGCCCGCGACGTTCTTTGGAAGCGCTCGGGCGATGCCTGGATCGCAACCAAGGCGACCAGCCGCGCGGAAATCGTCTGCTCTTCGGCTGCACGTGAAATTGGCAAAATCGCTACCTTCTCGGCCAATGGCACCGACTTCACGTCGGACCAGCTGGCCAAGTGCAACGAAAAGGCACGCTAAGCCAACATCTCCCGCCCGACGATATCCCCCCCTATCTCGGGCAAATTTGGGCAGCCGCGGACATCCTCCGCCGGCTGCCCTTTTTATTGGGGCGGTGGGTTTAGCGCGCCAAGGCCTCCCCCGACATGACCACATCTGCCTGCGCGTCAAAGGCGGCAAAGCGGGTGCGGACGCCGTCTGGGATGGGTTTGGGTTTGTGGGTATCCAGATCGACCAGAACATGCACTTCGCGGATCTCGGCGCGCAGGTCTTCGCCTCGGGATCCCGCGCCGCACAGCTGCATCGCGACGGTCATGGATGAAGTACCGAACCGTTCGGTCTTGCACCAGATGTCGATCAGCTCATCGGGTTTAATCGGCTTCTTGAAGGCGACTTCGGCATGGGCGACGTGAAAATCCATGGGTCCTGCCCCGCCTGAATTGCGGAAATCCACATGCCGCCAATATTCCGCAAGGCCGAGATCAGCATAATCGAGATAGCGCGCGTTAAAGACGACATTTTGCGGGTCGACTTCTGACCAGCGCACACGGAACCGATGGCAAAATGCAAAGCCCTCCCGCGCCATGGGATCAGCCGTCCTTCATCGCTGGGGTGTTGATCCCCATGCTTTGAAAATATTTGCGGATGTTGCGCGCGGCTTGGCGCAGGCGCTGTTCATTTTCGACCATGGCAATACGGACATAGCCTTCGCCCTCTTCGCCATAGCCAACGCCTGCGGCGACTGCGACGCCCGCTTGGGTCAATAATTGCTTGGAAAATTCCAAACTGCCCAAATGCGCGAGCGCAGGGGGCAAGGGGGCCCATGCAAACATAGATGCGCGCGGCGACGGAATGTCCCAGCCGGCTTTGGCAAAGCTATCGACCAGTACATCGCGGCGCTTGCGATAGAGTTCCCGATTGGCGGCCACAATATCTTGCGGGCCATTGAGCGCGGCAACGGCCGCTGCCTGAATGGGGGTAAAGGCCCCATAATCCAAATAGGACTTCACACGGGTGAGGGCGGCGATCAGCGTCTTATTGCCCACCGCAAAGCCGATGCGCCATCCGGCCATGGAATAGGTTTTGGACATGGAGGTAAACTCCACCGCCACATCCTTTGCGCCTTTGACTTGCAGGATGGACGGCGTCGGCTGCCCGTCATAATAGAGCTCTGAATAGGCAAGGTCAGACAAGACCCACAGACCATGTTCCTTGGCAAAGGCGACCACGCGTTCATAAAAGGCGAGATCGACGACCTCGGCGGTCGGGTTGGACGGATAGCCCATGACCAGCACCGACGGCTTTGGCACGGTGAAGCGCACGGCGCGTTCCAGCGATTCAAAATAACGCTCGTCGGGCGTCGTCGGCACGCTGCGAATCGTGGCGCCCGCAATGATGAAACCAAAGGTGTGAATCGGGTAGCTGGGGTTGGGCGCGAGCACGACATCGCCCGGCGCCGTGATGGCTTGCGCGAGATTCGCGAGCCCTTCTTTCGACCCCAGGGTCACGACAATTTCGCTATCCGGATCCAGATCGACGCCAAAACGGCGCTCATAATAATTGGCCTGTGCGCGCCGAAGACCCGGAATCCCCTTGGACGCGGAATAGCCATGCGCCTTTGGATCACGCGCCACTTCGGCAAGCTTTTCAATAACATGCGCCGGCGGCGGCAAATCCGGATTGCCCATGCCCAGATCAATAATATCCTCACCCGCCGCACGTGCCGCGGCCCGCATCGCATTCACTTCGGCGATGACATAAGGGGGCAGGCGTTTCATGCGGTAAAATTCGTCGGACATTGGTCGCTTCCGGCTAGAGGATTTTCGCGCTATGCCATTGCATCGCTGCTGCCGCAACCAAGGCCCGACAGGACGTGATGATGACGACCGAGCCGACCGAACCCAATGAGGCCACCTCTGCCAATCCGCTGGCCGCCTATCAGCAGATGCTGGATATGTGGGGCCAGATGCTGGCCCCAATTGCGGCCCTCAACCGCGATAAGGTCGACCCCAAGGATCGCCGCTTTCAAGGCGAGGACTGGAACCACCCGCTCTTTGACCTGATCCGGCAGGGCTATAGCATGGCAGCCGAGCAGATGATGTCGCTTGCCGAAGCGGCCCCCGCCGCCGATGCGCAAGACAAGGCCCGGCAAATCTTTGCCATGCGCGCCTTGGTCGATGCGATGAGCCCGGCCAATTCGCCGCTGACCAACCCGGTCGCGCTGCGCCGTGCGGTGGAGACCAATGGGGCGAGCCTGATGACCGGCTTTCAGCATCTGGCCGAGGATATTCAGCGTGGTCAGTTGACCCATACAGATCCAAATGCCTTCCGCCTTGGCGAGAATATTGCCACCACCCCGGGCAAGGTGGTTTGCCAGACCCGTCTGTTTCAGCTGATCCATTATGCGCCGACAACGCCCGATGTGCTGAAGACGCCGCTGGTCATTTTTCCGCCCTGGATCAACCGATATTATATCCTCGATCTCACGCCTGAAAAAAGCTTCATCAAATGGTGCGTGGATCAGGGGATCAGCGTCTTCATCGTGTCTTGGAAGTCGGCGGATGCCAGCCTCGCCGATGTGATTTGGGATGATTATATCGCAGCCCAAATAGAGGCGGTGGATGTGGTGCGCGATCTGCTGAGCGTGCCGTCGGTGCATAGCATCGGCTATTGCGTGGCGGGCACGACGCTTGCGGCGACCTTGGCCATTCTTGCGGCCAAGGGAGAAGCGGACAAGGTGCGATCCGCGACCTTCTTCACAGCGCAAGTGGATTTTGAAAAAGCAGGTGATCTGCTGAACTTCATTGATGACGCGCATATTGGCGCTATCGAGGCCTTGGCCAAAGACGGGGTGATGGACGGGCGCTATCTGGCCGCCACCTTCAACCTTTTGCGCGGCAATGACCTGATTTGGAGCACAGTCTCTAAAAATTATCTCATGGGGGAGGGCTATCCCGCCTTTGATCTGCTCCATTGGAATGGCGACGTCACCAATTTGCCGGCCAAATGGCATCTGAGCTATTTGTGCGATCTGTATCGCGACAATAAATTGTCTCAACCCGGCGCGCTCTCCGCATTGGGCGTGCCGATTGATCTGACCAAGGTGACAACACCCAGCTTCATTCAGGCGGGTCGGGAAGATCATATTGCCCCGGCACAAAGCGTGTGGAAGATGCACGATCTCTTTACCGGGCCGACCACTTTTTTGCTCGCAGGCTCTGGCCATATTGCCGGGGTGGTGAACCCGCCTTCGGCGCAGAAATATCAATATTGGACCAATGATGCCCCCGTTGCCTCCTTTGACGATTTTGTCGCCGGGGCCAGCGAAACCAAGGGCAGCTGGTGGCCCTATTGGCTGGGCTGGATCAAGGAGCAAGACGCCAAGACAGTCCCCGCCAAGGGCGCGCGCATCCCCGGTAAGGGCAAGTTGAAGGCGCTGGAGGATGCGCCGGGCAACTACGTTAAGACGCGCTGACGGCCTCTTCCGCCCGGCCCTTAAAGCCAGAGGCAATCACATACCATTCGGAAGAGCCTTTGCGGCTGGCCGGCGGCTTTGCGTGTTTGACCGAGGTGAAGTTGCGCTTGAGCGCGGCGACGAGATCATTGTCCGCCCCCCCGGCCAGCACCTTGGCGACAAAATGACCGCCGGGCCGCAGCACTTGGCAGGCAAAGTCCAGCCCGGCCTCCACCAGCCCCATGGTGCGCAGATGGTCGGTCTGGGGATGGCCAACGGTGTTGGCCGCCATGTCCGACAGGACAATATCCGCCGGGCCGTCCAGCGCCTCTATCAGCCAGTCTGGGGCTTCATCTGCCATAAAGTCCATTTGGGCGATGATGACACCTTCCAATGGCTCCACAGGCAGCAAATCAATGCCGACCACATGCGCCTTGGGGCAGTTTTTGCGCACAACCTGCGCCCAGCCACCCGGCGCGATGCCCAGATCGATCACCCGCTTGGCCCCTTTCAAAAAGCCAAAGCGTTCATCCAGCTCCATCAGCTTATAGGCGGCCCGGCTGCGATAGCCCTCTGCCTTGGCGCGTTTGACATAGGGATCATTCAACTGACGCTCGAGCCAACGGGTGGAGCCGACCTTGCGGCCCTTCGCTGTTTTGACGCGGGTGCGCCCTGCACTGCCACCCCGGCTCATGGTCTTTCTCCTGCCGCCATCAACTGGCGCAATATACCTTCGCGAATGCCGCGATCCGCAACGCCCACAATTTCTGCAGGCCAAAGATCAAAAATCGTTTCCAAAATCGCACAGCCCGCAACGACCAGATCCGCCCGTTCCGGCCCGATGCACGGTTCCTTCGCGCGATCCGGTACCGATTGGCTGGCAAGTTGGGCACAGATGCGGCGCATATCCGCCACATCGACGCGCAGTCCATCAATCAACCGCCGCTCATAATGTGGCAGGCCCAGATGCACACTGGCGAGCGTCGTCACCGTGCCACTCGTCCCCAACAGACGCGGCGCAGCACCTGCGGCCTGCGCCAATGTCTCGACAAAGGGGCCAAGGCTGTCGCGCACTTGGGCCCGCATTTGGGCATAAGCCGCGCTGCGGGCGACCGGGTCTGCGCTGTCATGCGGCACGCTTTCACTCAAGGAGACAACGCCCCAAGGGATGGAGCGCCAATCCAGCGTCTGCGGTGCGCCGCTTTGCGTATCGACCAGCACCAGCTCGGTCGAACCGCCGCCAATGTCGAACACCAAGGCCGGGCTATCGCCGTCTTCCAGCAGAACATGGCAGCCCAGCACCGCCAGCCGCGCTTCTTCTTGGGCCGAAATAATGTCGAGCTTGATGCCCGTTTCGCGATAGACCCGATCAACAAACTCCGCGCCATTGGCGGCCCGCCGGCACGCCTCAGTCGCGACAGAACGCGCCATATAGACATTGCGGCGCACCAGCTTTTCGGCACAGACTGAGAGGGCGGACAGTGCCCGATCCATCGCCGCTGTGCTGATCGCGCCCGATTGCGCCAGCCCTTCGCCCAGTCGGACGATGCGGGAAAAGGCATCCACCACAATGAAGCGCGGGTCCTCTGGCCGGGCGATGAGCAAGCGGCAATTATTGGTGCCAAGGTCCAGCGCGGCATAGGTGCGCCGGGCCGGCGGCGGCGCGCGCTTTGGGCCGGCGCGCGCGGGCTCTGCCGGCATGCGGCCGGCCCCTTGCGATTTCGCCCCCCTGTCCTGGCGTCGCACGCGCACGGGGGCGGCAGAATCCACCATGGTCTTCAAACTCTTAACTTCTTCCGATCCGGAGAAATGCCCGGCGGTACTTGACGGTAAGCCTATCGCCCCAGCCCGCCTATCGCAAGCGCCGCGACGCATGGCCAAAGCCACAGGGGACTCTTGTTGACAGAAGGGGGCCGAATTCCTATCTGCCCGGCCTCAGCGATGCCCCGTCGTCTAACGGTAAGACTACGGACTCTGACTCCGTCTATTGAGGTTCGAATCCTCACGGGGCATCCAGATTTTCCTGCCCCCTAATAATCCCGCCCCTTGTCGCGCCATTGGGTGACGGCCTCGTCCCAATTCGGGGGCGTATCGGTTTCATTGCCATAGGTGCGGCCAGTCGCGATGCTGCGAAAGGCGCGGATGGCGTGGAGGTGGGCGCCGGATCGCATGAAGGCCAGCATATGGCTGCGGCTCTGCCACAGGGTCAGCGTATGTTGATAGCCCGCGATATTGCGGACGGAGACTTGGATCACCCCGTCGGCGCGCTGCGCCTGTCGGAAAGACCGGATGGCATGAAGCCAGAAACGGGGGAGGTGCCAAAGGCGTTTCACCTTCAGGCCAGTGACAGACACATACATGGCTTGCCCCTCCCCTATTTTTGGGTGTGTTTTCCCGTTCAGCGGCGGCTCAGTTGAGCCGGGCGCGATAGCTGGCCAGTAGGGCCACGGTGAAGGCCTCTATCACAATGGGCGGAATGACTTCGGCCGGTGCACCATCGAGCGCGAGGCCGATCAGCCGCCCGGCCAAGGCCGCGCTGACGAACAATAGGGCGGCCCCTGCCCAAGCGCGGCTTTCGCGCGTGGCGGCGATCAGCATGGCCAGCCCCATGCCGCCGAACAGCCCGGCAATATCGGCGCGCACCGTCGCCCGCCCGACCAGACCACCGGCCAAATCATTTGTCATAAGGCCAATGGCGGGCAAAATCCGCTCCATCCCAAACCACAGGCCCAGCACCATGACGATGGATAACAGGCCCGACAGGCCAACCAACGCACGCAGAACTGTTTTCATAATCTCTCTCCCTCTCCCAATTTGGGGGGAGCCTATCGCAGCACGGGTGGAGATGCAAAATTTGATGTTTGGGCAGTTTGTGGCGCGCCATGGCTGGAAAGCGCAGGGCAAATCGCCTAAGCGGCGCAGTGATGGCACGCAGGCAGACACGCAGCGCCGATTGGGGCTTTCCGCGCTGGCGCGGCTATGGGACAGAGCGGGAGACCGTGAAGGTGCGCCTGTGCGATCGGCATGGCTGCACCCTGCCGGGGGATTGCCCCGCACCCAAAGCGCCCAACAGCCCCGAACGTTGGTGGTTCTGCCCGGATCATGCGGGCGAATATAACCGCCATTGGGATTATTTTGCCGGGCTAAGCGCGGAAGAAGCCGCCGCGCGTGCGGCCGAGGACGCCGGTGCCGCGTACGTGAAGCTCAAAGTGGA
>JBBATU010000001.1:59351-186918 GCA_040398565.1 Chakrabartia sp.
GTGCGGCCGAGGAAGAGCGGGATAATTCCGGCTTTCAACAGTCCAAACATTATGGCTGGGGTGGCCCCGGCGATGGATCGCGCAGCCGCGATGAAATGCGCGCGCTTGAGGCTTTGGGCCTGGGCAGCGACGATGATTTTGAAGCGGTGCGCACCGCCTGGCGCAAGCTCGCCAAGGAAAATCACCCCGATGTTCGGCCCGGCGATACAGAGGCGGCAGACCGGTTTCAGAAAATTCAGGCGGCCTATGATGTGCTCAAGGCAGCCGAAGACCGTAGGCTCGCGCTTTAGGGGCCTTCGTCCAGACTATCGGGCACGGGCGGCTTGCCCGAAATGGCCTTGGCCAAAGCCTCCCCCTCTTCAAAGCTAGCAATCCCCGGCAGCTCCAGCGCGCCATCGCTGATCGGTGCGGACAGGACCGGGCCGGGCAACGGCTTTCCATCCAGCGTAACGATCAGCGTCTTGCCCGCTGCATCCTTGGTCAGGCGGAGCAGGCGGGGCGCGGCCTTGGGCGTCAGGGTGATCAAAATCGCCGGTTCCCCGCCTAGAGAGGCGAGTGCGCGCGCATCCAAAATCTCTGCCTCTGCAAAGGCTTCCCCCGCGATGCGAAAATCGCGCGCGGCAAAAGCCGGGCTGCTCAAGACCATGCTGGCGATAAGGGTGGAGACAAGGCGCATCATGATCCTCCTATATATCGGCCCGCTGTCTCGCGGATCAGCGCAATCATATTGGGGATGCCCTGTGTCCGGTTGGACGACAGCTGGTTTTTAAGGTCAAAGGGCGCAAGCGCCGCCTCAATATCGGTTGCGAGAATATCGGCCGCGGTCGCATCCTGCACCGTTTTCAGGACAAGCGCGATAATCCCCTTGGTGATGGCCGCATTGCTATCGGCCAGAAAATGCAGCCGCCCATCGTCGCGGGCCATGGGATAGACCCAGACGCTGGCCGAACAGCCCCGCACCAACGTAGCATCTGTTTTCAGGGCATCGGGCATCGGCTCGAGTGCGCGGCCAAGATCAATCAGCAGGCGATAGCGATCATCAGGGTCGAGGAAGTCATATTCCTCATGCAAATCCAAAAGGCTGGTCATGGGGTCCTAATCAACAATTTGAACGAGCAATTTGTCGATCTTGCGGCCGTCCATATCCACAACCTCAAACCGATAGCCCTGTTCGGTGAAATATTCGCCCGTATCGGGAATGCGCTTCAATCGATCGAGCACAAAGCCCGCAACGGTCGCAAAGTCCCGGTCTTCGCCCAGCGACAGGCCAATGCGTTCGGCCAAGCTATCGGCGGTGGCCCATCCAGCGACGAGCAAGCTGCCATCGTCGCGCGCAACAATGGCCGGCTCATCTTCGGCATCCTGATCCGACACAAAATCCCCGGCAATGGCTGACAGCAAATCGGCCGGGGTCACAATCCCTTCAAAATGCCCATATTCATCATGGACAAGCGCAATGGGCACATCGGCGTGGCGCAGCGCCTCCAGCGCGTCCATCGCATCGACCTGATCCGGGACAATGGGCGCGCGCTTCATCAGCGCCTTAAGGTCTAGTTTCTTGCCCATTAGCTCGGCCGCCAACAAATCCCGCGCGCCGACCACACCCACAATTTCATCCACCGACCCCCGGGCGATGAGCAACCGACTGTGCGGGGAGGCGAGAACAGCTTGATGGATCGCCTTGGCATCCGCTTTTTCATCGATCCAATCGATTTCGGTGCGCGGCGTCATCACCTCGCGCACGGGGCGGTCGGCCAAGCGCACAACGCCAGAGATGATGGCGCGTTCGCTTTCTTCAATAATACCGGATTTTGAGGCTTCGGCGACAATCAGGTGCAGCTCTTCGGCGGTCACATGGCTGTCCGATTCGCGGTTCAGCCCAAGCAGGCGGAAAATCAGCGCGCTCGTGCGATCCAGCAGCCAGACAATGGGGGCGGTGATTCGTGCCAGCATCACCATTGGCACGGCCATCACCACGGCAATGGGTTCGGGCGCGCGCAGGGCAAATTGCTTGGGCACCAATTCCCCTATGATCAGCGAAGCAAAGGTGGTGAGGCCAATGACCAGCCCAAAACCGACATCATCTGACCAATTGGTGGGCAGGCCAAGGAGCACCAGCCGCTCCGCCACAGGTCCGCTCAGACTCGCGCCGGAATAAGCACCCGCGATAATCCCGATGAGCGTGATGCCAATTTGCACGGTGGATAAAAAGCGCCCCGGATTGGACGCGAGCGAGATGGCTGTCTGCGCGCCTTTCAGCTGGCTTTTGCGCGTGATGGCGTCCAGCCGCGCCCGCCGGGCCGACACAATGGCCAGTTCCGACATCGCAAACACGCCATTGAGCGCAATCAACGCAAGGATGATTGCAAGATCGCCCCAAGGAAAGGGGGTTAGAGAGGGGAGGGCATCAGCCATTGGATTGTGCCTTATGGCAGAAAAAGGCGTGTCCGCTCAAGCATTGCGACTCGGGGATGCTTTGGCTCATCGTTTTTGGGCAAAAAAGGCGCGCAATTGCTCTGCGGCCTTCGCCTCGCCGAGGCCGGAATAGACGTCGGGGCGGTGGTGGCAGGTCGGTTGGGTAAAGAAGCGCGGGCCGTGATCCACAGCCCCGCCCTTGGGGTCTGGCGCGGCATAATAAACACGGGCGATGCGCGCATGGGCAATGGCGCCCGCGCACATGGCGCACGGCTCCAGCGTCACCCAAAGGTCGCATCCCTCGAGTCGGTCCTGGCCCAAAACGCGCGCGGCCATGCGAATCGCCTCCATTTCCGCATGGGCGGTGGGATCGGCCGAGGCAAGCATGGCGTTGGCGGCCGCCGCAATTTCAACCCCGTCCTTCATGATGACAGCACCCACCGGCACTTCGCCGGCTTCGGCGGATGCTTGTGCAAGCGCGAGTGCGCGGTGCATAGGAAGGGGCAGGGGAATCGCCATAGCTTGCTCTAGGGCCTGATGGCCCAAGATTGAAGCATCGACGCGCCAATCCCCTTTGGGCTGCCGCTTTGGGTTGACGAAAGCGCCGCCGACCGTTAGGTGCGCAGCCTTTCCGAATATGATTATTCAACTTCAGGACGAACAGACATGTCGCGCATTTGCGAACTGACCGGCAAGGGCCGCCAAGTAGGGCACAACGTGTCCCACGCCAATAACAAGACCAAGCGTACATTCTTGCCGAATCTGCAGAATGTCACGCTGATCTCCGAATCGCTCGCCAAGGGTGTGCGTCTGCGCGTGTCGACGCACGGTCTGCGCTCGGTGGAACATGTCGGCGGTCTCGACAATTGGTTGCTCAAGACGGCGGATACGAAACTCAGCCTGAAGGCCCGTCGCCTGAAGCGCGAAGTCGCCAAAAAGTCGGCTGTCGCTGCCTAATCTTTTAAGGTGAACTTCAGCAGGTACGTCTGCTGAAGCGACCAGAAATTATCATCAGAGGCGATCCAGATAATGGGTCGCCTCTTTTCTTGTGTCACGGCCAAGGCTTCGAAATTGTCCGTCAAGAGCGGGGGCGCAAGCCGCGCCACTTCTCGACCCTGAAGAAGCGCATTTTCCCGCACCTCCGCCAGATCAAGGACAATCAGGCGCGTTTGCCAGCGCAGCGGCAGGGCAAAGGCGCGCTGCAACACCAATATCCGCCCGTCTGGCAATTGGGCGGCATCGCTTGGGTGAAACCCGTCCGGGCTCGCAAGGCGCAAGCTGACGCTGTGCACTGACGCAGACAAGGGATCGCCGGAAAAGAGGAGCACAGGGGATGGCTCATCTGTGTCTTTGGGATCGGTTTCCGCAAAGACGAGAAAGCGGCCATCGCGCAACCGGACCATTGCCTCTGCGCCGCGTGCGCTTGCCCAATTGGCCATAGCGGCTGGCGCAATGGTGCGGACATGGCCCTTGGCATCGATACGGCAAATGATGTTCTGCTGCTCCAGCGCGACCCACATATTTCCCTGATCATCTGCGGTGAGCGATTCGGCATCTTGTTTATCCTTGTGCCACCGCTGGCCACAGCCCTTGGGCAGCTCTTGCAAAATTCCGCGCATCGTCTCGCCAATGGGTGGTGGCAAATCGAGCATGGCACCGGCATCAGAAAGCAGCCGGAATCCGCTTGGGGTGGCATGCATGGCCGACCAGCCGCCAAAGTCAGCATGGCGCGCGGCGAGCCGCCAGCCACCCAGATACACAAGCTCGCCCGCCTGTGAGAGTGCTGTATCGCTGCGCGACAAGGGCACAGCTTCTGCGGTCACCACAAGCATCTGTCGCCGCAGCGGCATTTGCCCCAGCTTGGCCGAGGATGTCATGACGATGAGCGGCAGGCAGAGGAGGAAGAGGATGAGGCGGTGCACCATTGCCCTTCTATAGGCTCCTGCGTCGCGGCCTGCACCCTTTCAAAGCTGAACGAGGGATAACCGAGCCGTTCAGCTTATGTGCAATGGAAATGCATCAGAACCCCGATCATCGTCATTCGTCCCTATCGGATGGCATCAGAGGAGGTGGCATCATGCAAAAGACGTTCACACATGTTTCAGCGGCCGTTTCGGCTCTGTTTATTGGCCTAGCGCCCACGGCACCCGCCTTGGCGCATGAGCGGGGCTATCACCGCTATGAAACGCGGTCGAATGAGGGTCATGAGTATCGACGCGGTTATGAGGATCGGCATGATCATCGCCGGTATGAAGATCGTCGTGGCTATGGTCGGCATCATTATGATCGGGTGCAATCCTACCGCCAGCGCGAAGAGGGCTGCGGCAAGGGAACGACGGGCCTTGTGATCGGCGCTGTCGCGGGCGGCCTTTTGGGCCGGGCTGTCGCCGGACGCGATGGAGACCGCACGGCGGGTGCCATTATTGGAGGCGGCACAGGCGCGTTGGCGGGTCGGGCAATTGACCGGTCGGATGATCGCTGCCGCCGTTAATCTGGCTTTTTGTTCTGTTCCCTCGGCGCTGGTGCGGCAGGCATTGGTCCTGCAACCAGCGCCGGGTCGATCCTTTGGTCGAGCCAGCGCATGCCCCAGTGCAGATGCGGGCCAGTTGCCCGCCCGGTCATGCCAATGGCCCCAATGGGCTGGCCTTGGCGGATCGCATCGCCCACAGCCACATCAATGCGCGAGAGATGCAGAAAGGCGCTGTTGAGACCCATGCCATGGTCAATCATCAGCAAATTGCCCTCCAGCGTGAAGGGGCTGGCCGCCGCCAGTATCACAACGCCATTTGCAGGCGCATATACAGGGGTCCCGGTGCCCCCGGCCACATCCACCCCATTATGCGGCACACCCGGTTCTCCGGCGTAAATCCGTTGAGAACCGAACATGCCGGAAATGCGGCCGCGTGCGGGCCAGATAAAGGACTGCCGCCAGCCCGTCTGGGTGGAGATGGTTTTGCGGGCCGCCTCAATTTGCGCCAATTCGCCAGGCCTGCGCGCCAGAAACTCGGCCGAAGGCTGCGACACGCGCGGCAATGTGGGGAGATTTTCCAACTGCCATTGGCGCGGGGCAATAGGGACGGTCAGGCTTAGGGCCTCGCCCGTGCCAAGCCGGGCAATCAGTTGGGCATTGGCCGACGCGTCCCGCCCAAAGCCCAATGCAAAGCGCCCATCGGCCGCCAGCGGAACGCTCTGCCCATCGAGTAGGATCTCTGTGGTGCCTTCAGGGGCCCAGCCGAGCACATAGCCGCCCTGCACGGCAGCGCGATCCAACTGAATAGGGGCGGATGGCGCGACGACTTCAGCCTGCGCCATGGGAGACAGGAAAAGGCAGAGCGCAAAAACCGCCTGCCGCACCAACTGGGTCATTCCCCGATGGCGGCACGCGCCGCAATTTCGGCGGTCGCATAGGGTTCCTGCTTGGTCACATTCCAATAACGCAAGGCCTCCAGCGACACGACGGCCCCCGATTTTGCGCAGATCACATGATCCCCATGCGCCAAAATGCGAAAGCCATTGGCCATATACATTAATCGTGCGGGGCGACCTTGGGACATCAGCATTGCTCTTCCTTCATTCAGAACAGGTCGTTCTGTTCAGGCTTGGGCTCTTCATAGGCTCGCCCGGCGTCCTGCTCAACCCGCACATTGACGGACCCATCGGCAAAGCGCAGCCGCAACGCCCCGGCGGCCTGTGCATCGGCGGCGCGTGTCACCGTGCCGCCCGTCTGGCGCTCAATCCGCGCATAGCCCCGTTCCAATATCTTATCGGGGTTGAGGGAGGCCGCCACCCGCCACAGCTGATCAAGCCGGTTGTGCGCGGCTGTCATACGCTGTGTGAGCATGATTGGGCGCAAGGCCCCGGCGGCGCGGGCAAGGTCACCCCGTGCCTCAGATACTTGGTGTGAGAGGCCGCGCCGCAATCGATCTCCCAGCTCATCAACCCGCTGGCTTTGCGGCCCCAGCAACGTCTCTGGCGTGGGCAGGCGACGGGTGGTTGCATCCAGTCGCTCGCCCGCCCGCTCCCGATAGCGCTGGACACAGCGCAGGGCGCGCCCACCCATTGTCTGCAATCTGGCCAGTAGCTCCGCCCGCACCGGTACCGCTATTTCGGCAGCGGCACTTGGGGTGGGCGCGCGCACATCGGCGGCAAAGTCACACAGGCTGGTGTCCGTTTCATGCCCGACAGCAGAGATGATCGGGATGGAGCAGCTCGCTACCGCGCGCACGACCACTTCTTCGTTAAAGCCCCATAGATCCTCAACCGATCCACCCCCGCGGGCCACGATGACGAGATCGGGGCGGTCCGGCCCTTGCATATTGGAAAATCCGGTGACGGCGGCGGCCACTTGGTCGGCAGACCCCTGACCCTGCACCAGCACAGGCCAGACGATGACGCGCGTGGGGCAGCGATCCTCCAACCGGTGGAGAATATCGCGAATCACGGCGCCTGTGGGCGATGTCACAACGCCGATGGTCTTGGGCAAAAAGGGCAAAGGCCGCTTGCGCTCTGCAGCAAAAAGCCCTTCGGCGGCGAGCTTTGCTTTGAGCTTTTCCAGCAGCGCCAAAAGCGCGCCTTCGCCGGCAATTTCCAATGTCTCGACGACTATCTGATATTTGGATCGACCGGGAAAGGTGGTGAGCTTGCCCGTGGCGATCACCTCAATGCCATTTTGTGGTGCAAAGGCGAGCCGCAGCGTGCTGCCTTTCCACATGATGGCGTCCATCGCGGCCTTGTCATCTTTCAGCGCGAAATAAAGATGGCCCGATGACGCGCGCGTAAAGCCCGAAATCTCCCCCCGGATGCGCACATGGGAAAAGCCCTGTTCCACATGGCGTTTGAGCGCGGCTGAAATTTCACTGACAGACAGTGCCCCTGCATTGTCGCCTGCGCGTTCCCCGGCTAACAGACCTGTCTTGCCTTCGGGCGCATCTTCAAAGGGCATTTGAGCGGGCATGAACATCCTTCTGATCGGCAGTGGCGGGCGTGAACATGCGCTGGCATGGAAGCTGGCGCAATCGCCTCTTTGCGATACACTCTATGCAGCGCCCGGCAACCCCGGCATTGCCGCGCACGCCGCCTGCATATCGCTGGATGTGACCGATCATGAAGCGGTGATCGCCTTTTGCCGGGTCAAGGGCATTGGCCTTGTCGTCATTGGTCCAGAAGCGCCCTTGGTCGATGGGCTGGGCGATAGCCTGCGCGCCTTTGCCATTCCTGTCTTTGGGCCAAGTGCTAGTGCAGCCCGGTTGGAAGGATCCAAGGGGTTCACCAAGGATTTGTGCACCCGCGCCAACATTCCAACCGCAGCTTATGCTCGCCATGATGATAAGGCCGCCGCGCTTGCCGATTTGGAGCGCTTTGGCTTACCTGTCGTCATCAAGGCCGATGGGCTGGCCGCCGGCAAGGGCGTGATCATTGCCGAAACCGAGGCTGAGGCGAAGGACGCGATTGAGGATATGTTTGGCGGCGGCTTTGGCACAGCGGGTGCCGAAGTTGTGCTTGAAGAATTTATGCTGGGCGAAGAGGCGAGCTTTTTTGCCCTGACCGATGGGCGCGATGTTGTCGCCTTTGGATCGGCGCAGGATCATAAGCGCGTCGGCGATGGCGATGTTGGGCCAAATACCGGCGGTATGGGCGCCTATTCCCCCGCCCGCGTGTTGACCCCCGCGCTTGAAGCGCGCGTGATGGCTGAGATTATCGAGCCGACGGTGCGCACCATGGCGCAAGAGGGAAATCCCTATTCCGGCGTCCTCTTTGCAGGCCTGATGCTGACGGACACAGGGCCAAAGCTGATTGAATATAATTGCCGCTTTGGCGATCCGGAATGTCAGGTGCTGATGACCCGCTTTGAAGGTGATCTGGTGTCGCTGCTCGCCGCCATTGCCGATGGGCAGCTGGCAGAGGCCGAGACGCCCGAATTTTCGAGCGATACCGCGTTGACAGTCGTGATGGCCGCCAAGGGTTATCCAGGGACGCCCGAAAAAGGTGGCGCGATCCACCTGCCCGGCAGCCAAGATGCGATGGTCTTTCACGCCGGCACGGCGATGCACGAGGGGCAATTGGTCGCCAATGGCGGCCGTGTGCTCAATGTGACGGCGCAGGGCAAGACGGTCACCGAGGCACAGACCCGTGCCTATGCCGCTGTCGATGCAATTGATTTCCCAACAGGCTTTTGCCGCCGCGACATTGGCTGGCGCGAAGTCGCGCGGGAGAAGGGAGAGTAGACCCTCCCCTAGCCCCTCCCGCCTGCGGGAGGGGAATCGGTTTTTGGTCCTCCCCGCCTGCGGGAGGGAATAGTTCTTCGTCTCTCCCCTTCCGCGAGCGGGAGGGGCCGGGGGCGGGCTAGGCTCACCCTTCCCGGTGATAGGGGTGACCCGCAATAATGCTCGTCGCCCGATAAAGCTGTTCGACCAGCATCGCGCGCGCCAGCATATGGGGCCAAGTGGCCTTGCCAAAGGCGATGAAGTGGGTGGCGGAGGCGCGCTCTTCAGGCGTAAGGCCGTCGGCGGCGCCGATGAGAAAACGCACCTCACGTATGCCTGTATCGCGCCAGGCCTCCAGCTTTTGGGCAAGGGAGAGAGACGTCATCTGCGCGCCTGTTTCATCCATCGCCACGATGATCGTGCCGGGCGAGATGGGCGTGGCTTTACCCCCCATGTCGGGCAGTTCGGTGATCTGAAACGGCCAGGTCAGGCGCTTGGCATAGCGCGTGATCAGATCGGCCTCTGGGCAGCGGCCGATCTTCCCTCTGGCAATGATATGAAGCTTCAAGCGCCCGGCGCGTCGCCAAACGCCCACATGCGTTCGAGATTGTAAAAGCTGCGCACTTCCGGGCGGAAGAGATGGACGATCACATCGCCCGCATCAATCAGCACCCAATCGGCATTGGGCAGGCCTTCGATCCGCGCAACGCGACCGCATTGCTGCTTAATCTTGGTCTGAAGCTTTTGCGCCATCGATGCGACCTGACGGGTCGACCGGCCACTAGCGATCACCATATGATCAGCAATGGCGGATTTTCCGGCAAGCGGAATGGAGACGGTTTCCACCGCCTGATCATCTTCCAATGATTGCAGAATGACCTTGTGAAGGGTCTCAACCGAATCCGCCTCTGCGGCAGCTTTGCGTTTGGGGGCAGCGGGCAAAATAATCCTCAATCAACAAGGCGATGCGTCACGGCATCGCGCACAGGGGTGTGGGGCAAGGCGCTCGACCAGTCCGGGTCAGCCCGGCGAAGCGCTGTGGCGGAGGTTTTATCGGGGCGAAAGCGCAAGAGCACGAGCGCCGGCGGTCTCCACATCGTCCCCTTAAATGCGGCCGACCGGGGGCGGACGAACCCACGAAGCCATCCCATGGCGCGGCTCGCCTGGGCAGGTGCATCATATCCCGGCCGTGCGATGACTGCAATCGGCATCGTACGTGCAATCGTGCGCCAGTCTTTCCAGTCACTAAACTGGGCAAGATTATCCGCGCCCATCAGCCACACAAAGCTCCGCTCCGGGTGCCGACGGCGCAAGGCGCGCAGTGTATCCACGGTGTAGCGCGTGCCAAGCTGTTGCTCGATGGCGGTCGCGCGGATGATGCTGCGTCGCGCGCATTTTTGCGCAGAGCGCAGCCGCACAGATAAGGGGGCCATACCAGCCTTGGGTTTCAGCGGATTTCCGGGGGAAACCAGCCACCAGACTTCATCCAGGCCAAGCGCTTTTGCCGCCAAAAGGCTGATCTGGCGGTGCGCGGCATGGGCCGGGTTGAAGGACCCGCCAAGAAGGCCTGTCTTGATCAGGGCCTTATCTGCCCGGAGCCGCGGACGACCCATTTATAGGTGGTCAGCCCTTCCAGCGCGACAGGGCCGCGGGCGTGCAGTCGTCCGGTCGCAATCCCAATTTCCGCACCCAGCCCAAATTCCCCGCCATCGGCAAATTGGGTGGAGGCATTCCACAGGACAATGGCCGAATCGACTCCGGCCAGAAACGCCTCAGCGGTCTGGCGATCTTCGGTGATGATGGCATCGGTATGGTGGGACCCGTGCGTTGTGATATGCGCCATCGCCTCGGTCACATCGTCGACCAGCGCCACCGAGCAAATGGCATCCAGATATTCGGTGTCCCAATCCTCAGGGACAGCAGGCGTAATGCGCGGGTCAAGCGCCTGAACCTCTGGCGTGCCGCGCACCGCACAACCCGCATCCAGCAATGACGTAACAATCTGCGCGGGCGCGCCAAATTGGCGATCGATCAACACCGTTTCGGTCGATCCGCAAATGCCGGTGCGCCGCATCTTGGCATTCACGACAATCGCGGTGGCCTTATCGGCATCGGCCGCACGGTCGACATAGCAATGGTTGATGCCATCCAAATGGGCGAGCACGGGCACGCGCGCGTCATCCTGAACACGCGCGACCAGAGTTTTGCCGCCGCGTGGAATGATGATGTCGATCAGGCCATGGGCGGCCAGCATCCCGCCAACGGCGGCCCGATCTTGCGTCGGCACAAGCTGAACCGCCTTTTCTGGCAATCCGGCGGTGATCAGGCCCGATCGGAAGGCCGCGAAAATCGCCTTATTGCTGTGCACGGCCTCACTGCCGCCGCGCAGCAAGGCCGCATTGCCAGAGGCAAGGCACAGGGCGGCGGCATCCGCCGTCACATTGGGGCGACTTTCATAGATGATGCCAATCACGCCCAAGGGCACCCGCACGCGCGAAATGGCCATGCCATTGGGGCGGATGCTTTCATCGATCATCGCACCCACCGGGTCGGGCAGATGAGCAACCGCCTCCACCCCGGCGGCCATCCCGTCGATCCGCCCGGCATCCAGCCGAAGCCGATCCAGCATCGCGCCAGAGAGGCCCGCTTTCACACCGGCTTCCATATCCTGTTGATTGGCCAAGAGAATTTCCGCCGTCGCCGTGCGCAGCGCATGTGCGGCCGCAATTAGCGCTTCGGACTTGCGGGCCGATGGGGTTTGGGCAAGCCTCGCCGAGGCTGCACGCGCATGGCGGGCCATATCGGCAATCAAGGCGGTTGGGCTGCTGAAGTCCTGCATATCCGCCAATTAGCAAAGGGCCGGATAAAAGGCAAAATAGGGGGCAGGGCAGAACAAGGTTAGGATATCGCAACGCCTCATCCTCGCGCTCGGCTTGAGCAGCGAGGATGAGGGCAGCAAAAATCAGGCGCCTTCTGCGGCGGGGTCGCCCAGCTTGGCTTGCCGGGTCTTTGGAACCGATGTTCCACCCGGGCGGATCGCCATCTTTGGCGGCTTGCCCGCGCCAGACCGATCTGGCTTCACGCCCTGTTCGAGCAGCGCTTTGATTTCGTCGCCCGACAAGGTTTCATATTCCAGCAGCGCCTCGGCCAGCAGATGCAATTGGCTGATATGCTTTTTCAGCAGTTTCTTGGCCTGATTATAGCCGCCCTCGACAATGCTCTTAATCTCCTGATCGATCATCACCGCTGTCTCGTTGGACATTTGGCTGCCGCGGCTCCTCGAATAGCCGAGGAAAACCTCTTCATCCGCTTCTGCATATTGCAGCGGGCCCAGCACATCGGACATGCCCCAGCGTGTGACCATGTCACGCGCGAGATTGGTCGCATATTGAATGTCGGATGACGCCCCTGATGAGACTTTGTCATAGCCAAAGATAATCTCTTCGGCGACGCGCCCACCCATTGAGACGGAGAGGTTGGCGTACATCTTATCCCGGTGATAGCTGTAATTATCCCGCTCTGGCAGGCGCATCACCATGCCGAGTGCGCGACCGCGCGGGATGATCGTCGCCTTATGGATCGGGTCAGACGCAGGCTCATGGACAGAGACAATCGCGTGGCCCGCCTCATGATAGGCGGTCATGCGCTTTTCATCTTCGGTCATGACCATGGATTTGCGCTCTGCGCCCATCATGACCTTGTCCTTGGCCTCTTCAAATTCGGCCATGGCGACCAGGCGCTTGCCCTTGCGCGCGGCTGTCAGCGCGGCTTCATTGACCAGATTGGCGAGATCCGCACCGGAAAATCCGGGGGTTCCGCGCGCAATGACACGGGCATCCACATCGGGGGCCAGCGGCACCTTCTTCATGTGGACGGCCAAAATCTTTTCACGGCCTTCAATATCGGGACGGGGCACGACCACCTGTCGGTCAAAACGACCCGGACGCAGCAAAGCGGGGTCGAGCACATCGGGGCGGTTGGTGGCGGCGATGATGATGATGCCATCATTGGCCTCAAATCCATCCATCTCCACCAGCAGCTGGTTGAGCGTCTGTTCACGTTCATCATTGCCATTGCCGAGGCCTGCGCCACGATGACGGCCAACGGCGTCAATCTCATCGATGAAGACGATGCACGGGGCGGATTTCTTGGCCTGTTCAAACATGTCGCGCACGCGGCTTGCGCCCACGCCCACGAACATTTCGACAAAGTCGGAGCCGGAAATGGTGAAGAAGGGCACATTGGCCTCCCCCGCAATGGCGCGGGCGAGCAGGGTCTTGCCCGTGCCGGGGGAGCCGACGAGCAGCGCACCCTTGGGGATTTTGCCCCCAAGGCGGGAGAATTTGGTCGGGTCCTTTAGAAAGTCGACAATTTCCTCAAGCTCTTCGCGCGCTTCATCAATACCAGCGACATCGTCAAAGGTAACGCGGCCTTGCTTTTCGGTCAGCATTTTGGCGCGACTTTTGCCAAAGCCCATCGCGCCAGAGCCTGCCCCCTTTTGCATCTGACGCATGATCAGGAAGCCAATGCCCAAGAACAATAGGATCGGGAGCGATTGGTAGAGCAGGAATTGCAAAAAGCCGGGGCTTTCGGCCGGGCGGCCCGTAAACTCCACATCGGCTGCAATCATGCGCTGCGCAAATTGTGGGTCGGGCACGGCATAGGTGGTGAAGTCTTCGCCATTTTTGAGCGTGCCGGATATCACATCGCCCGATTGGACGACGGATTTGACCGATCCCTGCTCCACGCGCGAGACAAAGTCTGAATAGGCAAGAGTGGTGCCGGACCCGCTGGAGCCCCGCCCTTCAAAAATCGAAACGAACAGCGCCAATGCCGCCAAAATTGCGACCCAGATGGCGAGGCTCCGCATCCAGGGGGAGAGTGTTGGGCCCTTGTCGTCGTTCATAACTCATCTGCCTTTCAATTCCCCAAGATAGGCATGCCGCGCGTAATGACAATGCGGCGAATCATGAATTTCTTGAGATCGTCCGTGGGGGCGGTGCGGGTTGAAACGTCCATTGTGCGCCGCCTGAACATTTTATCCCAGCAAGCGTTGCTGTCTTCCCGGTATTTAGACTGGCCAGCAGGCGCAACACCTCATCATCGCGGGGGTCCGCTGATGGATTGAGGGCCTGCAAACAGGCGATCAGCAAGCGGCGCTGAAGCTCAAAAGGCAGGTCGGCTGTATCCAGCGTGATCCGGCCCGTCCCCATCTCTGCCCGCTGGTCAAAAAGCTGCTGCGTCGTCCAATCGAGCGCGGCTTCTGCCGAGGCAAGGGCCGACGCGCTGCGGACCGCCGCCACAGGGTCAAGCCAATCTGCCTTGCTTAGGGCGGCCCGCATCCGGGCGCGATCATAGCGGGCATCGCGATTTGACGGGTCGTCCACCGCGTGCAGCCCAGCTTGTGCGACCAGGGCCTCAAGCTCTGCCTTGCGCCAGTTGAGCAGGGGGCGGGCAACACTCTTGTTCTGCGCGCGGATGCCCGCAAGGCCTGCGACACCAGAGCCGCGATTGAGCCGCATCAGCAGTGTCTCCAACTGATCATCGGCATGATGTGCCGTCAGCAGCCAGCGGATGTTCTTGGCCGTGCCCCAGTCGTCCAAGGCCTGATAGCGGGCTTGGCGTGCCCAGCTGGAGGGATTGCCCACCGGCCCATTGGTCAGTGTTAAAATGCTGTGATCAATGCCGAGATCAGCGCAAACCGCTGCAACAAAGCGGGCTTCGTCCGCCGCCTCGGGCCGTAGGCCATGATCGACCGTCGCCGCGGCAATATCGGGCAGGCTGGCCTTGGCAAGCAACAGGAGGGCAAGGCTATCTGGCCCGCCAGAAATGGCCAGCCCGATCCGGCCCGTGGGGTTGGGCAAAAGGGCGGCCAAGTCTCGCGTGAAGCGTTGTGTGGCCGCCGGATCAATCACTGGGGCAAAGGTCGCTCAATTGCACTTGGCGTCGACGCGGCCCTTGGCAACACGGGCTTGCAGCTCACCTGCCGCGCTCGTGCCATAGACATCTGCAAATTCATCATAAACCTTGCAGGCATCGGGCAGCTTCTTCAGCCGCGTCAGAGAAACACCCAAATAATAAAGGCTTTCCGCTGCACGCTCGCCTTTGGAGTTTCGCGTGTAATTTTCGTAAAAAGCAACCGAGGCAAGCGCCGGCTTGCCTTCATCCAAATAGGCGCGGCCGAGCAGATTTTGCGCATAGCTTGCCCGCCGATGGCGTGGATATTTTGCCGCAAACTCTTTCAGCTTCACCTGCGCTTCGGGGTAGAGCTGAGCCTGCCATAGGCGGAAGCCATAGCTATAGGCGTCTTCGGCCGCATCGCCCGTCACGGGGATTTCGACAGCATCGACCAACGCCTTCCGGCTCGCATCATTCTTCACCGCAGAGCTAGGCGCGGGGGTGGAAGTGGGTGTCGCGCGCGTCGGGGCCATGGCCACGGGCGCGGGGCGGGGAGCTGGGGCCGGAACCACCATAGCAGCGGCAGCAGGTGGGCTGCTGATAGTTGCATCATTTTCAATCACCGCCACGGGCGGCGGCGGCTCCAGAGCCTTAAGGCGGCTATCGGTGGTGGTGGCCAGCATCTTGACGGCCTCTTCAAGCTTGCGCAGCCGATTGCCATCTGTCTCCACCTGCCCGGTGAGCATCCGCAACTGCGACTCTAGGGCATCCAGACGCGATGTCAGGTCGGTTAGCGGAGTTGTTGTAGATGTCGCAGATATCCCGGCATCTCCGGTTGTCAGCGCACCAATTTCTGGCTGAACCTGAACGGCACCCGGAAAAACCTTGCGCTGCACGGCCCGCATCTCGCGTTCTAGCTTATTGACCCGCAATTCGACTTCATTGGACTGTGCCATCAACGGCATAGAGGAAACAGCGGAAAGCAATGCTACGGAAATCAAGGCAAAACGCATTGTGAAAATCCCTGATAGATCAAGTGTTAACGACTTTGGACCAGACCGCATGCGCGATCAAGGCTGTGTCCGCACAGGGGCCGTTGCGGGGGGCATAGACGCTGCCGGTGCGGGTGCTGACGGGCCAGTCGTTTGAGCTGCAGAGGTCGCAGGCCGCGCCACAAGGGCCGCTGCATCAATCGGCGCATTCGTGATCGTCTTATTCGCCGGGCCAAGCGGCGGCACGGAGACGCCGCCAATGGTGACCGCAATTTGGTCTGCCCGGCCCGTGCGGATCATTGGTCCATTTGCTTCAGGGGGCACGGCGTAGCTTTCCCCCTTTTTGATGATGCCTTGAAACAGAGCCTTGCCCGTATTGTCATAAATTTTGACCCACACATCATCGATTGCCATCAACAGCACAGGTCCGGTCGGCAGTGCGGACGGGGCGACGGGTGCCGCCGCCGGACGGACAGGCGCCGCCGGACGCGGGGCTACGGGAGCTTGTTCAACCTCTGCTATTTGCGGATCAAACAAGGTGCTGCGCCACAAGCCATAGCCGCCAACAAATGCCAGCATGATGAGGGCGGCTGTCCAAGCCAGCCATTTCGGCGGGATTCGGGCCGGGTCCGCAACATTGTCGCCAGATGCCGCCGTCCAGCTGTCCTGATCGCGGCCCAGCTCAACGCGCAAATCCCGGATCAGGACAACTTCGTCTTCGCCCACAATGCGGGCAAAGGCGCGGACAAATCCTGTCGCATAGGTGAAGGAAGGCAAGGTCGAAAAATCATTCGATTCAATGGCTTCCAAATGCCGCAGTGGAACGCGGGTCTTTTCTGCGACATCAGACAGGTTGAGCCCTGCCGCCAAGCGCGCGGCGCGAAGCCGATCGCCAACACGGTCAAGTGCCAACATGGGGGCATCTGTCAGTGCGTCCGACATGTTCCGTTCCGCATTCCCTCAATGTCCCATTGGGACGATTATTTTGTCATGAGATAACATAGATTGGCGTGGCTGACGACTCGTTTGAGCGGCGACCAGCTCCCTATGCAATATCAACGGATTGGCTGCGCGCCCAATCCCCTAGGGCGTCTCGTAAATTGCGCGGTGGATCGGCTAATAGCTTTTCCATCATGGGCTTGGCGGCGCTCAGATCAAGCGATCGGACCATGGCCTTTACAGGCGGTATCGCCGCGGGCGTGATGGACAGCCGTTCAAAGCCAATAGCAAGCAAGGCCATGGCTTCGAGCGCGCGGCCACCCATTTCACCGCAAATGGTAACAGGCGTATTGGACTCCCGACAGGCGATCAGTACGCGCCGCAAGAACCGCAATATGGCCGGGGACAGCCAGTCATACCGCTCTGCCAATTTCGGGTTGGCGCGGTCTGCGGCAAAGAGAAATTGGGTCAGGTCATTGGTGCCGATCGACACAAAATCGACCTTGGGCAAGAGCACGTCCAGCATCTCGGCAAGCGCCGGCACCTCCAGCATCGTCCCATAGTGGATGCGAGACGGAAGCTGGCGGCCTTGTTTGGCGATCCAGTCCCGCTGGCGCTCAAAAATGGCTTTGGCCTCTTCAAACTCCCAAGGCTCAGACACCATTGGGAACATGACATTGAGGGTGCGGCCGGCGGCCGCTTCCAACAGCGCGCGGGCTTGCGCCTTCATCAGGCCATCGCGTTCCAGAGCCAGACGCAGGGCGCGCCATCCCATAGCTGGGTTTTCTTCTGCATGCCCATCAAAGCGCAGATAGGGGAGGGCTTTGTCCCCCCCGATATCGACCGTGCGGAAAACCACGGGGCGGTCGCCCGACGCATCCAGCACATCGCGATAGAGCCGCTGTTGGCGCTCCCGCTGCGGCATGGTCGCGGACACCAGAAACTGAAACTCTGTACGGAACAGGCCAATGCCATCGGCCCCTGTCACATCCAGCTGGGCAATATCATCGCGCAAGCCCGCATTGACCATCAATGTGATACGGGTGTCGTCCTTTGTCACCGGCGGCTGAGTGCGCAAGGCCGCATAGCCCGCCCGGCGCTTTTGCGACGCCTGCAGGCGGCTTTCAAAGGCCTGCTCCATCGCGGGGCTGGGCCGCACAAAGGCGGCTGACTGCCCGGCGTCGAGCAGAACAAGATCGCCTTCGCCAATCATCCGCCGCACGCCTTTGACGCGACCAAGGACCGGAACGCCCATGGCGCGCGCCACAATGGTGACGTGCGCGGTCAGCGACCCTTCTTCAAGGACAACACCTTTCAAGCGTCGTCGATCATATTCCAAAAGCTCGGCGGGCCCCAAATTGCGGGCAATCAAAATCGTGTCCTGGCGCAAGCCGGCCTGCGCGGCTGAGCCAAGCTGACCAGAGACAATCCGAAGCAGCCGATTGGCCATATCCTCCAGATCATGCATCCGGTCTGCCAGCAACGGATCGTCAATTTGGCGCATCCGCATCCGGGTGCGTTGCTGCACGCGTTCGATTGCGGCCTCTGCTGTCAGGCCGCTGTCAATCGCCTCATTAATGCGCCGACGCCAGCCTTCATCATAGGCGAACATCTTATACATTTCGAGGACTTCGCGATGTTCGCCCTCAACGCCAAATTCGGCTTCGCTCGCCATGCGCTCAATCTGTTCACGCATCTTGTCAAAGGCGGCGTAAACGCGGTGCCGCTCAGCTTCAATATCTTCGGCAACCGTATGTTCAATCGTGACGCGCGGCTGGTGAAACACGGCATAGCCAGACGCCATGCCATCGACGAGCTTCAGGCCTGACAGGCGTTGGGACGTTGTATCTTGGATCTTGCTGCCGCGCCGTTCGGCATTGTCGATCAGCCCTGCATTGGCGATCAGTTCCGATAGAACCATGGCCACCGTCTGAAGCGCCTCAATTTCCAGCTCTTCATATTTGCGCGATTCGATATGCTGAACGCACAAAACACCAACAGCGTCTTCTTTGCGGATGATGGGAACCCCGGCAAAGCTATGAAACAGGTCTTCGCCCGTTTCCGGCTTATAGGCAAAATCAGGGTGGCTGGTGGCTTCATCCAGATTGAGCGTCGCCATTTGTTCGGCAATTGTGCCGACAAGCCCTTCACCCATGGACAGCCGCGTCACGTGCACAGCCTCTTGCTTCAGCCCCTTGGTCGCGAACAATTCCAACAGGCCGTCGCGGCGCAAATAGATGGAGCAGACTTCGCTTTTCAGCACGCCCGCAATGGTTGCCACCACTTGGTTGAGTTTGGCCTGCGCACTGGTGCGCGACGCCATCACTTCGTGAAGGCGGATCAAAATCTCCCGCGAGGCAGAGGCGGCACTTATGGGCATGAGTCGGCGCTAGCAGTTTGTGACGTCAGATGCCAACGTCAAGAAAATCGAATGCAGCCGTTTGGCCGTCAGGGTCGGGAAAGCTTGCCGCCGGAACAGGCATAGGTCATGGCCATGTCCACCAATGTGCCGGGGCTGACATACTCATATTTCGGGGCATAATCCGCGCCCTGCCAATCTTGGGATTTCGTGCCGCCATCAAATCGCACATAGTTGAGCGCCGCCACAGATCGGGCGCGACAGTGAAAGCTATAGCGCACCCGCTCTACCGCTGCTTTGGTGCCTGGGCCGCGCATTTCCACATAGATCTGAGCTGCCGCAAAGTCGCGCAAGCCGCGCAGGGGCGGCGCTGTTTTTAGGCTACCAACATCGACAAGAAGTTGTCGCCCGCCGCTGCTTTGTCCCAATAAGGTCAGGGGCCTTGGCCATTGCGGCTGGGCGGTGGGCGGTGGGGCAATGGCCTGCGCCGTCAGCGGCGCCGACATCAGCCACCCCGCAAGGGCCATGAACCATCGCAGCAGCATCAGGCGATTTGAGCATCTCGCGCTGGAACGGGCAGGTCATTCCCTCGAGCGTCCGCCCGCTTTTTGCCGCGTGCCAATTCCGTCTTCAACGCGCGGCGATAATGATCGAAATCGAGCTGAATCGTGTGGCGGCGGGCGGCATAATATTGGCCGGTGTAATAGTCCTCATCCGTTGCAATGATGCGCTGCATCTCCGCCTCTGGTGGCGGCACATAGTCTCCCGCCAGATAGGCGGCGACCAGCTTGGATTGCTGCTCGGCAAAATTGACAAGCGTGGGCAGCGGTTGCGCCAGCCCCATATAAAAGAGATCGGGTACGCCCGGTTTCATGATGCGCTTGAACAAAGGGGGCGGTCGGTTATCGGCATCCGCCTGAAAAGCGGGGTCGCTGAAAAAGGGGAATTTAATGTCATAGCCCGTGGCCCAGATGATGGCGTCCACCTCTTCGCGGCTGCCATCGGTAAAGACCACATATTGCCCATCCAGCCGGTCAATCCCCGGCTTCATGCGGATATCGCCTGATCCTGCCCGCAACAGAAATTCGCCAGATACCGTGCCATGGCTTTCAAAGGGGCCAATTTCGGGTTCGGGCAGGCCATAATCGCGCATCCGCCCGACCAGATTTTTGATCAGCTTTTCCCCGATTTTCTGGCGTAGCCATTTGGGCATCCAAGCGGGCGCTGGGTTTTTGTCGAGCGGTTGGCCCTTATAATATTTTGGAAAAATCCAGACCCCGCGCCGGGCTGAGACGAACAGCTTCTGCGCAATTGGCCGCTGAGAGAGTTCAGAGGCAATGTCCATCGCGCTATTGCCCATGCCAACGACCAACACTCGTTTGCCAACACAATTTATAGGCTCAAACGGACTGCGATAGTGATGGGAGTGGATTTGCGGCCCCTCAAAATGGCCGGGATATGGGGGGATGTGTGCCGCCCAATGATGCCCATTGCAGACTGCTAGCGCATCATAATGTCGCACCTCTCCGGTGGAGAGGGTGATGACCCAGCCGCCGCCCGATTGCCGCTCTGCCTTGTCCACCCGTGTATTGAAGCGGATGTGCCGTCGCAGATCGAAATGATCGACATAGTCATGGAAATATTGGAGCAATTGGGCGTGGTGCGGATAGTCCGGCCAGTCGGCAGGCACCGGATAATCTTCAAAGGCCAATCGCCATTTGGACGTGTCGATATGGAGGCTCTGGTAACAAGCCGACATGCCGTTCGGGTTGTTATAATACCAATTGCCGCCAATATTGTCGGACGCTTCGAAGATATCGAAGGGGATGCCATAATCTTGTAGCCGCTTGGCCGTGGTGAAGCCGGAACAGCCGGCGCCAATGATGCAAATTTTCGGACGTGTCATGGCCGCAGAATGCCCGGACGGCTTGGGAATGCAACTCTTTATCGCGCGCAGAGCTGCCAAAACTCAGATGGCGTTGACCGGAAGTTTCAACTGCACCTTGTGCCCCGGCTCTGCGGGCGGCAATCGACCGGCGCGGATATTTACTTGTAGTGCGGGGAGGATGAGCAAAGGGGCCTCCAGCGTCTGATCTCGAGCCTCACGCATCGTCACAAAGGCGTCTTCGCTGATGCCGGATTTGACATGGATATTGTGATCCCGCTGGACCGCGATGCTCGTTTCCCAAGCAGGTTTAGTCCGTTCGGCGGGCGGATAATCATGGCCAACAAAGATCCGGGTGTGTGCAGGCAGAGCCAGAATGCGCTGGATGGAACGGTAGAGCGCCCGCGCGTCCCCACCCGGAAAATCTGCCCGCGCCGTCCCATAATCTGGCATGAACAGGGTGTCGCCCACAAAGGCGGCATCGCCGATCACATAGGTCAGACAAGCCGGTGTATGGCCGGGCGTATGTAGCGCCGTGATTGTCATATTGCCGAGCGGCAGGCTATCCCCTTCGGCGAGAAGAATATCAAAGGCCGCGCCATCGGGCGTGACATCTTCCGCCTCAAACAACGGCGCAAATATGGCCTGAACCTGTGTGATATGGGTTCCGATGACGACGGGCACGCCCGTCTTTTCCCGAATATGGTGCGCACCAGACAGATGGTCTGCATGGGCGTGGGTTTCCAGCACATAGCGCAGGTCCAGCCCCTGATCGGCAATGGCCGACAAGAGGGCATCTGCGGACTGGGTTGAAATGCGGGCCGTGCGCGGAATGAAATCCAGCACCGGGTCGATGATTGCGGCCGCCCGAGTGGCTGGATCATGCACCACATAGCTGACTGTATTGGTCGCTGGATCGAAAAACGCCTGAACCTCGGGGTGCATCGGAATATCTCCATCCAGCAAATTATGTTATATATATTAGAAATTGCTAATTTAGAATCAAGTGATATAAAAATCCTATGTTTGATCTTGCCCGTTTCAACATCGGTCAATTTGAAGAGAGCGCGGGCCGCGCCGCGGCGTTGTTGCGGCTTTTGTCCAATGAGCGCCGCTTGATGATCCTGTGCCAGCTGATTGGCGGGGAACTCTCTGTCGGGACATTGCAGGGCCGCCTTGGTCTGTCGCAATCAGCCCTGTCGCAGCACCTTGCCCGGCTGCGTGCGGATCGAATTGTTGCCACGCGCCGCGAGGGACAGACAATCTTTTATCGGATCATCGATCCCGCAGCCCTGCAATTGCTTGAAACGCTGGCGGATCTTTTTTGTCCCCCAGACATGCGGGGCCTGTAACATGGATGACGATCTTTCCCGCCGACTGCGGGCTGCCTAACCATGACAGAAACGCTGCTTCTCGCGGCGGCCGGGGGCGCGCTCATTGGCATTTTGCTCACGCTTTTTGGCGGGGGCGGGTCGGTGCTGGCGACTCCGTGGCTGATCTACATTGTCGGCTTGACCGATGTGCATATGGCCATTGGCACGTCTGCCGCTGCGGTTGCGGTGAATGCCCTGTCCGGCCTTGCGGTTCAGGCGCGGGCGGGACGTGTCAAATGGCCCTGTGCCATTGTTTTTGGACTTGCCGGGCTGATGGGGTCATTGGCGGGCGCGTCTGTTGCAAAGCAGGTTGATGGTGCGCTGCTGCTGCAATGGTTTGCCATTGCGATGATTGCCATTGCTCTGTCCATGCTCATCCCCCGCGCTTCGGAAGGGGACCCGGCGGTTCGGCTGACCCCGCTTATGGTCTTGAAATTGGCCCCGGTCGGGCTGGCGGCAGGCTTTGCTGCAGGCTTTTTCGGCATTGGTGGCGGCTTTCTCATTGCCCCCGGCCTGATGGCGTCGACTGGCATGACCTTGTCCAACGCGGCCGCCTCGTCGCTCGTCTCGGTCAGTCTGTTTGGCGGGGCAACAAGCCTGTCCTATGCTGTGGATGGGCAAGTAAACTGGCCGCTTTTTGCCGCATTGGTGACGGGCGGCGGCGCGGGTGCATTGCTGGCAGCACCCCTATCCAATTGGCTTGCCAACCGCTTGGTGATTGCGCGCACGGTCTTTGCTCTCATGATCTGCGCGGTCGCGGCCTATATGCTGCTGCGCTAAATCAGCGCACCAATTGCCCGCCTTTGATCACGCCCTTAATGCGTTCGAGCGTGCGGGTATCGCGGGAGGGATCCCCCTCCACCGCAACCAAATCCCCAAAGCGCCCCACCGCAATGGCGCCAACATCTTGTTCGCGCATCATGACCTTGGCGGCATCGCGGGTGGCGGATTGAATGGCCTGCATCGGCGTCATGCCAAAGCGCACCATATAGGCAAATTGCCGAGCATTCAGACCATGGGGATAGACGCCACTGTCTGTGCCAAAGGCAATGGGCACGCCCATCTCAACCCCGCGACGAAACATTTGGCGCTGCACATCGGTCGTCTCTCGGTTCTTGCGCAGATATTCCGCCGGCCAGCCTTCGCGCGTGCCAACCTCATCAATATAGTCGCCGTTGAACACATCCATGACCAGCCAGACGCCCTGTGCCTTGGCCAACGCCAGTCCCTCCTCATCAATCAAGCTGGCATGTTCGATGGAGCGGACTCCGGCTCGGATGGCCGCCTTTATGCCTTCGGCGCCATGGGCATGGGCCGTCGCATAGCTGCCATGGGCCGTGGCGACGGCGACAGCGGCGCGCATCTGATCTTCGGTTAATTCCAGCTGGCCCGGCTCTGTGCCGATGGCCAGTACCGCACCCGTTGCAATGAGTTTCAGGAAATCCGCCCCCCCTTTGAATAAGGCTTGGGCATTGCGGGTCACTTCAGCGGGCGTTGATGAAACCCCGGCTCGCATTTCGGGCGGAACGGTCCCCGCAGGCAGTCCGTTAATTTCGCCGCCGCCACCAGCTATGGTGATATAGGCCCCGACAACCGCCATGCGCGGGCCGGGAACCAGCCCTTTATCAATCGCATCGCGCAGACGGACATCGCCAAAGGCCCGGAAGCTCCCCACATCACGCACCGTTGTGAACCCGGCCATCAACGTATCATAGGCGTTGCGCGCGCCGATAAAGGCTGTCTCTGCGGCATCGCGTTTGATCGGCTCAGCAATATCCGCGCCTTGGCCGACATCGGCCAAATGCGTGTGCAGGTCGATCAGGCCGGGCAGGACGGTGAAACGCTGCCAATCAACGACCCGCGCCCCTTTCGGAGGGCGGGCGCAGGGGCCAATGGCGGCGATCCGGCTGTCGACAATGGTGATGCAGCTTTTGGGCAGAACGCGCCCCGCCTCGACATCGACAAGTTTGCCGGCCTTCACATAGACCGTCTCCGCGCGCGCCTGCATCCCCATGAACAGGGCCGCGAGGCAGGCGAGCGCGGGTCGGATCATGCTTGTTCCAAAACCTTGCGCCCGGGCCGAACCGCCATGCGTTGGCTTGGCTTTGTCTTCAAAGACACATCGCGGACGGTGTCCATAAATACCCATTCATTGGTCGCTGCCTTGGGCGTGAGCGACAGGTGCATGTATCCCCGGTTGGACGTATCCACCCAGCGCAGTTCCTGCTTATTGCGAGCCAGAATGTCGCGGGCGATGCGGCTTGGGTCGGTTCCGGCAGTTGCAGATTCGATGCCTGGGCTGCTGACGCTGTGTCCGCCAAATTCGACACCCGCCGGACGGCCATCCTCCGGCAAATCAAAGGCCCAGCCATTATGGCTGTCGCCCGAGACGACAACGAGGTTTAGGTCACTCTTCTGCGCGGCGGCAAAGACACGGCTGCGGGCCACCGGATAGCCGCCCCAATTGTCAAAATTATAGGGCAGGTCGGCTTTTGCCGCGGCGATCCCCTGACGCATATAGCCCTTGCGCGATTCTGGCGTGTCTGCCGAGAACCAGTTGAGCGCTTCGTCCGGCGTGTAATTATAGCCCATATTGGTGCCGGTGCCGAGCACAGCCCAAGTGCCTTTTGTGCGGGCAAATTGGTGGAAAAGCCAACTTTCTTGTTCCGTCCCCATCATGGTGGAGGCTGGATCCCGCCAGGCCCCGTCGCGGAATTCCGCTAGCGCCTTGGCCGGGTCTGCGGCCTTCATCAAATCCCCAGCCCAATAGGGCTTGGTGCGGGCGACCATGCGCGTATCGGTGCGGAAATAGCTCCCAAGATCGCCAAATTCATAGGTTTTCCAGGGCTGCTCACCAACGGGGAGCCATTCGCGCCAGACCTGCATGGCGGCGTTGCGGCGGGATGACCAATCGCCTTCGTCCGGCGTGTGGTTCTGAGCCCCGCCTTCCCAGCTGTCATTCGCGCCTTCATGGTCGTCCGTATTCGGGATCCAAGGGAAGTTGGCATGTAGCGCCTGCAGCTGCGGGTCCGTGCGATAGCTGGCATAGCGCAGGCGGTAATCCGCCAGCGTCAGAATTTCGCCTGCCGGGAAAATCCGGGCGGAGAATTTGGCGCCGCTGTCGTAACCGCCCCGGCCATATTCATAAATATAATCGCCCATGTGCAAAACGACATCAATGTCGTCGCGCGCGGCGGCGTGGCCATAGGCATTAAATTCCCCAAAGCCCAAATTGGAGCAGGAGAAGATGGCAAGGTTGAATTTGGCGGCCTTGCCGACGGGCAACGTCTTTGTACGGCCAATAGGGGACATGCTGCCATCGGGCGCAATGAAGCGGAACCAATAAAACTTGCCGGGCTGCAAGCCATCAACGGTGATCTTCACCGTATGGTCGCGCCAAGGGCCGGTGATCATCTGGCCACCAGTGACAATTTTGGCAAAGTCCCGCGTGTCGGACACTTCGACCCGCACTTTGGATGGGCTTCCGGTTGCACTCACATAGCGTGTCCAGAGCAGCATGGAATCGGGGCCCGGCTCGCCAGAAGCGACATTATGGGTAAAGCCGGTCAGCCCCAAAAGCGCTTGCGCTGCCAATTGCCCTCCGGGCAGCAACAGGCCGCCAATGCCAAAGCCCGCCGTGGCGATCAAAGCGCGACGGTTCATCTTGAGTGTCATAACTGGAACTTCCCCCTGGCTTGAGCGCAGGGGGTAACCACCCTGCGCTCCCCCAACCTAAGAACATTATGCGAATTCTTTATGACAGCGCGGCCCCTTAGTCGCGGTAGCTCCCATCAATCCGATCAAGCTTGCGGAGCAAGGCGGGCCAAGCAAGTCCGCGGGCCAGCATCCCCATGCCAGCGCCAGAGGATTGGCTTTCCACCTTTTCCGGCGTGCCCTGCGGCGGGGTGTTCAGGCCATCGCGCCCGGCACTCAGCATCTTCACTTGCGCGTCGCAGGCGCGTTCGAGGAAATAGAGCCGCAAGAAGCACTCTGCGACAGACGGACCGGCCGCAAGCGTCCCGTGATTGCGCAGGATCATCATATTCTTCTGGCCCATATCTTCGACCAATCTTTCGCGCTCCTCCAGGTCGGTCGCGATGCCTTCATATTCATGATAGGCAATGTCATGCAGCGCGATCATCGCGGTTTGCGTGTGCGGCAATAGTCCTTCGGACATGGCGCTCACGGCCTGACCAGCAGGGGTGTGCAAATGCATAACGGCATGCGCATCCTCCCGCGCCATGTGGATGGCGGAATGGATGGTAAAGCCCGCCGGGTTAACGGGGTGTGCCGTCGGCACCACGGGCTGACCGTCCACATCAATCTTCACAAGGCTGGACGCCGTAATTTCTTCAAACATCATGTCATAGGGATTGATCAGGAAATGATGCTCCGGCCCCGGCACGCGTGCGGAGAGATGGGTGAAGATCAGATCATCCCAGCCATAAAGTGCAACCAAGCGATAGGCGGCCGCCAGATCAACACGGATCGCCCATTCCTCTTCGCTCACAGCCGCGCGAACATGGTCATCATTGGCGACAGTTCCGGTTTTCATGACAGTGGCCATGGGGCTCTCCTCATATTTGATTTTTATCAGATTATCATGTGCCCGGCAAAAGGCCAGCCTTGCTATCCCTCTTCTTTTTACCGGATCAGGCCATCCAACCAGCGTTCGGCAAGCTGGCCCGCCTCCTGCGCGGCAAAGGGGGCGTCACCCAAGCTCAGTTCCAGCCAGAGGCCGTCAACAAGGGCTGTGAGGGCAACGGCGGCCAGGCGGTGATCCTGCCCCGGCACATAATCTTGAAGCAGGCGTTCCAGTGCGCGCCTGTTCTCGGCATAAATCTCATCATGCAGCTTGGCGATGGCCGCATCTGTCCGCTTGAGACTCCAAAAGGCGAGCCATGTGGACAGCAGTTCCCCATCGGCAATGGTCGGGGCGAAGCTGGCGGTCAGATAGGCGAGCAAGCGCGCGCGCGGATTGTCCAGCGCCTGCGCGACTGCTGTGTCGAGGGCGGCCTGAACCCTTTGCCCCGTCTGGCGATAAGTTTCCGCCACAAGATCATCAATGCCCGCGAAATAATGGCGCAGCAGGCCCGGGGACACCCCCGCTTCTGCGCAAATTTCCCGCACAGACGTTCCATGCGCCCCTTTGCGCGCCAGCGTGCGGGCACAGGCGGCGATCAGCTCCAGCCGTCGTTCATCGGCCGGGGCACGGTGAAAAGAAGCTCTGCTGTCATTCGCTTGCGGCTGGGTCATGGGCTTGTTATACAACTGTATAACAGAGGTGTGCAATGGCGACGGCATTTATGAATTCCAATCAACCGGACGATCTCGACGGCATGAGCCTGCCGGGCTGGGTCTATCATGATCCGGATTTCTTCAAGGTAGAGATGGAGCGGGTGATCCGTCCCAGCTGGCAAATCGTATGTCATCTCAGTGATGTTCCCAAAGCGGGCGATTGGCATGGCCTTGAGTATCTGGGGGAAAATGTCATCGTCATTCGCGGCGATGATGGTGCTGTTCGTGCCTTTCACAATGTTTGCCGCCACCGCGCCTCACGCCTTGTTGATGGGTCTTATGGCTGCGCGAAAAAGCTGGTCTGCCCCTATCATGGCTGGGCCTATGAAAAAGATGGCCGGCTGACGGGTGTGCCGGGCAAGGGAGACTATACCAGCCTCGACATGACCAAGCTGGGCCTCATCCCCGTGGAATGCGAAACATGGCGGGGCTTTGTTTTCGTCCGACTTGAGAGCCAAGGCCCGTCGGTTGCAGAGATGATGGCCCCTTATGAGGCGATGGTTGCGCCTTATCGCTTTGAAGAAATGACAGCCTTTGGCCGCGTCACGCTGCGCCATCGCACGGTGAATTGGAAAAATGTCGCCGATAATTATTCCGATGGCCTTCATATTCCTGTCGCCCATCCGGGGCTGACCCGATTATTCGGCCGCTCTTATGGGGTGGAAGCCAGCGCCCATGTGGATCGCATGTGGGGCGATCTTGTCGAACGGCCATCGAACAATCCGTCCGAGCGTGCGTATCAGGCGCTGCTGCCCCGTGTCGATCATTTGCCGGAGGACCGCCAGCGTCATTGGCTCTATTTCAAGCTTTGGCCCAATGTCGCCTTTGATATCTATCCCGATCAGGTGGATTTCATGCAGTTTATTCCGCTGACCGCCACGACAACGATGATCCGGGAAATTGCCTATTGCCTGCCCGATGATCGGCGCGAGATGAAGGCGGCGCGCTATCTCAATTGGCGGATCAACCGACAGGTCAATGCCGAGGATACGGTTTTGATCACCCGCGTTCAGCAGGGCATGGAAAGCACAAGCTATCTGCCCGGCCCCTTGGGGGAAAGCGAAGTCTGCCTCCGGGCCTTTGCGTCCAAACTGCGCCACCTGATTCCCGAGGCATGCGGCAACACGCCGCCTGCCAGCTACGCCCCTGCGCGTTCAGAAAAGAGATAGATATGACCAAGCACTATGACGCCGTCATCATCGGCGCTGGCCATAATGGCCTTGTCTGCGCCTTTTACTTGGCCCGTGCGGGCCTCAAGGTGCGCCTTGTCGAACGCCGGGCAGTTGTCGGCGGCGCAGCCGTTACCGAGGAGTTCCATCCCGGCTTTCGCAATTCGGTTGCGAGCTACACGGTCAGCCTGCTTCAGCCGCAGGTGATCCGCGATATGAAGCTGGAGGATGAGGGCTATCGCGTGATCGAACGGCCCATCTCCAACTTCTTGCCGCAGGAAGACGGCGGCTATTTGAAGCTCGGCGGGGGGCTTGAACGCACACAGGCAGAGTTTGAACGCTTCTCACCAAAGGATGCGGCCGTCCTGCCCGCTTATTATGACATGCTGGATGCTGTGGCCGATGTGCTGCGCGATTTGGCAATGAAGACGCCGCCCAATGTTGGCGGGGGCATGAAGATGTTGATTGATGGCGCGCTGCAGGGCCGCCGTCTGGCGCGCTTGCCGATTGAGCGCCAGCGCGATGTGCTGGACTTGTTCACCAAATCCGCCCGCACGTTGCTCGATAGCTGGTTTGAAAGCGAAGCGGTGAAGGCCGCCTTTGGCTTCGACGCGGTGGTTGGCAATTATGCGTCCCCCGATACGCCCGGCTCTGCTTATGTTCTGCTGCACCACGTCTTTGGCGAAGTGAATGGCAATAAAGGCTCTTGGGGCCATAGCGTCGGCGGCATGGGCGCGATTACGCAGGCCATGGCCCGTGTTGTGACGGCGATGGGCGTAGAGATCAGCCTTGAGACGCCGGTGGATCGCGTTCTTGTCGATGGCGGCAAGGTCGCCGGTGTCCGGCTACAGAGCGGCGAAGAGGTGATGGCCGATCGTGTTATCTCCAATGTTGGCCCGAAAATCCTCTACGAACATATGTTTGCAGAAGGTGATCTCAGCCCTGAATTCCGCCGCCGGATGAAGGGGTTTAAGGCAGGGTCCGGCACATTCCGGATGAATGTCGCCTTGTCCGAATTGCCCAAATTCTCCTGCCTGCCTGAACCGGGCGAGCATCATCAATCGGGCATCATCATCGCGCCCACGCTCGACTATATGGATCGCGCCTATACCGATGCCAAAACCTATGGCTGGTCGAAAAAGCCGATTGTGGAAATTCTCATCCCCTCCACCGTGGATGATAGCTTGGCCCCTCCCGGCCAGCATGTCGCCTCGCTCTTTTGTCAGCAATTTGCCCCTGAACTGCCCGATGGGCGGGATTGGGATGCCGAAGAAGGCAAGGCCGCCGATACGATCATCGATACGGTGGAAGCCTATGCCCCCGGCTTTCGCGCCTCAATTCTCGGCCAGCAAGTGCTCTCTCCCAAGGGGCTGGAGCGGACCTTTGGCCTTGCGGGCGGGGACATTATGCACGGCAATATGTCGCTCGATCAGCTTTGGTCCGCGCGGCCGATGCTGGGCAATGGGGCCTATCGCGGGCCGCTTTCGGGCCTGTACATCTGTGGGGCTGGCACGCATCCGGGCGGCGGCGTGACGGGTGCGCCGGGCCATAATTGCGCACAGGAAGTGCTGGCAGATCGCAGCTTCTTTGGGCGACTGTTGCGCCGGGCCTGAGGCCCGGCGTCCAATCAGTTTTAGCCGATAATGCCGACCGCGCGTCCGGCGGCTTCAAAGCGGGTGAGGATGTCCTCCACCTGCTCGGCCGTATGTTCTGCACAGAGCGAACAGCGCAGCAGCGTCATGCCAGCGGGCGTCGCTGGCGGGCGAGCGAGGTTCACATAAAGTCCGTTGTTGAGCAGCGCTTCCCACATGGCGGCCCCGCGTTCCAAATCCGGCATGATCACCGCGATGATGGCGCTTTGCGGCGTATCTGTTCCCAGATCAAAGCCCAAGGCCTTGAGCCCGCCGTGCAGGCGACGCGAATTTTCCCACAGATGCGCGCGCTTATTGCCCGCGTGCATCAGCTTGCGGATCGAGGTGGCGGACGCGGCCATGACCGTCGGCGGCAAAGATGCCGTGAAGACATAAGGGCGGCAGACCAGCCGCATAATTTCAAACTTCGGATGGTTGGACACGCAGAAGCCGCCAACCGTGCCGACGCTTTTTGAGAAGGTGCCGATCACGAAATCGACCTGATCCAACATACCCTGATCTTCGGCAACGCCGCGCCCATTGGGGCCGATAAAGCCCATGGAGTGTGCCTCATCGACCAAAACCATCGCGCCATGCGCCTTGGACACGGCAATCATGTCCTTGAGCGGCGCAATATCGCCAAGCATGGAATAGACGCCTTCCAAAATGACGAGCTTGCCCGCCTCTGGGGGCAGGCGCTTCAGTCGCTTTTCGAGCGCCTCAACATCATTATGCTTGAACGGGACAACTTCGGCATCGCCCATCTTGCAGCCGTCCCAGATGGAGGCATGGCTGTCGATATCCAGGATGATGTAATCACCCTTGCCCGCAATGGTCGAAATAATGCCGAGATTGGCCTGATAGCCGGTTGAAAACACCATGGCATGATCCATGGCGTAAAATTCTTTCAGCGCCTCTTCGACCAGCTTATGGCCCTGATAGGTGCCATTGAGGACGCGGCTACCGGTTGTTCCTGCGCCAAAATTGTCCAGCGCCTCTTTGCCCGCGGCCAGAACATCGTCGTCAAAGGTCATGCCCATATAGTTATAGGTGCCGAGCAAAATCGTTTCGCGGCCATTGCACACGGCGATTGTCGGCGATTTCACTTCGTCCATCACCAGCGAAAAGGGATCGCGCACACCCGTTGCGAGAAGGCCTTCGCGCTGCTGGATCAGCGGATCAAATTTCGAAAATAAATCGTTCATGGATCAGCCCCGCAGCTTGATGACGGCATCCACCAACTGGCCAACCGTCTCGATCTCTGCCTGCATGTTCATCGTGATGATGATGTCAAATTCATCTTCTACGGCGGCAACGAAATCCATCACGGTCAGGCTGTCCCATTCCAGATCATGCTGGAAGGTTGTGGCATCGCTCACCGTCACGCCCTTTTTGTTAAAGGGATCAATAAGGGTGGCAATTTGATCAAACATCGTCTGGCGGTCGGTCATCATCTATCCTTAACGCTTATGCGGACATTGCCACGCGAATGCGGCGCAAACGGGGCAGCCGCCGGAGGCGATCCTCCAGACGGCACAGTGTCCCGCAGTCATTCGAAAAAGGGGCCAAAAGGCAGATCAGTCGCCCTGACCCGGCTCGGCAGAGAAATACTTATCAAACTTGCCGTCTTCACCCTTATGATCATCGGCGTCGGCCGGCGTCTGATCGCCCTTGCGGGTGATATTGGGCCATTGCGCCGAATAAGTGGTGTTGAGTTCCAGCCATTTTTCAAGGCCGCTCTCGGTGTCGGGCAAAATGGCTTCTGCCGGGCATTCCGGTTCGCACACGCCGCAATCAATGCATTCATTGGGATTGATGACGAGCATGTTGTCGCCTTCATAGAAGCAATCGACAGGGCAAACCTCGACGCAATCCATATACTTGCACTTGATGCAGGCTTCGGTCACGACATAGGTCATTTTGGGTCCTCCGGAGTTATATCTAAAAATTCGTTAGATGGCTGAACCCGCCGCGTCAATCGGCTGTGGGGCGGTCAAAAGGAGGTAATGGCTCCGGGCTTCGGGGGCGGGGCCACGCCGGGCGGGCAAGGCCTCCACTTGAATGACATGGACAGCCCCCTGCAGCGGCAAGGTGATGACCGAACCGGGCCGGATGGCTGCATGGGGTCGGTTGATCGCTTGCCCATCCACGCGGATATGGCCCTGCGTGACGATTTTCTGGGCAAGACTGCGGGTCTTGGTAAGGCGGACAAAGAATAAAAACTTGTCGAGCCGCATCGGCGCCTACAGTTTTAATTGGCCGAGCACGGCAAATGCGCCGCTCGTTGGCACCTGGACTGCGGGGCGACGCGGGCGGCCGCGCCAGCGCCATTTATGGGGATGGGAATCCCCTTCTGGCATAAAGCCTAAGGCACGCATGATCCGGTCATGCGTTGCCGCACCCACGCCCAAAGATGTCGCGAGGGCAGGGTCTACCATGGCGGTGCGGGCGCCCGCCCGAAGATCATGCGCACTACGGGCAATTTTTTCGACCAGATCAATCCGCAGCATCTGGTCTCCAAAGCGACGAAATCCGGCTGATTGCGCAGCGCGCGCAAGCTCGAGGCTTGGCCGGTCGAGCAGGCCAAGCCCCGGCAGCGGCAAGGGCGGCATGGTTTGTGCGCGCCGCGCCGCGATCAGGGCAAGGCGTAGCCGGGTCGGCTCTGGCTTGAGCAGCGGAGGCATGAACATGTCGAGCGTGCCGATGGTCACGCCCATTTGCTGCAGCGCATGGCGGTCCTTGCGCTCCAGTCCCGCTAAAGCCTCATCGACGCCAGAGCGATCCAGCACGCCGCCCTGTTCGGTCAACTGCACCAAGATGCCGCGCAGGGTGGGCGCAATATCCGGCGCGCGCGCAGAATTGGTGAGACGGACAAGCGGGGACAGGCGCGTACGGACCAATTGGCTCAGCCAGTCGTTGAGGCGCGTTTCAATTGAACTGCGCAGCTTTGGCTCCATCCGGGCAAGTGCGGGGTCGAGATGCAGCCGTGGTTCCAGGAGCGATCGACCGGGCTTGAGCAGGCCCAAATGCGTCTTGCCCCAGATAAGGCGCACGGGTGCGCCCACGTCGGTCAGTAATGCAAAGGCGCTGTCGGGGGCCTCTATTAATCTTTGGGCGCGACGTGCCAATTCCTTTGGCAGGCGCAATTCAGCAGCGGCCAGCAGGCGCTTATGATCTTGCCCACGGGCGGCGGCATCGGGCGTAAAGGTAAAGCCGTTGAGCGTGCCGATGGTCTCTCCATCAACCGTCACGCCGCCTGCGTCATCTACCTCCACATCCAGCAAGGCCGGATCATTGCCGATGGTCTTCATCAGCACGGAGGTGCGCCGGTCGACAAAACGCTCGGTCAGCTTTTGGTGCAGCGCGTCGGAGAGCTTGAGTTCGAGCGTGCGGGTTTTCTCCGCCCAATGCACAGGGTCTTCCAACCAATCTTTGCGGTGGGCAACATAGGCCCAGGTGCGCACCGCCGCGATGCGCGCCGCCAATGTGTCGACATCGCCCTGTATGCTGTCGAGCCGGTTCAGTTCCCGGCCAAACCAATCTGCGGATATGGTGCCATTGCCTTCGCTCAAAAAACTGAACATTTGGCCGACGAGCCGGGCATGATGCTCTGGCCCCAATTTGCGGAAATCGGGCAAGCCGCAGGCCGACCAGAGCCGGGCAATCATGGCCGGGCGACTGGCGCGATCCCGCACTTTGGCATCGCCAGACAGGACGCGCAGCACGGCTTGGTCAACGGCCTCAGGGGCTGCCCGCAACAAGGGCTGATCTGGCTTCACCTCTAGCGATGCGATCAAATCCTCAATCGAGGAAAAGTCTAAATCTGGATTGCGCCACAGCAGATGATCCAGCGGTTGAAAGCGGTGCGCCTCAATCCGTTCAATATCCAGTTCGGAAAATTCGGCTGCATCCGGCCCTCCGGCAAGTACGCCAAATGTGCCGTCGCGCTGGTGCCGCCCCGCGCGCCCGGCAATTTGCGCCATTTCAGGCAAGGACAGGCGGCGTTGTTTCTTGCCATCAAATTTGGTCAGGCTGGCAAAGGCAACATGGCCCACATCCATGTTGAGGCCCATGCCAATGGCGTCGGTTGCGACCAGATAATCGACTTCACCCGCCTGATACATGGCGACCTGCGCATTGCGGGTGGCGGGCGACAGGGCGCCCATCACGACGGCCGCGCCGCCGCGCGTCCGACGCAGCATTTCCGCAACCGCGTAAACATGCTCGGCTGAAAAGGCGACAATGGCGGTGCGCGGCGGCAGGCGCGACAATTTCTTCGGGCCCGCATAGCTCAGCTGGGAAAAACGGGGCCGGGAAATAATCTCGGCGTTCGGAACCAATCCCCGCACCATAGGTGTCAGGCTTTCTGATCCCAGGATCATGGTTTCATCGCGACCGCGCGCGCGCAGTAGGCGATCGGTAAAAACATGCCCCCGCTCTGCATCGACGCCCAGTTGCGCTTCATCCAGCGCAACAAAGGACACATCCTTGTCAACCGGCATGGATTCTGCCGTGCACAACAGCCAGCGGGCATCGGGCGGCAGGATTTTTTCCTCGCCCGTGATCAGGCCGACATGACGCGCGCCCTTAATCCGCACGACACGATCATAAACTTCGCGCGCCAAAAGCCGCAGGGGAAAGCCCATAATACCGCTGGAATGCGCGCACAGCCGCTCCACGGCCAGATGCGTCTTGCCCGTATTTGTCGGCCCAAGCACGGCCGTTACCGCCGGACGGTCAAAATGGCTCATAGGGATTTAAATTGCCCTTTGGGGCCTGCAACGCAAGGGGCAAATCACTGCGCGCCTATGGTAATTAGACCTAGCGGACAGCCCCTTGTCGCAAGAGCTTGGGTACTAAAAAGAACGCAGCCAAAATGGGGTGGCGGCGTTGCCAAGGCGTGATGGTGATGGCGGTGCCCGCATGGCGATTAATTTTCCAAGCGAGATAATCAATGCCGCCGGCAAAGGTCAGGCTGGCTTTGGCCAGCCGCAAAATGCTGGCGCGCTTTCCGCGACGTTGCAATCCGCGCCAAATGCGCTCGGCGGCGGGCCGGGTCATGGTCGTGATTTTGGGGATGGCCGCCCCAAATTGGCGATAGCGGGCTTCATCTGCATCCACGATCGAGCCGGATCGGTCAGTGCGCTCTGCCCGCAATTCGCACCCATAGGTTCGGGCAAAGCCCGTGCGCCAAATGTCGACCGGATCGTCTGATGGCGTCAGCGGGCGGGCCAGCGCAAAGAGCGTAGGGGCGGCCTGAGCCACAGCGGCGATGGCCCGGCTGTGCGCGGCATCATCTGCGGCCCAGACCAAGCGCGATGGCTGGGCAAAGCGCGCCCAGACCGAAACAGTCGATGCACTTGGCAGGGTCAGCGCTGCAAAATCCGCCTCGCTCAGCACGGCATATTTTGCAGCCAACCCTTCATTGGTGAAGGGAAAGACATTGGGGGGGATGAGGCGGTTGGCGGCTGCCATCCAGCGGGCGTCATAGGCGGCGCGATAGTCAGAGACGATCAGGTAGAAATCCAGCATCAGCCCATCCAGCCGGGCTTCGCGCAGGCACGACCCGTAAAACAGGATGGCGCGGGCTGCGTTGCCATATTGGGCGGTAATAGCTTGGGCGAGCGCCCGCACTTCTGGCAGCACAGGCTGGGTCAGTTCATCTTCAACCAGCGACGCGAGTTCGGTCACACGGCCAACTTCAGGAAGTGAATGGGCGGTGTGGACCGCAACACAATGGGCCGGCCACGCGTTGCGTGATACGTCTCCCCATCCAGGATCACGCTTGTGGCGTCGCTTTCGATGCGGATGACATCGCCATGTTGCACATGAACGCCTTCCACATGTTCGCGGCCGAGCTTTCCGGCGATGGCGGCAGCAAAAGCGCGAAGCAAGACTTTGCCGGATTGTTCTATGGCCAGCAGCTTCAAGCCCATAGGCGCGTTCCGTTCCGCTCGGCCCATCAGCAGCAGCTTTTCAAGCGTTGTTACTATCAGGAAGGAAAACAAGCGCGTGCCTTCGCCTTCCCGGATGAGGGAGACCGTCACGGGATTGGGCTGAGGTGGCAGGAACCGCGCATGCAGGCCGGTCAGCATCGCAAAAATAGCCGCAAATCCTGCAATAATGTGACACAGCCCATTGGGCAGTCCCAAGGGATAGAGTTTTTCGCGGCAGAACAAGATGGTGTCGGCCAGCCCCGCGCCGCCTAAAAACATGCCCATCACCGGACGATTGCCCTGCTCGCCTTCGCTCAACGAAATAAGCTCTCGCTCCACAACATGGCGATCCAGATCATCGCGGGCGATTGCCACAATCTGGGCGAGCATCTCGATTGGGTCTTTATCGGCCCCCAGATCCAGTGCGATCAAATTTGTCTTGCCATTGGGCAGCACCGCCAAAGGCGGCATGGCCCCCTTGAAATGGCCCCCATGATATAATTCTGTGAGCGCCGCCTGCACCGTGCCATCTCCACCATTTAGGATCAGGACTTTGGGAGAAACACGGGCAATGGAAGCAAGCGCATCGCCAATCTGGCCGGCGTCTTCCACTTCATAATGAAAAACTTCGGGATGCTGCGCGCAAAAGGAACGGATGCGCGGCAAAAGCGCAAGGTTGCCCGTGGAATTGGGGTTGGACAGGAGAGCGACCAGCGCCATCCCTAGAGATACCGAACGGTCACGGGGACCACAATTGTGCCATTGCCAACATTGACCTGCACCTGCTGCGCGGGCGGCCTTCTGCCGAAAATGACGCTGAAAAGGGAAAATTTCGGGTTACCCGACGCGCCGACCCCATCGGACCTGTCGGTGTCACCATTGGCGTTCGCATCATGCCGGACATCAATGGCATAAACACCGGGCGCGCCAACGGGCACGCACACCTCGACCGGGCCGCTACTGGGAATTGCATATTGCACCCGGCGATAGGCATATTTCTTGTTGAAATATTTGCTGGGGTCGCCCGTAAAGGCGCGGACACGAATTGTCCCATTGCGATGTTTCAGGCCGGAAATCTTAACCAGAATCGATGGGTCGTTGCTATTTTCACACAAGGCAGGGTTTGGCCCAAGCGGGTTCGCGGCCCCAGCACTTGCAGCCAGAACAAACAGAGCCGCACCGCAAGCACTCAAGGCAGTCATGGATTTTGGCCATTTTGTCATCGCTTCGATCACTCCGAAAAATGCGCCCGGCAGTTTGCACTCATGACCGGACTCACCTAATCCTTGCTTCATTCTTCGTTCTGGAATTGATTTGCGGCCAAATCATGGTCAGGACGTGACCAAAATCTGAGTTGAGATGCTAACTTCGACTGATCGATATATTGCCAGGCTCATTGCCGTGCCGCTTTTCTCAACGCTGATCATCTCGGCGATGCTGCTCGTGCTTGATAAAATGCTGCGCCTTTTTGACTTTGTGGCGCAGGAAGGCGGGCCGGTCAGCGTGGTCTGGCGGATGCTCGCCAGTCTGATGCCGGAATATCTTTCTTTGGGTATTCCCATTGGCCTGATGCTCGGCATTTTGCTGGCATTTCGCAAAATTGCCCTGTCGTCAGAACTGGATGTCTTCAAGGCCGTGGGCATGAGTTACGGACGTCTCTTGCGGGTGCCCTATCTCTTTGCGATTGGGCTTGCGCTTGTGAACCTTGCGATTGTTGGCTTTGTGCAGCCCTATGCGCGCTATGCCTATGAAGGGCTTCGGTTTGAATTGCGGTCAGGCGCGCTGGGGGCCTCCATCAAAGTTGGGGAATTCACCCGCTTTGGCCAGCGCATGACGATGCGGATTGAGCGCAGCGAAAATCAGGGACAGGATCTTTACGGTATTTTTGTCCGCGCCAATGGCAAAAATGGTCAGGCCATTTCTGTAACGGCGCAGAGCGGCGCCTTCAGGGCCACCGATGATCCTGATGTCATTATTCTGCGTCTCAAAAATGGGGTTTTGGTGCATGATGCGCCCTCCTATCGGGAGCCGCGGGTTCTTTCATTCTCGGCGCATGATCTGCCCATCGATCTGCCGAAGATTGAGGCATTCCGAATGCGGGGGGATAAGGATCGAGAGCTGACCATCCCCGAACTGGTTCGGGTGTCATATGACAAAGGGTCCCCGCTGACGCTGCGTACGGAAAGTCGCGCCAATTTTCATTATAGGCTTGTCGAGGTGGCCATGATGTTGCTGCTGCCCTTGCTGGCCGTCGCGCTGGCCGTGCCGCCCAAGCGATCCTCCTCGGCGCTTGGCGTGTTCTTATCAATTGTGATGGTTGTGACCTATCATAAGATCAATGAATGGGCCGAAGGCATGGGCTCGCTTGGCAGGGTTGATCCGCTGATCGCCTTGTGGACGCCCTTCCTGCTCTTTGGCCTCCTCATCTGCTGGATGTATTGGACATTGGCGCACAAGCCGGGCGGCCAACCCATTGGCGCGCTGGAACGCGGCTTTGAGAAAATGGGCAAAGCTGTTCGCCAGCTTTTTGTCCGGCCTGTCCCTAGATCGGCAGATGCGTGATGCAGACACAATTCTTCCCCTCGCGGACGATGGCTTTTTACATGGCGCGCTTGTTTCTTGTGCGGAGTTTTGCCGTACTTGCGGCACTGGTGCTGGTGTTGCAGGCGCTCGACCTATTGGGGGAATCGGATAAGATTTTGGCCGTTGCTGGCAATGATGATGGGGATTTGTGGCGTTATGTGTCGATGCGCACGCCCCAGATTATTCAGCGGTTTCTGCCCTTTTCAGTTCTTCTGGGCACATTGATCACGATGGTCACGCTCAACCAGAATAGCGAAGTTGTGTCGATGAAGGCTTCCGGCCTGTCGGCGCATCAGGTGCTGGCGCCCTTGATCCTCGCCAGCCTTGGCGTGGCTGCCATTGCCTTTGCCTTTAATGATGGGATTGTGAGCCGTTCGACGGCCATGCTCAACCGCTGGCAAAAGGTGGATTACGCGCCCATCCCGATGGACAGTCGCATCCAATCTGACATTTGGGTGCGCGATGGCAATAATCTGATTGGCGTGGGTTCCGTTGAGGGCAAGGGTCCTGCGACTAGGCTGACCGATATTGTCATCTACAGCCGGACAAATGGGACGTTGCAAACCATCACCCGCGCGCACACCGGACGCCCCGCCGGGGATCGCTGGCTATTCACAGATGTCACGCAGTTTCATGTGGGTGAGGGGCATTTGAAGAAGATCGGCACGGCCCGCCTTGCCAAGGGCGTGACCTCAGATCAGTTTACACTGGCCAGCGTTGATCCTGCCGGCCTGTCCTTCCTTGCCTTGTGGCGCGCGATTGATGATCTGGAAGCCGCCGGGCGACCGACCCAATCGCTCAAAGCGGCGCTCTGGCACAAAATTTCTGGTCCGCTTTCGACGCTCTTAATGCCATTATTGGCGGCGGTCGCGGCCTTTGGCGTTGCGCGCTCCGGTCGGTTATTCGTCCGCGCCGTTATCGGCATGGCGCTGGGCTTTGCCTATTTCGCGGCGGATAATTTTGGTCTCGCCATGGGGGATTTGGGCATTTACCCGCCGCTGCTCGCCGCTTGGGGTCCGTTCCTGCTGTTTCTTCTGATCGGTGAATATGTGCTGATCAAAACCGAAGAATAGGCTCAGCGCCCGCCAGAGCTGGACTGCGTGCTGCGCACAAGCCGCCATGCAAGGCCCGGAAGCCCAGAATAATTTGCCCCATGATAGGTAGAGGTCGCAGGCAGCGCTGCGACCAGCCGCCGATGCGCCTCGCCCAGCGCGTGATAGGGCAGGCCCGGCAGCAGATGATGCAGCGCATGATAACGCAACCCAACAGGGGCCCAGATGGCGGGCAAGAGGCCCGGTGGCGGGACATTCACGCTATCGAGATATTGCCCCGTCACGCTCATCACATCGCCCTCATTTTGCCAAAGATGGGCCACCAAAGTGCGTATCTGATTGACGACCACAAGGGCGGAGTGAATTCCGGCGGCAATTAAAAATGCGCGCAGCGGGATGATGCCCGTTGCGACCAGCGTGATCAGCGTGATGGCCCAAAGGCTCGCCGCTATCTCCTGTGCAAGCCACATCCGGCGGAATGCGCCTTCGGGCATGCGGCGACGAAAATTCGGATTGATCGACAGGCTCGAATAGCGCTCAATGACCAGACGGCGCACTTTGGAAGACAGAAGCGACAGCGGCGACAACAGCCCAAAGCGGAGCAATACGCCCACTGGGGCCAATGCCGAAATCAGCACGAAAGCGGGAACCGTCCATGGCTTCATCAAGGCCAAGGGCAGATATTCCGGGTCTTCATCCGTGCCATAGCGCGTGCGCGCGTGATGGAGGCTGTGCACCCCTTCATAGAGGAAAGATGGCGCGAGCAGCGGCACGCCAATGATCGCATTCCAAGCGAAGCGAAAACCGGGGAGCGCCGTCGGCCGAATATGCGTCAACTCATGAATGAACAGGGCCGCGCGATAGAGCGTGAGGACAGACACTAGGCCCCAGCCGATCATGGCCGCAGGCGTATCTGCCGCAATGGCGAGCGCCATCGCGCCATAGCCAAGCGCGGCACAGATCAGAAAGTCCGGCCAGTAAATATCGGGGCGGGGGGCATTGAGATCACGCGTCAATTCTGCCGCCGCCCGGATCATCGCGGCATCATCGGGATGTTGGGCAAGCGGAATAGCCCCTGCCGCGCGCGGCGCGGCGGCAAGATCCGTTTCAGCAGAAAGGCGCGTGTTCGTCATAACTTGTCCTATGTCTCACGTTCGATAAAGCCGATCAACATGGCAGGATGATGGCGACACTCCGCAGGCCATATTCATGCGCCGCCTTGACAAGCCTTTGGGAAGGCGAGACTTGGCAGCCATTATTGGGGTGGCAGAGGACATTAATCAGTGACCCAGATCAGTTTTAACATTCGTCCTGTTCAGTCAAAGGCAGACCGGGTTGCCTTTGTCGATCTGCCCTTTCGGCTTTATGCGAATGATCCGAACTGGGTCGCCCCGCTCAAGGATGAAGTGCACGGCCTGCTGACGCCCGGCAAAAACCCTTGGTTTGGCCATGGTGAGGCGCAGCTTTTTCTTGCAGAGCGGGCAGGCCATGTTGTCGGCCGTATTTCGGCGCATATTGATCATCTCGCCCTCACCCAGCCCGCCGAACAAGGCATGGGGCCGGGCACGGGCAATTGGGGTCTATTTGAAGCAGAAGATGCAGAGGTCGCCCAGGCCCTGATTGCGACCGCGGAAGATTGGTTGCGCGCTAAGGGTATGACGCGCGCGCTTGGGCCGTTGTCAATTTCCATCTGGGATGAGCCCGGCTTGCTGGTCAAAGGTTTTGATCATCCGCCGACTGTGATGATGGGCCATAATGTGGCGGCCTATCAGGGCTGGATTGAAGCCGCGGGCTATCGCTTTGCAAAGTCGCTGCGCACATGGGACGTCGATATCTCAAATGGCTTTCCAGAGCTGGTGCAGCGGATTGTCGCGGCGGGAGAACGCAACGCCCGCATTCGCATCCGCCCGGTCAACAAAGCGCGCTTCAATGAAGAGGCTGCGCTTATTCTCGGCATTCTGAATGATGCATGGAGTGGCAATTGGGGATTCGTTCCGCTGACCGATGCGGAAATTGCTTATGTCGGCAAAAAGCTGAAGCCAATTGTGTATGAAGACCTCATCATGGTCGCCGAATATGATGGGGAGCCCGTTGCTTTCATGTTGGTGCTGCCTGACATTAATGAAAAGCTGGTGAGCTTTGGTGGTTCCCTCTTCCCGTTTAATTGGGCCAAGCTGCTCTGGTGGCTGCGGCGGCCAAAAGTGCGCACCATGCGGGTGCCGCTGATGGGCGTGCTCAAGCGGCTTCAATCCTCCCGCATGGCAAGCCAATTGGCGTTCATGATGATCGAATATATCCGCCGCAATGCCACGGCCAATTATGGCGCAAGCCGCGGGGAGATTGGCTGGATTCTCGATGATAATCAGGGGATGAATGCGATTGCTGAAGCCATTAACAGCCATATCAACAAGGATTATTGGCTTTACGATAAGGCGCTGTGATCTCCGCCAGTGCCGCCGCCAACGTGGAATAATGTGATGCGTTTTCGATACGGCGCACCTGAGGGGCAATAGGGAGTTTTTTGATCAGCGCTTCTGCCATGACGGGCGGCGTCCAGTTATCCGCACCTCCATACCAAATGCTGGTGGGTGTCTGCACCTGGCTCAGAAGTTCGGACCAAGGGGCCACATAGGCCGTTATCTCGTCTCGATAGGCCTGCGCGCCGTCCGCCAGACACTGGCGGGCGATACGGCCCCAGTCTCGAAGAAAGCCGGCCTTGGCCTTCAGGGCAGTGTCCTCGCCCTGCGCAGTGGCGAAAATCTGGGCAGCAAAAATCTCAGGGGCAATCCGAGCCGCAAATGCTTGCAGCCGGGTCACAAGACGAAATAATTTGGGGTGGTCGCGCGCCATCCGAAAAATCGGCCCACCCGCCATTTGGCCCAGAAAATCGCCAAGCTCCAAGGGGGCGGCAGGCGCAATCAGGTGGAGATGTGCAACACGTTCCGGATGGTCGGCGGCAAAGCGCAACGCCCGAAACGCACCCAATGAAAATCCGATCAGTGTGATGGGTTGGGTGCCAAATTGCGCCGTGAGTTGCGGGCCGAGCGCACCATCCCGAAGGTTGGGCGCAAAAAATCGCGACGGTGCGCCGCAGATGAGCGTCACTTCATCCGGAGACCCCGGCAGACCATGCAGATACACAAGCGGCGATTGCGCGCTCGTCAATTCAGGTCGATCCAAGTCGGCGCGTGGTCGCTGGCCTTTTCCCGGCCCCGATAGTCCTTATCCACGCCCGCATCGCGCAGCCTGTCTGCGGCTTCAGGGGAGAGCATGAGATGGTCGATCCGAAAGCCGGAATCGCGCTGCCAAGCGCCGGCTTGATAATCCCAAAATGTCCAAAGCCCAGCCTTGGGGTGGCGGGCCTCTAGCGCGTCGGTCAGGCCAAGCATGGACAGCCTGCGAAAGGCGGCCCGGCTTTCCGGTTGCATCAAGGCATCGTCCATCATCGACCGGGGGTTGGCGATGTCTGCATCGGTTGGGATGACATTATAATCGCCCGCCAGGACGAGCGGAATTTCAAGCGCCATGAGTTGGGCGGCGCGCGCATGAAGCCGGTCAAACCATTTCAGCTTATAGTCAAATTTTGGCCCCGGCTGAGGATTGCCATTGGGTAAATAGATGGAGGCCACGCGCAGGCCGAAAATATCGGCCTCAATATAGCGGCTATGATCATCTTCGGGGTCGCCGCCGAGACCGCGCTGCACCTCAACGGGCATGTCCCCCCGCGCCAATATGGCAACGCCGTTAAAGCCCTTTTGGCCATGCCACACGCCATGATATCCAGCCGCCGCAATATCGGCGATGGGCAGGGTTTCGTCGCTGGATTTCAGCTCTTGCAGGCAGACAATATCAGGCGTCTGCTCTTCCAGCCATTCGATCAGGCGGGGCAGGCGGGCTTTAATGCCATTCACGTTGAACGTGGCAATCCGCATGGCGGTGCGTCAGACGGAAAAGCTGGCGCCGCATCCGCATCCGGACGCCGCATTGGGGTTGGTCACGCGAAAGGCTGCGCCGCCGAGCGACTCCACATAATCCACGGCCGCACCATCGACCAGATCAAGGCTGATCGGGTCGACGACCAGCGTCACGCCATCGGTTTGCGATACCAGATCTTCTGACTCCACCGCGTCGGCTAGGCCAAAGCGATATTGAAACCCCGAACATCCCCCCCCATCAACTGAGAGGCGCAGGATGGCAGGCTTGCCCTGTTTGGCCGCAATTGCGGCCACACGCGCCGCAGCGCTTGGTGTCAGATCAACTTGGTGCATAGGTCTTAGATAGGCGGGGGAGAGCGGCGCGGCAAGCAGCGCCTGCGCACGTTAGATTATTCGGCCTTGGCCGGACCGCCCAGTGCAACATTTCCAGAAGCGCGACGCTCCATCGCCAGCAAATAGCTGTCGGTGCGCAGGAACGGAGTAGGGTTCACTGCACGGCCTTCTAAGCGCACTTCATAATGAAGATGGCTGCCTGTGGAGCGACCGGTGGAGCCCATCAGGCCAATCAACTGGCCGCGCTTTACGCGGCTGCCGGGTGTGGCGATGATGGAGGAGAGGTGGCCATAGCGCGTCTGAATGGCGCCACCATGATCAATCTCTACCAGATTGCCATAGCCGCCAACCCAACCGGTGCGGCCGACAATGCCATCTGCTGTGGCGTAAATAGGTGTGCCGACGGGGCCGGGAATATCAACGCCGGAATGCATGGCAGCACCCCCGCGAAACGGATCGGACCGGACACCAAAGCCGCTCGACAGAGAAATCGGCAGGGTCACGGGCTTGGACGATGGAATAGCGACAAAGGCCTGCGCCTTGGTGTCGAGCTTCTTCCAGCTGTTGAACAAGGCGCGAAACTGAGGATCAGCCTTGTCTGAAGATTTGGCAGGCGCAACCGAGGAGAAGGGGCCACCCACGGCCGGTGCCTTATTGGCCTGTTGGGCTGATGCTGGCGATGCCACAAAAGCAAAAGCCGCCAAAGCCATCAACAAGCTCATGCCGCGCGCACCCATTTGGCTGGCGATGCGCGACGACGCGCGGATAAATCCGCGATCCCGCTCCAGCCTGTTGGGCATTGTCGAAACCGACAAAAGCGCCATGAAGAAACCCCCGAATTAAACCCGTTTGGTGGCCAGAGAAGCTCCAAGTCACCGTCGAGAGGGGGGATGGGCAATCCGATCCGCGGGATCAAGGCCGCCATAATAGTCCCGCGTTAAACCGGCGCTGAGACGCGCTGAGTCGTTGAATGGAGGCTTAAGCGGCCCACGAAAGTGCCGTTTCACGAGCATTTGCCAATGATTCGGCGCAACAAGGCCAGATGATTCGCATATGATCTGGAACCATTTGGACCCAAAGCCGACATGGCGGATTTCATCGGTATAAATGCGGGTGAGAATCTGCGCACTGCGCGCATCGCCCATGGCGGCCAGCCGGTCGATTGTGGCGGGGCTGACATCCAGCCCACGGGCTTCCAAGACCATCGGGACAATGGCGAGGCGGGCGAGCACATCTCCGGATGTTTCTGCCGCCGATTCCCAAAGTCCATCATGCGCGGGAAGGGCGCCATAATGGCTCCCAAAGCTGGCGAGACGCCGTTCCAGCAGCATGAAGTGGATCGCCTCATCCGCGCCAACCGACAGCCAATCGTCGACAAAGTCTTTGGGCTGATCCGCGCCAAAACGTCCCGCCATGTCAAAGGCCAGATCAATCGCCGAAAATTCGATATGGGCAAAGGCATGGAGCAGCGCGATCCGCCCGGCGATCGATCCGGCTCGCCGGCGCGCGGGCATCTGTGTCGGGGCCAAAAGCTCGGGATGCGCTGGCCGCGCAGGTCGGGTGGGCATGGCCACATCAAAGTGATGCGTCAGCCGCCCCAACCGCCAGTCGCGCGCCGCTTGTCGCGCACGCCGCACCTTCTCGCGCGGCTCCGCCGTCTCCAATACTGAGGCTATGGCACTTGCTATGCTGGTCATGCTGACAGGGGTCAAAGCGCCTTTGCGGCCTCCAGCACCTCAGCGGCATGGCCGGGCACCTTCACCTTGCGCCAGATGCGCGCGATTGTGCCATCTGCACCGATGAGAAAGGTCGCACGCTCAATGCCCATATATTTGCGGCCATACATGGATTTTTCGACCCAAGTGCCAAAGGCCTCACACACGCCGCCTTCGGCGTCGCTGCCAAGCGCAATGTTCAGATCATATTTGGCCTGAAATTTCTTGTGGCTGGCAAGGCTATCCTTTGAAATGCCAACAATGGCAGCGCCTGCGGCGGCAAAATCATTGGCAAGGGCGGTAAAGTCCTGCGCCTCACGCGTGCAGCCAGAGGTATCGTCCTTCGGGTAGAAATACAGCACCAGCTTGCGGCCCGCATAATCCTTAATCGAGGCCGGGCCTTCGGCTGTTTCAAAACGCGCATCGGGCGCGGGGCTGCCGTCTTTTAACATGTCATTGTCCTTTTATGGCGATAACTGATCCCCACTCTCGCGCCACGCTCTGCCGCACAGTTTCCAGCTGCGCAAGCAGGTCTGGCCAATTCTGCGCGCCACAGGCCTGGGCAATAACGGGCCGGGCAACGGCACTTGGCAGTTGCAGGCTAGGGGCCATGAGGCGCACCGCAACCAAGGTGCGCGTGAGCAAGGCATGGGCCTGCTGCATCTCGCTGGGCAACAGGCCTTCTGTCACAAGCTGCGCAATCGCTGTGCCCAGCGACGGGGTCAGGCCCTTGTTATGCGCCAGCTGGAGGACATGGGTTAGAAATTCCAGATCCACCAGCCCGCCCGAGGCCAGCTTGACATCCAATGGCCCCAAAGGCGGCTTATGCGCTGCCATATCGCTGCGCATCTTAGCCGCATCGGTGATCATCTGCGCTCGGTCTCGTGGGGCGGTCAGAACAGAGGTGATAATGGTCTGCGCCGCTGCTTGGGCGGTGGGCGATCCATAAACGGGCCGGGCCCGGGTCAGCGCCATATGTTCCCAAGTCCAGGCATTTTCCCTCTGGTATCTGGCAAAACTTTCAAGCGAGATGGCAAGCGGCCCATCATTGCCAGACGGGCGCAGGCGCGTATCCACATCGTAAAGCGCACCTGCCGCTGTCGGCACGGACAAGCCATTGGTCACGCGCTGGCTTAGTCGGTTGAAATAATGCACCGCGCCTAAGGGTTTTGCGCCGTCGGATGTGGCGGAAAAATCGCCCGTGAACAGGTAAATCAGGTCTAGGTCAGACGCGTGGGTCAATTCTGCCCCGCCCATGCGGCCCAGTGCCAGGATAACCAGCTCCCCACCCGGCACGCGGCCATGTGCCTTTTCAAATTCGGCAATGGTGGCATCTGCAATGACGCGGATCGCAGCTTCGGCGATGCGCGCATAGCCGCCCGCCACATGGAGCGCATCTTGCGCCCCGCCAACAAGCTGCACGCCGAGTGCAAAGCGCATTTCCCCGACAAGGCGACGGACATGATCCAGCGTGTCTTCCAGCGTTTCTCCGCCGAACAACAGGCTGCAAATGTCATCAACACTGCCCGGCGGGTCAAAGGCAGAGGCATCGATCAGACGATCGAGCATTGCGGGCCGCTGGCCCAATTGTTCGGCCAATGTGGGGGCGTGACACAGGATATCGGCCAGCATGGCGAGCAAAGCGGGCCGCGCTTCGAGCAGGCGGAAAAGATTAATCGCGCTGGGCAGGCGCTCCACGATGGTTGAAAATTGGTTGATCGCGGTCAGCGGGTCTGGCGCATGGCCCAGCCCCTCGATCAGCTGCGGCAGAACCGCCTCCAAAGCCTCATGGGCCGCCGACGTGCGCACCGCCCGCACCGCGCCGCTGCGCCAATGCTGAATGCGCTGAATGGCAGGGCTGGGGTCTGCAAAACCGGCTGCGCGCAAGGCCGCTTCCAGCGCTTCCTCTTGGCTTGGGAGGGAGGGGCGTTCCGGCCCGTCTAGGCTGTCATAGAGTGTGCCAACGGCTGCAATGTCGGGCGCGAGTGCCTCCAGCAGAGCCTGCCCATCCTCCAGCCCGGCGAGCTGCGCCACATTATCAAGGGCATCTGCATCGCGCGGCAGGCTATGGGTTTGTTGATCATCGACCATTTGCAGCCGATGCTCCATTTCACGATAGCGGCGATAGGCATGGGACAGGGTCTCGGCCGTATCAGTCGGGATATGACCTGCGGCGGCAAGTGCGCCGAGGGCCGCAATCGTTGAGGGCGCCCGCAAATCTGCATCCCGCCCGCCATGGATCAGCTGGTGGATTTGGGCAAAAAACTCACATTCTCTTATGCCGCCGCGACCCCGCTTTAGGTCAAAGCCGGGGCCGAAACGCTGGCCTTGCGCATAATGGTCGCGGATGCGGTGCGACATCGCCCGAATGTCGCGGATCGCCCCAAAATCCAGCCCGCGCCGCCAGACAAAGGGCCGCAGCGCCTGGGTGAAACATTGGCCGAGCCTGAGATCGCCCGAACAGGCGCGCGCCCGGATGAAGGCCGCCCGTTCCCAAGCGACAGCTTGCGACTCATAATAGGTGATGGCGGCATCGACGGGCATCACGATGGGCGTGACTTCTGGAGTTGGCCGAAGGCGCAGGTCAATGCGGAACACATAGCCATGTTCGGTGCGGGCCTGCATCAGTTCCACAATGCGCCGCCCCATGCGGACCGCCGCCTCCACCGGCTCATCGCGGGCGCGGCAGGGCAGTGTCTCTGGATCAAAGATTAATATGGGGTCGATGTCGGATGAATAGTTCAGCTCTCGGCTGCCATGTTTGCCCAGCGCAATGGCGGCAAGGCCGATGGCCGGGGCGCCGGGCTGATATTCCGAGATGGCTGCCGCAATCGCACGGTCGAGCGCGGTGTCGGCAAAGTCGGACAGGGCCAGCGTCACACCTTCTAGATCAAGCACGCCTGATAAGTCGCCAATCGCAACGGCCAGCGCCAATTGCCCCTTGGCCCGACGCAGCGCCTGCCCAACGGGCATGTCAGGATCATAATCCCGGTCTGGCAAAGCAAGCGCAGCATTAAGGTCTCCTGCCGCCAAAAGATCACGCACCGCGATATGCTGCCCCATAAGCTGGCGCAGATGGGGGGCATGGCGTTCGGCGCGGGATAATGCTTCGTTCAGCTTGGCGACAGACATGAAGGTCATTCTACGCGGATCGTTCCAACAGAAAAGCTTTAAGGAGACACCCCATGGTGCGCAGATCAGCGATCCTGTTTTTTGCCGCAGCCGCGCTTTTGATCAGCGGCTGTAATACGGTCAAAGGCCTTGGTCATGACATTGGATCGGTCGGCAAGGCGGGGGAGGAGGCGATTAACAAATAGCGCCGATCGCAGGGTCACTCAGTGGCGGCTGGATTTTCCTTCGCGCGCCGCCTCTCGGTGAACCAGATGGCGATGATCGCCAGCTCATAAAGCAGGCACAACGGCACGGCGAGCAGCAGTTGTGAGACAATGTCGGGCGGCGTCAAAACAGCTGCGACCGCAAAGGCCCCAACAATTGCGTAGCGTCGCCCGTCCCTCAGCTGCGTCCGCGTGACCAGCCCGGCGCGTTCCAATAGCATCAAGAGCACGGGCAAGAGAAAGCCGACGCCAAAGCCAAAGATGAATTTGGTCACAAAGCTGAGGTAATTTCCAACGCCTGGCAAGGCTTCTTGCGCGACGCCGCCGACATTGCCGGAATAGCCGAGCAGAAATTTGAGCGCGACGGGCATCGCCACAAAATAGGCAAGGGCAGCGCCGGACATAAACAGGATAGGTGTCATCAGCAAAAAGGGCAGAAACGCTCTTTTTTCCTTCGCATAAAGCCCCGGCGCGACAAAGCGCCACACCTGCGTTGCGATCACCGGAAAGGCGACCATCATGGCGGAGAAAAAGGCGACTTTAATTTCAGCAAAAAAGGCTTCGAAAATATCGGTATAGATAATCTTGCCTTGGCCCGCCTTCAGCAGCGGCTGCACCAGCACCGCAAAAATATCTTTCGCGACATAAAGGCAGCCGAAAAAGGCAATGGCAAGTGCTGCAACGCTCCAGAGCAGCCGTCGACGCAACTCGATCAAATGCTCGATCAGCGGCATGCGCGTTTCATCTACGTCGCTCATGGGCGGCGCTCTTGCGCTGCATCTGTCGTCTCTTGAGATGCGGATGCGCCCTCGGACGGGGCCGGCATCACGGGGTGTTCGCGCATGATGCGTTCATTTTCAGTGCGCCATTTTTCTTCCATCTCGCGCAGTTCTGCTTCGCGCACCATTTCATCAAATCCAGACCGGAATTGACGGGCCACACCTTTGGCCTTGCCGACCCATTGGCCGACAAAACGCAAAACGCGCGGCAGGTCTTTTGGGCCGATGATGACAAGGGCCACCACCGCGACAAGAAGGAGCTCGCTGGGCGCGACGTCAAACATCGGCCGGTTCAGGCTTGCTTGTCAGTTTGCTTTTCCGCCTCAACGGGGGTCGGCGCAGCGGTTTCGATGCGCGGCGCGGGCTTTGCGTCGTCATCTTCGGCCATGCCTTTTTTGAAGCTCTTAATGCCCTTGGCGACATCGCCCATCATGTCGGAAAACCGTCCCTTGCCGAACAACAGCAGGATGAGGATGCCGACGACCAGCCAATGCCAGATGCTGAAACTACCCATAAAATTCTCCATTGGGGCAAGCGCGACCCAGCCGGGGCAGGGGGCTTGATGACTCTAACTTAGGCGCTTTCGTCGTCGCTTTCTAGGTCGGGCGTATCGGGATCATCGCCGCCCTGAAGATCCAGCGCGTCAAAGGCCAGATCCACGGGATCTAAAAGCCCTGCGGCCCGCAAATCATCAATTCCCGGCAGATCTCTGCGGTTTTCCAGCCCAAAATGCGCCAGGAAGGCAGGCGTTGTTGCAAAGGTCAGCGGCCGACCCGGCGTTTCGCGTCGGCCCGCCGGGCGCACCCAACCTGCCTCCATCAGAACATCCAACGTGCCTTTGGAGATCTGCACACCGCGAATCGATTCGATTTCGGCCCGGCTCACCGGCTCATGATAGGCGATGATCGCCAGTGTCTCGATTCCGGCGCGGCTGAGCTTGCGGCTTTCCTCGCGTTCGCGCCGTAAAATATGGGCCAGATCGCCCGCTGTCTGAAAATGCCATTTGCCGCCCCGGTCCACCAAGTTGATGCCGCGGCTGGCATAAAGCGCCGCAAGCGATTGAAGGGCGGCCTTGATGTCAACATCAGGCCCGACATAGGCGGCAATATCTTGCACCGACAGCGGCTCAGATGCGGCAAAGAGCGTTGCCTCCACGGCGCGGGTGTCATCCTGTGTGGGGTCGGGGATCATCATCTCTGTCATGCGGCCCGCACATATAAGGGGGCAAAGGCATCGTCTTGGCGCAGCGCGATCTTGCCCTGACGGGCGAGTTCAAGGGTGGCCACAAAGCTCGATGCCAAAGCCGATTTGCGGAATTGCGGATCATCGCTTTCGGGCAGGAAGCGATGAATAACCGTCCATTCGACCATCGATCCGACCAGCCGTGATACCCGGTCAATCGCCTCTTCCAGCGTCAGGACATTGCGTTGATGGACGATATGGAGCGGCGGCTCTGCCCGGGCTTTGATATGGCCATAGGCTTGGATCAGGTCAAATAGGCTAGAGTCCCATTTGGCTTTGCGGACAACGCGCAAACCCTCTGGCGCGCCGCGGGCAAAGACATCCCGGCCCAGCCGATCCCGCGCCATCAGCCGTGCTCCCGCTTCGCGCATCGCATTGAGCCGCTCCAGCCGCAATTGCAGGCGCAGGGCCAGTTCTTCGGGGCTGGGTTCAATTTCTGGGTCTTTGGGCAACAGCAGCCCGGATTTAAGATAAGCAAGCCAAGCCGCCATCACGAGATAATCGGCCGCAATCTCCAGCTTGAGCGCCCGGGCATCGTTAATATAGGCGAGATATTGATCGACCAGCGCCAAGATCGACATTTCCCGCAAATCGACCTTTTGGGAACGGGCGAGGGTGAGCAGCAGATCAAGCGGACCTTCCCAGCTGCCCAGATCAACGGTCAGGCGTTCTTCCTCAACGGGCGGGGGCGCTTCAAAGCTGTCCAGAACCAATTGTTCGCCCGACATGCTGGCCCTATCCCGCCAGCGCCAAGAGCGCGTCGCGCTTTGCCATAAGTTCGGCAATGCGGTCGGAAGCGTAAACCGGCGTGCATGTCGCCATAGCCGCGTCGAGCCGCGCCCGCGCGCCGGGCGTGATTTCAGGAAGCAGATTGGCGATGGCGACCATTTCGTCAAACCGCCCCCAGCAATTGAGCGCAACATCGCATCCCGCCGCCACACAATCGGCTGCGCGCTGAGGCACGTCGCCTTTCAGCGCCTTCATGTCTAGGTCATCGCTCATCAACAGGCCGGTAAAGCCAATTTTGCCGCGGATAATCTCGGTGATGATTGTGGGAGACATGGTCGCGCACCGATCCTTATCCCAGGCGGGAAAGACAATATGTCCGGTCATACCCATTGGCGCATCTTTGAGCGCGGCAAAGGGTGCCAAATCTTGTTCCAGATCGGCGTCACTGGCGGAGACACTTGGAAGTTCGAGATGGCTATCGACCACAGCCCGGCCCTGACCCGGCATATGTTTGACCACCCCCACCACGCCGCCTGCGCGTAGCCCCTCTATCGTGGCGCGGCCCAAGGCCGCAACGCGCATCGGATCACTGCCCAAGGCACGATCCCCAATGGCCGGGTGGGTTTCAGGCACGCGCACATCCAGCAGCGGCAGGCAGTCCACGGTGATGCCCACCTCACTCAGCATCAGGCCAAGGGCTTCGGCATTGACCCGGGCGGCCTCAATGGCTGTCATTGGGGCCACATCATAAAGCGTGTCAAACGCACCACCCGGTGGAAAGGCGGGCCATGTCGGCGGCTGCATCCGGGCGACCCGCCCGCCTTCTTGATCAATCAGAATGGCCAGATCATCCTGGCCAGATAAGGCCCGCAGATCATCCGTTAAAGCCCGCAACTGTGTGCGATCCACGATATTGCGCTTGAAGAAAATATATCCCGCAGGATCACACTCGCGAAAAAAGGCGCGCTCATCGGGCGTTACGCGTTCACCGGACAGGCCGAAGATGACGGGCTTCATAGTCAGTCCTTAACCGGGCTTGTCTGGCTTGTCGAAGGCAGCGGCCCCCGCGCGGGTGCTTTACTGGGGATTACTTGACCAGACTGCAACTGGCACCGCCTGCCTTCAGGCGCACACAGAGATTTTGTGCCTGCGCGCCAGCTGAAATGCGCAATTGGTAAAATGTCTTGCCTGCAACAATTGTTTTGGCTGTTTGCCGGGGCAGTCCATCCAGAACGGCATAACGCTGCACCAGCGCGGCATAGGCTTGATTGGCCCCGGCTGCATCGGAATAGGTGCCCAATTGGATCAAGCCGGTGCCATTCACATCGGCTGCTTGTCCCGGCGCTGGCCGGGGCCCGGCGATATTGGGCCGCGCGGCGACAAGGACGCCACCGACCGAGACAGTGGCACTTGCCTTTTGCCCCATCGCAACGGGTGCGGCAGGCTTGGCCGGGGCAACGCGCTGCGCCTGAACCGGGGCCTCGGATTCCGCACCAAGATCAAGCTGACCATTGGCATCTGCCCCTTCGGAGGCTGCAAAGGCGGCATCCCCCTGCCCCTCAACAGTCATTCCACCAATATCATCTGGGCGTACCTTATAAGGCAGGGCAGGCGCTGCGATGAGAGAGCCGTCTCCATCAAGGCTGACTTCGCGATTGCTCATCCACCAAAGGCCACCGAACACCAGCATGACAGCCCCAATCGTCGCGATCACCAGCGCCCGGGCAGACCCAGAGCCTGGCGACGGCTGAACAATGACAGGCTCAACAGGCTCCAGCCAGGGAAGCCGCTCTTCTGTGTCTAGCGATAAATGCTTGTCGTCGCGCACGCGCCCTACATCTCCTCAGCGGCGGCCACACCCATGATGGCCAGACCATTGGCAATGACTTGCCCGATTGCGGACGCCAGGAAAAGCCTTGCTGCTGTAACTTCTGGGGCATCTACCTGAAACATGCGACGGGTGGGATCATCATTCCCGCTATTCCAATAGGCGTGGAAGGCGGCGGCCAGATCATAGAGGTAAAAGGCGATGCGATGCGGCTCGCGCGCAAGGGCTGCGCTTTCCACAAGCCGGGGCAATTGCGCGGCAAGTTTCGCCAGCCCAAGATCGGCGGCATCCAGCCGACCCAATTCGCTGGCGCTTGCCGCAATCCCGGCTTCGGCTGCCTTGCGCTTGAGCGAGCAAATTCGCGCATGGGCATATTGCACATAGAAAACCGGATTGTCTTTTGAGGCTTCCACAACCTTGGCAAAGTCAAAATCCATCTGCGCATCGGCCTTGCGCGTCAGCATGGTGAAGCGCACGACATCCTTGCCCACTTCGCGCACGACATCAGCCAATGTCACGAAATTACCGGACCGCTTTGACATTTTAACGGGCTCACCGCCGCGCAATAGGCGCACCATCTGCACCAGCTTTACATCAAAGGGCTTGGTGCCGCCGGTCAGGGCCGTCACAGCGGCCTTGATCCGCTTGACCGTGCCCGCATGGTCGGCCCCCCAAATGTCGATCAGGGCATCTGCCGTCTGCGCCTTTTGGAAGTGATAGGCCATGTCGGCGCCAAAATAGGTCCAGCTGCCACTGGATTTTTTAATCGGTCGATCCTGATCATCGCCAAATTGGGTAGAGCGGAACAAGGGCAAAGTGACGGGTTCCCAATCTGGATCCACTTCCCCTTTGGGCGCTTCCAGAACGCCATCATAGACCAGCCCTTTTTCGCGCAAAATGGCTTCGGCGGCTTCCGGCTTTTTCTCTCGCTGAACGATCGCTTCGGATGAGAACACATCGTGATGAATGCCCAGCAAGGCGAGATCAGCCCGGATCATGTCCATCATCGCGGCGACGGCCGTTTCACGGAACAAGACCAGCCAATCACTTTCTGGCGCGCCGACAAAGCGGTCGCCATGGTCCTGGGCGAGCTTTTGGCCAACGGGGATCAGATAGTCACCCGGATACAGGCCTTCGGGAATTTCGCCCACATCTTCGCCCAAGGCTTCGCGATAGCGCAGATGCGCCGACCGGGCGAGAACATCGACCTGACCACCGGCATCATTCACATAATATTCGCGGATCACCTTATGCCCGGCATGCTCCAGCAGGGTCGCCAGCGCATCGCCCACCACGGCCCCCCGGCAATGGCCCATATGCATGGGGCCGGTCGGGTTGGCAGAGACATATTCGACATTGACGATGCTGCCCTTGCCCAATGTGGATCGGCCATAGTCCGCCCCGCCTTCGGCAATTAGGGCAAGCTCGGCGCGCCAAGCATCATCGGTCAGGCGCAAATTGATAAAACCCGGTCCTGCGACATCAACGGACGCCACATCCTCTATCGCGCCCAGCTTTGTAGCCAGCGCCTCGGCCAGCGCGCGCGGGTTCATGCCCGCAGGCTTCGCCAGCACCATGGCGGCATTGGCCGCCAGATCGCCATGGCTGGCATCGCGCGGCGGCTCGACCGTCAGATTGCGGCGGTCCACACCCGGCTGCAACACGCCCTCTTTTTCTAAAGCATCAAGCGCGGCATCAATATGCGCGGCATAGCGGGCGTAAAGCGTGGTCACAGGTCGTCCAATTCAAACTATCTGGAAAGCGGGCGCTTTAGCGCTGCTTGGCCAAGGGGGCAACACAGGCACGCCGTCGGCCCCCTTGCCCGACGCGGATCAGACGCTAAACCGATCTTATGGCGCGGGGTGGGGCAACATCAAAATCACGGCAACTGGCCGTTTTGGCGGGCAAGGCGATTGTCTGGTTTATCGGCCTGTCGGTTTTGTGGGTGGTCATCTATCGATTTGTGCCCCCGCCCTATACGGCCACTATGGCGGGCGATATCATCGCCGGGCGCAGCGTGACCAAGGATTGGATGTCGCTCACCGATATGGATCCGGATATGGCCCGCGCGGCCATTGCGGGGGAGGATGGCAAATTCTGCACCCATGAAGGCTTTGACCGGGAAGCCATTGCCAATGCCTTTGAACGCAATTTGCGCGGCGGGCGCATTCGGGGCGGCTCAACGATCAGCCAGCAGACCGCGAAAAACGCATTTCTCTGGCAAGGGGGCGGTTATGTGCGCAAAGCTTTAGAGGCTTGGTTCACGCTGCTCATCGAAAACATCTGGGGCAAGCGCCGGATTATGGAAGTTTATCTCAACATCGCCGAAACCGGCATCGGCACTTATGGCGCCAATGCGGGGGCGCAGCGTTATTTCAACCATGACGCCGCGACCCTATCGACCCAAGAAGCCGCACGGATCGCCGCTGTTCTGCCGCTGCCCAAAAAGCGCGAAGCGGCCAGCCCGTCGGGCTTTACCCGGCGGCATGGCAACCGCATTGCGGCCAATATCGGCGTCGTCAAACGGGATCGGCTCGACGCCTGTCTCTACCAATAGGCCCTGGAAAAGGGGGGGGTTTAGAAGGGCAGATTAAAGCCGGGGGGCAAGGGGATACTGCCCTTCATCTTGCCCATTTCTTTGCTGGATACGGCATCGGCTTTGGCGCGGGCATCGTTAAAGGCCGCTGTCACCAAATCTTCCAAAATTTGCTTTTCGGTCGGCACTAGCAAGCTCTCATCAATGGAAACGCCAATGATGCGGCCCTTGGCAGATGCGCGGACTTTCACCAATCCGCCGCCTGCGGCCCCTTCGACTTCAATCGTGTCGAGATTGGCCTGCGCCTTTTCCAGCTCGGCCTGAACATTTTGGGCCATTTTCAAAATGTCATCGATGGATTTCATGAGGCTATGCTCCGTTGGGCAGGACTGAGTTCGGCGATCTCATAGTCGACAAGTTCGGCGTCGGGAAAGGCATCGAAGGCGGCTTTCACCAAAGGCGTTGCCAAAATGAGCTCGCGCGCTTGATTTTCGCGGGTCTGCTGTTGCTGCAACATGGATGGTTGCGCATCGCCATCGGTCGTCGTCACATCCCAATTCATGCCTGTTAGGCTTTTGAGCGCGGCGGCCAAATCGCGGGCAAAGTCGCTGGGCAGCGGCTTTACCGGGCGAACCACCAGCGTGCCGGGAGCATAGCGGATCAGCCCTGCATAATCATGCATCTGCTGCGCCAAATGGGCCCGGCCATTTTGCGCCAGAAACTCGATCAGCGCCGGAAAACTCTCTGGCACAGATGGCGCAGAGGTGGCGGCCATTGCCTCAGCGCCGCCAGATGGGGCCGCTGCAGGCGTATGGGCAGAGGCTATTGCCATCGGCGCACCTGATTCCAGCTTGCGCGCCAGATCACCGGGGTCGGGAAGTTGACTTGCATGGATAATGCGCAAGGCGGCCATGTCGGCTGCCTCGCGCGGGTCGCTGGCCCGGACGATTTCGTCATGGCCCTTGAGCAGCAATTGCCAGATGCGGTGGAGCAGCTGAAAGCTCAGCCCGGCGGCCCATTGGTCATAATCAGCGCGCTCTTCGGCCGATTGGGCAGGGTCGGCCAATGTGCCGACCTTTGCCAGGCTGGTGCCATGGCAGGTTTCCAACAGCCCCCGGAAAATGGCGGCGGGTTCGACCCCCAAATCATGCTGATCGCGCAGGGCAGTCAAAGTGGCGGGTGCATCGCCGTTCAGCAATAGACCAAAGAGGCGACGAATAGCGCCTCTATCAGATAGGCCGAGCATTGCCCGAACCTGTTCGCCCGTCACCGTGCCAGCGCCGTCCATGTCGGCATGGGCGATGGCTTGATCCAAAATGGACAGGCCGTCGCGGACAGAGCCTTCGGCCGCGCGCGCAATCAGGGCGAGCGCATCCGCCTCTGCCGTCACGCCTTCGGCGGAACAGACATGGCTGAAATGCGCGGCCAGCAGGTCGGCAGGAATACGGCGCAGGTCGAACCGTTGGCAGCGCGATAGAACAGTGACCGGAACCTTTTGGATTTCGGTCGTCGCAAAGAGGAATTTTACATGCGGCGGCGGTTCTTCCAGCGTTTTCAGCAAGCCATTAAAGGCCGCCTTGGACAGCATGTGGACTTCGTCGATGATGTAAATCTTAAACCGTGCGGAAACAGAGGCGTAGCGCACAGCCTCAATAATCTCGCGAATGTCATCAATGCCCGTGTTCGACGCGGCATCCATTTCGATCACATCGATATGGCGTCCTTCGGCAATGGCGCGGCAGGGTTCACAGACGCCGCAAGGGTCGATGGTTGGTCCGCCTTGGCCATCCGGGCCAATGCAATTCAGCGCCTTGGCGACAAGCCGCGCGGTCGATGTTTTGCCAACGCCGCGCACCCCGGTGAGCAAAAAGGCATGGGCCAACCGGCCCCGCTTAATGGCATTGCCCAGCGTGGTGATCATGGCGTCTTGCCCGATCAGTTCAGAGAATCGCTGTGGCCGGTACTTGCGGGCCAGCACGCGATAGGCCTGCGCCTCTGGGGCTGCGGTCCTTTGTGGCGCAGGGTCGTCCAGGGCAAAGCCCGGACCCAGATCGTCATGCATGTCTATATCGTCGGACATGGGGCCCTTCTACGCGCGATGATTTGGAAAGTCGAAGGGTTCATCCTGATCGCGTCGATCCAACGACCAGAAGCGGGTGGGAGCCGGAACGACCCGCGGCGAATTCGTTGTGGCTGCTGCCTTCCGGCCCTGACCAGGTTGGCGAAGACCACGTCCGCCCGACTCCCGGACCGGCATATGGAGACGCTCTTGCAAAAGGGCAAGGGTGCCGCTTGCGGGTCTGGGCTATCGGCCTTGCATGTTATGGCTTTCAACCGGCAATCGCACGGTCAGGCCATCCAGGCTCTCATCAAGAGTTATCTGGCAGGATAGGCGGCTATAGCGCGTGGCTCCAGCAGCCAGATCAATCATATCTTCTTCATCTTCGCTCGCCCGTGTCAGTTTGGTGAACCAGTCTGCGTCGACGATGACATGGCAGGTGGAACAGGCCATTTGGCCTTCGCACGTGCCCTCAAGCGACAGGCCCGCGGCTTGCCCAACGGTCAGCAAGCTATCGCCCGCCGCCGCTTGGGCTTCTACCGATTGGCCATCCGCCATCTGAAAGCAAACTCGCATCATGACCATGCCTGTCCTTGTTTGTCTGCGGCGTCGAATATCGTGCTGAGGGCAAAGCGCAAATCCTGTTCGGATGTATATCGCCCAAACCCAATCCGAAGGGAGCTCCGCGCCTGTGCGTCGGTCAGCCCAAGCGTCCGAAGGACATGGCTTGGCCGACCCGACCCGCTGGCACAGGCAGACCCGGCAGAAAAGGCAATGTCCCGCAGCTCCGATATAAGGCGGGCGACATCCAGACCTGTGCGCCGGATGTTCAAATTGCCCATATAACGGTGTGTTGCTGATCCGTTGACCGCCCAGTCTTTGGGCAGCATTTCGATTGCCAGCGCCCACAGCCGCGCCACATGGGCTGCATCCTCATCCCAGCGGCTGGCAGCGAGCTGAGCGGCCGCGCCAAAGCCTGCACAAAGCGCCGGGGAGAGCGTGCCCGATCTGAGGCCGCCTTCCTGTCCGCCGCCTAAAAGAAACGGGGTAATCTCAACCCGATCGCGCACCCAGAGTGCGCCAATGCCCTTTGGGCCGTGGATTTTATGTGCGCTGATCGCAATCAAATCTGGCCCGTCGGGAATGGCGATGCGGCCATAGCCCTGCACCGCATCGCACAGGAAGAGGGCACCCGCGCGGTGTGCCTGTTCGGCAAGGGCGGCAATGGGCTGGATCACACCAATTTCATTATTAACCAGCATGATAGCGGCCATGCCCATCTGCGCGGGCAGGGCGGTGGGATCGATCAAACCGGAATGATCGACGGGGATGATTTTCATCTCGCGCCCCTGCGTGCCGAGCCAATGGGTTGTGTCGCGCACAGCCGCATGTTCGGTTTCCGCAATGGCAATCTTGCCACCGCCCGCACAGCGCAAGGCCCAGTTGATCGCCTCTGTGGCCCCACTGGTGAAATAAACGCGTCCGCCTTTTGGGAGCAAGGCCGCCACCTGATCCCGCGCGACCTCAACGGCGGCGGCGGCTTCGCGCCCAAGCCGATGGGATGCATGGGGGTTGGCACATTTATCTTCCAGCCAAGGCCGCATCGCCGCCAAAGCTTCGGGCGCAAGCGGCGTAGTTGCCTGATAATCGAGATAAATGCTCATCCCCGGATACGCTGCCATGTTTCGATAAGGCGATACACATCGCTGCGGCTCGTTTCTGGGCCAAAGCTGATCCGCACGATTTCTGCGGCCTCTGTGTCGTTCCAGCCCATGGCGGTGAGCACCCGGCTTGTCTTTAAGGTGCCGGAAGAACAGGCGCTGCCCGCCGAGACAGAAATGCCCGCCATGTCGAACTGGATTAATTGAGCCGAACTCGCCTTGCCCGGCATTTGGTAGCTGGCGATGGAGGGGATGCGGTCCGCCGTTTTAGCGACGACCTTGCCGCCTGCGGCTTCAATTGCGCTGTCGAGATGCTGGCGCAAATCCTTCGCCCGCGCCATCCAGCCGCGGCTCGCCTCTGCTGCCGTTGCAAAGCCGATAATGCCGGGCAGATTTTCGGTGCCGGGACGATAGCCTTTTTCCTGCCCACCCGTGGGGGTGAGCAAAGCCAGATCGCGAACAAGCAATGCACCAATGCCCGGCGGGCCGCCAAATTTATGCGCGGAGACGGCAATGAGATCTGCGTCGGGCAAATCAAGCTTGCCTGCCGTCTGCGCGCAATCGGCAAAGAAGATGCCACCCTTGTCCCGCACAATCTCGGCAATGTCCTCCAGCGGCTGGATCACCCCTGTTTCATTATTTGCATGCTGCACCGCGACCAAAGGGCGGGCAGCCGATAAAGCCGAAAGCCGACCATAGACGCGATCCGGCGTCACGCGGCCATCTGGGGCAACCGGGATTAGAAAGCCATGCGGGGCGCAGCGTTGGACGGCATCATGTTCAATCGCCGACAGTAAAGTGACATCCGCCGCCGTGCGCGTCAGGGCGATGGAGATGGCTTCGCTTGCCCCGCTGGTGAAGATAATCTCATGCGACCAGCCCAGCGCCGCTGCGATGCGATGACGTGCATCTTCCAAGGCGGCGCGGGCCGCGCGGCCTTCGGCATGGGGGGAGGATGGGTTGGCCCAAGTCTCTATCGAACGCGCCATTGCATCGCGCACCGGGGCCAGCACCGGGGCGGTTGCAGCATGGTCAAGATAAAGACGATCAGGCACGGTCACACCCAATGATTGCGAAATGGCCGGTCCTTCCTATATAGGCAGAGCTCATGGCGCAAAGTATTGCGCTGTTCCCATTGACGATTTTTCTGTGCGAGGCCCATGCCCGAAGTTATTTTCCCCGGCCCTGAAGGCCGCCTTGAAGGCCGCTTTAACCCTGGGCCACGCCCGCGCGCACCTGTTGCGATGATCCTGCATCCCCACCCCAAAGCGGGCGGAACGATGAACAATCGGATTGCGCAGGCGCTCTACCAAACCTTTGTTCGGCGCGGTTTTGCGACCTTGCGCTTCAACTTTCGCGGCGTTGGGCGCAGCGAAGGCGTGTTTGACAATGGCATTGGCGAATTGTCCGATGCCGCATCCGCGCTGGATTGGGTGCAGTCCATCCACCCAGAGGCCCAACAGACCTGGGTTGCTGGTTACAGCTTTGGGGCACTTATCGGCATGCAGTTGCTGATGCGGCGGCCGGAGATTCGGGGCTTTATCTCGATTGCGCCGCCCGCCAACATGTATGATTTCAGCTTTCTGGCGCCCTGCCCATCCTCGGGCATCATCATTCAGGGCACAGCGGATGAAGTCGTGACCCCGCCCGCTGTGCAAAAGCTGGTCGATAAACTGCGCACGCAGCGGCACATCACCATCAATCATGATGAGATTAAGGGCGCGAACCATTTCTTTGAAAATGAGATGACGGAACTCATGGGGTCGGTAGACGGCTATCTTGATTATCGTCTCGATCCGGCCTGCCCAATCCGCTAAACCGGGATCGGGCATAAAGTTGAGTATGTGACTGCGTAGAGCCTAGGGTGGAATATGCCGATCAGCCGATCCCGTGATGAGCGGACAGTGCTCGATCTCTTTACAGAGATTGCCATTGTCGAACATTTGTTGCGCAACCGATATGACCAATCCGCGCCTGCGGGCATGACGACCGGACAGTTCGGGATTTTGACCCATTTCATCCGCGGCGGAAAATCCCGCGAGAAACTCTCTGTTCTGGCTTGGGCGTTTCAAGACAGCGAAGATTACATGGCCGAAAAAGTGGCGTCTTTGGTCGCGCGCGGTCTATTGGCGTCCGCCCCGTCCAATCAGGATATCTGGGTTGAGATTACTGATGCGGGCCGCGAAATGCATGGCCAGGCATTGTCCGAAATCGGTCCGGAAGTGGAACAGTTTCTGGAAGGCATAGATTTGGACGATCTCCGGATCAGCCTGCGCGTGCTGCAGGATATTCGCCGGACGCTCGACAATCTGCCGGATCGTTAAAGTTTTTGGGCTTTAATAGCCCATCAGGCTCATGACTTCCCGGCGGCTGCTGGGGTCATCCAAAAAGCAACCGAGCAGGCGGCTCGTTGTCATTCCCACGCCGGGCGTGCGCACACCTCGGCCGGTCATGCAACCATGGGTGGCTTCAATCACGACAGCCACGCCATGCGGCTGGAGATTGTCCCAAATGCATTTGGCGACTTCGGCGGTCAGCCGTTCTTGCACCTGAAGCCGCTGCGCATAGCCATGCAGCACGCGGGCCAGCTTTGAAATGCCGACAACGCGGTTTTTGGGAAGATAGGCGATGGAGGCCTTGCCGACAATCGGCGCCATGTGATGTTCGCAATGCGACTGAAACGGAATGTCTTTCAGCAAGACAACCTCATCATAGCCGCCCACTTCTTCAAAGGTGCGCGACAAATGCAGGCCGGGGTCTTCGGCATAGCCGGCACAATATTCCTTCCAAGCGCGCGCCACGCGCTTGGGCGTATCGATCAGGCCTTCACGATTGGGATCGTCGCCCGCCCAATTGATGAGCGTGCGGATTGCGTCGGCGACGTCTTGGGGAACAGCGGGTTTTTTATCTTCTGTCATATCAACATCATTCTATAGGCCGCACAATTTCAGATGCCCATACCGACTTAAGATCGACACTGAGGCAAATCATTCAAATATGGTGCAGAAACGCAACACAACGTAGAAACTAGGGTTTTCCCTTACGTTTTTCGAGAGAAAATCAACCCAAACATCACGCCTAAATGCCGCCGACGCCAGATTCCCAAGATTTGAACCATTGACGGACGCTGAATCGCGTCGCAGGATGGCCCCAATACGCGTCTTGAGCGCGATAGAGCCGGTAAATCCGGCACCAAATGGGAGATGGGGTAATGAAGCAAGTTTACGTCACCGGTGTTTCTGCACTTGCGATGCTGATCGCGTCGCCTGCCTTGGCGCAGTCGGCCCAAGCCGATTCGTCAGACATTGGCGCAGATGAAATCATCGTCACCGCACAGCGTCAGGCACAGAGCCTGCAAGAAGTGCCAATCGCCGTTTCCGCCTTCTCGGCTGAAGCTCTTGAAAAGCAGCAGATTAAGAACGCCAGCGATCTTCAGCTCACCTTGCCGAACGTGACGTTCACAAAGGGCAACTTCACGGGTTCGAGCTTCACAATCCGCGGCATTGGCGATCTGTGCGTCGGCGTGGCCTGCGATTCCGCAACCGCCATTCACTTGGACGGCACACCGCTCATCGCGACGCGTCTGTTTGAAACCGAATATTTTGATCTTGAGCGCGTCGAAGTTCTGCGCGGCCCGCAAGGCACGCTGTTCGGCCGCAACGCTACTTCGGGCGTGGTCAACTTTGTTCCAGTTCGCCCGGACCTGACAGCGTTCAAGGGATCCGGCGAAATTGAATATGGCAATTTCAACTCAGTCAAGGCGAAGGGCGTTATCAATCTGCCGCTCTCTGACACGCTGGGTGCCCGTGTGTCTGGCTTCTATCTGAAGCGTGACGGCTACACGAGCAACGTTTTTGACGGTAAGAAAATGGATGACCGCGACATGTATGCCGTTCGCGGGTCAGTGCGGTGGGAGCCGACCGACAGCACGACGATTGATCTCATGGGCTATTATTTCCGTGAAGATGACAACCGCATGCGCATTCAAAAGCAAATGTGTCAGCGCGACCCCACTGGCGTATTGGGCTGTCTGCCCAATGCGCGTGAATATGGCATGACTAACGCCAACTCGACCTTTGTGGGCACGCTCAGCTCGCGTGAGTTTTTGGCGGTGAATGGAATTCCGTCGAGCCTGGGCCTCGGCAGCCTCTATGGCGCTGATGCCTATGCCGGCGTTTTGAACCCGGCCGATCCGCGCACGGTGAATACGGACCACACGCCGACCTATTTCACGTCGGAACAGCAATATCAGGCGCGTATCAACCAAGAGTTTGGCGCAATTAACGTCCAACTCACGGGCTTCTACCACAAGGCTGCGGTTGACTCGTCGCAGGATTATAACCTGTCGGTTCAAAATCGTGCCGTCATGACCCCGGGCCTGACAGCGCTTGCCGGTTTGGCTGGCGGTGCGGGTGGCGCTGCTCTCGGATCCTATTTGAAGCCGATTTATGATGCGCTGACGCCAACGGGCCCTGCGGGCAATCTCTGCACGTCGCTCCCTGAGACGACGGGTACCGGCTCTTATGGCGGGCATAAAGTTTGCTCGGCTACGCCTCAGGATTTTGACCGGTCGAACCAAGCCAATAAGGATTGGTCGGCCGAAGGCATCATCACGTCCGATTTTGATGGCAAGTTCAACTTCCTGCTCGGCGGCATTTATGTCAACGCGCAGTCGTCCGAGAACAGCTATTATGTGAATTCGTTCGGGATTGATTATGTCTCCGGCATTCTTGGCACCTTCACCGCCTTGGGCGGCGGGCGTCCAGCATCCTATCTCGCGACGCCCTATTACCGGAACAATACGGATCAGCTGACTGTGAAGTCCTATGGCCTCTTCGGTGAAGCCTATTATGAGTTCAGCGATGCGGTGAAGCTGACCATGGGTCTGCGCTACAATAACGATAAGAAGTATGTGAAGGCGCGCACCACGCTGGCGGCGTTCTTGGCACCCTTCACCAGCACAGATGCTTATGCTTCGCCATTCTTCGTCGCCTTTGATGCTGATCCAGGCACAACGGGTAACCAGGCTTGGTCGGAACGCAACGTTGGCTATAACAAGATGACAGGCCGTGCCGTTCTGGATTGGAAACTGAGCGATGACAATCTGCTCTATGTTTCCTATTCTCGCGGCTATAAGTCCGGCGGTATCAATCCGCCACTGAGCCCGATCTTCGCTGTGTCGGATTCCTTCTCGCCAGAGACGGTAGACGCTTTTGAAGTTGGTTCGAAGAATGTGTTTGGCAATGGCAAGTTCACCCTCAACGCAACGGCCTTCTACTATAAGTATAAGGGCTTGCAGCTGAGCCGCATTGTTGCCCGCACCTCGGTCAACGACAATGTCGATGCCGACATTTACGGCGTGGAACTGGAAAGCATCATCCGCCCCACGCGTGAATTGGCCATCAATTTTGGCGCTAGCTACCTGCACACAAAGGCTGGAGACTCGGGCGATCGTCTGTTTAACCCGCGTGATCCGTCGGCTGGCCGTTCTGACGCCGTCATCATCAAAGATATCACCAATGGCGCGAACTGCGTCGCTCTGTCGAAGACCGGCAGCGCTGCAAACGTGAATGCCTTTGTGACGGCTATCAACCAAGGGATTGGTTTGCGAGCCCCCACAAGCTTTGGTGCCAATAGCGGCCTGAACGCCAATGGCGCTTTCGGCATCTGCAGTGTTTTGACATCGCAGGCTGCTGGCGCTGCGGGGACGGCCTTTGGCGGGATCACCATTTCCAACGGTGTGGCGGTCAACATCAAGGGTAACAAGTTGCCGCAGGCCCCGAACTATAAGTTCTCGGCTGGTGCACAGTATACGGTTGAAATGGACAATGGCATGACGGTGGTTCCGCGTGCTGACCTGACCTATACCGGGGACAGCTATGGCAACATCTTCAATGGCCGCGTCAACAAGATTGAGGGTTACACACAAGCCAACGCGCAGATCCAGTTGAATGGTCAGGATGATAAGTGGTTCATGCGCGCTTACGTCCAGAACATCTTTGATAGCGCGTCGATGACCGGTCTCTATGTGACCGACCAATCTTCGGGTCTCTACACCAATATCTTTACGCTTGAACCGCGCCGCTACGGTGTTGCTGCCGGCTTCAAGTTCTAACCGAAACCTCAAGGGGAGGTTGCCTGGCCCCGGTGCGCATGTCGCACCGGGGCTTTTTTCTGTCCCCAATTCCGGTGGTTCTACCACAATCCCTAGTGGCAATTGTGCCTCGGCTCCCCTAATGGACGGTCATTCGAGTCACTCTATCAATGGGACGCAGGCCACATGATGCGCATTGCCATTGCCTCTGATCATGCCGCGCTCGACCTAAAGCGCGCGCTGTGTGACTGGTTGACCGAGGCTGGGCATGAGGTGGCCGATCTTGGCCCCCATGATGCCACCAGTGTCGATTATCCCGATTATGGCTATAAACTTGCCGCTGCCGTCGCTGCGGGAGAGGCAGAGCGCGGCATTGCTCTCTGTGGCTCTGGCATTGGCATTTCCATTGCCGTTAATCGCAATCCCTCTTGCCGCTGCGCTTTGGTGTCAGAGCCTTTGTCGGCCCGGCTGTCGCGCGAGCATAATGACGCCAATGTGTTGGCGATGGGTGCCCGGCTGACCGGCATTGATATGGCCAAAGCCTGTGTTGACGCCTTTCTCACCACAGCCTTTGGCGGTGACCGCCATGTCCGCCGCGTGACCAAATTGTCCAACCCCGTCTTTGCCAAGGATCCCGCATGAGCAGCAGCACCGCCGCCTCTTACACCGTCACCAAGGGCTTTTTCTCGCGCAGTCTGGCCGAGAGTGATCCGGAAATTGCAGGCTGGATCGGCAAGGAATTGGACCGTCAGCGCGATAAGATTGAGCTGATTGCCTCAGAGAATATTTGCTCTCGCGCAGTGCTTGAGGCGCAGGGGTCGATCCTCACCAACAAATATGCCGAAGGCTATCCGGGTCGTCGCTATTATGGCGGCTGCGAATATGTGGATGAGATTGAAACATTGGCGATTGAGCGCGCAAAGGCGCTGTTCGGATGTAATTTTGCCAATGTGCAGCCCAATTCGGGCAGCCAGATGAACCAGGCGGTGTTCCTTGCGCTGTTGCAGCCGGGGGACAGCTTCATGGGTCTGGATCTGGCCGCGGGGGGCCATTTGACGCATGGATCGCCGGTCAACATGTCGGGCAAATGGTTCAACCCCATTCCCTATGGCGTGCGCCGCGATGACCAGATCATCGATATGGATGAGGTCGCCCGGATTGCGCGGGAGACTAAGCCGAAGCTCATCATCTGCGGCGGCACGGCCTATTCCCGCTTTTGGGATTGGGCCCGTTTCCGCGAAATTGCGGATGAAGTCGGCGCCTATCTGCTCGCCGATATGTCGCATATTTCGGGGCTGGTTGCGGGTGGCGCGCACCCCAGCCCCGTGCCTCACGCCCATGTGACGACGACGACAACGCATAAGTCGCTGCGTGGCCCACGTTCGGGCATTATCCTCTCCAATGATGAAGCCTTGGCCAAGAAGTTTAACAGCGCGATCTTCCCGGGGCTTCAGGGTGGCCCGCTGATGCATATTGTCGCGGCCAAGGCGGTTGCCTTTGCTGAGGCGATGCAGCCGGAGTTTAAGGCCTATGCCCATGCCGTGGCGGCCAATGCCAAGGCGTTGGCGGCAGCGCTGCAGGAACAGGGGCTGGATATTGTGTCCGGCGGCACAGACAACCACTCCATGCTGGTCGATCTGCGGCCGAAACAGGCCAAGGGCAAGCACGCCGAAAAGGCGCTCGACCGGGCGTCGATCACCTGCAACAAAAACAACATCCCTTATGATGATGAAAAGCCGACGCTCACCTCTGGCATTCGCTTGGGGACGCCTGCCGGGACAACACGGGGCTTTGGCCCGGAAGAATTCCGCCAGATCGGGCAGATGATTTCTGAAGTGGTGGATGGCCTGCGTAAAAATGGCGAAGCGGGCGACGCTCAGATTGAGGCGCATGTGCGCGACCGGGTGGAGGCTATGTGTGCCCGCTTCCCCATTTACGAAGGGCTTTGATCCTTGCGCTGCCCATTTTGCGCCCATGAGGATAGCCAGGTAAAGGACTCGCGTCCTACCGAGGATAATGGGGCCATTCGCAGGCGGCGTCAGTGCGAGGCGTGCGGCGCGCGCTTTACGACGTTTGAACGCATTCAGTTGCGGGAATTGACGGTCGTGAAGTCTGAAGGGCGGCGGCAAAGCTTTGACCGGGAAAAGCTGGAACGCTCCGTCACCATTGCGTGTCGCAAACGGCCGATTGAGCCGGCCAAGATTGAGCGACTGGTCTCTGGCATTCAGCGTCAGTTGGAAACATCTGGCGAAAGCGAAGTCAGCGCGTCCACCATTGGGGAATTGGTGATGGAAGGGCTCAAAGGGCTGGATGGCGTTGCCTATATCCGCTTTGCGTCTGTCTATCGTGACTTTACCGAACCGCGCGATTTTGAAGATTTTGCCGGCAGCATTGCCGAGGCGGCGCGCAAGTAAAAATGCCGCCAATTTTCGTTCTTGTTCGGCCGCAACTTGGCGAAAATATCGGCAAGGCGGCCCGCGCCATGCTCAATTTCGGGCTGACCGAAATGCGCCTTGTCGCCCCGCGCGATGGCTGGCCCAATCCGTCGGCTGGCCCGGCGGCCGCTGGCGCCGATATCGTCCTTGAAAGCGCGCAAGTTTTTGACAGCGTGGCCGAGGCTGTCGCGGATTGCGCGCATGTCTATGCAACAACGGTGCGCAAACGCGGCCTCATCAAACCTGTCGTGACCCCCGAAGTGGCGGCGCAAGAAATCCACCATCAGGCCGGACGCACCGCCATTTTATTCGGGCCAGAACGCTCTGGGCTGGAAACGGATGATGTGACGCTGGCCCGCACGATCCTGACCGTGCCGATCAACCCAGAATTTGGCTCGCTCAATCTTGCCCAAGCGGTCATCCTTGTCGCCTATGAATGGTCAAAGCATGTCGCGCTGGAAAGCCCGACACGCGTGGATCTTGATCCCCCAGCGCCGCAGGAGGAATTAGAGGGGCTGATTGGCCATCTTGACGATATGTTGGCCGACACAGGCTATTTTTTCCCGCCAGATCGCGTGCACGTGACCCGGCGGACGGTGCGCTCCGTGCTCACTAAGCCGGGCTGGAATGCCAATGAAATCCGCACCCTCCGGGGGGTTTTGAGCGCGCTGGAAGGCGTGCATCGGCGTCGCAGCACTTGACTCTTGGAGCCGTGGCGCTATTCGCCCGGTCTTCCGCAATTGACCCTGCACTCCGGTGAAGCAGGTGTCCGGCGAGTTTTTGGCTCGTTGCGCGGTTCCGGAACTGGAACGAAACGCAATTGGAGAATGATCATGTCGAAGCGCCAGAGCGCCAAGCATAAGCTCGATCGCCGTATGGGCGAAAATATTTGGGGCCGCCCCAAATCCCCTGTGAACAAGCGTGAATATGGCCCCGGCCAGCACGGCCAGCGTCGCAAGGGCAAAGTGTCCGACTATGGTATTCAGCTGCGCGCCAAGCAGAAGCTGAAGGGCTATTATGGCGACATCACCGAAAAGCAGTTTAAGCGCGCCTATCAGGAAGCCGACCGTATGGTGGGCGATACGTCGCAGAACCTGATCGGTTTGCTGGAGCGCCGTTTGGATGCGATTGTTTATCGCGCCAAGTTCGCGCCGACCATTTTCGCTGCGCGTCAGCTGGTCAATCACGGCCACATCCGCGTCAATGGCGAAAAGTGCAACATCGCCTCGCGTCCGGTGAAGCCGGGTGATGAGATCAGCCTGGGCAATAAGGCGCAGGAAATGGCGCTCGTCCTCGAAGCGCAGGGTCTCGCAGAGCGCGACATTCCTGATTATGTCGCCCCCGATGGCACGGCTAAGGTGACCTTCACGCGCGTCCCGACGCTCGATGAAGTCCCCTATCCGGTGAAGATGGAACCGAACCTGGTTGTCGAATTTTATTCGCGCTAAATTCTGGTCCAGACCTGTTTTCAAGAGGGCGGTCCTTCGGGGCCGCCCTTTTTCGTTTAAGGGTTGAAAGCTCTTTGAAATAAGGCGTCTAATCACCTGCGCTTGCAGCCTGAGAGTTGAGATGCCAATGATGCGCCATATTCAAGATGAGGATCTTATGATGAAATTTGCTCCCTTGCTGCTTGTTGCCCTGATGGCGGCAACACCTGCTCTGGCAGAGCCGGATATCTCCGTAGCGACGCTCAAGGAGGTCACCAAAACCCTCTCTTCTGATATGTTTGAAGGCCGTGGGCCGACCACGCCGGGCGAGGATAAGACGATTGGCTATCTGGCCGGCCGCTTTGCTGCTCTGGGCCTTCAGCCCGCGAATAAGGGCAGCTGGTTTCAGGATGTGCCGATGGTGCGCATGAATGTCGACCCGGCCATGCATCTGCGCTTCACGGGCGGCAAGGCGCCGCTGGATTTGGCGTATAAGGCAGACTTTGTCGCCTCCAGCTATCGCCTGACGCCGCAGACTGACATTAAGGACAGCGATGTTGTCTTCGTTGGCTTCGGCATCAATGCGCCGGAGCGGGGTTGGAATGATTATGCGGGCCTAGACGTGAAGGGGAAGACCGTGATCATCCTCATCAATGATCCGGATTATGCGGCGAAGGATTTGAAAGGCCCCTTTGGCGGCCGCGCCATGACCTATTATGGCCGCTGGACCTATAAATATGAGGAAGCCGCGCGTCAGGGGGCGGCAGCTGCGATCATCGTGCACGATACCTATCCGGCGGCCTATCCTTGGGGCGTTGTTGTGTCGAGCTGGTCTGGCCCCCAAATCCGGATGGATGCGGCGGACAATCATATGACCGAAACTCAGGCCAATGGCTGGATGACGCAGGAGGCCGCGCAAAAGCTGCTCGCCTCTGCTGGGCTTGATCTTGCCAAGCTGTCGGTGGCGGCGAAGAAAAAGGGGTTCAAGCCCGTCTCGCTCGGCATCAAGGCCTCGCTGTCTTTCTCCACCGAAATTCAGCGTCAAATGTCGCGCAATGTTGTGGCGGTTCTGCCGGGCAAGGAACGCGCGGACGAATATGTGCTCTATTCCGCGCACTGGGATCATTTGGGCATTTGTGAGCCGGTCAAGGGCGACAATATCTGCAACGGAGCGCTCGACAATGCGACCGGAACGGCGGGGCTGATCGCCCTTGCTGAGGCCTATGTGAAGGCTGGGCCAGCCGCGCGCTCCGTCGTCTTTGGAGCAGTCACCGCTGAGGAATCGGGCCTGCTCGGCTCGGATTATTACGCAGCCAATCCACTCTTCCCACTTGCCAAAACGGTGGGCGGCATCAACATGGATGGCCTCAACATTCTGGGCCGGACGCGCGACGTTGTCGTGATCGGGCCGGGCAAATCGGAACTAGAGCCGATGCTGGCCAAATATGCCAAGGCGCAGGGCCGTGTCGTGGTGCCAGAGCCAAGCCCCGAAAAGGGCAGCTTTTATCGCTCTGACCATTTCAGCCTCGCCAAGCGCGGCGTGCCGATGATCTATTTTGATGCAGGCGAAGATTTGGTGAACGGTGGCAAGGCAGCGGGTGCGGCGGCGAGCGAGGACTATATCGATAATCGCTATCACAAGCCGCAAGATGAATATCGCGATGACTGGAAATGGGACGGTGCGATTGAGGATTTGACACTCAATTACCAAATCGGCCGTGAACTGGCCGAAGGGTCGGCTTGGCCGAACTGGAACCCGACCGCCGAATTCCGCAGCACGCGGGATGCCAGCCGGGGGAGGCAGTGAGCCGTATCCAACCACCTGAATGGGCGCTGCATGACAGCGTCTGGATCGGCTTTCCAAGTGCTGCCGATTTATGGCTAGAAGACCTTGAGGGCGCACAGGCCGAGGTTGCGGCCTTTGCCAATGCCGTCCATGCCGATGGGGCGGGGGAGACCGTTCGCCTTGTTTGCGCCAATGCGGAGGCGCAAGGCGCGGCGCGCGCGCTTGCAGCGCCGGGTGTTGAGATTGTGGCGGCCCCCTTTTTCGACATTTGGCTGCGCGATACTGGGCCGATCCTTGTCGCCGACGATGGCAAGCCCTTGGCGCTGGATTATCTCGGCAATGGATGGGGCGGGAAATATCCCTCTCCCCTGGATGATGATCTTGCCCGCGTCTTGTGTGCCAAGGCGGGTCTTGATCGCCAGACGCGCGATTGGGTGCTGGAAGGGGGCGCAATTGATGTTGATGGCGCGGGCCTGTGCGTGACGACCGGGCAATGCCTGCTCAACCCAAATCGCAATCCCAAGCAATCGCGGCGGGAGATTGAGGAAAAGCTATCGGCTGATCTCGGCCTGACGCAACTGCTCTGGCTCGGCGTTGGCCTGCTCAATGACCATACGGACGGACATGTCGATAATCTCGCCCGCTTTGTGGCACCCGGTGTTCTGGCCCTGCCCGAAGCCTTTGGTGATGATGATCCCAACGTCGCCATTTTTGCCGATGCGGTGTCCCGCGCGCAGGATTGGCCGGTGGAGATTGTGCGTATCCCGTCCGCTGGATTGCATGTCGATGAGGATGGAGAGCCAATTCCAGCGAGCCACATGAATTTCTATATCGGCAATGCAACGGTCGTGGTGCCGACCTATGGCGGGCCGAGCGATGACAAAGCGGTTGCCGCCATTGCCAGCCTCTTCCCCGATCGCGAAACATTGGGTCTGCCCGCCACGCATATCCTGACCGGCGGCGGCAGCTTCCACTGCATCAGCCAGCAGGTGCCCCGGTTTTAGTCACTGGCTAATGACCTGCCTGCTGCCTTCGGACGGCATTGCTGTGACGTCGGGCACTGTGCCATTTAGGGTTAAAGGGCGGCCTTATTGAAGGGCCGCCCTTGCCCTTAAGATGCCATCATCTTGATAGATGCCAAGATTTCATTCGCTTTTGCACGGTTGTACTGATCTGTCTTGCCGCGAATGGTGAAGATATCGATCAGCCACAAAATGCCGCACAGACCAAGGGTGAATAGCTTCAAAAGGCCCATACCCATGTCGCCGATGTAAAAGCGATCAACGCCCCAGCCGCCAACCAAGACAGAAAGAATAAGAACCGTATTTCTATCTTTCATGGCGGATGAAAGCTGACTGTTGAAGAGCATCTTCTGCTCATTCGTTAGGTCTTTCGTCATCATTTGTTGTTCAACAATGTTAAATTCTGACACTTTCTTTCTCCCCTTCAAAAAATGCGTTTAAAAACAAATATATCAATATCAGCGCCACAATGGGCGACAGCGGATTCATGTCCATTGCCGGTCCAAAACGGCCCGAAAACACATGGCCCAAAGCCGTCTTCAATCCGCAGGCATAGCAATTATGCCCGGTCACCAGTCTGAAAAGGCACGGAACATCAACGACAGTTTTGATTGCCGGCGGCAGATATTGATAGAGCAGCGCCAAGGGTAAAAGGCCCAAGCTGATCACCCTTTGTGTCGTTACAAGTCCAAAGAAATCGACCACTCGCCGATAAGCCTTGCCTGAGAGAAATGTGCTTTTCTCCACCCGGCTCAGCCTGACAGGCGATCTTGTTGGCGCATGAATTCCCCTTTGTCCCAATAATGGACTAAATCACATCATAATGACTTTGTGAATGCTAAATCAGCGGCGCGGCGCAGCATTAGTCTTTGTTTTTGCTATATAATCAACACCGCCAGCCCTTGGCGATGGGCCCCGGCTCCAACACGCGATAGGCGTGCTCTACAAATTCGCAGAGTAGGGGCCTGGTGTCGCGCGGGTCGATAATGTCTTCGATCCCGAATCTCTCGGCCGTGCGGAACGGGCTGCGAACGTCATTGAGGCGCTTTTGAATGTCCTTGAGCAGTGCCTTGGGATTGTCGCTGGCTTCCAGATCAGATTTATAGGCCGCCTCCAGCCCGCCTGAGATGGGCAGGCTCCCCCAATCGCCCGAGGGCCAAGCATAGCGCCATTTGTGGCGCGAGAGGTTGGCGTGGGCGCTGCCCGCCATGCCATAGGCTTTGCGCAGGATGACGGCGCAGGTTGGCACCTTGGCCTGATACATGGCCATCATTGCCCGGCTGCCAAAGCGGATGGTCGCCTCATCCTCTGCCTTGCGGCCGATCAGGAAGCCGGGGACATCGACCAGATGGATGAGCGGCAGATGGAAGGTATCGGCCAGATCGACAAAGCGTTCCAGCTTGCGCGCACTCGCCGCCGTCCACAGGCCGCCCAGCACCATCGGGTCAGAGGCCAGGATCGCGACCGGATAGCCATCCAGTCGGGCAAAGCCCGTCACCACGCTCGTCCCATGTTGGCGGCCAATTTCAAAAAAGCTGTCCTGATCGACCACCGCCTCAATGATGGGGCGGATTTTATAAAGGTGGCGGCTGTCGCGCGGCACCGCTTCGATCAGGCTGGGGTCGCGCCGATCTGGCTTATCGGTCGGTGTTTTACGAGTTGGCAGGTCATGGACGGAGGAGGGGAGGTAAGAGAGGAAGCGCCGGGCCTTGGTAAAGGCATCGGCTTCGCTCTCGGCTTCATCATCAATCGCGCCATTTTTGGCGTGGATGGTGGACCCACCCAAATCTTCCTTGGTGCGATTTTCCCCCACGGCGGCGACCACAGGCGGGCCAGCGACGAACATTTGCGCCAAGCCTTTTACCAGCACCGAATAATGCGCCATCACCTGCCGCCCGGCACCTAATCCTGCCACCGGGCCGAGACCCAGCGCCACAACCGGCACCGTCGACAGATTATCGACCATCAGTTCCCACCCCGGCACTTCGGGCACATAGGTAAAGCCCATTGTCTCCAGCGTCTTGACGGAGCCGCCACCGCCCGTGCCCTCAATCAGGCGGACGAGCGGCAGGCGAAATTCATTCGCCAGCTTTTCGGATTGGATGAGCTTGCCGTGGAGCGAGGCGTCGGCGGCCCCACCGCGCACGGTAAAGTCATCGGCCTGCACCACGATGGGGCGGCCCTCAATCCGGCCCCGGCCAAACAGGATGTTGGCGGGCACAAAGCCGGTTAGATTGCCCTTGGCATCATAGTGCCCGACGCCGCCCAGCTTTCCGACTTCGCGGAAGGAGCCTTTATCGAGCAGGGCGGCTATGCGTTCCCGCACATTCAGCTTGCCGCCATCCTTCTGGCGCTTGAGCTTTTCCGGCCCGCCCATGGTTTCGGCGAGCTTCTGCCGCCGCTTGAGCTCTTCGACTTCTTTTTCCCAGCTCATAGCACCCTCTTTTGTTTGGCCCATCGTCAACGCACTTGCCGTAAACGTCAAGCGCGTGCGATGAAGCCACTATGGGGAAGATCATGATTGCGCTGATCGCGCTGGGGCTGGCCTTTGGGGCCTTGGGATATGCAAGCAAATGGAGCCAGGTCGGGCTGCTGAACAGCGTGGACGCTGTTCTGTCGGTTAATGCGCCTGTGCGTGAGGTTGCAAGCGGGGTCAGCTTTGGCCCGCAACCACGCCAAAAGCTGGATATTTGGGCACCTATTACTCCGTCGGATAAGCCGCGTGATGTGGTGGTGTTCTTTTATGGCGGAAGCTGGAACAGCGGCGACCGGGAACTTTATGGCTTTGCAGGTCGCGCCTTGGCAGAGCGCGGCTATATCGTCGTCATCCCGGATTATCGGCTGGTGCCGGAGGTGCGCTATCCCGGATTTGTTGAGGATGGAGCCGCCGCCGTCACCTGGGTGCAGCGTGAAATTGCGCGCTTTGGCGGCAATCCGAATCGGATTCATCTGACCGGACATTCGGCTGGCGCGCATATTGCCGCCCTGCTGACGCTGGATGCGCACTGGCTGCGCCATTCCGGTGCGCCGGCCAACAGCATTCGCAGCTTTGCAGGGCTTGCCGGGCCTTATGACTTTCTGCCCTTCACGTCGGACGCGGCGAAGGCTGCCTTTGGACAAATGCCCGATCCAAAGCCGAGCCAGCCCATCACCTATGCCCGCGGCGATGCAGCCCCCATGCTCTTGCTCACAGGCAGCGCGGATACCACCGTGAAGCCCCGCAACAGCAAGGCACTGGCCGCTGCGCAAACCCGCGCCCGGGCAAAGGCGCAGGCCATGCTCTATGAAGGGCTGGGCCATAGCGACATTGTGATGGCGCTGGCCCGACCCTTTCGGGATAAGGCCCCGGTGGTTGAGGATATGGATGCCTTTTTTGCCAAGGTGCGCTGACACCGGGGCCAGAGCTTTTCATCTGGGCCGATTTCGCTCTATAGGGGCAGCATCATGACCCAAATGCACGTCGCCGCCCTGCAACAGTCCTTTTCGGACGATATCGACACCAATATCGACCGCGTCGAGGCTTTGGTGCGTGAAGCAGCCGGGCGGGGCGCGAAGGTCATCCTGCCGTCGGAATTGTTTGAAGGCCATTATTTCTGCAAGGTGCAGAATGAAGGCTTTTTCAGCCGTGCTGCCCCCGTTGGTAGCCACAAGGCGGTGCTGGCGATGCAAAAGCTCGCCAAGGAATTGGGCGTCTATATCCCAACCAGCTTTTTTGAACGCGAAGGCCAGCATTTTTACAACAGCATTGCCATGATCGACGATCAGGGTGAGGTGATGGGCATTTATCGCAAAAGCCATATTCCCGATGGCCCCGGCTATAATGAGAAATTCTATTTCCGCCCGGGCAATACCGGCTTTCGCGTTTGGCCGACGCGCTATGGTGTGGTCGGCATCGGCATATGCTGGGATCAATGGTATCCTGAAACCGCGCGCGCGATGATGTTGATGGGCGCGGATATCCTCTTTTTCCCAACGGCGATTGGCGATGAGCCAGAGGCCGAAGATCTCGACACGTCCCGCCTGTGGCGACGCGCGATGATCGGCCATGCCGTGTCCAATGTTGTGCCCGTGGTTGCCGCCAATCGTGTCGGCACAGAGGGCGATATGCGCTTTTACGGGCACAGCTTCATCACGGATGAGCGCGGCGATTTCGCAGCCGAGTTTGGCGATGGCACCGAAGGCGTGCTTGATGCCGTCTTTAATCTGGATAGGGTGCGCAAACACCGCGCCACCTTCGGCTTCTTCCGTGACCGCCGCCCGCAGCTTTACGGGCGGATTGCTGAGGATATTTAAGCCGGAACGTCCAGCGCCAGTGCAAACACATCGTTCAGCATCTCGGCATTCATCCGCCCGGTATTCTGATTATAGCGCGATGTATGATAGCTATCGATCAAGCGACGGCCATCGAGCAGATGGTGGACCGCGCCATGGGCAAAGCGCCGCTTGGGCAGCTTTTCGCCACAGGCTTTGACCACCGATTGATGCGCGACTTGGCCGAGCGCGATAATTGTTGTCAGCTTTGGCAGGCTGGTAAGGGCTTGCTCCAAATAGGGGCGGCAGGTGCGCAGCTCTTCGGGCGTCGGTTTATTTTCGGGCGGCACGCATTTGACCGCGTTGAGGATCATCACACCGTTGAGGCTGGCCCCATCATCGCGAAAGCCGCCGAATAAATGGCGGGTATATTCCGGCGGATCATAAGTGATCAGGCCAAAATCCCTGAGCCCGGCAAAAAGCATCTCGCCTGATGGATCGCCCGTAAAGGGCCGACCGGTGCGGTTTGCGCCATGTTTGCCGGGGGCAAGGCCCACAATGGCCAGCCAAGCATCCGGATCGCCAAAGGCGGGGACGGGCGCATTCCAGAAGTTCGGGAATTCTGAGTGGCAGGTTTGGCGATAAGCGGTGAGCCTTGGGCACAGGGCGCAGTCATGGGCTGGCTCTGTTGCGGGAAGGGCGCTTAAGATCTGGGGGCTGTTCATGGTCACCCGGCTCGCTTAAGCGGGCTGGGCCATGCGCACAAGCTATGCCATTGCTTTGGGGTCAAATCAGCCGCACGCTCGCTTTGGGCGGCCAGAGGCTGTGCTGCGGGCCGCCTGTGCCGAACTCTCGACTGGGGCGACTCGGTTGATCGCTGTTTCTCCTATCCTGCGTTCCGCCCCGATCGGGCCATCTTTGCGCACTTATGCCAATGCTGCCGCCCTGATTGACACCAGGCTAGACCCGCTGGAGCTGCTGGCGCACTTAAAATCGATTGAGGCCGCCTTTGGCCGTCGCATGGGCGGGCAGAGATGGCGCGCGCGCGTGCTGGATCTGGACATCTTGCTCTGGTCCCAGGGCGCTTTTGAAGCGCCGGGCCTGTGCATCCCCCATATAGACTTTGCCGAGCGAAGCTTCGTGCTCGACCCGCTGGCGCGCATTGCGGCCCATTGGCGCGACCCCCGAAGCGGATTAACCATATATCATCTAAAGGCGCGCCTTGACCGAAAGCGTCCCGCCGCATAGGGGGAGCGTCCCAAGGTCGGGCCGTTAGCTCAGTCGGTAGAGCAACTGACTTTTAATCAGTAGGTCGCTGGTTCGAATCCAGCACGGCTCACCAACCTTTTCAACACAGCTTTGAAGGCGCGGCAATTTTTGTGTCAGGCGCGCTGGGCGGTGAGAAAATCAATCAGATGAGATGAAACCACCTCTGGTGCTTCTTCCGGCGCGCCATGGCCAATGCCATCGAGAAGCGTCTTGACCACAAGGCCCGGATAGGTCTGCTCCAGCGTGTCATAAAGGGGTTGCAAGACCTGCAAGGCCGGGTCGGCCGCGCCGCCGATGAACAGGCTGGGTTGATTTATCGTTTGGCCGATCCAAGCGGCTGTCAAATCCCAACTCAGATCACGGCAGCGATAATGGGCAAGCGGCGCGGCAAAGCCGCCCTTTTCATAGTGGCGAACATATTCAGCGAGAACGCCGGGCGTCAGCCAGGCCGGCACATGGCCCGGATCTGGAAAGGTATCGAGCAGGCGCTCGCCGGGGCGGATGAGAAGTCGCCAGCGCGCATCCCCATGGGCCATCCCGGATATGGCGTGATAGATAGACCGCAATGTGCGCTCAATATCTTCATCCATCTCTGCCTCGGCCCGGCCCAGCTCTTGAAAATAATGGTGATAAAGCTGGCCAGCACCCTGCGCCGCGATGGCGGCCCAATTGGTGCTGGGCCGCAGCGCCTCTCGCGGGCCAATGGCGGTGCTGACCATCGCAAGGGCGTGGAACATGTCTGGCCGCAACCGCGCAGCGGCGGCTGCGACCCAAGCCCCCAAATCATGCCCGACCAGAAAGGCATGCATCTCGCCCAAAGCATGGACCAGCCCGACAGCATCTCCGGCGCAGTGGAGCAGCGTATAGTCTTCGATTCTGGCCGGCTTGTCGCTTTCGCCAAAGCCTCTGATATCTGGCGCCACCACGCGAAAGCCCGCCGACGCCAGCGCCGTGATCTGATGTCGCCATTCAAACCATGTATAGGGAAAGCCGTGGAGCAGCAGGACGAGTGGCCCCGTGCCGTCTTCGACATAATGGATGCGAATGCCATTTACGGTCACGTGCTGATGCGCAAAGGCTGAGGGATTATTCACATCGCGCATGGGCGTGGCCCCTTTTTTGGTCACGGTCATCCCTTTATGCGGTCGGGAGAAGGGGTCGCCGTCCTCCGGCTCGACCGCGCGGCCCACCAGATCATGGGCAGCCCGCAAAAGGCAATAAGATCCGCCAGCAAAAGCGGCATCGTCCAGCTTTGCGATGCGCCTGTGTCTGCCAGATGCTGACTTATCACCCCGATTGCGAGCGCAAGCCCGCCGATCATCAAAATGTTGAGCGTCAGCATGTTGAGGCCTGTGGCGGTCGCCTTCAAATGCGGGGGCAATTGCTCTTCGATGACAGAAAAAAGTGGGCCGTAAATCATCGTCATGAAGAGGATAGAGGCGGCCATGCCGGGGATGAAAAAGGCGCTGCTCGCGGGCATCATCCGATAGGCAAGGATGAAGGGGACAAGCAGAATGAGCATCCCAAAGGCTGATGACGCGCGGTCCATGTGAAAGCGGCGATGCGCCCAATCGGCGAGAACACCCGCGCCAATCGACCCGATCAGACCAAAGGGGATGAACATTAGCCCGTAAAGGCTGTTCGCCGCCGCCGTTTCCAGCCCCTTATCCTCATGCAGCCACAGCTGCACAAAGGGGCTGGTCGCGACATGGGCATGCAGGACGATAATCGCCAGCGACGCCCAGCGCAGCCGCGGATTGCGGCGGAACAAGGCCCAGAATTCGCCAAATTGTTGTCCAATAGGCGGAAGCGCATCGCGAGCCGGGGCGGCGTCTTTGATCCGGGAGACGGCGAATGTGGCGATGATGCCAATCCCCGCCATCAACAGAAAACAGCCGCGCCAACCGAGCACCGGGCCCAGCTGCCCGGCGATCAGGAAACTGCCGCCAATGCCGAGGGGAATGCCCGCAAAGAAAATCCCGATTGCCCCGGCCTTCAGCGCATCTGGCGTGCGGGCGAGGATGATGTTGGTCGCCGTCGGCACCAAAGTCGCTTCCCCGGCGGCGACAAAAGGGCGGGCGGCCAGCATCGTCCAAAACCCCTGCGCCAATCCGGCAAACCCGGTGAACAGGCTCCAAATGCCAACCCCTCCGGTCAGCACGGGAACGCGCCCGACCCGATCGGCCAAGAGCCCGGCGGCAACCGCCGATACGGCATAGACGCCGCTAAAGGCCAGCCCAGCGATCAGCGCAAACTGACTGCGGCTCAAATCTAGGTCGCGCATAATGTCGCTGGCAAAGCCCGCCACAAGCTGACGATCAATTTGGTTGATCACATGGAGCAGCAGGAAAAAACACAGGAGGCCCCAAGGCGTTGCCCGCGTCGTTCCAGTCTCTCCCGGCCTCGGCGCGGGCGCAGGGGTCACTCAGCGGCCTCTGCAAGCGGGGGTGCGACATAGGGCTGCGGCCGCACTTTTTCTGACCAAGCGGCCACCCGATAAAGCCGACGAAGCTGGTTGCTGAAATTGGATGTCACCCCATAATGGCTGGTCGAGAAATTGTCCCAAATCGCAACATCGCCCGGCTCCCATTCATGGCGCACCTGAATTTCGGGGACTTTGGACATCTCATTTGCCAGCTTGATCAGCGTTTCGGAATGGATGGTCTCAAAGCCCTTGATCCGCTGCACATAAGCGTCACCGACAAATAGGCAGGGTCTGCCAGACGCATGGTGACGCACGACCGCTGGGTGAACGGCATGCTCCCGATTTGTCATGATCTTGTTGATGATGGCGGCGTCGCCAAAATCGTGCCGGAGCATCAGGTAGACCGAGTCGTGCTCAATCTCGATATTCTCGAACAGCAGTTTGAGGGCGTGGGGCAGGCGCTGATAGGCGGCATACATGCTCGCCCACATCGTATCCGCGCCAAAGGGCACTTGCTCTGCTTGCAGGATGGACATGATGTTGGGCCGCTCGCGGGCCAGCACATCATGATGCCAAAGGTCGGTCGTTGACTTGGACTTGTCTGTTGTCAGCCGCTCAATGACGACAACTTCCGGATGCCCTTCATCGGCCTTGGTCGGCGCGAAGGTGTGCTTTTCCAACTGATCACCAAAGGCGCGCGCCACGCGCTTCATTGCATCAAAGGGAAGGTTTTGCTTGCGGCCGAACAGCACGCCAAATTCCCAGAGCGCGTCGCGCAAATCGGCCAAGCCAGCCTCATCCAAATCGGCCAAGTTACAGCCTTCTATCCAGCCGCCAATGACAGGCGTGCGGGGCACTACGCGGAAATGACGATAGTCGCGTGGTTCAAGCATCGGGCGTCTCCTTGATGATCTGATTGTCGCGCAGGCTATCTGGAAGAGAGGGATAGGGCGTTGCCATTTGGCGACAAATGATAAACAGTTGGCGACAAGGAGAATGCCAATGTCCATCGCGGCCCAAGTGCGGGCGACTGCTTTGCTGGACTTTCCAGCCGTGGCGCTGGAGGCGGGCATTGATCCCTATGCGGCACTGCGCGATGCCGGAATCGACATCGCCCTGCTGTCGCGCGGGGATATGACCATTCCCGCCGATCGTGTCGCTTGGTTGCTCGATGGCGTGGCGGAACGGGCGGGCATTGCCGATCTCAGCCTGCGTATGGCGATGCGCCGCCGCTTGGCCAATCTGGGCGTCGCCGGCCTCGTCCTTGGTCAACAGCAGACCGTGCGGGATGCGTTGGCGATGGCGGAAAAATATGGCCATCTGCTCAGCAATGCCTTGAGCCTCACACTTGCCGAAGACGGCTCTATGGCAACACTGATTATCGGGGTTTCCATCGCGTCGTCCGCGCCCGCCCGCCAGACGCGCGAATTGGCGGTTTCGGCCTATGTCCATTTATTCCGGCTCTTACTCGGTGAAAACTGGGCGCCGACAGTCGTTTATTTCTCGCATGCGCGGCCTGATGGGCCAACGCTGCACCAACGCTTCTTTAGATGCCCGGTGCAGTTTGACAGCCCCTTAGATGGCTTTGAATGTCCTGCGGTGGATCTCGGCCGGGTTAATGTGAATGCCGATGCGGCGCTGGCCAGCTATGCCAGCTTATTGCTGGATAGTTTGCCGGGTGAACGCCCCGACGCTGCGGGTATGGTCGTCCGGCTGATCCATGCCCTTTTGCCAATGGGTCGTGCGTCGCTGCGGAACGTTGCCAAGGCAATGGCCCGCAACTCGCGCCAGTTGCAGCGTCAATTGGCTGTGGAAGGCACGACGTTCGAGTCCCTTTTGGCCGATGTCCGATCCGATTTGTGTGAGAAGCTTTTGAAAGAGCCCGCGCTCTCCATTGACGCTGTGGCGACGCGACTGGGCTATGGCCATCCGTCTGCCTTTATTCGCTTCTTCAAGCAGCGGCAGGGAATGACGCCGGGCCAATGGCGGCAGCAGCATCTGGGCGGACGATAGGCGCTATTTGACGATGAGATTGTCTAGCGATCCCAGTCGATCGACATGGATGGTCACTTGGTCCCCGGGCTGGAGATAGCGCTTCTGCTGCTTTTCAAGGGCAATCTGGCTTTCAATGACATGCGTCGTAAAGGGCGTGCCCCAGCCGCCAGCCAGCCATTTCACAAGCCCGCGTCCGATGGCGCGCGCGTCAATCCCAGCGAAGACCGTGCCGCCCGGCGTGCCGGCCAAAATCAGGGTGCGGGCGGGCACTTTGCCATCCGCGTCAAAAGGTAAGCGGGCCGTGCCGCCCCAATAGGCCCACTCATGGCCCCGCAGCGCCCCTGCTTCAGCCAAAATGCGGGTCAAATCCCAAATCCACATCTTGGCCTGTGTGCGTTGACGTTCTTGCCCATTGACGGAGAGTTGGAGCGTTACGCTCGACACAAAGCGATCCAGATCGCGCGGCACGATGAACAATTCACCCACCGGCAGATAGCCGGGCGCGCTTTTGCCGCTGGTAAAGCCCTTGCCGGACTCAGGGTGCTCCGGATCGACATTGCGCATCAATGTGGCCCGGTCGGTCACATCGTTGCACAGCATCAGCCCGCCCGTCGCGGGCCGATCCGTCCGCGCCGCGATGAGGGGCACGAGGCACAGTTCCACCTCATAATCGAGGAGGGCGTCTCGTGCTGATACCTTTGCGCGCGACGATGTGGGGGTCACATATTTGGCAAAAAGAAATGGCCCGCCGTCCACCGTCGCTTCTTCGGCATGTTCGCGGTAATTGGTTCCGGCGGCAATATGCTGATCGCGCAGATCGACAGGTACGGCCAAATCCGCAACATCGGCTGTGACAGGGGTGCCGCCCGCCGCGATGAGCGCGCGCACCCCGTCATAGCCGAGCCGGTTGACGAGGCTAATGGCATCTTCGCCCGAATTGCCGATGGGCAAGCCTGTGACCCGGCCATTTGCGTAGCTGCTGACGGCGATGGTCTGTTTGCCGAGCCGGGCAAAGCTTAGCGCGTCGCTGGTCGGAGCAATGTCGACATTTGGGGCGGATGCGGGCTGGCGCGCGGACGGCTTGGGGGCGGCGGGCGTCCAGATAAGGTAGAGCGCCACAAGGCCGATAACGGCAACGAAGCTAGCCAAGATTTTGCGGACCATGTGTCGTTGCCCTGTCTTTAACGAACCCGACGATATGTCCCGGTCTGGACAAAGGCACAATGATGAAAGCGACTAATCGCTATTGGGTCAGACGAGAAAGTAGGTTCAGCGCCTCTGCCTCTGGAATGACTTCGGCATATTTGGCCTGCAAGTCGAAAAGATTGGCCGAGTGCGGGTCGCTATGCCGATCGCCACAGGCGTCGCTGACGACAAAGGGGGCAAAGCCGCTCTGTAAGGCATCCAAGGCGGTCGCCCGAACGCAGCCCGATGTCGACAGCCCCGTGATCAACAGCGTGTCGACCCCAAGGGCGGATAACTTGGTCGCAAGCGCTGTCCCGAAAAAGGCAGAGGCATATTGCTTCGTCACAACCAGATCAGACGGGGCAGGGGTTAGGCTGGGCGGAAAGCGGCCCAGATCTGACCCCTTGTCAAAGGCCTTGAGAGCCGGAATCTTTTTATAGAAGAGGCCGCCATTGGCACCACCGGGTTCATATTCCACATTGGTGAAGATCACGGGAATATTGGCAGATCGGGCCGCCGCTAAAAGCCGCTCATTGCTGGCCAGCGCGTCTTCAACGCCCGCGTAAAGCGGGGAGGCCGGATCGAGATAGGCCATCACAAAATCAACGATCAAAAGCGCCGGGCGCGCGCCAAAGGTAAGGCGGCCATCAAAGGCCCCGGCGTAATTTTGAACGAGATCGGGATTGGCCTGGGGCATTACATGATGCCCGCGGCCTGAAGCGCCTCAATGTCGTGCGCGCTCATGCCGAGCAGCTCGCCAAAAACGTCTTCATTATGCTGCCCGACTTTGGAAGGGGCGGGATGCCGCACGCTCGACGGGGTAACCGACAGCTTGGGAAAGGCGTTTTGCATCTTGAGCGTGCCATAGCGTTCGGTTTCCACATCGATAATCGCCTCCCGCGCCTGAAAATGCGGATCGGCAATCATCTCTGGCGCACGATAGACGCGGCCTGCGGGGATGGAGCATTGGGTCATCAGCGCATCGAGCGCACCCACGGTCAAGGTGCGGGTCCACGCGTTGATCAGCTCATCAAGCTCCAACTGATTGGTGCCGCGTGCCAAATGTGTGGCATAACGCGGATCATCGCCCAATTCGGGACGGCCCATGGCCTCGGCCAGACGCCGCCACAAACTGTCCTTATTGGCACCGATCATATATTCGCCATCCTTGCACGAATAGACGTTGGACGGCGCAATGCCCGGTAGGATGGATCCAGACCGTTCCCGGATCAGACCCATCAGATCATATTCGGGAACGATGCTTTCCATCACCTGCAACACGCTTTCATAGAGCGCGGCATCGACCACCTGGCCTTGGCCCGTGCGTTCGCGGACATGGAGGGCGGCCAGCACGCCCATGCAGCCAAAGGTTGCCGTCAGCGTGTCGCCAATGGAAATGCCCATGCGGCTGGGCGGACGATCTGGTTCGCCGACAATATAGCGCCATCCGCCCATCGCCTCACCAATACCGCCAAAACCAGCGCGGTCGGAATAGGGGCCAGTCTGACCATAGCCGGACATGCGGGCAATGATGAGCCGGGGGTTGATTGCCAACAGCGCGTCGGGGCCAAGGCCCCATTTCTCCATTGTGCCGGGCTTAAAATTCTCAATGAGAATATCGGCCTTCGCCGCCAGTTTACGGACAATGTCTTGGCCTTCGGGCACGCGCAGATTGATCGATACCGAACGCTTATTGCGGGCAATGACTTCCCAATTGACCTTGGTGTCGCCTTGGCCCCAATCGCGCATGGGGTCGCCAGCACCAGGTGGTTCTACCTTGATCACATCGGCGCCCATATCGCCCAAGAGCTGGCCGCAAAACGGCCCAGCCAAAAGCTGGCCCATTTCAACAACGCGCAGTCCGTCTAAAGCACCCATGATTTCAACTCATTCCGCGGCTTCGGCGTGCATCCAGACGGGCTGAATGGGTGCCTCTAGGCCAGTTTCTGCGACACAATTGGACCGCAGGGCATCAATGCCGGGGCCATAGTTGAACAGTTCCAGCGCGGGACGCGTGGCGCGCATTTGCGTGCGCAATGCCTCTGTCGCGGCCATGTCGACTTGGCCCTTTGCATTGGCAACCACGCCATAATCGCGCGCACCTTCGGGCGTGACGAGCCCTTGGGTGATTTCCTTGCCGACAAGAGCAGCATCACGATCCAGCGGATCGCCCCAACCCCCACCACCCCAGGTGATGAAGTGCAGCTGATCGTCGACGTCCACATGCACATCTTCAACCTTGTTGCCGATGATGTGCGTGCTGCCATCCGCCTTTTCCAAGATCTTGCGCGCGCGCTTTCCGGGTTCACCGCCATTCACGCCCCATGGGGGCACAAACCAGCGGTCATCATGGATGGAAATCGTACCCGATGCGAGGAAGCGGTAGGTCATGTGGATGCCATTGCCGCCGCGATGCAGCCCAGCGCCGCCAGAATCGGGGGCCGTGTCATACCGCTCAATAATCAGCGGGAAATAGCGCTCTAAAAATTCATTGGGGACATTGGTAAAGCCCGGCCAGAGCGAATGGCCATCCGGCCCATCGCCCAGCGGCCTGCCGGGAATGCCGCCAAAGCCGATCTGGAACAGCTGGAACCATTTTTCATCCGCATCATAGCCGGAATAGAAAAGGTGCGGAGAGGAAGAGAAGCCGGCGGCGTTGAGGAATTCCGGCGTCTTTTGTCCCAACAGGCCACCCAAGATATCAAAGATGCGGCCCAGCGCATGGGTGCGGCCGGAGAGAGCTGCCGGGAATTTCGGCTTGAGCAGCGACCCTTCTGGAATGCGCACATCAATGAGATCATAGAACCCGTCATTGAACAGGATCTGCGGGTCAAAGACCATGATCATGTAGATGCCAAAGAACATCTTAAACATGTTTTCATTGAGGAAGAAGTTGATCGAGGCCTTGCTCTGCGGATCGGTGCCCGCAAAATCGAGGATGACCTTCTCCCCTTCCCGCCACATGGTGCATTTGATGCGATAGGGACCAGCACCCATGCCATCGTCGCAGATATAATCTTCAAAGCTCACCGGCTCTTCGGCAACGGCCATGGCGAGCAGGGCCTTCATGGCGCGATGGTTGCGGGCCAGAAGCTCTTGCGTGGCCGACACATAAACATCGTCGCCAAAGCGTTCTGCCATTTCAATGACGCGGCGCGAGGCGACGCGGCAGGACGCGATGAGCGCGTTCAAATCGGCCTGACACCAATCTGGCTTGCGCGTTTGGTGCAGAACCAGCTTCATCAGGTCTTCGTTATATTCGCCCTTTTTCCAGAGCTTGACCGGGGGAATGCGAACCCCTTCTTCAAAGATCGAGGTGGCGTTGATCGGCATGGAGCCAACGACTTTACCGCCAATGTCGGACTGGTGGCCGAACATGGAGGTATAGGCGATCAACCGGCCATCCTTGAACACGGGCAGAAGAACCAGCCAGTCATTCGAGTGGCTGACCGCGCCATCCACCGAATAGGGGTCTGACAAGAAGATGAGGTCGCCATCTTCCAGCGTGCCCTCGAAGTTATCGAGGAAGCCGCCGATGAAGCTGCCGAATTGTCCGACAATCATCTTGCCGGTGGGATCGGCGATCAGCGGAAAGGCATCGCCCTGTTCCCGAATGCCGGGTGACATTGCGGTGCGGACCAGCGTTGCATCCATTTCAATGCGGGCATTGCGCAGCGCATTTTCAATAATGTCGAGCGTGACCGGATCGATATCGATCTTTTTGAAGGGAACCGGGTTGGTTTGGATGATCTGTGCAGCCATGATGTCTTCCCTCCTCAGCCTAAGTTGATCAAGATGTTGCCGACGCGGTCGACGGTTGCGACGCAGCCCGATTCAACCAATGTCGTTGAGTCCATTTCCACGATGATGGCCGGGCCTTTCAAAATATCGCCCTGACGCAGCTTGGATCGATCATAGATCACCGCCGCTTGCTCTCGCCCATCCATCCAGAGCGTATGATCGCGCATCTTGGCGGCGAGTGGATTGCCATCGCCCTTGGGAAGTTCCGCCGCCGGAAGGTCGAGTGCTGCCCCCAAAGCCACGGCCCGCAGGTTCACAATCTCATGCGGGGTATCCATGTTGAAGGTGAAGAGGCGGTTATGCTCTTCATCAAATCGTTTCAAAATACCGGCAATGCCATCACTGCGCAGAAGATCAGCACTGATCGTCAACGGCACTTCAAAAGCCTGACCCGAATAGCGGACATCCACTTCAAATGCGGTCGTAATCTCGGCGTCGGGCACGCCATCGGCGAGCAATTCAGCCCGCGTTTGGTGCGCCATGTCTTCGAGAATATCGATCAGATCCTGTGCCTGTGTTTGACTGGCAAGGCGCGAGAAGGAGCGGGCCGTTTCCGTCCGCATCTGTGTGGTCGCATCGCCCAGAGCGCAGAGCACGCCGGGGGAAACGGGCGAAATGGCGGGCCAGCTGCCCATCAGGCGGGCAACGGCATTCACATGCAGCGGCCCCGCGCCGCCAAAGCCCATGAGCGCGAAATGGCGCGGGTCATAGCCTTGCTGAACAGAGATCATGCGCAGCGCGCCGAACATATTTTCGTTCACAATGTCGATGATGCCGCGGGCGGCCGCCATCAGATCAATGTCGAGCGCATCGGCAATCGTCTGCACCGCGCGCTTGGCGCCTTCACGATCCAGCTGAAACGTGCCGCCCAAGAGGTTTTCGGGGAGATAGCCAAGAACGACATTGGCATCCGTCACCGTTGGCAGCTCACCACCCTTGCCATAAGCAACGGGACCGGGGACGGCACCTGCCGATTGCGGGCCGACGCGCAGGGCCTTTGTCAGTTCGGGCACATAGGCGATGGAGCCGCCGCCTGCGCCCACTGTCTTCACATCCAGCGCGGAGGCGCGGACGGACAGATGGCCGACTTCGGTGGTCCGCTGCCGACGCGGTTCCAGATTTTCAATAAGGGCAACGTCGGTGGACGTGCCGCCGACATCCAAGGTTAGAATATTCTTCAAGCCGGCATTGCGGCCTACCCAAAGCGCGCCTGTCACCCCGCCAGCCGGGCCGGACATGAGAATGTTGACGGGCTGCTCCTCAGCCTTTTCAGCCGACATCAAGCCGCCATCGGAGCGCAGGAGCGACAATTTGCCGCGCAAGCCCGCATCCGCCAGCTTGGAGCGCAGGTTGGACACATAGCGCCCCACCACAGGCCGGACGGCCGCATTGGCTACCGTTGTCAGGGTGCGCTCATATTCCTGCATTTCGGGCAGCACTTCATGGCTGAGCGAGATGGGGACATCGTTGAAAATATCCTTGGCAATTTCGCCGACCCGCTTTTCATGCGCGCCGCTTGCATAGGCGTTGATCAGGCTAACGGTGATTGCTTCGACGCCCTGATCCTTCAGACTGGTCAGCGCCGCGCGCACATCAACGTCATCGAGCGGACGGACTTCGCGGCCTGCCGCGTCAATGCGGCCTTTAATGGTGACGGTATCTTCGAGCGCTGCAAGCGGTGTTGGTTTGGGCCAGATGATCCAGGCAGCCAACCCGCCGGGCACAAAGCTGCGCGCAATCTGCATGATGTGGCGATAACCTTCGGTCGTGATCAGGCCGACGCGTGCGCCTTTGCCTTCCAGAACGGCATTGGTCGCGACTGTTGTGCCGTGCAGGAAAAACTCAATATCTGCAGGTGCAATCCCTGCCTTATCGCAGACGGCGGTGACGCCCGTCAGAATGCCTTCTGAACTGTCATGCGGTGTCGACGGTGTCTTATGCCGCCAAAAAGCCCCTGTTTGCACATTGAACAGCAGCAGGTCGGTAAATGTCCCGCCTACATCGACGCCCAGACGATACCCCATTTTTCAGTCTCCCTGACGCACAGCGGGAAATGCAGGGGCATTTGCCACCATTCCCGGAAGTTTTCGGTCCATAATTTCGGATAACCAGCGACTGGCGCTGATCATTTTTTCAAGATCCATATGTGTATCAATGCCCGCTCTTTCGAGCATGTAGATGACATCTTCGCTGGGCACATTGCCCGCCGCACCTGGTGCAAAGGGGCATCCGCCCAGCCCGCCAAGCGAGGCATCGACGACACTGGCTCCCGCCTCAACCGCGGCCCATACATTGGCAAGACCCGTATTGCGGGTGTTGTGAAAATGAACGCGCACGGGAAGCGGCGCAATAATCTGTGCGATCCGGCGCACCATGCGTGACACCTGGGCCGGGTCGCCGACACCGATTGTATCGGCCAGCGCGATTTCGACTGGCCCTGCTTCGACCAATGCTTCGGCCATGGCCGCCACGCGATCTTCGGAGACTTCGCCTTCAAAGGGGCATCCGAATGCTGCACTGATCGTCACTTGGCCAGTCAGACCAGCGGCCTGCGCTTGGCGAATAATGTCTTTGGAGACGGCGACAGAGTCATCACTGGTCTGCCCCTGATTGGCGATCGCAAAGCGATCGGTTGCGACGGCAACAGCACCCAATTGGTTGATGCGTCCTGTTGCAATGGCGCGTTCTGCGCCGCGCGCGTTCAGGACAAGGCCGATATAGGATACATCGGGGCGGTCTGGCAGGCCGGCACAGACCTGATCTGCATCGGCCATTTGGGGCACGCGGTTCGGATTGACGAAGCTTGTCACCTCAATCCGGCGGGCGCCCGCATCAATCGCCTTTTCGATCAGGGTCAGCTTATTGGCAGACGATATCATCGTCTTTTCATTCTGCAGGCCATCGCGCGGCCCGACTTCCACAAAGCTGATTTTCGCGTTCTGCATGGTGCTTCTTTGTCTGATTTGTATACAAAATCAACAGGGCAAAGCTCGGCCTGACCTTTAGGACATGGCAGAGCGGGGTTTTTTACCCAAATGGGCATCGGAATAGGTGTGAAAGGCGCGCCGGATATGGCCCGCCATCACCGACTCAGCCCACCCACCATCCTTCCGCGCGAAAGCGGCGAGCAGCTCATTATGCTCCCGATGGGATCGTTGCAGGTCGCTGACGTCATAGCTTTGAGCGGTGCGCCAGACCACGGGTTGCTCAATCAATCGGGCCAATAAATTGGTCAGTCGAGCGGAGGCTGCAGCATCCAGGATAATCTCATGGAAGCTTTTGTTATGCTTGAGAAAAGCGAGAACATCCGGGACGTCTGCAGACACGGCGCGGCCAATTGCTTCATTTTCCGCCTTAAGGGAGGCCAATTGGACCGAGGTGATCCGGCCCGCCGCGCGCCGTGCCGCCAGCCCTTCCATCATCTCGCGCAACACAAAGGCATCTTCAATGTCATCAAGCGACCAGTCTGCGACAAAACTACGCTGGCGTTCGCTGCGGCGAATGAACAATTCCGATTCTAAACGCCGTAGAGCTTCACGCACGGGTGTCCGCGACACGCCGCATTGCTCGGCCAACCATTCTTCGCGAATCTGGTCTCCCGGCGGAAGCGCGCCGGACAGGATCATGCCTCTTATCTGGCTATAGGCCTGTTCCGATGCTCTTGACACAAAAGGTCTCCTAACCGCTTGACCAATGCATAATGTATACAATAAGCTGCGCAAATGTTTTTCTGGAGGGCTTCTTTTGGGGCGTCTGGGTAACGATCATTGTGCAAGCATAGCGTGTCGCCGCAAGGCGGGGCGTGAAGGGCTGCGTCGTGTCGTGTCAGGCCTTCATCTCATAATGGGCGCGCGCTCAGTTGCGGAACATCTCAGGCCCACACCTAGTCTTATCGCTATATATTCAGACGCAAATAGTCACTTAACACGTCAGACTTATATTCACCGCACGTCAGAGGCGGCTCACCTCATGGGAGTAAAATGATGAAAATGACCAAAGCAATTTTAAAGGGGGCCATTGCGCTCAGCGCATTGAGCGCTGCTCCAGCCTTTGCTCAAGCAGCAGATGCAGAGGCGGTGGATGACATCATCGTCACCGCGCGTCGCGTGAATGAGTCGCTCTCTGATGTTCCTGCCTCCATCACCGTGCTGTCGGGGGACACGCTCGAAAAAACGGGTGCGCAGACAGCATCTGACTTTGTGAAGCTCACGCCCGGTGTCACAATTGTGACGGGCTCGGCGGAAGCCGGCGACACGCAGATCAACATTCGTGGTCTTAACGGCGCGCGCGATGCCGAAAGTTCGGTCGCGCTGGTTGTCGATGGGATCCTTAAGACAAATACGGCAGCCTTGAACCAAAATCAGGGCACGCTGCGTCAGATTGAAATCCTAAAAGGCCCGCAAGGCGCACTTTATGGGCGCAATGCGGCGGCCGGTGCCATTGTGGTCCAGACGCTCAAGCCGGGCGACAGCTTTGAAGGCGGTGTTGAGGCGAGCTATGCCAATGAAAACACCATGCGTGCCAACGCCTATGTCTCCACGCCAATTGGCAATGGCGCGGGTCTGCTGCTCTCGGCCGATTATGCGAGCACCGATGGCTTTTTCTACAACCGCTTCCTCAAGGAAAAGGCTGTGGATGATCAGGAAAGCTGGAACATTAATGGTCGCTTGGTCGCGCCGCTTGGCGACAATACGGAAATTGATGCCAAGGCCCGTTATGGCAAGCTGAATGGCGCGTCGATTAACTTCAACGCCTCCTTCCATCTGCCGGCCTTTGGCGCATTCAACCCTGCGTTCAATGAAAAGGTCGATGAGCATCCCTTCGACTATTATGGCAATATCCGCCCGACCAATGAGCAGTCGACCTTTGAGGCGTCTTTGAAGCTCGATCATGATTTTGGGACGTCGGCGCTGACCGCTTGGGTTGCCTATAGCGACATTAAGAACGACCTGACGGCTGACGGCACATCGGCCGACTTTGCCCGTTATATTTCGCCCGGTCTGGGTGCCCCGGCCAATGCTGTGAACACCGCTGTTATGAACAAGTGCTTTGCCACAACGGCGGCGCTCGCGGGCTATGCAGTCAATCAACCGGGCAAGATCGGGACCAGCGCGGTTCCGTTCCTGTTCAACCCAGCGACGGGGTCTACCTTTGGCCCCTACAGCCCGACAACGTGCGACGGAACGCAATATCAGCTGCGCAATCAAAAGGATTTCTCAGCTGAAGTCCGTCTCGCCTCCACGGGGGATGGTCCGCTCAACTGGTTGGTGGGCGCCTATTATCTGAACATTAAGCGTGAAGTCGGCGTCAGCCTTGGGGCCGATCTAGGCAAGGGCATTATCCAGAAGCTATATAACGCCCCTTCATCGGACAATCCCACGTCGCAGCTGTTCCACGATAAGTTCGGCACCAATGTTTATGCGGCATTTGGCTCGGTCGATTATGAAGCGAGCGACAAGCTCGATATCGGCATTGCCGTGCGTTATGATAGCGAGCACCGCAAAGTGAACAACTTGGTGCCGGTGGCGACAGACCCGATCACGGGTGGGCCGATCAATCCGGGTCAGACCGGCGGCGCGATTAGCCCCAAGTCTGAAACCTTCAACCAATTCCAGCCCAAGATCACTGTGCGCTATGAACTGGCTCAGGACCTGAACGCCTATGCCAATTATGGCATCGGCTTTAAGTCCGGCGGTTTCAACAATCAGGGCTCACGCGCGATTGTGGATGGCAGCTTCAACAATGGCGCGCCGGGCACGATCAATGCCGGGATCAAGATCAACGATCTTTATGGCAAGGAAAAGTCCGACGCGTTTGAACTCGGCTTGCGGGGTAAGGCCGGCCCGATCAATTTTGATCTGGCAGGTTATTACACCAAGGTTTCCGACATGCAGTTCTTTGAATTTTATGTCGGCAGCTTTGGCCTGCTGCGCGTTGTGTCCAACATTGATCGTGTCGATCTGAAGGGTGTGGAATTCAACGCCAATGCCAACATCATGCGTGGCTGGTCGGTCTTCAGCTCGGTGAACTACACCGATTCAAAGATTAAGAAGAACAGCTCACGCCCCTATACGGTTGGCAATAAGTCACCCTATACGGCCGAGTACACAATCAACCTTGGCACGCAGATTGATACGCCCATCACCGACGCGGTGGACGGCGTTCTGCGCGCCGATTACCGGATCACTGGTCCGACCTGGTTCCACACGGTTCAGGATGAAACGGTTCCGACCATTTTCAGTGGTTTGATTCCCGTGTCGCAGGTCAGCTTCTTGGGTGCCCGCTTTGGCGATGCCAAATATGATGTCGCACGCCGCGGCACCTATGGCGTGCTGGATCTGCGGGCCGGCCTTGAAGGCGAACGTTGGAAGATCAGCGTGTTTGCCAACAACGCCCTCAACAAGAAATATGTGAACGAAGTCATTTTGGCGGCCGAATTTGGCGGCTCCTTCATCTCGCCGGGCGGACGTCGTCTCATCGGTGTTGAAGCGGGCTATAAGTTCTAATCAAGCCAAGACTTCAAAAATAGAAACGCCCGTGAGCCATCATGCTCGCGGGCGTTTTCTTTTGTCCTTTGGGGTCACGCCCTGATGATCTTCGCTAACGCCCCTTTCTCTTGCCCGAAAAATGCGCGACAGAGAGGCGGTCGAAGGAAAGCTAGGGGCAGAAAAAGCTGATGACACAAACATCTTCGTTGAAAATGCGGTCCTGGCTTTTTGCCCCCGGGGACAATGAAAAGAAAATGGCGAAGGCAGTGGAGAGCAAGGCGGATATCGCCTTGGTCGATCTTGAGGATGCCGTGGCCGCCGAGAATAAACCGATGGCCCGCCAAATGGTCCATGATCTGCTCCGGGCCAATGCGGCCCATCGCGCCCGGATATGGGTGCGCATCAACCCGTTGGACGGCCTCTATGCGCTAGACGATCTGGCCGCCATTCTGCCCGCGCAGCCGGGCGGGATTATGCTGCCCAAAGTTGATGGCCGCGCCGATGTTGAAAAGCTCGACCATTATCTCTCCGCCCTCGAAGTCGCGAACGGCATTGAAGAAGGATCGACGCCCGTCATTGTCTTGATTACCGAAACGGCCGAGGCGATGTTCCATACAGGCGATTATAAGGGCGTGCGGCGCTTGGTCGCGCTGACCTGGGGTGCGGAGGATTTGGCGGACGCTGTTGGTGCCATGTCAAACCGCGACATGGACGGCCGCTTCAGCTTCACGTTTGAACTGGCCCGCAGCCTGACCCTGCTGGGTGCCGCGGCGGCGGGCGTCCCTGCGGTGGAGACGATTTGCGCCGATTATAAGGATTTGGAGGCTTTGAAGGCTCGCGCCGAAATGGTGCGCCGCAATGGCTTTCGCGGCATGCTGGCGATCCATCCGGCACAGGTGGATGTGATCAACGCCGCCTTCACGCCGAATGCGGACGAAATTGCCGAGGCACAGGAGATTGTCGAGATCTTTCGGGCCAATCCGGGCGTTGGGGCCATTGGCTATAAGGGCGGCATGCTCGACCGCCCCTTTTTGTCGCGCGCGCAACAGCTGCTCGCCCAAGTGGATGATGCGTGACGGCCATGTCCGACGCGGTTCTTTATGATCTGCTGCCCGACGGCATCGCAATCATTACGATCAACCGCCCTGAGCAGCGCAATTGCCTCAGCCTTGAGGTGCGGGACGGTCTGTTTGCGGCCTGGGAACGGTTTGAAAACGAGGGCGCGGCAAAAATCGCGATCCTGACCGGCAAAGGCGATGCGGCATTTTGTGCCGGGGGCGATTTGAAGGAAATGGTTGAGCGCCAATTGCAGGTGCCGCCGCGCGATATGTTCCCCATGCCCTATGAGAATATTTCGCTTTCTAAACCCACAATTGCGGCCGTGAACGGGGTCGCCTTTGCGGGCGGGTGGATGATTGCGCAGGCCTGTGATTTGTGTGTTGCATCGACAACCGCCAAATTTGCCATCACCGAGGTGAAGGTGGGCCGGGGTTCTCCTTGGGCCGCACCCCTCATCCATATGATCCCGCAGCGGATCTATATGGAAATCGTCCTGACGGGAAAGCCCATCACGGCGCAGCGCGCTTATGAAATTGGTATGGTCAATCGACTGGCGGACCCAGAGGGGCTGATCGACACCGCACTTGCGCTGGCGCGGGAGGTGATTGACGGGGCCCCGTTGTCCGTTGCCGCCGCCCGCGAAACGGTCATGCTCTCGACGGAAATGGGGCGCAGCGCCGCTATTGATGCGGCTTATGCCGTGCATGAACGGGCCTATTGCAGCGATGACGCGCAGGAAGGGCCAAGGGCTTTTTCCGAAAAGCGTAAACCCAAATGGACAGGACGTTAGGGCTGCACCCTGACACAGCATTAAGGCCTGTTTTTGCGTCGGTCCCTAAGCTTGACAATTATAAGCATTTTTATAAAAACTATAGTTATGGATGACAATCTAGCTGCTATGCTCGCGGATACGGCGCGGCTGATGCGTCGCGCATTTGATGCGCGGGCACGGCAGATTGGCGTCACGCGCCCCCAATGGCGGGTGCTGTCCGCGCTCACTCGGTTTGAGGGCATTAATCAGGGCGGTCTGGCAGAGATGCTGGAAGTCGAACCGATCACCGTGTGCCGCATGGTCGATCGCTTGCAGGAAGCGGGCCTTGTTGAGCGTCGCCCCGACCCAGAGGATCGCCGATCCAGACTCTTATTTCTGACGCCGAAAGCGGGGGCGCTCTTGAGTCAGCTTCGCCCCTTGGGGGAAGAGATGCTGGAAGAGGCCCTGAGCGGCGTTGATGACAAAGACCGCCATGTTCTGCTCACATCGCTCAGCCAGATGCGCCGCAATCTTGCGCGCAAGCCAGGACAATCGACCGACGTCTGACGCGGCCATCTTCATTCCTTTATTTCAGCGGTAGGATCTTGCGGATGATATGTTCGGCGGCCTCGGCCGGCGTCATCTCAACCGTGTTCACGCGAATATCGGGGTTGATCGGCGCCTCATAGGGGCTGTCGATCCCGGTGAAGTTTTTGAGCGCGCCTGACCGGGCCTTTTTATACAACCCCTTCACATCGCGCGCTTCCGCAACATCCAGCGGCGTATCGACGAAAATTTCGATAAATTCGCCTTCTGGCATCATCGCCCGAACCATGTCGCGTTCGGCGCGGAAGGGACTGATAAAGGCGGTGAGCACAATCAGCCCGGCATCGGCCATGAGTTTTGCCACTTCCCCCACGCGGCGGATATTCTCAATCCGGTCGGCTTCGGTAAAGCCCAGATCCTTGTTCAGGCCATGGCGCACATTATCGCCATCCAGCAGGAAAGTGTGCCGGTTCATGAGATTGAGGGACTTTTCAACCTCATTGGCGATGGTTGATTTGCCAGACCCCGACAGGCCGGTAAACCAAAGCACGCGTGCCTTTTGATTTTTCAGATTGGCATGTTCGACGCGGCCAATATCGGTGGCCTGCCAGTGGACATTCTGCGCCCGGCGCAAGCTGAAATGCAGCATGCCCGCCCCAACGGTGCGGTTGGTCAGCTTATCAATCAGAATAAAGCCACCCAAGGCGCGGCTGTCCGCATAGGGTTCAAACACGATGGGCTTGTCCGTCGCCAGCTCTGCAACGCCAATGGCGTTCAGCTCCAGCGTTTTGGCGGCCAGATGCTCCATCGTGTTGACGTTGACGGTATATTTGGGCTGCTGCACGGTGGTGGACACCAGTTGCGAGCCGAGCTTCAACCAATAGGATCGGCCGACATGCAGCGGGTCATCATCCATCCACACGATCGTTGCTTCAAATTGGTCTGAGACTTCGGGCGGCGTGTCTGCGACTGAAATGACGCTGCCGCGTGAACAATCAATTTCATCGTCAAAGCAAATGGTGACGGATTGCCCCGCGACGGCCTCGTCAAGATCCCCATCCAGCGTCACAATTTTTGCAACAGTCGATGTCTTGCCAGATGGTAACACGCGAATGGCATCGCCCGGCTTGACCGATCCAGTCGAAATCAGACCGGAAAAGCCCCGAAAGTCGAGATTGGGCCGATTGACCCATTGGACGGGCAGGCGGAACGGCTTGCGCTGATCCGCGATGTTATCCAGCTCCACCGTTTCCAGATGCGCGATCAAGGGGCTGCCCTGATACCAAGGCATATTCGGGCTATTCGTGGTGATGTTATCGCCCTTAAAGCCTGAAATCGGCATGGCGGTGAAGTTGGTGATGCCAATCTCTGCGGCAAAGGCCGTGTAATCGGCGACAATGGCGTCATATGTCGCCTGATCATAGCCAATCAGGTCCATCTTGTTCACGGCCAGAACAATATTCTTAATGCCAATCAGCTTGCACAAATAGCTGTGCCGCCGCGTCTGCACGAGAACGCCCTTGCGCGCGTCAATCAATATGACCGCAAGATCCGCCGTCGATGCACCCGTAAACATATTGCGGGTATATTGCTCATGCCCCGGACAATCAGCGACGATAAACTTGCGCTTTTCCGTCGCAAAAAAACGATAGGCAACGTCAATGGTGATGCCTTGTTCGCGTTCAGCGGCAAGCCCATCCACCAACAGCGCAAAATCTATGTCTTGGCCTTGTGTGCCCACTTTCTTGGAATCCACCTGCAGGGCTTCCAACTGGTCTTCAAAGATCATCTTTGAATCATAAAGCAGCCGCCCGATCAGGGTCGATTTGCCGTCATCGACCGAGCCGCAGGTGATGAAGCGCAGCAGGCTTTTTTGTTGATGCGTCTCAAGATAGGCGTCAATATCCTCTGCAATTAGCGCGTCGGTTTTATAAATGCTGTCCTGCGTCGCCATCAGAAATACCCCTCCTGCTTTTTCTTCTCCATCGAGGCATCGCCGCCGTCCTTATCGATAACGCGGCCCTGACGCTCGGACGTGGTGGTCAACAGCATTTCCTGAATGACTTCGGGCAATGTCTTGGCCTCACTCTCAACCGCGCCGGTCAAGGGAAAGCAGCCCAGCGTGCGGAAGCGGATCGAACGTTCGGTAATGTCTGGGCGCTTGCCCATTACCTTTTCCAGACGGTCAATATCATCGGCCATGAACAGCTGGCCCTGATATTCAAAAGTTGGCCGTTTCGCGCTGAAATAGAGCGGCACGATGGGGATGTCGTTCAAATGAATATATTGCCAGATATCCAGCTCGGTCCAGTTGGAGATTGGGAAAATGCGGATGCTCTCTCCCTTGGCCTTGCGGGCGTTGTAGAGGTTCCACAATTCCGGGCGTTGGTTCTTCGGGTCCCAGCCATGGGTGGCCGTGCGGAAAGAGAATATCCGTTCCTTTGCCCGGCTTTTTTCCTCGTCGCGCCGGGCGCCGCCAAAGGCCGCGTCAAAGCCATATAGGTCGAGCGCTTGTTTCAGCCCTTCGGTCTTCCACATATCGGTATGCAAGGGGCCATGGTCAAAGGGATTAATGCCGCGTTCTTTGGCTTCGGGGTTTTGATAGACCAAAAGCTCCATGCCGCTGTCATGCGCCATTTGGTCGCGCAGCTTATACATGTCCTGAAATTTCCAAGTCGTATCGACATGAAGCAGCGGGAAGGGCGGCGGGCTGGGGTAAAAGGCTTTGCGCGCCAGATGCAGCATGACGGCACTGTCTTTGCCCACGCTATAGAGCATCACGGGTTTTTCAGCTTCCGACACGACTTCGCGCATGATGTGGATGGCCTCTGCCTCAAGGCGCTCCAAATGGGTCAATGTGCGCGTCATATCGGGCGAGCTCCGTTTCTAAGGACTGCAGAGTCTATCGGGCATGTGATTCGATCTTGAACCTCCCATTTGGGAGTATATAGAGAATTCATGCGTGTCGATGATGATGGCCTGCTTCAATCCCTGCATGAAGGGATGTTTGAAACACCCCTCTGGCGAGAGTTTCTCAATCGCCTACTCGCCAAAACCGGGGCGCAATTCATCTCTTTGGTCTTCCGTCCGGTCCATGCCGATGACGATGTGCGGCTGTTTGCAGGTGCGGGTCCATCGGCCGATATCATCAGCGGCTTTGCCAAGGATCACCCCATTGCCTTTCGGACCATGCGCCCCGATCGTGCTTATGCGCTCGATGAGGTGCTTGATCCCGCAGATGGAACACATATGGCCTTTGTTCAGCAGGTGCTGCAGCCGCATGGGGTGACCCATATGCGCGCCATCCGGGTGACAGAGCCGGGCGGTATTGATCTTTGGTTGAGCGCCTTTGGGGGCCGAAATATAGGCTCTGCGACGGGCGCGCTGTTGACGGCGCTGGCGCCGCATCTACGCATTGCTCTGCGGTCTTATGGAGCGTTGGAGCGGGAACGCTATCGGTCGTCCGTGACCGCGCAGACCATTGAGCGGCTGAAAATGGGTTGGCTGACCGTAGATGGGCAATGCCGGATCATTGATGCCACCCAAAATGTCGAACAGCTGTTTCAATTGGGTGGGCCTTTGCGCCGTGGCCGATATGATCGGTTGGTGCCAACATCCCCGATGATTGATCGACAGCTCACTGCGCTCATCAAATCCTATGGCCGGACGGGCGAGGGCAAGTCGCAGGCGTTTCGCTTAAGCCAAGACCCATGGGTGGATATGCTTGTGACCCCGGCCCATGAGCAGGGGGTTGCGAGCCAAGCCAAGCCTGCGGCCTTCATCTATGTCAACGGCGATAGATGGTCGCAGGCGGACCGGTGCGAGCAACTGGTTGACCTCTTCGGCCTTTTGCCCAGCGAAGCTCGGTTGGCCTGGATGATGGCACAGGCCACCAGCATATCTGACGCTGCCGACGCCCTAGGGCTGACGATTGAAACGGCGCGCAATTACTCCAAGAAAATCTATGCCAAGACCGGCGCACGTGGTCAGGCAGAGTTGGTGCGGATCGTGCTCACCAGCGTGTTGGCGGTAACTTAGGGGTTGATGAAATTGATTGGAGTTCCATCATGACAAAAGTCTTTTTCCGTTCTCTGGTATCGCTTGCCGCCGCCCTAAGCTTTGTCGTCGCACCCGCCTTCGCTGCCCCGCCCCGTGATGCAGATCCGGCGCTGTGGGTGATGCGGGATGCGGATACCACGGTCTATCTGTTCGGCACGGTGCATCTGTTGCCCGCCGGACTCTCTTGGTTTGATGATGCTGTGCTCAAAGCCTTTGATGCGTCGGATCAGCTTCAGATGGAAATTCTGCCTGTTGAGAATCCGGCCAGCCTGACGCCCTTCATCATAAAGCTGGCTATGGACCCCAAGGGACGGACCATGGCGCAGCGCTTGTCTGCAAAAGACCATGCAGCCTATCGCAAAGCTCTGATCAATATCGGCTTACCCGTCGATCAGTTGGAGCCGATGGAGCCTTGGTTTGTCGCGCTTCAGGCCTCTTCCCTCCTTTATAGAAAGGCGGGGTATGATCCCCAGCTTGGGGCTGAAAAAGTCTTGATAGAGGCCGCAAAAAAGGCGGGAAAGGAGCTGACGGCCTTTGAGACGCCAGAGGAACAATTTGCCATCCTCGATGCGACGCCAGAGGCAGAGCAGATGGCCGGACTCCGCGATCTCACCTATAAATCAGACCAGCAAATGGCGCTGCTGAACAAGGTTCTCGATCACTGGGCGCAGGGCAAGGCGGAGGAGGCTGCGCAGCTTTTGAATGACGAGATGAAAAGCACGCCGGAAACCGTCCGCCTTTTGCTGACCGATAGGAATGCGCGTTGGGCCAAGCAATTGCAGGCCCGTATGGCGCGGCCGGGCACAGTCTTTGTTGCCGTCGGGGCGGGCCATTTGGCAGGCTCTAACAGCGTGCAGCACTTTCTGAAGCGAGCCGGCTTCAAAATAAAGCGGCTAAGTTATTGAGACGCCAACCTCGTCAAGGTGCAACAGGCTGATCATTTTCGGACAACAGATCCGCAAACAAGGCGCTGAGCTGCCCGGCGGCATAAGGCTTGTTCAAAATGTGTCGATGGGCGTGTCGTTCTGCAAGCGAGGGGCTGACATAGCCCGTGACGAACAGAAAGGGCACGCCTTTGTCGCTCAGCGCATCTGCAACAGCGTCGCTGGTTTCGCCATGGAGGTTCATGTCGACCATGGCGGCGTCGATGTCATGGTAGGCAATCGTGTCCAATGCCTGACGGGTGGTTCCGGCAACGAGGATTGATGTGCAGCCCATTTGATGGAGATAATCCTCTGCCAACATCATGATGAGCATCTCGTCCTCCACCACAAGGATGGTTTTGCCAGTGAGAAGATTATTCGCCACGATGCAGCCCCAATGCGGGAATGGAAATTGCGCATTCCAGCCCTTCTTGAAGGAATGTCAACGCAACAGAGCCGCCCAATTGATGCGATAAGCCGCGTTCAATCACCCGCGACCCAAAGCCTTTATGCGACCGTGGTGGGACGGGTGGTCCCCCGGATTCGCGCCAGTTGAGTAGCAATGCCTCCCCTTCGGCGGTGGAGGACACTGTCCAGTCAATTGATATCGTGCCCTTGTTATTCGACAGCGCGCCATATTTGAGCGCGTTGGTGGCGAGCTCATGAAAAAACACGCCAAGGGCGAGCACCGCTGTTGGGGCCACTTTCACCCCATCCCCCGATAGGCTGAACCTCGAATTATGGCCCTTCTCAATGCCAAAGGGCTCTAAGGCCGCCAGAATAACATCCCGCAAATCCGATTTTTTCCACTGCTCCCGCGTCAACAGGTCATGTGACCGAGACAAGGCCGAAAGTCGTGCCTCTATGGCATCCCGAACGGGGCCAGCCGCCTCCCCCTGCATCGCCTGGGAGACAATCAACTGCACTGTGGCTAGAGTGTTCTTCACCCGGTGGTTTAACTCATCCACCAGCATGCGCAGACGGGCCTGTTCTTCCTTATGATCGGTCAGATCAACAAAGGAGGCAAAATAGTAAGCGATATGGCCCTGGTCATCGCGCAACGGATTGATAAAGAAGGACGCCCAAAACTTCTTCCCGGATTTTCGGGTGCACAGCAATTCTGCGCCGCTGATGACTTCGCCTGCAAGCGCCCTTTGCATATGCAACAGCATATGGTCATCCGCATGTGAGGACAAAATAAAATTCAGGTGGCGGCCGATCACTTCGTCACGCCGATAGCCGCTCAGATCGAGAAAACTGTCATTGGCATAGATGATGGGGCTGCCCTCTTGCCGGGCATCGGCAAAGAGCATCGCCATGCGCGTATGCTCAACCGCCAAAACAAAGGGGCCGCGCTTTTTCTCAAACGCCCAAAGATCTGCATCTGCGCTGGGGAGGTCTTTTTCCTGTCGGGGTGTCATCACGTCTTGCTGGTTCTGGCTGGAAAGGTTGACTCAAACTCGGCTTGAAAGGCTAAACTTATATAAAGTGACAATGTTCCAGCCCGTGATGTTATTTTTGCTCCAGCCCAAATTACGCGACCCAGCATCTGTGCAGGGCCAGATCTCATCTGTCTGAGGCCCAGAAATCTGCGGGTCAGTCGGATGCATACAATAAATACCAATTCACGGTAATTATTTATACCAATTCATCACAAATGATATGAACAAACGGATCCGTTGTTCGTTATCCTTAACCAGAGGGTCGACAGAAGAGGGGTGATGTCGCTGAGTCGATCTCGTTAATCACACGTAAGTTGCTTGTTACTTTGACATAAATTCCGTAAATATTCTAAACTTGTGATTATGTTTACTAACCAAAAGTGGCAGAAAGAAACGCAAATGGAAAATTTTGAAGAGTCCCTCCTTGGGTATGCCGTTGACGTTGTAACCGCACATGTCGGCAATAATTCTGTTGCCATCGCCGATGTTCCGGGTTTCCTGCGCGATGTCTACACAACGCTGCTTGAACTGGATGGGCAAAAAGAGATTCCGACCCCACCTGCTGAACCGGCAGTGCCCATCAAATCTTCGGTCAAGCGTGACTATATTATCTGTCTTGAGGACGGAAAGAAGCTGCGCATGTTGAAGCGCTATCTCAAGACACAATATAGCATGACGCCAGAGCAATATCGCCACAAATGGGGCCTACCCGCCGATTATCCGATGAATGCGCCGGCCTTGGCCGAGCAGCGCAGCTCCACGGCTAAGCGGATTGGTTTGGGCCGCAAGGCGAAGGGCTAAGCCCCCAAAACGCCAAATCACTGCATTTGGCGGCTTTGCAGCGACGTTGAGTGGGATTAGGGAATGGTGGAACACCATTCCCTACTCACCTTCCCTTCTGTAACTGCCGAGGCCGCCCCATGACGCACCAGTTTGATAAGTCGAAGCTTCCCAGCCGCCATGTGTCCGTTGGGCCAGAGCGCGCGCCGCACCGCAGCTATTATTATGCGATGGGCCTGACCGAGGAGCAGATTGCCCGCCCCTTTGTCGGCGTTGTCTCGGCCGGCAATGACTCCGCCCCCTGCAACACCGCGCTTGACCATCAGGCCGATGTTGCGCGTCGTGGCGTGGATCAGGCAGGCGGCCTGTCGCGTCGCTTCAACACCATCACCGTCACCGATGGCATTGCCATGGGCCATCAGGGGATGAAATCCTCTCTCGTCAGCCGTGAGGTGATTGCCGATTCCGTTGAAGTGTCGGTGCGCGGCCATTGCTATGACGCGCTGGTTGGCTTTGCCGGGTGCGATAAATCGCTGCCGGGGATGATGATGGCGATGCTCCGCCTCAACGTGCCCTCCATCTTCGTTTATGGTGGGTCGATCTTGCCGGGCCGCTATCAAGATCGCGACGTCACGGTTGTCGATGTGTTTGAAATTGTCGGCAAATATGCAGCTGGCGCCTGCCCGCTCTCGGAAGTGGAAGCCTTGGAAAAGGCAGCCTGCCCCGGTCACGGTGCCTGTGGCGGTCAATATACGGCCAATACCATGGCCTGTGTGGCCGAAGCCATTGGGCTGTCGCTTCCCAACTCCAACATGGCCCCGGCGCCCTATTCCACGCGCGATCAAATTGCCCATGCCGCCGGCACGCAGGTAATGGACTTGCTCGCTCGCAATCTGCGTCCACGCGACATTTGCACGCAGGAGGCATTTGAAAACGCCGCGCGCATTGTCGCTGCCACAGGCGGTTCGACCAATGCGGCCCTGCACCTGCCCGCCATGGCGCATGAAGCTGGTATTTCCTTCGACCTTTTTGATGTGGCCGAAATCTTTAAGACCACGCCCTATATGGCCGATCTGAAGCCGGGCGGAAATTATGTCGCCAAGGACATGTATGAAGCCGGTGGCGTCTACATGCTCATGAAGTCGCTGCTGTCGGAAGGCTTCCTTCATGGCGATTGCATGACCGTGACGGGAAAAACCTTGGGTGAGAATATCGATGAGATCACCTGGAACCCGGATCAAAAGGTCATTTATCCCGCGACCAAGCCGCTCTCTCCAACAGGGGGCGTCGTCGGCCTGCGCGGCAGCCTTGCCCCCAATGGCGCGATCGTGAAAGTCGCGGGCATGGCGCGGCTTCAGTTTAAGGGGCCAGCCATTGTCTTTGATTGCGAAGAAGATGCCTTTGCCGCTGTCGAGGCGCGTGAAATTGTCGAAGGCTCGGTGATCGTCATTCGCTATGAAGGGCCAAAGGGTGGCCCCGGTATGCGCGAAATGCTCTCCACCACAGCGGCGCTCTATGGCCTTGGCATGGGGGAGAAAGTTGCCCTCATCACCGATGGTCGCTTCTCTGGCGCAACGCGCGGCTTCTGCATCGGCCATGTCGGGCCGGAAGCTGCCGAATGCGGCCCCATCGCTTTGGTCGAAAATGGCGACATGATTGAAATTGATGCCGAAACAGGCCGCATCGACCTGTTGGTGGATGCGTCGATTCTGGACACGCGCGAAAAGGCCTGGACACCGCGTCAGAATGATTATGGCTCGGGCGCGCTCTGGCGTTATGCGCAAAATGTGGGGCCAGCCTATCAAGGGGCGGTTACCCACCCCGGTGCTGCGGGCGAACGCCACGTCTACGCCGATATCTAAGCGCCCATGTGCAGACGGGGTTAAGCGCAATGCCGTTTCCCCCGGCTGCATCTTGGCGTAAGCGCAAAACATGATGCCTCCCCTGACCGGATTTATCCTCACGGCTGCTGAGATGCGGGCCGCTGAAGCCGCGACCATGGCCAGCGGTGTGTCTGTCGATGCGCTGATGGCGCGTGCCGGCGCGGCCATATCGGAGGCGGTCTGGCGCTTTGGTGGGGGGCAGCCGACCCTCATCCTGTGTGGCCCCGGCAATAATGGCGGCGATGGTTATGTTGCAGCCGCCCTCTTGAAAGAACGCGGCCTTGATGTGCGTGTTGCGGCACTTGGGGAACCCAAAACAGATGTGGCGCGGCGCGCGCGCGCAGCATGGTCGGGCAGCGTTGAGACGCTCGATAAGGCAGCCCCCGCCCCCGTGCTGCTGGACGCGGTTTTTGGCACAGGCCTCGATAGGCCATTGGACGCAGGGCTTGCTGGCCAGCTGGCTCGCTTGCGGCAGCAGGCGGACTTTGTCCTCGCGGCCGATGTGCCAAGCGGGGTGGGCAGTGATGATGGGGCCGATTTTGGAGCTATAAGCGCCCATGTGACCATCGCCTTGGGGGCGTTGAAACCGGCCCATCTTCTCCATCCCTCTGCCGGGCTGTGCGGCCATATCATCTGCGCCGATATTGGGATTGCGGCACAGAGCGCCCTGTCGGTTGTCGCCCGTCCGCGCCTTACGCGTCCGACTGCCGCGGATCATAAATATACGCGTGGGCTCGTCACCGTGATTGCTGGGGAGATGGGCGGGGCAGCAGCCTTGGCCGCAACGGCGGCCGCGCGCAGTGGCGCGGGTTATGTGGTGCTGGCCGGGGCGCAATTTGGGACCTTCGCCCAAATCCCCTTGTCGATTGTTCACCGATCCATTGATGCGGCGCTGGCTGACAGCCGAACCGGGGCGCTTGTCATTGGGCCGGGCCTTGGCCGGAGCGACGCGGCACGCGCGCTGCTTGATCGGGTTCTTGCGACTGATATTCCTTTGGTGCTGGATGCAGATGCGCTCCACCTGATCACGCCTGACCAGTTGACGTCTCGGGCCGCGCCTTGTGTGCTGACGCCCCATAAGGGGGAATTTCAGGCCGCCTTTGGCACTCTGTCTGGCAGCAAGGTGGATCGCGCGCGTCAGGCCGCAAGTTTGTGTGGCGCGACGGTTGTTCTGAAAGGCGCAGATACAGTTTTGGCCGGGTCAGATGGCCGGGTCGCCCTTGCCGCGCATTTGCCTTCTTGGTTGGCGAGTGCCGGGACGGGGGATGTTTTGGCGGGAATTGTTGGGGCCATGTTGGCACGCGGACTGGACGGATTTTCAGCGGCGCAAGCGGCGATTTGGCTGCATGGACGCGCGGCGCAGATCGCCGGGCCTTGGCTGATCGCGGACGGTCTGTGCGCGGCACTCCCCCAAGCTTTGGAGCAAACAGCATGAGCAGCGAACCCATTTTGCGGCTCGCCGCGCGGGGCGATGGTGTCACCGCCTCTGGCCGTTATGCGGCACAGGCTGCGCCGGGCGATACGTTGGATGCGGCCGGTATTTTGACCGCCGGACCGCATCGCGTGCCGCCTGTGTGTCGTCATGTTCCGGACTGTGGCGGGTGTCAGCTGCAACATGTTGATGAAGAGAGCCTCGCCGCCTTCATCACCGATCGGATTGAGAGTGCGCTCAGTGCGCAGGGCGTCACAGGTTTTGATCTGCGCGTGCCGCATATGTCGCCCGCATCGGCGCGTCGGCGGGTGTCGCTGCGCGCGGAGCGGCGGGGCAAGCAGATCCTGCTGGGGTTTAACGCCGCCAAAAGCCATCGCATCATTGATCTTGCTCAATGCCCGGTCATGCATCCGGCATTGGAGGCGCTGATCAAGCCACTGCGCGCCTTGCTGGGCCTGTGTCTGGCGGATCGGCGTGGCGCCAATATCCGGATGACGCTGGCGGATCAGGGCGTCGACTTATTGATGGCGGGGGTTGAGGCCGAGGGGCTGGAGGCCGCCGAGGCGCTATCCCACTTTGCCCAAACCCATGGTCTGGCGCGCCTCTCGCTGGACGAAGGCTATGGCCCGACTGCACGGTGGGAGCCTGAGCTTGTGACGGTGACGCTGGGCGGGGTGGCTGTCGGCTTGCCAGAAGGGGCCTTTCTTCAGGCAACGGCCGATGGACAGGCTGCGTTGCAGGCCGCCGTTCGGGATGCTGTGGGCGAAGCGACACGCAGTGCTGATTTGTTTGCGGGACTGGGCACTTTTGCCTTTGATTTGCCGGGGCAGGTGCTGGCGGTGGAAGGGGCGCGCGATGCCATCCTTGCACTTCAGGCGGCAGCTAACCGATCGGGTCGGCTGGTCAAGGCGCTGCACCGTGACCTGTTTCGTCGTCCCTTAACGGCAGTCGAGCTTGGCGCATTTGAGGCGGTCGTGCTCGATCCCCCACGCGCAGGTGCGAAGGAACAGGTGGCCGAGCTTGCGGCATCGAGCGTTGCCCGCATCGCCTATGTCAGTTGTAACCCGGCGACCTTTGCGCGCGATGCAGCGATGCTGGTGGCGGGCGGATATCGTCTTGAGTGGGTGCAGCCGGTCGGCCAGTTCCGTTGGTCAACCCATGTGGAACTGGCCGCCGCTTTTCAGAAAGGTTGATCGCTTAGAAAACAGCGAGCACCAGATGGAGCGTCAGCGCCATGAGCACGAGGCTCGACAAAGCGAAGATCAGGAACCGGACCATCACCTTGTTGATCGTGGACTGTACCAGAGAATGGACAATGCGCAGGCCGACATAGGCCCATGCCAGCGTCGCATTCAGTCCATCGCCTTGCCCAATGAGGGCAAGGGCAAGCGCGACCGCATAAAAGACCGTCGGCGCTTCATGCAAATGGTTGTAATTATGCGCCTTCCACTGTGTTTTCGCCGGAAGCAACTGATCAAGGCTCTGTCCGCCTTGACGCACCAGTGCATCAGCATCAACTTTGGCGGCGTTCATGGCCGGAATGCGGGTGACATACATCCAGACCCACATGACCATTGTCCAGGCGGCGAGCGCCGCAATGGGCTGCATAATTTCAGCTATTGTGTTCATGGTATTCCTCTCTTCTTAAACCCCAAGCGTCACGCGCACGGCGTTGATAGCCAGCACCGTCAGACACAGGCTGGACGCAATGAATAATGCGAAGCGCACGGGAATGGTGTTCACCAGCGACTGCCACAGGCTATGTGCAATGCGTAGGCCGGTATAGCCCCAGGCCAGTTGCACATTCACCCCATCGCCCGCACCCGCGAGTGCGAGAATGGCAATGGCGGCGTAGAACAGCGTCGGCTGTTCCATTAAATGCGTGTAATTATGGCCTTTCCAGTTGACCGTGTCGGGCAGGACGCCCTCTAGATCGACACCCCGGCCACCGGGCTTTGCGGATTTCAGATCTGCCCCGCTCTTTCCTATGGCCGGAATACGGGTCCCCGCCATCCAGTACAGCATGACAACAGACCACAGCACCAGCACGGCGGCTGGCGCTAAAATTGGTGCACTCATTTCCCTCTCCCTCCCCTTGTTGAGGATTTAGCGGGAGAAAGCTGCCTGAGTGCGACTCCGCGGTCAAGCAAAAGCAGGACCGCGGCGTCATCACAGGATTAGGAGAAGAGTTTTGCCCAGCTGCGCTTGGCGCGGGTTTTCCAATGGCCACGATGATAGGCATCGGACGCGAGCAGCGGCATGACCGAACCTGCTTCGGCAAAAACCATCTGTTCAATGCCGGTATTGACCTTGCCCCAGCTCGCGGCTTCTTGCAGCGTGGAGGAAGAGCAGGCCCCGTCGCGCACATCGGCAACGGTGATCTGCACGGCATATTTATGCACGGCGACATCTTCATGGCCCAAAATTTCGGCGCAGACGACCGTGTCCTGAATGAAGTTCTTGGGCACGCCACCGCCAATCATGAGGAGGCCCGTTTCGCCCGCCTTGATCTTGATATCGGTCAGCTCGCGGAAGTCGGCCACGGCATCGATCATCAGATAGGGCTTGCCCGCTTTCATCTGATCGACCTGATGCTTGACCAGACCAAAACCAGCCGAGCTGTCGACAAAGGCAGGGCAGAAGATCGGCACATCATGCTCATAAGCAAGCTTGACGAGGCTGTTATCCTTCTTGCCATGTTCGGACAGATATTTACCCATTTCGCGGATGAAGGCGCGACTGGAATAGGCCTTGGGCTCCAGCTCATTGGCAATCTTGTTGATCGTGAAATCGCAATCCTGAAGTTGCTCTTCATCGATATAGGTATCGTAAATCCGGTCGATATAGAGCGAGCGCAGCGTATCATCATCGGGGATTTCGAGGGCTTGGTAATGTTTGTGGCCTAAGCCTTCAAAGAAATCCATGTCGACGATGGTGGCGCCCGTTGCCACAATGGCATCGACCATATTGTTGCGCAGCAGCTCTGCATAGAGATCCATACAGCCGCCGGCCGAGGTGGAGCCTGCGATGACGAGGAAGATGGTGCAATCCTTATCCGCCAGCATCTGGTTGTAGATGCCCGTTGCGTTCGCAAGGTCACGGCTGGTGAAGCTCATCTTGCCCATCTGGTCGATGATCGGGCGGGCGTCGAAGCTCTTAATGTCGATATGCTCAACCGTGCTCGACAGCAGCTCTGCCTTGCGCTGGGCATTAACTTGGGGGTTGGTCATAATTGAAACTCCATTTGGATTCCCCTCCCGCAGGCGGGAGGGGTTAGGGGAGGGTGAGAAGGGACATGATGGGAAGGCCTTTGCCCTCCCCCAGCCCCTCCCGCAAGCGGGAGGGGAGTTAAAGCTTCACGACATTCGCCGAAAACCGATCCTGCCTATCTTCGTCATAAAGCGTGGCCATAGGGTCATCGCTGACCTCAAAAGTCGCGCCATTGGTGAACCCATTAAACCCGGTCCGCATCGCGCAGCCATAGGCCCCGAGCATCCCGATTTCGATATAATCCCCGGCTTGCACATCGGCGGGCAGCAGGAAGGGTCCGGCCATATGATCCATATCGTCACAGGTCGGGCCGTAAAAGCTGAACGGCATATCGCGCGTGTCCGACGCCTGTTCGCGCAACAACGCAACGGGGAAGCGCCAGCCGACGTGCGCTGCATCAAACAGCGCGCCATAGGCCCCGTCGTTGATATACAGCTCTTCGCCACGGCGCTTTTCCACTCGGACGATCAGCGACGAATATTCTGCGCACAAGGCTCGGCCCGGCTCACACCAAAGTTCCGAGGAATAGCTGACGGGCAGATCCTCATAAGCACGCTGGATTGCGTCAAAATAAGCAGCAAGAGCAGGCGGCTCCATGCCCGGATAGACGCTGGGAAAGCCCCCGCCGACATCGACGACATCCACGGTGACGCCGGAGCCGACAATTGCGGCCCGCACCCGCTCCATTGCTTCGGTATAGGCAGACGGCGTCATCGCCTGACTGCCGACATGGAAGCAAATGCCCAGCGCATCGGCCACCTGCCGGGTGTCGATCAGCAACTGCTTCACGTCTGCCGGGTCGGCTCCGAATTTGGACGCGAGGCTCAGCTTGGAATGATCGGACGACACCCGAATGCGCACACATAAGGTCAGGTCGGTCGCGCCGTCGGTTGCGCGGACAATCTTGTCCAGCTCTTCCGAGGTGTCGAGCGAGAAGGTGCGCACGCCATGATCGAAATAGGCTTCGCGAATTGCTTCTTCGGCTTTCACCGGATGCATGAAGCACAAGGTCGCCTCTGGCGCGTTCTCGCGCACCAGCCGGACTTCGTTCAGCGAGGCGACGTCAAAATGCTTGATCCCATTGTCCCACAACAGCGCGATGAGCGCAGGGGAGGGATTGGCCTTCACCGCATACAGGGACTTGCCCGGAAACTTCTCAACAAAGAAGCGGGCGGCGCGCTCTGCGGCGTGCGGACGGATGAGCGTGACCGGCTGAACCGGACGAAGGGCTGTCGCTAGCCCCAGCGCGCTATGATGCTTAAACAACTCAAGGGACCTCCAAAAGGTAGTTCAACGTTCACAAAGGCTGCCTTGCGGTTATTGGAAGTCCCCATGGGGCAGCGGTGGGGGCGTATATGAATTGCGCGCCCCTGTGTAAAGTAGAAGAAAGATCAGGGTTTCAGGGAGTTAAGGGGGCGTGGAAAAGGACAGAAAACCGACGGTTTCCGGCGTGCAACGGGCATATGAAAAAATGACCCAGCTTATCCCGCCGACGCCGCTGCTGCCGCTTCGGGTCGGCGACTCGACCCTCTGGTGCAAATGTGAGTCGGAACAACCGATGCGCGCCTTTAAGTTGCGCGGGGCCTGGCACCGGTTGTCAGATCTCTCACAAGAGCAGCGCCCGGCGGGTGTCGTTGCCTTTTCCAGCGGCAATCATGCGCAAGGAATTGCATGGGCGGCCCAACGTCTGGGCATGCCCGCGCTCATCGTTATGCCGCGCGATACGCCGCAGGTGAAGCTGGAGGGGACCCGGGCCTTGGGCGCGGACATTGTCCTCTATGACCGGATGACGGAAAAGCGCGATGAAATTGCCGCGCGCATTGCGGCAGAACGGGGCGCGATTTTGGTGCCGAGCTTTGATGATCCTTGGGTCGTTGAAGGGCAGGGGAGCGCCGGGCTAGAAGCCCGTGACCAAATGGCGGCCTTAGGCCATGACGCGCCTGACCTTGTCATCATGCCCTGTGGCGGTGGCGGGCTGGCCGCAGGGTTGGCGCTGGCGCTGCCCGAGGCGCGGATCGTCGTGGCAGAGCCAGAAGGCTGGGATGATATGGGCGAATCCCTGCGCACCGGCGAGATTGTGCCGGTTGGCCCCAATCCACCGCCGACACGCTGTGATGCGATCCAGACCTTGCGCGTCGCGCCCATCACATTTGACATTCTAAAAGCCCGTCAGGCCGAGGGTGTGGCGGTGCGCGAAGCGGAAACCTTCGCCGCGATGCGTCATGCCAAAGAAGAACTGGGCCTTCGGATTGAGCCGGGCGGGGCGGTTGCGCTTGCCGCAGTGCTTGTAGGTAAGGTGACGTTGGGCGCGCGTACGCTCGTCCTGCTTTCTGGCGGCAATGTTGATCCAGAGTTGTTCGACGCGATCATGTCCGGCTAAAGACGCTCACATGTCCGATATTTTCTTGTCGATCGCCATTATTGCCTGTGCCGCCCTGATCTGGGGCGGGGTGCGCCTGATCCGCGCCGCCAAAGAGCGGCGCAAGGGCGGGCTGATGATCATCGCCGCGCTTGTCCTTCTCGCCAATGTTATGATCATCGCTTGGCCACACAGCTAGGCAATCTGCGGCATATTTGGGGAACAAGGCGGGCCTTGTTCGGTTGCTCTTTCATCACCCGGTATTGCCGGGCCAGAGATGAAGGAGATGAACGATGCGCAGGATCGCAAAAATCGGGATGATGGCCCTTGCGGCCATAACGCTTGGGGCCTGCGCCAATCAACAGGAAAATGGCACGCTCCGCTCCGCCGGGCAGGGAGCTGCAATCGGGGCGCTTGGTGGCGCCGCTGTTGGTGCCGTGGTCGGTGGGGTCAGCCCCGTTGAAGGGGCCGTGGCGGGCGCTGTTATTGGCGGTGCGGTTGGCGCTGTGACGGCCAAACACAAACATTGGATCCGAGATGATCAGGGCTATTGCTATTATCTGAACGATAAGGCCGACCGCGTTTATGATCGAACGCGCACCTGCTGATCAGCGTTAATAATTTGATGGCGGGGCGGCGGTTAGGCCGCAGTCCCGCCCACGGTGAGGCCCTCGACCAATAGGCTTGGCTGCCCGACACCGGCGGGAACACTCTGCCCGCCCTTGCCGCAAATGCCGACGCCTTCATCCAGCGCCATGTCATTGCCAATGCCCATCACCTTGTTCAGCACGGTTGGACCATCGCCGATCAGCGTTGCGCCTTTTACAGGCGCGCCAATTTTTCCGTCCTTGACCAGATAGGCCTCGGTGCAGCTGAACACGAACTTGCCAGAGACGATATCGACCTGACCGCCGCCAAAGCTCTTGGCGAAAATGCCATTCTTCACCCGCGATAGAAGCTCGGCCGGATCGTCCGTGCCATCCTTCATATAGGTGTTGGTCATGCGCGGCATGGGCGCATGCGCATAGGATTCACGGCGTCCATTGCCCGTGGGTTCCACACCCATCAGCCGGGCATTGAGCCTATCTTGCATATAGCCTTTTAAAATGCCGTCTTCGATCAGGATGTTTTCTCGCGTGGGCGTGCCCTCATCATCAATAGAGAGCGATCCGCGCCGCGCCTCCATCGCCCCATTATCCACAATCGTGACGCCGGGGGCGGCCACCCGCTCCCCAATGCGGCCGGAAAAGACGCTGGTGCCCTTGCGATTAAAGTCGCCTTCCAGACCATGGCCGACGGCTTCGTGCAACAGCACGCCCGGCCAGCCGGGGCCGACCAGAACGGTCATTTCCCCTGCCGGGGCATCAATGCTCGACAGGTTAACAACGGCTTGCTGCAAGGCCTCATCAATGGCGCGATTCCAGGTCGCGGGTTCAAACAGCCGATCATAAAGATAGCGTCCGCCCAGGCCGAAAAAGCCGCTTTCCCGTCGGCCATTTTCTTCGGCAACAATGCTGACGTTGAGACGCACAAGCGGGCGGATATCGGTTGCGACAAAGCCATCGGCGCGGACAACTTCCACGACGCTCCAGCTTGCCGACAGGCCGACCGTAACTTGGGCGACGCGCGGGTCGCGCGCGCGGGCGGCGGCATCGATTTGCTGGCACAACGCCACCTTATCGGCAAAGGGGATGAGGCCCATGGGGTCACCATCGGTATAGAGGTGACGATTATTCTGTCGGGGGGCGGCCGCCATTGCGGTCTTTGCCGGATCGAGCAGCGTCAGTGTTTCCCCCGCACGACGAATGGCGGCGGCGCTGATTTCATTGGCATGGGCAAAGCCCGTCATCTCGCCGGCCACACCGCGCAGACCAAAGCCCGCATCTGTCGAATAGTCGGCTGTTTTCAGGCGGCCATCATCAAAGCCAAAGCTTTCTGACGCGCGATATTGCAGGTAAAGTTCTCCATCATCGCACCGCTTGAGCAAGTCAGAGGTTAACTGACGGGCTGTATCGGGATCAAGCAGTCCATCATGATAGAGGAAGCGGCGGGGATCAGTGGAAAAGGTCATACAGACCCATATAGGAAAGCCATAGGCCGCTGAACAGGGCGAAAGCCTATGCCTGCGCCTCAGCAGACATTATTGCGTGTCGGCAGGTCCGCCTTTGAGGACGAATCTTTTGTCGCAATAGCCGCATTCGACAAAGCCTTTTTCGTCGATTTCGAGCCAGACGCGCGGATGCCCAAGTGCTGCGCCGCCCGGAATGTCGGACGCGCCATCGCACGACACGCGGTGAGAGGTAACGAAAGTGGTTTCAGGCGGCTTAATCATGAGCGCGGCGATAGCAATGGCGCGCCGCGGGCGCAACGCGCAAAAGTGGATACCTATCTGGTCGACAGGCTACTTTCCCCCTGACCTTAGACCCGCTACAGCCAGCGTATGACTGAAGCCGCCATCACCATCGACACTGTTGAGAAAACCTATGCCGGGGGGAAGCAAGCGCTGAAAGGCGTTTCCTTTGAGGTGCCGCGTGGGTCCATTTTTGGCCTGCTCGGCCCCAATGGCGCGGGCAAATCAACCCTCATTAATGTCTTGGCCGGGTTGGTGACCAAGACGTCGGGCCATGCCAGCATCTGGGGCTTTGATATTGATGAACATCCTCGCAACGCAAAAAACTCCATCGGCATCGTGCCGCAGGAAATTGTGTTCGACCCCTTTTTCACGCCCTTTGAAACGCTGGAAAATGTGGCCGGGCTATATGGCGTCAAAAAGGGCGACCGCCGCTCTATGGAATTGCTGGAGGCCGTCCACCTGACGGATAAGGCGCATGCCTATGCCCGCACCCTTTCTGGCGGGATGAAAAGGCGGCTTCTTGTGGCCAAGGCGATGGTCCATTCGCCGCCCATTTTGGTTCTGGATGAACCGACAGCCGGTGTCGATATTGAATTGCGCCAGCAGCTTTGGGCGTATGTCCGCGAGCTTAATCGACGGGGCGTGACCGTTGTTCTCACCACCCATTATCTCGAAGAAGCCGAGGAATTATGTGATCGCATTGCCATTATCAACAATGGTACGTTGATCGCCAATAAGACGACGCGCGACCTGGTGGATATGGCGCAGGAAAAGGTCGTTGAAATTACCGTTGACCGCGATGTTGATGTCGCGCCGCGCTCTCCCTTGTTCCAAAAGGTTGAGGTGAAGGCGGGCCGGGTTCTCGCGATCACCTATTCCAAAGCCCATGCAAATGCGGGGGATGTTCTGGGCGCGGTGCAGGCGGCAGGCTTTGGCATTGCCGATGTGTCCACGCGCGAGGCCGATTTGGAACATGTCTTCCTCAACCTCACCCGCGCTGCGTGAACGCGGCCCTGCCCTCCCCCGGCCCCTCCCGCTTGCGGGAGGGGAGCCAATGAACGCGGACGTCCTCATTATTGGCTCCGGCGCGGCGGGGCTTACGGCGGCGCTGGAATTGGCGCAGCATTGCAAAGTGGCGGTGCTGGCCAAGGGCGCGATTTCCGACGGCGCGACCAGCTGGGCGCAGGGCGGCATTGCCGCGGTTCTGGAAACCACAGACACCTTTGAAAGCCATATAGACGACACGATGGTCGCGGGCGCTGGCCTCAACAACCGGCGCATCGTTGAACATGTTGTGGAACAGGCCCCCGCGGCGATCCAGCGGCTGGCGGATCTGGGCGTGCCTTTTGATCTCGGGGCGGACAAGCATTGGCATTTGACGCGTGAAGGCGGGCATTCCCACCGCCGGATCGTCCATGTCAATGACGCCACAGGTTTTGCCGTGCAGCAGGCCTTGGAGCAGGCAGCCCAAGCGCACCCCAACATCACTTTGGTGCCCGATCGGGTGGTGATTGATCTCATTCTGGGCCGCCACCAAAAGCGATTTTCGACCAGTGGGCGTATTCACGGCGTCTATGCGCTCAACCGCCAGACGGGACGGGTGGAGACCTTCACCGCGCGCGCCACCATTTTGGCAAGCGGTGGGGCCGGGCGCACCTATCTTTACTCCACCGCGCCCAGAGGGGCGACAGGGGATGGCATTGCAATGGCATGGCGTGCCGGATGCCGTGTCTCAAATATGGAGTTTATGCAGTTCCACCCCACCTGCCTCTATAATCTGGAGGTCAAGAATTTCCTGATCACCGAAGCCGTGCGGGGCGAAGGTGGGCATCTGAAACTCCCGACGACAGGCGAACGGTTCATGCCCCGCTTTGATGCGCGGGCAGAGCTTGCCCCGCGCGATATTGTAGCGCGGGCCATAGATCATGAGATTAAGCGGCTCGGGCTGGATTATGTGCATCTCGACATCAGCCATCGGGACCCTGAATTCGTCCGCAGCCATTTCCCAAATATTTATGACAAGCTGCTCGCGCTCGGCATTGATATGACGCGTGAGCCTATCCCCGTTGTGCCCGCCCAACATTATACCTGCGGCGGTGTGGTTGTGGATATGGACGGGCGGACGGATGCCCCCGGGCTTTATGCAGCGGGCGAAGTCACGCAATCCGGGCTGCATGGGGCAAACCGCCTTGCCTCTAACTCACTGCTGGAGTGTCTGGTGTTTGGCGCGGCCTGCGCTTCCCATATCACGGCCAATTGGGAAGCTTTGCCCGTCCCGCCAGAGATTCGCCCTTGGGATGAAAGCCGTGTGGCGGACAGTGACGAGGAAGTCGTCATTCACCAATGCTGGCGGGAAATCCGCCAATTCATGTGGAATTTCGTCGGCATCGTCCGCACGACCAAGCGGCTGGAACGCGCCAAGCACCGGATCGACTTGTTGCGGCAGGAAGTGGCCGATTATTACAGCCATTTCCGCGTGACGCCCGATTTGATCGAACTGCGCAATCTGGTGGAGGTGGCAGACCTCATCATCCGATCTGCATTGGAGCGCAAGGAAAGCCGAGGATTGCACTTCACCCGCGATTATCCCGACTTGCTGCCCATAGCAGAAGACACAATTTTGGTGCCTTAGGCCGCGAAAGCCGCAGCCATTGGTTGATTGATCGCAGCGGGCAGGGCATAGCCGCCGCTATGACTGAGATGCTCAAAATCCGCTTGCCCGATGGTTCCGTTCGGGAAATGCCAAAAGGCACAACGCCTGCTGATGTTGCTGCCGCCATTGGCCCCGGCCTTGCAAAGGCCGCCATTGCTGCGCGCGTGAACGGCGATTTGTGTGATATCACCCGCCCCTTGGACACGGATGTGGAGCTGGCGCTCGTCACGTCGCGCGATGAGACCGATGCGCTCGACCTTGCCCGGCACGACTTTGCGCATATCTTGGCTGAAGCGGTGCAGGCGCTGTTCCCGGGCACGCAAATCACCTTTGGGCCATCGACCGATGATGGCTTTTATTATGACTTCGCGCCCAAGCGCCCCTTTACCGAGGATGATCTGCCCGCCATCGAAGCCAAGATGCGGGAACTCATTGCAGCGGACAAACCGCTCCGCCGCGAAGTGATGAGCCGGGCTGATCTGATCGCGCGCTGGACGGCGGAGGGCGAGACCTTCAAGGCTGAATGGGCCGGCGAACTTCCCGAAGGCGAAGACCTCAGCGTCTATTGGTCGGGCGACAATTGGATGGATATGTGCCGGGGGCCGCATTTGGCCTCCACCGGTAAGCTGGACCCGCAGGCTTTTAAGCTGACGCGCGTCTCGGGCGCTTATTGGCGCGGGGATCAGAAGAATGCGCAATTGAGCCGCGTCTACGGCACTGGCTGGCTAAACAAGAAACAATTGGACGCGCATCTGACCCGGCTGGAAGAAGCCGCCAAGCGCGACCACCGCCGCTTGGGCAATGAGATGGACTTGTTCCATTTGCAGCAAGAGGCCCATGGCTCTGTCTTTTGGCATCCCAATGGCTTTCGCGTGTGGCGTGAGCTTGAATCCTATATGCGCCGGGCCATTGATGCGGCCGGCTATCGCGAAGTGAAAACGCCGCAGGTGATGGATGCCCGCCAATGGGAACAGTCCGGTCACTGGGGCAAATATCGCGAAAACATGTTCGTCATCCCAGACGAAGTCCCGAATACAGAGGATGAAGGCCCGGTCATTTCGGGCGACGCCGATTGGATGGCGCTAAAACCGATGAATTGCCCGGCGCACGTCCTCATCTTCCGCCAGGGGATTAAGAGCTACCGTGATCTGCCGTTGCGCATTTACGAAAATGGATGCTGCCACCGGAACGAACCGCATGGCGCGCTCCACGGCCTGATGCGCGTGCGCCAATTCACGCAGGATGACGCGCATATTTTCTGCCGCGAAGATCAGATTGTCGCCGAAGTGCAGGATTTCTGCGCTCTGGCCGACCGTATCTATAAGGATTTCGGCTTCACCTATTCGATCAAGCTCGCCCTGCGTCCTGAAAAGCGGTTTGGCAGCGACGCGGATTGGGACAAGGCGGAAAATGAGCTGCGCGATGCCGTTGTTCGTGCAGGTCTCGCCACCGCCGAATATGGGTGGGAAGAATTGCCGGGCGAAGGCGCGTTTTACGCGCCCAAGCTGGAATGGCATTTGACCGATGCCATTGGCCGCACCTGGCAAGTTGGCACCATTCAGTCAGACCGGGTTCTGCCCGAACGGCTGGATGCAACCTATGTCGGTGATGATGGGGACAAGCATCGCCCCGTGATGCTCCACCGTGCGATCTTTGGTTCATATGAGCGGTTCATCGGCATTCTGATTGAACATTATGCCGGACGATTCCCGACTTGGCTGGCCCCGGTGCAGGCCGTGGTCGCCACCATTGTTTCAGACGCAGATGGCTATGCGCAGGCCGTGACCGAGAAATTGGCTGCGGCCGGCATTCGCGTCGACACCGATCTGCGCAATGAAAAAATCAACTATAAGGTGCGCGAACATTCGCTGGCGAAAGTGCCGCATTTGTTGGTCGTCGGGATGCGTGAGGCGGAAGAAGGCAAGGTCGCCATCCGCACGCTGGGTTCAGAAGGCCAGCGCATCATGACAGTTGAGGAGGCGATTGCCTTGCTGCGCGAAGAAGCCACTCCACCGGATTTGCGCGGCTGATTGGGTCTGTGCCCACCCCATTGCGACTAAAGCTGCGTTCCGCCGCTTAAGTCTCATTCCCCTCCCGCATGCGGGAGGGGCAGCCCCATTTTCTCCCCTCCCGCACGCGGGAGGGGTTGGGGGAGGGCCGACGTCGCCTATTGAGCAGTCCAGCCGCCATCGACCATCATATTGCTACCCGTGACGGCGCTTGCCTCATCGCGGCAGAGGAACAGCGCCATCGCTCCAATTTGATCGGGCATCACAAACTGCTTTTGCGGAATGGCGCCGAGTAGAACGTCGTTAATCACTTGATCGCGCGTCATGTCGCGGGTGCGCATGGTATCGGGGATCTGGTTTTCGATGAGCGGCGTCCAGACATAGCCGGGTGAGATGCAGTTTACGGTAATGCCCTTTTGCGCAACTTCGAGGGCGACGGTCCGCGTGAGGCCCATCAGGCCATGCTTGGCGGCGTTATAGGCGGACTTGTTCGGGCTGGCGACGACCGAATGGGCAGAGGCGGTGGAGATGATCCGGCCCCAGCCCTTGTCCTTCATAAAGGGCAAGGCCGCGCGCATCGCGTGAAAGGGTGCCGACAGCAGGATCGCAATCAGCTGATCCCATTTGTCCAAGGGAAATTCATCAACGGGCGCCACATGCTGAATGCCCGCATTATTGATCAGAATATCTGGCCCACCAAGCGCGTCATGGCAGTGCTGAACCATCGCGGCAATCTCTTCGGGTTTGGTCATGTCCGCGCCTGACCACAGGGCCTTGGCCGAGCTCAGTGCTTCCAACTGCTGACGCTGCGCTTCGATGGCGCTGGAATTGCCAAAGCCATTGATCATGATCGCACAGCCTTCGGCGGCCAAGGCGCGCGCGCACGCAGCACCTATGCCCGATGTCGAGCCTGTGATGAGGGCGGTTTTTCCCTTAAGGATCATGGCGGAACTCCTGCTGATGGTTATGGGTTGCGATTGCATCACCTGCGCCGTCGGTGCAATGTCTTTCACCAAGCATGTGAGGATGGAACAATGCCTCTTGATGACAGGGATGATGCTGAACAGCCCAAGCGCAGGTCGGGTCGGTACGTGCTGGGCCTATTCGGGCTGATTGGTTTCATTTTATCTGCCCTTCTCTTGGGGTTTAATCCGCTCTCATTTTTGGGCGGGGGAGAAAAGCCCCAGGTTGACCATGCACAAAAGACGCCGGAACAGGGGAAGGCGCCGGGCACCTATGGGTGCGAAGTCAAAACCACTGCCACAACCTATGCGTGCCAGATCCTCACCTCTGCCAATGCGACATGGGCCAAGGCCTTTCCACCGGGCCGTTATCAGGGGCCAGAGCTTGTCTTCTACACGCGTCAGGGGCGCAGCGGATGCAGCACCGCACCCATGGCGAGCGGCCCTTTTTACTGCCCGACGGATAGGAAAATTTATCTGGATACTGGTTTTACGACCGAAGTCTCTCAGCGATTTGGCGCTGCGGGTCAGCCGGCTCAAGCTTATGTGATCGCGCATGCGGTTGGCCATCACATTCAATATGTGACAGGCATTGTCGATCAGGTGGAGCAGTATGACGCAAAGCTGCCCGAGGCAGAGAAGGCCAAGTTGAAGATTGCAAAGGAAGTGCAGGCGGATTGCTATGTCGGTGTCTGGGCCGCGCAGCATAAAGACCTTCTGACAGGCGATAAGCTGGAAGCCGGGTTGCGCGCCGCGCATCGGGTGGCGGAGGATAGCTTGCCCAAATCGGGGTCGGGCCGCCTTATGCCAGAAGAGTTTGCGCTTGGATCTTTGACCGAAAGGCTGGCCTGGCTACGGCGCGGGCTTCAAGCCGCTGATCCGGATAAGTGCGACCCCTTCCCCACAATCAGGATCAACAAATGAGAATTGGTGTCCTTGCTCCCTCTTGTCCGCTGGACCCGGCAGTTGCCGACCAATTGCCCGTGTTGGCGCGCAAAGCCTATGGCCAAGAAGCGCCGGACTTCGTCATCCATCCCCAATGTTTTTTGAGCGCGGGGCATTTTGCCGGGCCAGATGCCGCGCGTGCCGATGCCTTTGTGGAGTTCGCCAATGATCCGTCCATCGATGCCATCTGGTTCGCGCGCGGTGGATATGGCGCATGCCGCATAGCGGAGCTTACGTTGCCGCGACTGACGTCTGTAGCGGGCGCCAAAAGCTATCTGGGCTATAGCGACGCCGGTTTCCTGCTTGCTGGGCTTTATGCGAAGGGGATCGGCCGGGTCGCGCATGGCCCCATGCCCAGCGACTTGAAGCGCACAGGCGGGGAGGCCGCCGTCTTGCGCGGCCTATCTTGGCTCATGAACCCAGAGCAGAGCGCGGGAAGCCAAAAGCACGCGGCCTTCAACCTGACGATCCTCAGCCAAGTTTTGGGAACTGCGCTGCAGCCCGATCTGTCGGACCATATTCTGATGATCGAAGAGGTTGGCGAATACATGTACCGTATCGACCGCAGCCTGTTTCATGTGACGTCAAACCCCGGCATCCGCAAAATCTCAGGCTTGATGCTGGGTCGGTGCAGCGATGTGCCCGATAATGATCCCGCCTTTGTGCTGACGGAAGAAGAGGTGGCGCGCCATTGGTGCGCCCAATCTGGCATCCCCTATCTCGGCCGCGCCGATATTGGCCATGATGCCGATAATCAGGTCGTGCCCTTCGGCTGAACCGCGCACAGAAAAAGGGCGCTGGCCGGGTGACCAACGCCCTTTGAGATGCAAAAGAAAAGTCCTTAGCGGAACTTCACCGCCACATAGCGCGGCGGCATATTGGCCCGCTGTACATAGAGCAGAACATTGGATCGGCCGGCCTTTTTCGCGGCGGCCAAAATCTGGCTCAGCTCGTCCGGGTTGGTTGTCGGCTGCTGGTTTGCGGTTAAAATAATGTCGCCGCGGCGCAACCCCTTGGCGGCAGAATCGCTGTCTGGGTCGACCGCGCTCACCACAACGCCGCGTGGCACAATGGCCAGACCAAGTTGCCGTCCAATTTCGGGCGTCAGCGCCTGAACAGCAAGGCCCAGCGATCCGCGCGTTGCATTTTCGGTGCTTTTCTCATCTTCGGGGTCAAGGCCCGGTTCCCCATTGCCAATGGCTGCCAGCCTATCTTCCGGCGGGCGTTCCCCCAGCACAGCTGTAAAGGTCATGCGCTTGCCATTACGGATCACCTCAATGGGCACACGAGCGCCCACGCTCTGGCTGGCAATGATGAATGATAGGGTCTGGTCGGGCGTCACATCGCGGCCCGCCACGCGGACAACGACATCGCCTTCGCGAATGCCCGCCTTGGCGGCGGCTTCATTCGGCTCAACCCGGGCAATCAACTCACCCTGATTTTTGGCCAAGCCAAGCGCATCCGCTGCGCCTTCATCAAGCGGCTGAATACCAACGCCCAGATAGCCGCGTTTCACCTTGCCGCCGGATTTCAGCGTCTCAATAATCGGGGCGGCGACTTCGGATGGAATGGCAAAGCCAATGCCGACATTGCCCCCGGTGGGGGAGAAGATCGCCGTGTTAATGCCCACGACATTGCCGTTCATATCAAACATCGGGCCACCCGAATTGCCCTGATTGATCGAGGCATCGGTCTGAATATAGCGGTCGGACGGGCCGGAACCGATATTGCGGTGCAGGGCAGATACAATCCCTGCTGTCACAGTGCCGCCAAGGCCATAGGGGTTGCCAATGGCCACCACCCAATCGCCAACGCGGGTCTGGGCACTGTCCCCAAAGCGCACATAGGGAAGATTCTTCCCCTCGATTTTGAGCACGGCCAGATCAGACGCGGCATCGCGACCAATCAGCTTTGCCTCATATTCCGTGCGATCCGGGAAGGTGACGGTGATGGAACTGACCGCCGCCCCGCGTTCTCCCGGAGAGACAACATGGTTGTTGGTGACGATATAGCCATCCGCCGACACCACAAAGCCAGAACCAAGCGATTGCGCCTCGCGCGTCACAGGGCGACCCTGACCACCGCCGAACAAATCGGCAAAGGGTGTGCCGGCGAAGGGGTTATTTCCGGCGACTTGCACCTTCTGGCGCGTCGAAATATTGACGACGGCGGGCTGCAGCCGGGCGGCCAGATCAGCAAAGCTCATCGGCGCGCCGGGGCGCGGGGCTGTGGTTGCTGTTACCGCACCTGGTTCATTTTGAGCCGTCTGAGAAGCGGCGGGAGATTGCAGCGCGAGTGTTGCGGTTGTGCCGCCCAAAAGCAGCGCCGCAGTCATGGCATAGGCATAGCGCACGTCGGAAAACCTCCTATAAAATTGTCTCAAAACAACAGACTAAACTGCAAATGCAACGGCCGGGATGAACCGAAATTGAACAACTTGGTGCGCCGCAATGCGATTTATCGTCCTCCCCTAAACTCGCGCAGATACTCATTGTTCGGTGACAGGATCAGCGTGGTGGAGCCTTCCGGCTTCGTCCCATCAACGCCAAAGGTGCTGCGATAGGATTGCATGGCCCGGTAGAAATTGTAGAAGCCGGGGTCCTTGCCGAAGGATGCGGAATAGATGCTCGCGGCTTCTGCATCGGCGTTGGCGCGAATAATCTGGGCCTGCTTCCACCCTTCCGCGCGCTTGGTTGCGGCTTCTTGCTGGCGGGCGGTGCGCATCCGCTGGAAGGCGGATTCCAGAGCGGCGCCCTTGGGCAGATCCGCGCGCTTAATACGCACGTCGATGATCTCGGCCCCATATTGGCGCGCCTGACGGTTCAGCCCATCGCGGATATTCTGCATCACCTTGCCGCGTTCTGGGCTGAGCATTGCGGCAAAGGGTTCCTTGCCCAGTTCATTGCGCAGCGATGATCCAAGCAGGGGGCGCAAGGCATCAGCCAAGCGCTCTTCTGTCCGCGCCGTCTTATACATTTTGAGCGGATCGGTGATGCGATACCGGGCAAAGGCATCGACTTGCAGACGCAGCTGGTCTGTCGCCAAGACTTCTTGCTCATCCATGCTGATCGATTGGACGCGCTTGTCGAGCCACTGAATCTTTTCAGCAAAGGGAATGCGAATAATGAGGCCCGCGCCCGTATTCCCGAAATTTTCGCCCGGCTTATAGGCGTTGATAATCCGCACGGGCTGTCCAAAGCGGACAACGACGCCTTGCCGCGTTTCCGGCACGAACGAAAAAGTTGAACCGATCAAAATGACCAGCGCGAGCGCCAGAAAGGCGAGCCCGACGGGGTTGCGCAACAGACGCTCCATTAGCGCTCTCCCTGCGCGACAGGCGCTGGCGGTTCTGTCACCCGACGCGCTGTTGGCGGGAGGGGGAGGTAGGTCACATTATTGGAATTCTCGACAATCGTTTTATCCAGTTTCCCCAAGACCTGCTCCATGGTTTCATAATACATGCGGCGGCGCGTCACGACGGGCGACAGCTTGTACTGCGCATAGACTTTGTCAAAGGCTTGGGCTTCCCCCAAGGCACGTTGCGTGACTTGCTGCGAATAGGTGTTTGCCTGATTGAGCATGGATTGCGCTTCTTGTTGGGCGGCCGTCACATCCTTAAATGCGTCCATCACCGGGCTTGGCGGGTCGGCGCGCTTAATGGCAACGCCTTCAATCCGCACGCCAGAGCGATAGGATCCCAGAACAGAGCGCATCCGATTTTCAACATCGGCTTCAATCTGGCCGCGCCTGGCCCCAATCGCGCCGTTGAGGTCGACACGCGACACAGCGGCCCGCATCGCACTTTCGGCGACTTCCTTGATGGTGCCCTCCGGCTCAGCAAGCTGAAACTGAAACAGCTCCGGGTCGGCGATGCTCCAGCGCACAGAATAATCGAGATCGACAATATTTTGATCGCCGGTCAGAACAAAATTCTCAACGCCATCGCCCGCAGGCACGTTGATCGTGCGGATTTCGGCGACATTCATTTTGGCCACGCTCTCAATCGGGGCGGGCAAGGTCAGGCCGATCCCAGAATTCAGCGTGCGGGAATAGGCGCCAAAGAAAGTGACAACACCGCGTTCTTGCGGCGCAATGGCATGCACGCTGGTAAACATGATCCAAAGACCGAGAATAGTGGCACCCGCCAAACGGATCATGGGCCAAGGGGTTCCGCCCCCACCCCCGCCGAATTGATTGCGCAAACGACGGGTTATTTCATCCATAGGGGAAGGGCCACCGCCGCCCGGGCGTCCTCCACTGGGGGGCAGGGACCAAGGATTCTTGGGGCCATTGCCGCCTGATCCACCCCCACCAGAGCCACCGCCACCGCGATTACCCCAAGGTCCGCCTGTTTCCGTCATCAGCGCGATCGCGCGCGCTCGCCAGCCTGTCGTTTTGCTCATAAAAATACATATAGGATGAGGTTTGAACGAAAAACAGTGGCACAGATCGATTCTCCGCCTAAATCGCGTTCATGTCTGATCTTGAACACATAAAGGCGTGTCTCGACGCCATTTCCGATCCCGCCGGGCAGGGCGGTCTTCTGACTTCTGGTCGCGCCTCGGCCCCGCGCTTGGCCGATGGTCGTGCGGGCCTGATTCTCGATGTGACCGGATTGTCGCTTGATGTCCGTGACGCGTTGAATGCCGAAGTTGAAGCGCAGCTTAAGGTGCTGCCCGGCGTCACCGAGGTGCGCATTGCCATGACGAGCGAAAAGCCCGTTCGCCGCATGATTGCGGTGGCCAGCGGCAAAGGCGGCGTCGGCAAGTCGACCGTGTCCACCAATCTGGCTGTCGCGCTTAAACGTGCAGGGTTTACGACCGGGCTTGTCGATGGCGATATTTATGGCCCGTCCCAACCCGTGTTGACATCCAGCGAGGGGCAGAAGCCGCAGGCGCAGGGGCAAAAGCTGATCCCGGTGGACACCGGCATTGGCATTCCCTTGCTGTCTATGGGGCATCTGGTTCAGCCGGGGCAGGCCATTGCTTGGCGTGGGCCGATGGCCGGAAACGCGCTTGGCCAGCTGATCGATGCCGAATGGGGGGATGTCGATTTGTTGGTGGCCGATTTGCCACCGGGTACGGGCGATGTGCAGCTGTCGATGGTGCAAAAGCACAAGCCAGTAGGCGCAGTGATTGTCTCAACACCGCAAGATTTGGCGCTGATAGATGCGACGCGCGCGATGGATTTCTTCCGTTCAGCCGACGTGCCGATCATCGGCCTGATTGAGAATATGGCGGGCTATGTCTGCCCCCATTGTGGAGAGGTGTCTGATCCCTTTGGATCGGGCGGGGCGGAAGCCGCTGCGCGCACATTGGGCGTGCCGTTTTTGGGCCGTATCCCCTTGACCATAGCGATCCGCGAAGCTTCTGATGCAGGCCGCCCGCCCGCTGCCGGAAACGGACCAGAGGCACAGGCCTTTCATGATATTGCAGCGAAAATCGCCGATTGGCTCAAAGCCTGATCAAGGCTAGTTGTCCGGCTACCCTATCGGGATAGATTAGCGGACAGACAAGGTTTTGGCGCGATCCTGAAGTCGGGCGACGGCGGCGGGGTGCAGCGCTTGGCTGGTCGCCAAAACGCCAAAGGCTTCCCCCTTGGTGGAATTGAACCGCAAGGGCCGCCCATGCGCATCGGTCACAATTCCCCCTGCTTCTTCTGTCAGGAGCGCGGCAGCCGCAATATCCCATTCATGGCCCCAGCGCAGGGCGGCGACCAAATCCGCCTCGTCCGCCGCCACCATGGCGATGCGCAGCGCAATGGAATTGGGCTTGGCAACGGTTTGCAGGTCCGTATCCAATTTGGGGAGCACATCGGCGGGCACGCGCGCGCCGGCCAGTTCGGCCTTGGTGCTGGCGCTGATCGGCAGATCATTGCGCCATGCGCCAAATCGGCGCGCGGCGCGCCAATGTTCTTGTCGGGCCGGGGCGTCCAGAACCGCAAGCGTCGCCTGCCCCCCTTCGACCAGCGCAATGGAGACGGCCCAACCGTCGCGCCCCCGCACATAATCTCGCGTGCCATCAATTGGGTCGACCACCCAGACGCGGGGCAGCAACAGGCGTTCGGCATTGTCCGCCG
>JBBATU010000001.1:186928-199412 GCA_040398565.1 Chakrabartia sp.
CGATAGCCAGCCCGCCTCCGGATCCAGATCGCGCAGGGCGCCTTTCAGGAATTTATCGACGGCCAAGTCAACTTCGCTGACCGGATTGCCGGGGGCTTTTTCCCATTGTTCAAAATCCCCCCGAAAGCGCGCCAGCGCGATTTGGCCTGCCTCTTTGGCAATGGCGCTGAGCGCATCGAGACGCGGGCCAGTCATGGGCAAGGGTCAGTCTCCGGCAAGGGTCATGCCATCGACGCGCAATGTGGGGACATTGGTGCCATAGCGGAAGGTCAGATTATTGGCCGGGGTCAGCGTGCGGAACATATCTTTGAGGTTGCCGGCAATCGTCACTTCGGCAACGGCCTCTGCCAATTGGCCGTTGCGGATGACAAAGCCGGATGCCCCGCGACTATAATCGCCGGTCAGGCCATTGACGCCCTGACCGATCAAGTCTGTGACATAAAGACCTTCCTTGATATCGGCCATTAGTTCGGTGGGGGAGAGTGTCCCCGGCTCCATATGGACATTGCTTGTCCCGGCACCTGGCGGGCCGCCAACACCTCTGGAGGCATGGCCCGTGGGGGTGAGCCCAAGCTGGCGCGCCGAGGCAGAGTCGAGCAACCAGCCCGTCAGCTCACCCTGATCAATAATGGCCCGGCGGCTGGTCGGCAGGCCTTCCCCGTCAAAGGGGCGGGAGCGCAGGCCGCGCAGCCGATGCGGGTCGTCGATAATGGTGATGCCACTTTTGAACAGCTCTGTTTCAAGCGCGTCGAGTAGGAAGCTCGTCTTGCGCGCAATGGCCCCGCCCGTGATCGCGCCGAGCAAATGGCCGACAAGGCTTCCGCCCACACGCGGGTCAAAGACGATTGTCATCGGCCCGCTTTTGAGCCGAACGGGGTTGAGCCGGGCAACGGCGCGTTCGCCCGCCTCCCGGCCAATCAGCGCTGCATCGTCCAGATCGCCCAAATGGCGCACCGAGTGATAGCTATAATCGCGCTGCATCCCCGCACCTTCGCCTGCAAGGACGCTGGCTGACACGCCATGGCTGGATCCGGAATAGCCGCCCGAAAAGCCGGTGCTGGTTGCCAGTGCAATAACGGCTCGGCCTGCGCTGGCGCTGCCCCCTTCGCTATTGGTCACGCCCGTGACGGCGCGGGCTGCATCCTCGGCGGCCATGGCCCGATCCCGCAAATCCTGCGGGGAAACATCGATCGTGTCGTCAATATCGAGCAGGCGCGGGGCATCACGCATCAACATGTCTTCCGGCGCAAGTCCGGCAAATTCATCTTCCGGCGCCTGGCCCGCCATCGCGACGGCGCGCTCAGCTAGCTTTTCCAGAGCATCGGTCGAGAGGTCAGAAGAAGAGGCGCTGGCCGATTGGCGACCGACAAAGACACGCAGGCCAATTTCTTCACCTTCGGATCGCTGGACATCTTCCAGCGCGCCCAGACGCACCTGAACCCCGGTAGAGGCATCTGCGACATAAACAGCATCGGCGGCATCTGCCCCGGCCTTTAAGGCGCGGGCGACAAGGTTTGTGGCACGATCCCGCGCCTGATCATTGGTCAGCATGATGTTTATTTAGGTGTTCGGGCGCTTCTTCTCAAGCCGACGCGCCAATTGTTATCATGGCCAGCGCCACGAGCAGGCCTGTGAAACGGTTGGAGCGGAATTTTACAAGCGCATCGGTGCCGTCATCGGCCCGAAGGGTCGCCACTTGCCACAGCAAATGACAGGCAGCGGGCAGGAGCGCGAACAGCGCCAGAGGCTGCGGGCGCACCTGCCAAATTGCCGCACCCCAGAAGAGGAGCGCGGCGATAAAAAAGATCGCAACCCCTGCGCGCACACGGCTTCCCAAGGCGCGGGCGGAGGAGCGCACACCGATCAGCGCGTCATCTTCCTTATCCTGAAGGGCGTAGATTGTGTCATAGCCAATCACCCAAAAAATCGACCCCGCATAGACCAGTGCCATTGCCCAAGCAGGGTCTGCAAAGGCCATCCAGCCGACCAAAGCGCCCCAGGAAAAGACAAGGCCAAGCCAAGCCTGCGGCCACCAAGTAATCCGCTTCATAAAGGGATAGGCGGCGACGGGGGCAAGGCTTGCCAGCGCGACCAATTGAGCTTCCCAGCGGAGTTGCAGCAGCACGATCAGGCCAAGCAGGGCCAGCAGAATAAGCCAGCCCCATGCGGCTTTCACGCTGACCGCACCACTCGCCACAGGGCGGTTGCGGGTGCGGGCAACCTGTGCGTCCAGATCACGGTCGACAACATCGTTATAGACACAGCCTGCGCCGCGCATGGTGATGGCGCCCAGCAGCATCCACAGCGCCAGTGCCCACAGTTGCGGCAGGCCGCCCGACAGTCCCAGACCGAAGAGGCAGGGCCAATAGAGCAACCACCAGCCAATCGGGCGTTCCAGCCGCGCGAGCGCCGCATAGGGCCGGGCGCGGGCGGGTAACATCCGCATCAAGCCCGTCAGTTCGGCATCGGGGACAAGCGCGGTTTGGATTGGGCTGCCATTCATGCTAACCGCTCTTATGCCCGCGACACCTGCATGGCCACCCCAATCAACGCCGCGTCTTTATGTGGACGCCGCCTTGGTGGACGGAACAACGCTGACGCTTGATGGCGGGCAGGCGCATTATCTGGTCCATGTTTTGCGAGTAAAGCCCGGCGCGCCCGTCAAGCTGTTCGATGACCGTTCGGGCGAATGGCTGGCCGAAGTGACGGCGACGGCAAAACGAGATCTGACCTTGCGCGTGACAGCTTTGCTGCGCCCACGCGAAACCGTGCCGGATCTCTGGCTGCTCGCTGCACCCGTCAAAAAGGCGCGGTTGGATATGGTTGTTGAAAAGGCGTGTGAATTGGGGGTCGCGCTTTATCGACCCGTCATCACGCGCCGCACCATCGTTGAGCGCATGAATATGGATCGGCTGACCGCGACAATGATCGAGGCGGCCGAACAATGCGGCCGCACCGCGCTTCCAAAAATTGAAGAGGCGGTAAAACTTCCTGCGCTCCTCAAAGATTGGCCCGACGATCGAGTGCTTTATTTCGCCGATGAAGAAGGCGGCATACCCTTTGTGCAGGCGATCAAACCCGGCCCGGCGGCGATCCTTGTAGGGCCGGAAGGCGGGTTTGATGCCGAAGAGCGCGCGGCGATTAAGGCCATGCCGCAGGCCGTCGGCATTTCGCTCGGGCCGCGTGTTCTCCGCGCCGAGACGGCCGCGATTGCAGCGCTCTCGGTTTGGATGGCGGTGGCCGGCGACTGGCAGGTCTAAGGCGCTTTAAGCCAGCAGATAATCCGACACAAAGGCGTTGGTCTTACGCTCATGCCCGAAGGTCGACATCGGGCCGTGGCCGGGAACAAAGGCCGTCTCATTGCCAAGCGGCCAAAGCTTCGTCGTGATTGAATCGATCAGATCCTGATGATTGCCGCGCGGGAAATCGGTTCGGCCGATCGAGCCTTGGAACAGAACGTCTCCCACAACCGCGAAGTGCGAGGGCGCATGGTAGAAGACGATATGCCCCGGCGTGTGCCCGGGACAATGGATCACGTCGAGCGTGAGGTTGCCGACGGTCACCGTATCTCCGTCTTTCAACCAGCGATCCGGTTCAAAGCTTTTGGCATCCATACCCCATTTTCGGCCATCATCATCCAGTTGAGAGATCCAGAAGCGATCGTCCTCATGCGGGCCTTCAATAGGCACGCCCAATTCCTTGGCGAGAATGCCCGTCTGCCCGCAATGGTCGAGATGCCCGTGCGTCACGAGCAGCTTTTCAATCGTCACGCCCTGTTTGGCGGCGGCCCCCATCAGCAAAGGCAGGTCGCCACCCGGATCGGTAAAGGCCCCGCGCATTGTTTGGGTGCACCAGATGAGGCAGCAATTTTGCTGCAAGGGTGTCACCGGAATAATGGCGGCCTGAAGCGGTGGTTTCTCAGTCATAGCCCGGTTTTGCGCAAGCGCCCCTGACTAGTCCAGCAGATTCCGATAGGCGGGTTCATCCTTGCCATTAATGCTCAGAAGATCGCCATCGCGCATTGTCCGGATTGGTCCGGCATAATGTTTGTCTGCGCCCAATGTGACCAGACGCATCAGGGGACGTGGCAGGCTGGGCACGATATGAGTGAAGGCCAGCATTTTGGCACCCGCCGCCTTAGCAATATCGCCCGCTTCTTCCGGGCTTGCATGATAGCCCTGAATGTCGCGGAAAATCTTTCCACGCTTGGGCTGGCCATGCTTGTCGGCTGCTTGTGCCATGGTTTCGACCAGATCCCGGTTGAGCACTTCGTGCACCAAAAGATCGGTTCCCTTTGCCATATCGGCGAGCGTTTGTGACTTGGCTGTATCGCCGCTGATCGTCACGCTCTTGCCCTGCCAGTCGAGCCGATAGCCATAAGCGGGGGTGACCGGATCATGATGGACGGGAAAAGCGGTGATGCGAATGCCGCCTTGATCATAGACAACGCCTGGCGTGATGATGCGCGCTGTAAAGCCAAAACCTGACGGCGGCACGACGGCGGGGCCGTGATGCGCCATACGGAATTTGCTATCAGGGCCGTAAGCAATGTTGAGGCCTTGAGCGACCTGATCGGTGCCTGCCGGGCCAATAAGGGGAAGCGGCGCTTGGGCGCTGGTGCCAGCCCAACGCTGAAGCGCAAGCGGGCCAAGGCCTTCAAAATGATCGGAATGAAGGTGCGTGAGAAACACGCCTTCAATCTTGCCGAGAGGCATGCCCATGAGCGAAAGCGTTTCGCCAGCGCCTTCGCCAGCATCAAACACAAACAGCTTACCCGCGACAAAAATAGCGGTGCAGGCAGAGGCGCGGTCGCGGCTGGGCAAGGGGGCTCCGGTTCCGCAAAAAGCGACATGAATTGATTTGGGGTCCAGATCGGCCAGCTTATCGCGGCCAATTGTTTGATCTACGGCGCGGTTAAACACCTGCCGCAACAAACTATCGCGATTGGCGTAGACAAGGCCTGCTCCCAACATCAGAATGCCGGACATAAGGGCGATAATCCGGCGTTTTCTGGTCATATTGTAAAGCTCTCTCCGCATCCGCAACTGCCCTTGGCATTTGGGTTGTTAAAGACGAACCCAGCGGTGAAGTCATCTTCTTGCCAGTCCATTGTTGAGCCGACAAGGTACAGAACCGACGCCCCATCAATGAAAAGCGTTCCGCCCGGCGCATCTATGCGTTCGTCAAAGCTATTGGCTTCGTTCACATAATCAACCGAATAGGCAAGGCCGGAACAGCCCCGGCGCGGGGTGGAGAGCTTCACGCCAATGGCGTCTGCGGGGGCCTGCTGCATCAAATGGGCGATCCGCGACTCGGCAGAGGACGTTAGAATGACGGCGGTAGGGCGCGCGCGGGTTTTCGTCTCGGTGGTCATAGCATTCCAAGCTCCAAACGGGCTTCGTCCGTCATATTTTCCGGGGCCCATGGCGGATCCCAGACAAGGCTGACTTCACAATCCCCAACGCCGGGGACGGTGCCGACGCGCATTTCGACTTCGCCGGGCATTTCTTCGGCGACCGGGCAATGCGGTGTCGTCAAGGTCATCGTCACATGGACATGGCCGTCATTCACCTCAACATTATATATGAGGCCAAGATCATAAATATTCACCGGAATTTCCGGATCATAAATATCTTTGAGCGCGGCAATCACCGCGTCGTGCAGATCACCGCCGGGTTCGCCCGCGGGCATGGCCGCTGGTTTTTGCGCCAGAAAGCCATCCAGATAATCTTTCTTACGCTCCAGCTTTGCCGCAGGCTGTTCGAAATCGTCCACGCGCGCCTTGGGCGGGGGTGCAACGCTCTCCACTTCCTCGATCCGGATTTTATCGCTCATCCAAAGATCCTCTTCACGCGTTCAAGGCCGCGCACCAGCGCGGCGACATCATGTTCATCATTATACAGGCCAAAGCTAGCGCGTGCCGTGGCGGCAACACCCAAATGATCCATCAGCGGCTGGGCACAATGATGCCCGGCGCGAATGGCGACGCCCTCTTCATCCAATATCGTGCCAATATCATGGGGGTGCACACCCTCCATCGCAAAGGAGACAATCCCAGCGGCATCATCCGGGCCGAAAAGGCGCACGGAGTTGATCTGGCGCAGCTCTTCACGCGTCTGGCGCACTAAGGCCAGTTCATGGGCATGCATGGCGGGCAGACCAACAGCCTGGACATACTCAATGGCCGCCGCCAGCGCGATGACTTCGCTTATGGCCGGCGTCCCGGCCTCAAATCGTCCCGGCGGTGGGGCATAGGTTGTGCGGTCAAATGTCACCCGGTCAATCATGGCGCCCCCGCCCTGCCAGGGGGGCATGGTCTCGAGCAACTCTGCCCGCGCCCACAGGGCGCCAATGCCCGTTGGGCCATAGAGTTTATGCCCGGAAAAGACGTAAAAATCGCAGTCGAGATCCGCCATGTCGACGGGCATGTGTGGCACAGCCTGACACCCATCGAGCAGTAACTTTGCGCCGACACTCTGCGCCAATTTGGCCGCCCTTTTGGCGTCGAGCACCGAGCCAAGAACATTGGAGACATGGGCAAAGGCCACCAGCTTATGCCGATCCGTCAGCATCGCTTCTGCGGCATCAAGGTCAATCCGGCCATCTTCGGTCAAGGGGCAGACATCAATTTCAATGCCGATCCGGTCGCGCAACATTTGCCAAGGCACAATGTTGGAATGATGCTCCAATTGCGACAACAGGATGCGGTCCCCCGCCTGCAACAGCCCGCCCCAGCTATAGGCCAGCAAGTTGATCGCCTCGGTCGCGCCGCGCACAAAGACAATCTCATTGGGGTCATTCGCCCCGATAAAGGCCGCCACCTTTTTGCGGGCCACTTCATAGGCCAGCGTCATATTGGCGGAGCGCGCATAGACCCCCCGATGGACCGTCGCATAGTCCGCACCCAGCGCACGGGACATGGCATCGATCACAGCCTGCGGCTTTTGTGCCGTGGCGGCCGTGTCGAGATAATGCCAGTCCTTCAGGCCGGGGAAGTCGGCCTTGTAGTTCCCCTCCCGCAGGCGGGAGGGGTTAGGGGAGGGCCCTCCCGCAAGCGGGAGGGGAGAGGCTAAAGTGCCGCTCATACCAAATCCCCCAACTTTGTGAGAGCCAGCGCCTGAAGACGCTCTCCATCCTCTGCACCTTCAAAAACTTCGGCGATAAAGGCCTGCAGCAAGAGGGTCTTGGCGTCCGCTGGCGTCAAGCCTCGACATTGGAGGTAGAACATCGCCATCGCATCCAGCTCCCCAATGGCGCAGCCATGGGCGCAGGTGACGTCATCTGCGTAAATTTCGAGTTCCGGCTTGGCGTTCGCCGTGGCGCTGCGATCGAGCAGCATGGCTTTGACCGATTGTTCGCTGTCTGTGTGTTGCGCACCCTTGGAGACGGCAACTTTGCCGAGATAGGTTCCTGTGGCTTGGCCCGCCAGCACCGACCGGATGATCTGTCGGCTCGTGGCATCGGGTTCAGCATGGGTGACGGTCGTTACAATTTCGAGCGTCTGGCTGTCGCCGCCAATTTGTGCGGCCTGCAGCGAGAAATGCGCGCCCTCTTTCAGCGTGACGGACAGGTCAATGCGACCATAGTCGCCGCCGCAATTCAGCACATAAAATAGGGCCTGTGCGCCGCGTTCCAGAATGAGGTTGATCTGCTGAACGCCGCCTGTGTCCTGCACGATGACGCGGGATAGCGTGTTGCCTTCCGGAACAACAACCTGTTCCGCCGCGGGCAGGGGCCACAGCCGCGCTAGGGCGTCGAGATCCGCATAGCGCCAAGCCTCATCCCGTCGTGTCGGGAGGTTCGTCACGCAGCCATTTCCTTATACCCTTCGCGTTCCAGCTCCAGCGCCAGTTCCGGCCCACCAGAGCGCACAATGCGTCCGACCGCGAGCACATGGACAAAATCGGGCTGCACATAATCGAGCAGACGCTGATAATGGGTGATCAGCAGCACGGCCTTATCGGGCTTGCGCATGATCCGGTTGATGCCATCGCCCACAACGCGCAGCGCATCGATATCCAGCCCGGAATCGGTCTCATCCAATATGGCGAGCTTGGGATCGATGATGCCCATTTGCACCATTTCGTTGCGTTTCTTTTCTCCGCCCGAAAAGCCGACATTTACGGGGCGCTTGAGCATGTCCATGTCCATGTCCATCGCATCTGCCTGCGCACGCGCGAGTTTCAGAAAGTCAGCACCGGACAGCGGGTCATGCCCACGCAGTTTGCGCTGCGCGTTCAGGCTTTCACGCAGGAACTGGACGTTGGAGACGCCCGGAATTTCAACCGGATATTGAAAGCCGAGGAACAGGCCTGCCGCCGCCCGCTCATGCGGAGCAAGGGCGAGCAGGTCTTCCCCCAGAAAGGTTGCGCTGCCGTCCGTCACGTCATAGCCGGGCCGACCCGCAAGCGTATAGCCGAGCGTAGATTTGCCCGCGCCATTGGGCCCCATAATCGCGTGGATTTCCCCGGCATTGATCGAGAGCGACAGGCCCTTGAGAATCGGCTTATCCGCGACAGTGGCGTGGAGGTTAGTGATCGAAAGCATGGTTAAATCCTGTAATGCGGGGGCGGAGATCACCCCACGCTCCCTTCAAGCGAGATGCCGAGCAGCTTTTGCGCCTCGACCGCGAATTCCATTGGAAGCTGCTGGAGCACTTCTTTGGCAAAGCCATTGACGATGAGGGCAACGGCCTCTTCCTGGACCAGCCCGCGCTGCATGGCGTAAAAGAGTTGGTCATCCGAAATTTTCGACGTGGTTGCCTCATGCTCAATCTGGGCGGACGGGTTCTTCACCTCAATATAGGGCACAGTATGCGCCCCGCATTGATCGCCCAGAAGCAGGCTGTCGCATTGCGTAAAGTTCCGCACACCATCGGCCTGCGCCGCGACGCGGACGAGGCCGCGATAGGTGCCGTTGGATTTGCCGGCGGTGATCCCCTTGGACACAATGGTGGATCGGGTGCGCTTGCCATTGTGGATCATCTTCGTGCCGGTATCGGCCTGCTGATAATTATTGGTGACGGCGACCGAATAAAATTCTCCCACGCTGTCATCGCCATTCAGCACGCAGCTTGGATATTTCCAGGTGATGGCTGATCCGGTTTCAACCTGCGTCCAGCTGACCTTGGACCGGTCACCCTGACACAAAGCGCGTTTGGTCACGAAATTGTAAATGCCGCCAAGGCCTTCTGAATTGCCTGGATACCAATTCTGCACGGTGGAATATTTGATTTCGGCATCGTCCATCGCGACCAGCTCCACGACGGCGGCGTGCAGCTGATTCTCATCGCGCATCGGGGCGGTGCAGCCTTCGAGATAGCTGACATAGCTGCCTTTATCGGCGATGATCAGGGTGCGTTCAAACTGGCCGGTATTCTCGGCATTGATGCGGAAATAGGTGCTGAGCTCCATCGGGCAGCGCACGCCTTCTGGAATATAAACGAACGTGCCGTCGGAAAAGACCGCACAATTGAGCGTCGCAAAATAATTGTCGCGCATCGGCACAATGCGGCCGAGCCATTTTTTCACCAGCTCTGGATATTCGCGGATCGCCTCAGAGATAGAGAGGAAGATGACGCCTGCCTTCTTCAATTCCTCGCGAAAGGTGGTCGCCACAGACACGCTGTCAAAGACCGCATCAACCGCGACTTTGCGCGCGCCTTCAACGCCCGCCAGCACCTTTTGCTCTTCAATTGGTATGCCCAGTTTTTCATAGACGCGCAGAATTTCAGGATCGACTTCGTCGAGACTTTCCAGCGTCTTTTTCGCCTTGGGCGCGGCGTAATAATAGGCGTCCTGATAATCGATTGGCGGGACGTTGAGCTTCGCCCAATCTGGCGATTCCATCGTCTGCCACATGCGGAAGGCCTTAAGCCGCCAATCGAGCATCCAGTCCGGCTCATTCTTTTTGGCAGAGATGAAGCGGACTGTGTCTTCGCTCAGGCCCTTGGGTGCGAAATCGGTTTCGATATCGGCCGACCAGCCATGCTCATAATCGGCAACACGGGCCGCCGCATCATGCGCCGCTTGATCTTTGATTGGGGTGTCAGTCATGGCTCAACTCGAAGGCCCGGCCAGTGTCGGCACGGACGGGGAAGATAATCTGGTCAGGCTGATATCGGCCAAGGCATCGCGCACCGCGCGGTTGACCACGGGCCAATGCGGCTGGACGGAACAGCTTCCCTCCAACCCACAATCATGTCGACCGCTTTCAACGCAAGATGTCATCGCAATCGGGCCTTCAATCGCCTCAACAATTTCGGCAAGGCTGATCGCCGCGGCGGGCCGCGCCAGCTTAAACCCGCCGCCTGCGCCGCGAATAGACCTCAGCAATCCAGCGGACGATAAACGGCTGACAAGCTTTTGCACGGTCGGCAACGGAATGCCCGTTTCCTCCGCAAGCTGGCCGGCATTGATCCGCGTGCCCCCGCAATGGCGGGCGCAGGCGGACATCATGACGACCGCATAATCTGCCAGACTCGATAAACGCATAGAGGCTAATTGGACCAGATTAGTCTGAATTACAATCCCGTACTTTGGGTGGGTGCAGCCGATGATATGGGTTGAGCCGAAGCGATTGAAGCTGGCGCGGCGTATGTCCCGTAACGCGCTTAACTTCACGAATCATGTGCGATGCGTCTGAAAAGGCCTCTACCGCGTCGTTGTCCGCACAAATAGAGGCGGCCGCGCGCAGGGCGCGATTTATTCGGTCAAGTGTCCGAGGCGGGGCGCCCCAATAGCGATTGGCAATGCGCTCCACCTGACGGGCAGACATGTTAAGCTGTTCAGAAATGATGTCGGGCGCAGCTCTTGGAGTCGACGCCAGCCAGTCACTCAGCGCCTGATTCACACGCTGATGGGAGAGGGGGATCGACTTAATCCGTGCAGCGAAAAACCGGTTCGCCAATTCTGCCATCTCGTCCAGCTTGGAGCATTTGGACATCGCTGCCTGAAGCTGCTCGACGGCGGGCCCCAGAATAAGCGCGGCATTTTTCGCCTTATTCTTAAGTCGATGGGCATCTTGTGGGATCAAGCCCCCCCATCCCGCTGGTGTGAGCCGCGCACCGAAAAGCATGGTGGAGCCGATCATGCCCAATCGGTGGTGGCGATGAAAGGGGCCCGTCAGCGTCGCTGGCCATATGGCTTTGCGCGTGTCTGGTCCGCAATTGAGGGTGGCTTGGCCGCGCACAACGACCCACAGAGAGGCGCAATCCGCAGGCAGTATCTGGTGATCAGTCCGTTGATCCGATGACAGGCAAACGTAGCTGTCGATGTATCCACCCAGCTGCCGATCTGGGGGATGCTTGGCTCGATCGATCACGGATCAATCCAAAGATCGACCGGCCAGCCGCTGGGGTCTGCGGATGCCGGGCGTACCGGCAAGAGGCGTGCCCTTGATCGGATTGCCGATGGGGTCAGGCCGATGAAATGTCGTAACTCCCGAATGCAATGGGATTGATCGTAGAACAGGCCGTCGGCTTCTGATTGCCAGTCACACGGGTCTTGCGCGATCTGCTTTGCCAACCGCAGGGCGCGATATTTTCGCGCCAAGAGCTTTGGCGGCGCGCCGAACAATGCCTTGCAGTGCCGCTGGGCCTGCGCCTCGGACATTCCTGATTGCGCCAGCAAATCGGCGGTTTTGGGGTTGGGGCTGCTCAACAGCCAGCTTTCAATCGCTTGGATCACCGCTAGGGGCGGGATGTCTACAGTGCTTGCAACAATGGCCAGATATTTTTCGGCGATCCTGATCATATCGCGAAATGTCTTCGCCTCACCCAACCGGGCATGCGCGTGCGCAATTGGGCCGCAAGCGTGGGCCCGCCCATCCCCCGCCTGATCCGCAAAGTCAGACGCGGACCGCCTTGCCGTCGCTAGCCAGCCTTGCGGGAGAAGCCCAAAGCCAAACATCCGCGCTGGACCATCCATCGTCAGAGAGGACGCGCTGTTGCGCGGGCCGATTAGCCCAATCTCGGCAAGGTCAGTCTTCACCCGGCTTAGGGGCTGGACCGAGGCCGTCCCCCGCAGAATGAACCGCAATTGGGCAAGGCCCGCCGTTTCAATTTGCGCGACTATGTCCGCCTCTGTTTCGATCATATAAAAGGCCGAAACAAGGTCGGAGAATTGAGGCGCAGGCGTTGCATAGGTGATGGCGGTCATGTGCGTCTCTCGATCCCGATAAGGAGGAGAACTCCGCTCAAGACGAAAAAAAGGCCGGCGCACAGGCACCGGCCATTAAGTTTTGTAAAGGAACCTCGCAAAAGGCGTCCTTCGGGTCGCATCAAGAGCACTAAACACAAAATATCCTCCTGAATTGCAGGGTTTCTAAGGAATAGAATGAATCCGACACGCAGGCAGATTATATGGTTCCCAGTGTCATAACCTGGATTTATCCCTTGTTTATAGAGACATATTTGGACAGAATTTGCCGACCTTCGGCCATCTGTAGGTGGGATATTTGCCTTCCGAGTCGTTCGCGCTAAGGC
>JBBATU010000002.1:0-33088 GCA_040398565.1 Chakrabartia sp.
GAATTGTCATAAGAAATATCGGCGCTGAAATTGTCGACAGGCTTCCAAAGCGCCTGAATGTGCATGCCGCGCTTGTCGTAGGAGTTGAAGCCAAGCTGACCCGCCAACGGATTTTCAACGAACGGATCGCGATGCGCGACGACACCGTCGACCTTCAGGGCGATGTTGTTGAAGGCCGGCAGATCAAGATGGATTTCACCCTTGTAGGCGCCGAAGTTACCGATGCCGACGGTTGAGTTGAGCTTGAATTCGCCGCTCGGCTTCTTGGCGACAATGTTCACCGCGCCACCTTCGGTGTTGCGTCCGAAAAGCGTTCCTTGCGGACCCTTAAGGACTTCAATGTTCTCGACATCGAACAATGCAGTTCCAAGACCCTGGGCACGCCCCATATAAACGCCGTCAACATAAACGCCGACACCCTGATCGCGCGCTGGCTGATTCGAGTCAGACAGAACACCGACGCCGCGAACGTTCACAATGAGTGCGCCAGGTCGCGAGAAGAAGGGGGCAACCTTCAGGGATGGGATGGCGCCGTCACCAAGATCAAGCAACGAGGTCACGTGCCGATCCTGCAAGCCTTGACTTGAAAGAACGGAAATCGAAATCGGCGTTTCCTGAAGATTTTCCCGGCGCTTTTGAGCCGTTACGATAATCTCCTCAAGACCCGATCCCGAGTCACCCGAAGCATCCGCTTCCGCAGCCAGCGCAGGCGCGGCCACAGCAGAAGCGAGGACCGAGGCAAGCACGGCGCGCGCGGCGGAAGAACGGAAAAAGCTGGAAGAACGCATGTGTTTAACCCCCCGTTGAATGTTGAATAGAGAGGAAGTCCCTAATGAAGCTCAATGACGTGGGCATTTCGTTTCCGTGAAATCTCCGGGTCAGATCAAAGGCGATCCCATGACGTGGCGCTTCGCACGAGCAGTGGGTGTGACGTTGCCCGCCATTGTCAGAGCATACTTGACCGTGGGTAGAGGCGGCAACAAATCGGGTGGGCATGGCAGTGTCAAAGAAAATGCACGGCTGGCGCTCTCGGCGACTGACCAGCAGCAGCAGCGCATGCCACGCCCTAGAAAACCAGTTAGCCCGTTCCGCTATTTCAACTCCTCGCCCGAGGTCATCCGCCTGATCGTGATGATGTACGTGCGGTTCCCGCTGTCGCTGCGGAACGTCGAAGACCTGCTGTTCGAGCGCGGCATCGACATCTGCCATAAGACCGTCCGGCTCTGGTGGAACAGGTTCGGGCCGATGTTTGCATCAGACATTAGGCGGCAGCGGGTGCAGGCAATGCGAGGCGTGCGGCACTGGCGTTGGCATCTCGATGAGATGTGCGTCAAACTGAACGGCGAGATGGTCTATCTCTGGCGGGCCGTCGATCACGAAGGCGAAATCCTCAAGAGCCACATCACCAAAACCCGCGATAAAGCGGCAGCGCTCACCTTCATGAAGAAGGCGCTTCCCCGCCACGGATCCCCCGCCGCGATCACAACCGACGGGCCCAGATCCGACCGCGCGGCCATGTCGGACCTCGGCTGTGAAGCCAAGCAAGAGATCGGCGCTGGGCTAATAACCGGGTCAAGAACAGCTACCTGCCCTTCCAACGACGAGAGCGCGCCATGCTCAGGTTTAGGCAGATGAAGACGCTCCAAAAATTCGCGTCAGTCCACGCATCGCTTCACAACCAGTTGGCTTCGCCGCCCTTCGGGTCAATCAGGAACGCCATCTCACCGATCGACAGACTTACAAAGAACGACGCTCGGCAGCGTTTGCCGAGTGGCGTAACCTTGCGGCCTGAGGGTTCGCGCCCCCTGCCCCAGCTCCGTTTGCTGGAGACAAATTCGCATTAGACTGACAGCACCGCCACACAGTCCAGCGAACTGGTCTCCACACAATCTATCCGCCCGAAACCCCAAGGTTTCTGGGCGTTATCTGGGTTCTATCCGGAGTATTTTGGCGTAAATTCTAGGCGATTTCAGGACGCAATCAGCCATTCCCTGCAACCGCGGTTCTTAAGCGCTCAGGAAACCGCCCGAGTTTACTAAGCTCGCTCCGACTGGGATAACGAGGGCCTTTACTTCCCGCAGCACCTAAACTGCGAAAATTCAAGCGAAATTGAGCTTGTAGAGATTAATGTAGTAATCCTTTCTATCTGCAGTGCCGCCATACTGCCAGTAAACTGCTTCGAAATTCCCATCTCCGTCAAAATCGTCGAAACCTATGAGCTTCCCAAAACCTTCGGATTTTGGGAGCGGCACTGTAATGTTCCGAAATGATGATCCTTGTTCGTTTATGAATATTCGGAGTGTGCCGTCCTGACGCCCAAAAACAATATCGTCCTTTCCATCTTTGTTTACGTCTTTGAGATAGAGAGACGGTGACCACTCTAATCGGCCAGCATAAACGTCAGCGTCTGGCTGCTTGATAGCGCTACTGGTTATATCGACAAATTTCCCACCATCGTTCCTGAGTATCTGAAGGTAATCACCGCCATAATATGGGGAGTACCGAGAGTATGAGATTATGAGATCGAGATCTCCATCCTTTTCGATGTCGGTGGTTCGCGTCTCCATGTGGAGAGAGTTTTCGGTCCCGTACACCGATGCAGGAAGAGGCGTCTTATTGTCGAAACTGAAGTCCCCCTTATTGTTCCAGAAGACATAGCTGTATGTAGACCCGTGCCCGAAACCAGCGACAAGGTCGCCGTACCCGTCTCCGTTGAGATCTGCGATATGCGCATCCAACCACAAGTTGTTTTGTCTGTCGGGATGTTGGTTTGGGTTAAGCAGCGGAACAGAGTTCAGTTGGCCCAAAAAGGCGCTCGACTTGGAGGTGAAGGAGCCTTCAGCATTTTGCAGTAAGAACAAGGGTTCGAACCCTTCCCTATGGAGCCAATTGGCAATCAGAATATCTTGCTTTCCGTCGCCGTTAATGTCCCCTGTCGCCATGGCATGGGCATCAGTCCCATTCGCAGCGAGACCAGATTGAGTGGTGATGCGAGGGATAAGGTCTGCCCGCACCTTTGCCCCGCTCGCCCCGCCTAACGCCAAAACCGCAGTGCCATATGCTGTAGGATCATTATAAACCCCAGACACGTTATGCGCGACGAAGAACGCTGCTGGCGCCCCGTTGACGGTCAAAAAGGACGACCGGCGTGCGCCAAAAACTAACGGAAATTGATCATTTTCCGCTTGCCGAAACTCCAGTTTACCGTTGGTGTTGGAGAGATAAATGTAAGGCAATCGAGCGAACGCCGGCGTCCCATATGCCTTGTTCAGCGGAATAATCAGTTCCGGGAAGCGGTCCTTCTGAAAATCGACAGAGATGCTCCCTTGAGGAAAAGTGTCCGCGATGCCTCTCTGATACGTCACACCCGCGTAGACATACTCGGGGACCACATCGGATGAAGACACTGTGTGGATTTGGTAGGATTTGCTGAGGGTCGCGCTGGTGTAGGTAATCGGCGCCGATGGTGGTGAAGTGGGACTTGGACCATTTAGTGGCGCGGACGCGTCCTCGCCGCCGCAACTGGCAAGCAGAACGCTGAAGGCAATTCCAGACAGACCCCTTGCAAATTTGCCCTGCTTGGTTCTGGAAACCTTCTTAAGAGCTTTCGCCATCCTTGCCCCCCGATACATTTGTTTTGCGAAGAACTAGCGAAGAAGCAAAGGTGAGCAAGTCCTTAATAGACTGAAAAAACCTCCTCTGAGTTGACGTTTATTCTCTTGTGCCAAAGAGTTAAAATGCCAAGGTTTGCATGGGCGACTAGGCTTGGAGACAAATGCCAGTTCGACTGCACCCACCGCCAATGCGCATTGATTTTATCATGTTATGTTAATGAGAGCGTGATCGTTCCCCTAAACGCTCCCCAAAGAGCCGCTTGCTAGGCCACCAATGGCCCACAAGAAACCCCGGCGCAGCTCATTTTGATGCGCATTCCGGCCAATCCAAGTTTAACTTTGCCGCATTACCTTCTGTCGACTCGTGTCTTCGCTCATACCCAATAAGCGCGCGCCCTCACCCGGGATGGTCTTCGTTCCTTCGACAGCCGAGAGCACAGACAGCGCAGGGGTAATAATCGCATCACCGTAAAACAGCGCGGCACCAATTGCTCCGAGCACCAAAATTGGGCCGTTCCGCCCACCAATTGCGCGACCGGCGAGCGCAAGCAAGGCCAACACACCGCCTTCGCCATCATTGTCTGCGCGCATCAAAAAGATGATGTATTTGACAGTGACGACCAAGAGCAGCGACCACAATGCTAGACTGAGTACGCCAAAGATCGCCGCCTCTTGAATGGCGCCGGATGGTGCGCTGTGGTGTAACGCCTCGCGGAATGCATAAAGTGGACTGGTTCCGATATCGCCAAAGACAACGCCTATTGCGCCGACGGTTAGCGCCGCGACTGAATGTCTGTGGATGGAGTTTTTATTGACCGAACACGAATGCGTATCGTGCGTGACCGGAAACCTCTGTTGCAGGCGGCGCTAAATACGCCCCTTGTTTTGCGGTGCAACATTTATTTTTGTGGGCGGGAGAGCAGTAGGGTCTTGATTGCCCAAAGCTTCAGACTGACGGCAGCTGCAGCATTTTGACAACCGCGAAGATTTCCAGAGGCTGTTGGCGGGCAAGGGCTTTCGCAAGTCTTGGATGGCCTGCGATCTCGAGGCTCTGAAGAACGCATCATCATAAGCGAGACGCAAAGGGCCACAGTTCGGCCGATGATGGCGCAAGCAGATAAATCATATTGCTTGATAAAATATGCACAGGAGGCGAATTACGAGACATTATAGATTTCGACCAAGACGCAAAAACCGACCTGAATGGGGTTTTAAGGGCTCATCATATGCAGATAAAATTGGTTACGCGCCTTCTTCTGGCTTGTCTTTATTTTGCCGCAGGAACTCTTCATCTGCTGGATCCAGCCCCATTCCTTAAGATTACGCCGAATTGGGTGTTGGCAGCACCTCTCGTCATCATATTGACCGGCATTGCCGAGATTTCCGGCGCGCTTGGCTTGGCGCAGCCATGGTGGCCCCGATGGCGCGTTGCGGCAGGTTGGGCGCTCGCTGCTTATGCGCTGTGCGTCTGGCCCGCGAATATCAATCACCTGCTCATAGATATGGCGCGACCCGACCACGGCCTTGGCTGGGCCTATCACGGTCCACGGATGCTCGCTCAACCCGTGCTGATCTGGGCCGCGCTTTGGTCAAGCGGCGCGCTAGGCCGATTTGGCCGCTGACGTCGGAAATCCCGTCTTCTCAGCGCACATAAACACGCGCCTGATCAACGCTTTTTCTTGGCTATTGTTGCCGTGAAATCCGGATCCTTGTTTGCCACCCAATCGACAAATTTACGCACCGTCGGGTTGGCCAACAGCCCGTCTACGTCCATCCCGTGACGCTGCAATTCAGAATTGGTGAAATTGGTGATCAGCGTTTGCTGACATATGGGGTGCATCGGGACGACATCTCGCCCGCCTCTGCTTTTCGGCACGGGATGATGCCAGACAATATTCTTGGCCGTTGGGCGTCCACAGAGCCAGCAATGCACCACGACCTCCGGAACCTCTTCTTCCCGATCTAGGTCGCCATAGGGATCATGTTTTGAATGTTTACGGGCCATTAGTCTGCCTGATCTGTCTGAATTGACGCTAAGCACCTCATAACGGGCAATGACAGCATTGCTACACCCGAGTGCCGCGTCGACACCTCAGCCAATCCATTAAGCTCTCTGCCTCAAACAGAGCGTTAAAGGCAGGATAGGATCAACCTTTAAGGACCTTGCTCGCGGTCTTGTTCATAAAGGCGGCGAGCCGGTCTTTAGACGCAGGCTGAGTATTTGTGATGCCCGCGATAAACGCTTCGGCATAATAGGCGTCACCAGAGGCCATGTTACCGATATGAGCAATCCCCGACGTGATCGCAAAGTTGGACAAAGGCGGGTTCTCTGCGGACTTTTGAGCGATTTCCAACGCTTTGTCGAAGCTATTTCCCTCAACGAGATACTGGCACAGCCCCACCGCGACGGCCTCCTCGCCCGAATAGACCCGCCCGGTCAGCATCATATCCACCATCCGCGCCTCACCCACCAGCCGCGCGACCCGCACCGTGGCCCCGCCCCCGGTAAAGATTCCGCGCTGGCCCTCGGGCAAGGCGAAATAGGTTGTGGGATCGGCGACGCGAATATGGAATGATGACGCCAATTCCAGCCCACCTCCGACGACGGCACCGTTCAGCGCGCCCACCACAGGCTTGCCGCAATGCTGGATCGCATCGAAGGCCGCGTGCCAGCGTCGACAGATATACATAAAATCGGTTGCGCTGCGATCTTCAAGATGATGCTCGATGAGGTCGAGCCCGGCGCAGAATACAGATCCTTCGGCCCGCATAACAACGGCCCGCACGGCATCTGTTCGCCGAACCCATTCAAACAGATCACAAATCTCTTCGATGAACGCGGCCGAGAGGGCATTGCGCTTGTCCGCCCGGTCAAGCGTCACGATCAAGACATCGCCCTGCGCCTCGGCGCGCATGAAATGCACGTTCGGAATAGTTTCAGCCTTTTCCACTGTTCTTTCCTTCGTCCTGAGCCTCTGGCCTTCACAAAAACGCTCTTACGCCCCAGTGACAGCCGCCTTGAAGATCGCCGTCATATCTGCCGGGGTAGTCCCGCGCGGATTTCCACCCGTCGAGGGGTCACGCTGGGCATGGTCCCCAATGGTTTCGGCCTGATCGGCATTTACGCCGATGTCTCCCAAGCTGTTGGGAATGCCCATTTGCGCGCGGAATGCGAGCACCCAGTCATAGACAGCATCGAAACCAGCACCGTCCAGTCCGAGATAACGCGCCAGCGCAACCATTTTATCTTCAATGGCCGGACGGTTGAAGCGCATCACATAAGGCAGGACGATCGCGTTGGTGAGGCCATGATGGGTATTGTAAAATGCCCCGACCGGATGCGAGATAGAATGGACAGCCCCCAACCCCTTTTGGAACGCCGTCGCCCCCATGCTTGCCGCCGCCAGCATCCGGGAGCGCGCTTCAATGTCGCTGCCGTCCGCATAGGCGCGGGGCAGATACTCCTTCACCAGCCGCATCCCTTCCAGCGCGATACCGTCTGCCATGGGATGAAATCCCGGCGCGCAATAGGCTTCAAAGCAATGCACAAAGGCATCCATCCCTGTGGCCGCGGTGATGTGTGCAGGTAGGCCAACGGTCAATTCTGGATCGGCAATCACCACAATCGGAAGCATCTTCGGGTGAAAAATGATCTTCTTTTCGTGAGTGTCCTCTTTGACCACCACGGACGCTCGGCCAACTTCCGATCCGGTGCCGGCCGTTGTCGGCACGGCGATGACAGGCGCAATCCCGTCTGGGTCGGCCCGTGTCCACCAATCACCAACGTCCTCAAAATCCCAAAGCGGCCGCGCCTGGCCGGCCATGAAGGCAATCGCTTTACCGACATCAAGGCCCGAGCCGCCGCCGACGGCAATCACGCCGTCATGCCCGCCGCTCCGATAGAGCGCGGTACCCTCATCCACATTCTTGCCCACAGGATTGCCCTGCACCTCGGCAAAAATCGCATAAGCGAGGCCCGCCTTTGCAAGGACTGCGCACACCGTCGTGATGATGCTGCTCTCCTCCAGCCCCTTGTCCGTGACGATCAGCGGGTGAGAGAGCCCTGCCAGCGCACAGGCTTCAGCCAGATCACCAATCCGGCCCGGCCCGCTCCATATCTTGGTTGGATAATTCCAGTTTCCAGTGAGCAGAACAGTCATATCAACCCTTTGTACTTAAACGAAAATGATGGGATTTTGGCCGTGTCAGATGCTCATAGCCAAGGCTGCCAAGCGTCGCGCCACGTCCAGTGTCTTTAACCCCTGTCCAAGCCAGCGCGGGATCAAGATAGTCGCAGCGATTGAGGAAGACGGTTCCTGTTTCAATCGCCGGGGCAATATGCCGCGCTGCCTGCACATCCTCGCTCCAGATCGACGCACTCAGGCCATAAGGGCTATCATTCATCAGCCGGATCGCTTCGGCATCATCCGATACTTTCATGATCCCGACCACAGGGCCAAAGCTCTCATCGCGCATCACCGCCATGTCTTGCGTCACGCGGGTCAAGACCTGCGGGGCCATATAGGGCGTGCCCACAGCATCAGCTGCAAATGTCGCGGGGTCGATATGGGCCTTCGCACCCGCCGCCAGCGCCGCATCGATCTGGCCACGCACAAACTCTGCGGCGGAGGCCTTGACCATCGGCCCCAGGGTTGTGGACGGGTCAAGTGGATCGCCCAGCACATAGCTGCGGGTGAGGGCAACAAAGCCGTCGACAAAAGCGTCGAATAAGCTGTCATGGACATAAATCCGCTCAATACCGCAGCAGCTTTGGCCGGAATTGAAGAACGCTCCGTCAACCAAATTTTCAACCGCATATGCAAGATTGGCATCGGCGCGGACATAGGCCGGATCTTTACCGCCCAGTTCCAACCCGACATTGATAAACTGGCCTGCCGCGGCGTTTTCCATGACCTTGCCCGCCTCAACCGATCCGGTGAAGCAAACCATGTCCACCGTCTGCGACCCGATCAGCCGCGACGTCTGATCATGACTGAGCGCCAAATTGCGAAAGAGCCCAGCGGGAAAGCCCGCCATATCGGCTGCCTTCTGAAAACGTTCCCCCACCAACAATGTCTGTGCCGCGTGTTTGAGGATCACGGCATTGCCCGCCATCAGTGCAGGCACAACCGAATTCACCGCCGTCAGATAGGGGTAATTCCAAGGTGCAACGGTGAGCACGATGCCGAGTGGCTCGCGGGTGATATAGCGTTCAAAGCCGGATATTTCGTCCGGCACAATTTTTGCCAGAGCCGTGTCCGCAATCGCGATCATATGGCGGGCACGTTCCGCAAATCCGCGCAGTTCGCCCGCACCATAACGCACGGGACGGCCCATTTGCTGTGCGAGCTCGGGAACAATCTCAGCCTCCATCGACAGCATCGCATCAACAAACGCATGGCACAGCTGAGCACGGGCGCTGATCGACTGGGCTTGCCAATCCCGCTGGGCGGCACGTGCGGCCGCTATTGCGGCACTCACCTGTGCATCGGTGGCAAAGGGACGCGTCGCTAGGACAGCATCATCAATCGGGGATATGCAGGTAAACAGGGACATGAGATTCCTAAGATCAGATAATTTCGAAATAGCGCGCCAGTTGCCAATCGGTAATCGCCTTGCGGGCTTCGCGTTCTTCCCATTCGCGTGTCGCTGCATAATGATCAACAAATTTGTCACCGAACAAGGTGCGGGCAGGCTTTGATGCCTTCAGGCGCTGGGCTGCATCCCACAAGGTCGTCGGCAAGGCCATCCGGGCGGGGAATTTCCGATCATAAGCATTGCCCTCAATCGGTTTGGTCGGCTCAATTCTATTCTCAATCCCCCACAAGCCAGAGCCAATGCTGGCGGCAAAGGCGATATAGGGATTAATGTCCGCCGCCGCGATCCGATATTCGACCCGCTGCGCCTTGGGAGAACCCCCGATAACGCGCAGTGCACAGGTGCGGTTTTCAAATCCCCAGCTCGCGCTGGTCGGGGCCCATGCCCCGGGGATCAGGCGGGTATAGCTGTTGACGGTACAGGCGATCATACTCAAAAACTCAGGCATCAGCGCCTGTTGACCGCCGACAAACCAGCGCATCTTGTCGGACATGCCAAGCGGCTTGTCAGCGTCATAAAAGACTGGCTTGCCAGACTTTTCGTCCACCAACGACATATGCAGATGGCCCGACTGGCCGGGCCAATCATTTGACCATTTTGCCATGAAGGTGGCCATCCAGCCGCGTCTTTGCGCCAAGATCTTGGTCATCGTTTTAAACAATGCGGCCTTATCTGCCGATGCCATTGCGTCGTCGAATTTGATGGCCGCCTCCAGCACGCCGGGGCCCGTTTCTGTGTGCAGTCCTTCAATCTCCATGCCCATGTCGAGACACAACTGCATCAACTCGTGATAGAAATCGGCGTGGACGCTGTTGCGGATCAAGGAATACCCAAATTCACCTGGCGTGATGTTGGTAAGGTTCCGGAAATTCTTGGCACGGGCCGAATGCGGCGTCTCATCAAACAGGAAGAATTCAAATTCCGCTGAGGATTTGACCGCGAAGCCCATTGTCTTGGCGCGTTCCAAGATGCGGCGGAGGAGCGAGCGGGGGCAAACCGCCTCCATATGACCTGTAAACTCCCCCAAGACCAAAGGCATATTGCCCTCAAACGGGATCAGCCGGGTCGTCTCGGGCAACAACCGTGCTTCGGCATCGGGATAGGCAGTGTGCCAACCGGTCATCTCCAGATTGTCGAGCAACTGATCACGGCTATCCCAGCCCAGCACGACATCACAAAAGCCAAAGCCATTGTCCAGCGAAGAGACAAGCTTATCACGGGTCATATATTTCCCACGCAGAACACCATCGATATCGAACACCCCAACCTTGGCATAGGGCATCGGCGATTGCGCGACATAGGCTTTGAGTTCGGCTGCTGTGCGCGGCGCGCTGGTCTTTGTCATTCTATCAAACCTCAATCTTTAGGAGCGGGACAGGGGAAAGCCGCATCAATGCCGCCTTCCCCAATCCTTGGCCTTATGCCTCGCCAACGGCGGCTTCGGCGGCCGCGATTTCTGCCGCGCGGGCCGAAATTCGATCACCGACTGGTGGACCCTTAAACCGCTTATTCTCGATACCGAACCAGGCGAGGAGTGTCAGCACCGCAATGGCACCGAGCACCTTTAAAGCAAAATCATTCGGCGGTTGCACCCCGACGTAGAAGATCACGCCTGCTATCCCGATGCAGAGCACAGCGACAATGCGAAACGCCGGCCCCATGTCCCACGGGCCCATTTTCGTCCAAATCTTGCCATAGGCGAAAAGGCCGGCCGCAATTGGCATTGCATAGGATAGATAGAGCGCGATGGAGGTCACTGCGACCGCGACAGAATAGGCCCCCGCAAAAGAGGTAAAGCCCACCGCGAGCGCGGCACTGGTCCAGATTGCGTGGACTGGCGTCCGGTATTTCGGACTGATCGTTTTGAGATAACGCGACCCCGGCAAGCCATCATCCCGCGCAAAGGCAAATGTCATTCGAGATGCAGATGTCACTGTGGCGAGGCCGCAGATAAACTGAGCCACGAGGATGATGGCATAGAGAAAATATTTGAGCTGGGCCGGGATTGTCGCATCCATCACATAAAAGAATACGTTCCAGCCCTGCTTGGCCGCCTCTGCCATATCAGGGATAGCAAGAACAAAGGCGCTGGAGAACATCCACGCAAACAACGCCGCCCAAACCACCGAATGGATGATTGCGGTCGGCACCTTTTTGGCGGCTCCAACGGTTTCTTCCGACGTATGTGCCGATGCATCATAGCCGGTCAGCGTATAAATTGGCAGCAGCAACCCAAGAAAGAAGATCAGCATCATCGAACTTGTGGCGGGCCAAACATCTCCGCCGGCCGCACCCGAATAATTTGAGAAGGTCCACAAGCGGCTGAAATCATGAGACGGCGCATAGGCCAATAAGGCGCCTGTGAGCAGCACAGCCCCAGCGAGGATCAAATATCCCGACAAATCGGTCAACTTGGTCGTCGCCTTAATGCCAAGATGATTGATGAGCGCCTGAATGCCGGTCATCCCGATTAGGAAGGTGAGTTGCGACCAATAGCCCGCCTCAATCCCCACGAACGACCCAAACGCGCCGACGAAAAAGTTGAATGTGCCGACATTAATCGCAGCCAGCACCGTGATGAGCCCGATCAAATTGAGCCAAGCAGTTAACCAGCCCCAAAAACGCCCACCCAGAATTGAGCTCCAGTGATAGAGACCGCCTGCGGTTGGAAATGCGGAAGATAGCTGGGCCATGCCGAGTGCAAATAGCAATGCAGCAAGACCGCCAACGATCCAGCCGATGCCAAGTGCTGCGCCACCAGCGCCGCTGGTGCCCTGGCCCAGCGAGTTGATCCCGCCAGACAAGATACAGATGATCGAAAATGAGATTGCGAAATTGGAAAAATGTCCCATCCGCCGGGACAATTCCTGAGCGTAACCCAGGCGGTGCAGTGTCTGCACGTCTTCGGCGTGAAGACTATCATCTTGATTTGACATGCTATGCCTCCCTTTTTCGAGTTTCCAAAGATGGTCCATGTCCGGCGTCCAGACCCTGGACCGCATTCAGCAGCATCGGCGCGAGCCGCTGTGCCCAAGTGGATTGGCCGATTTCGGTTGCAATCAGGTCATTACGGATTTCAATCATAAGCGCGGCGAGGCCATGCCCCTCTGCATGGCGTGCCAAGGTGTAAAAGACCCCGTCGCCCGGCCCATAGGGTTCATTGTCGCCAACCGTCAGATGATCGTCCGCGCGCAGATGCAACGCAATGCTTTGGGCGAGCCGATGATCGGCATTATGGACAAGACCAATCTGCCAAGGCCGCTGGTGGCCGCGATAGTTTGGCGTAAAGCTGTGGATCGAAACCACCGCTTTGATCTGGCCAGCGCCAGCGATCCGAGCCGCATCGATGCAATCATGAAAAGGGGTGTGATAGGCTTCGACGCGCGCCGCGCGCGCTGCTGGAGACAGGCCGACATTACCGGGAATTGGGGTTGTCTCACCAATTTCAACGACTGAATCCCAATCACTGGGATCACGGTTGCAGTCGATCAACAGGCGCGACGCAGTGGCCAGTATGGCCGGACAGTCGAGCAGCTGGGAAATCTGACGCGTCACTTCTGCGGCACCGGGGTCCCATGCAAAATGGCTGTTCAGTTCGTCTTGCGTAAGCCCAAGCGAGGCAAATTCGTCAGGAACGAAATTGCTGGCATGGTCACACAACAATAGCATTGGGCCACACCCTGACATGTGTGAGCATTCTGGCCTAGCCACCGAAAATTTCAGTGGCTTCACCTCGGGAGTTCTCGCGCCAAAATCAGGTCGAACTGCATTTCTCGTCCGATGCTTCGCTTGTCTTAACTGGCAGCAAAATTGCCGGTCCCCAATCAGTCATGCCAATAGCGTTCGCAAGTCAAGTTCGAATGTGATGTCGCCTTAAGAACGCAGGCAAAAATCCGCCAATCAGTCCGTCGGGCCGCCGCGCTCTCGATCAAGTGTCAATTTTCGGAACAGATTTATAGCCTCGCTAAGGCGATGGGTATCTTAAACTCATGATGGTTTAAACCTAGCCCAATCAATCCCGCGCCCGGCTGGATCTTGAGGGTGAAGGAATGCGCGGCCGGCCCCTGAGCGCTTTCTTACGTTCCGCCTTGGCATCAACCTGCAATCGTCCCTCCACGGCATCCCAGATGGCGCGCATTACCTCTGCGGGCCGTGAGGTGCGCGCAAAGACTTGGACTGGCGCACGCTTGACCGCCATCTGCTCAACACTGCTCGCCTGCGGGATGGCGGGCCAATCAGAATGGTCTGCAAGAAAGGCACGGTGAAGCAACTTGCGGGTATCGAGCATCGATATGACCGGCATGACATCCGGTCCCTTGCCGCCGCGCGCCGCCAGATAGGATGTCATTTGATCCAGCGCCCTTACCCCCAAGGGGGTTGGGAGGACGGGGGCTATGAGAAGATCTGCGGCCTTGAACACTTGATCACTAAGTTCGCTTAGCCCCGGCGGACAATCGAGAATGATGCGATCATAAAGCGGCAAGAGATCTTGTAAGATTTTCAAAAGGCGCTTCGGCTTTGCAGCATCCAGCAGCAGGCGCTCAACTGCCCGCAGCGAGGGATCAGCCCCCAACATGTCGAGCTTTGGCCATGGCGAAGGCGTAATGAGCTTTGCGGGCGCGACTTCTCGATCGAAGATCGCCTTGGCGGCCCGGCCATGCCCCTTTTCGTCACAAAGAAAGGACGCTGATCCTTGAGCATCCAAATCCCATAACAGCGTCCGATGGCCAGCGCACATCGCAGAGACCGCTGCCAGATTAAAGGCAAGGGATGTTTTCCCCACACCGCCCTTGATGCTATAAACTGCGATGATTTTCGCCATTGCTGCCGTCCCTTTCAGTGGAAAGAACTTTCGCCCGATGTTGCTCAACCTGCATCATAAAGTCACGGGGTTCATCATGCCAGTTTAAAGGACCTGAATTAGGGTCGAAATATTGGTGAGCTAAGGGTAAGGCGCGGTACTTAAATCATTTTCGAGGTCGCCGTGCGCCACTTTTTAAGGCCGTCTTTCATTTGTTTCCTTGTTTGCTTTACCTTTTGTGTTGCCGCGCCCGCGCGTGCTCAAAATGCGGCGCCTGCCAGCACAAAAGAACAAAATTTGAGAATAACTGGCAGCTTTCGTGTGCGCTACGAATATCTTGATGGACAAGTCCGTGCAGGCCTCAATCCAACCGATGAGCAATTGGCATTCCGCACCACCCTGTTTGCCGAATATCGAACAGGCGGCTTGCGACTGGTCGGAGAAGTCTATGACAGCCGGGCCTATCTCGGCAAACAAGGCAGCTCTGTCAGTTCCAATGACGTCAACACGCTTGAACCCGTTCAGGCCTATGTTGCCGCCAATGTCGACGCGCTTTTTGGAAAGGGGACAAAGGCCAGCGTGCAGCTTGGTCGGTATGTCCTGAACTTGGGGTCGCGTCGGCTCATTGCTTCCGATGATTTTCGCAATACGACCAACGGCTATTCTGGTGTGCGCGCTGATCTGTCGCTGCGGAATGGCGCTGCGGCGACGTTGATTTATACACTCCCCCAAATACGTCTTCCCGACGACCTGCCATCGGTGCTCGATAACAAGGCCCAATTGGATAAGGAGAGCTTCGACCAGCGATTATGGGGCGGGATTTTTACCTGCGCCTGCACGATTGGTGACGCCAAGCTGGAAACCAGTTACTTCCGATTCCAGGAGCGCGACGCACCCGGACGCCCAAGCCGCGATAGAAATCTTCACTCCCTTGGCGCCCGTCTGATCAAAGAGCCGCGGGTGGGGAGCGTTGATTATGAAATCGAAGGAATTTACCAACTCGGCAAGGCCAGCGGATCGACATCACGGCTGGCAGCCCGACTTCCCGTCGACGCGAATTTTATACACGCCGATCTGGGGTACAGCTTTCCTGGTGCCGCCAAGCTGCGCCTGTCAGCTGAATATGATTTTGCCAGCGGCGACCGTGGCAACGGAAAATACACCCGGTTTGATACGTTATTCGGCATGCGCCGCGCCGATTTTGGGCCCGGCGGGATTTACTCTGCTGTTGGGCGAAGCAACATCAGCACCGCCGGCATTCGGGCCGAAATTGCCCCTTCCAGTCGATTAGACGCCTTTGCAACCTATCATGCGCTGCGACTGGCAAGCCGGACAGATGCCTTTTCAACCACCGGCATTCGGGATGTGGCTGGCCGCTCTGGCCAGTTCGCAGGCCACCAAATCGAGGGACGCCTGCGCTATTGGCTGGTTCCCAAATTGCTGCGTGGGGAAATAAATGCGATGTGGCTTTCCAAGGGGCAGTTCTTGAGGACGGCTCCCAATGCCTTGCAAACAGGAAACACGCATTACATTGCTACGGGGCTGACAGCGACCTTTTAGAAAGGCTCTGCTTGACCTATGCTGCTGAAAGACAGGCTGCAATTTCGATAAGCCGATCTACAGATAATCAAGAAAAGGCAGATCCAAAGGTGAGTTCAAACGAGATTTCAGCGCGCGCGCGCGACATGGGCCAGAAGGTCGAAGCCTTTATTCGCGAAGTGGTGATCCCTTATGAAGCAGATCCGCGGCGGGATCATCACGGCGCACCATTAGACGAGCTGGTCTATGAAATGCGCGCCAAGGCCCGCGCCGCTGGCGTACTGACGCCGCACATTTTCCCTGATGGCGGTCACCTCACCCAATTGGAAACGGCCTTTGTTCTCCAGAAATCGGGCCTGTCCCCCTTGGGACCATTGGCGGTCAACACCATGGCGCCCGATGAAGGCAACATGTATCTGCTCGGCAAAGTGGGGAGCCCTGAAATCAAGGAGCGCTTCCTAAAGCCCTTGGTCGAGGGACGGGCCAGAAGCGCCTTCTTCATGACAGAACCCGCGGCCGACGGGGGCGCGGGTTCTGACCCGTCCATGATGCAAACACTCTGCCACCAAGACGGCAATCATTGGGTGATCAACGGTCGAAAGGCCTTTATTACAGGGGCACAGGGGGCCAGCGTCGGCATCGTCATGGCCAAATCAGAAGAAGGCGCCTGCTTGTTCCTGGTCGACTTGCCAGACCCGGCCATTCGCATTGAACATGTGCCCAACACCATCGACAACTCAATGCCCGGCGGCCATGCGACCGTCCTGATCGACAATCTTCGCGTGCCGGCTGACCAGATGCTCGGGCATGCAGGCGAAGGCTTTAAATATGCGCAAATCCGGCTGTCCCCTGCCCGCCTTTCCCATTGTATGCGCTGGCACGGATCCTGCCAACGCGCACATGAAATCGCCGTCGATTACGCCAATAAGCGGGGCGCTTTTGGCAAGAAATTGATTGAACATGAAGGCGTGGGCTTCATGCTGGCGGAAAACATGATTGACCTCAAACAGGCTGAACTGATGATCCAATGGTGCGCGTCCGTACTGGATACAGGGGCGCTTGGCACCGTCGAAAGCTCCATGGCCAAGGTCGCCGTGTCAGAGGCCTTGATGCGGATTGCAGACCGTTGTGTTCAGGTTATGGGCGGCACCGGCGTGACGGATCAAACCATTGTCGAACAAGTCTTTCGGGAGATCCGCGCCTTTCGGATTTATGATGGACCAACCGAAGTCCACAAATGGAGCCTCGCCAAGAAGATCAAGCGCGATTGGGTGAATGCGCAGCCCAGTTAGAAGACTGGAGACCGGGATGTAAGCCCACAGGCTTCGGCAGGGTTGGCGCGCTGCTGCTCAGCGCCTCCAAAAGAGCGTGCTCAAATTGCCGGGCGCTGGCTTCCCAACTAAAGGATTGACCCAGAACTGCGGCGTTGACGCGTTTGGCCTTGAACGCCTTCACAATCGCCCGCTCAAGACTGGCATCGACGGCGCCTGCGGTGTTCAGATGCCGATGGATCCCGCCGCGCCCATCCAGACCCAAAATATCGAGCGGCCCAGCGACGGGAAATGCTGCCACGGGCACGCCGCAAGCGAGCGCCTCAATAACAACCAACCCGAATGTATCGGTAAGGCTTGGAAAAACAAAAACATCCGCCGCCGCGTAGGCGCTGGCGAGCGCATCGCCCGAAAGAGCGCCCATAAAAATCGCGTCCGGGTAGCGCCGCTGCAAATCAGATTTTGCTGGCCCGTCGCCAACCACGACATGCGTGCCAGAGGTTGGGCAGGACAGGAACGCCTCGAGGTTTTTCTCAACGGATACTCTGCCAACCGAAAGCAGGATCGGCCGCTGCACATTTTCCAATTGGGGATGCGGGAAGAGGCGCGGGCGAAAGACCTTCTGATCTATCCCTCTGGACCATTGCCGGGTATGGTTTATGCCGCGCGTCGCAAGCTCTGCCTGCAGACTTGGGGTTGCGACCAAGACGGATCGGGAAGGCGCATGAAAGCGGCGCATAACCGGCCAAAATCTCTCCGCCGAAAGTCCGGTTCGCACGGCAAGATAATCCGGGAAGCGCGTGTGGAAGGCTGACGTGAACGGAATATCGTGAGCCATGCACCAGCTACGTGCGCTCCAGCCAATGGGCCCTTCCGTGGCGATATGAACTATGTCTGGCGCGAAGCTTCGGAGGGATTTTCGAACGCCAGAACGGGGTAACAACGCGAGCCGTATTTCGTCATAGCCCGGACAAGGAATATTGGTAAACTGATCCGGGGAGATGACGTGGACCTCATGCCCAAATCGCCTCAATTGGGTAACAGTTTCCGTCAAGGTCCGCACGACGCCATTCACTTGCGGCGCCCATGCGTCTGTCGCCAGCGCAATCCTCACGCGGCCACTGCCTTGGCCTTGCCGTTTTGAGCGTTGCTCCGCGCCCGCAAATGCGCAGCCCAATCGAGCAAATGCATATGACCGTCATGATCTTCGACCAGAGCCGTGCAACTCTCCACCCAGTCGCCATCATTATAGTAGATGATGCCATCCATATCGCGGATTTCGGCGCTGTGAATATGTCCGCAAACGACCCCATCAACACCGCGGTTGGCGGCTTCACGTGCGACAACAGTTTCATATTCGGTAATGAATTGAACTGCGTTTTTGACCTTCTTTTTCAGATGGGCCGACAGCGACCAATAAGGCATCTGAAATCTGCGGCGCACAGCATTGAGCAGTTGGTTGGCCTTTAGAAGCATTGTATAGGCTTGGTCGCCAAGGAAGGCGAGCCAGCGAGCATACATCACAACGCCGTCGAACATATCGCCATGCACCACCATGAGGCGACGACCATCGGCAGTCTCGTGAACGGCCTCCAACGCAATCTCAACGCCCCCAAAGGTCAGCCCTGCATAGTCGCGCATCATCTCATCATGATTGCCGGGAATATAGACAACGCGCGTGCCCTTCCGGGCAAGCTTAAGAACGCGCCGTACAATTTCATTGTGCGATGCGGGCCAGAACCAGCCCTTGCGCAGCCGCCACCCATCAATGATGTCGCCAACCAGATACAAGGTCTCACATTCGATAGAGTGGAGAAAATCGATCAGCAGATCGGCATTGCACCCGGCCGTGCCGAGATGAATATCCGAAATCCAAACAGTGCGATAACGCTGCTTTGGAACAAAACTGCGAGGCTCCGGTTCAGAAAACCAAGTCGGCTCAAATGGAATACCTGCCAGCCGACCATCACGAGTGACTTCCAACGCATGTGTCATTGCAATTCATCCCCCACACCCAATCGACACGCCTCCTAAAAGCACGTGTGACTGGATGGATAGGTGCGGTTTGTGACACTGGCGTGCTTGTCTCGTGACACTTTGAAGGCACAATATTGGTTTCTATGGAGTGCGGAGAAATGCGGCTCTGGCCCAGCACTCCATTGTCGCGGCGCGCCTCCTTCAGGTCAGCCCAAAACACCACCTCGCCTATCGAAATGCGGAAACAGCCGCCGTTTCAGGAAACCAGCCTGATCGACTTATCGCTGAACTGGATGGTCTGAATATTCTTCAGCGTATCTTTAACGGGCGGATAGGGACTAGTGGTTATCGTCGTGACTGTTCTGGTGCCGTCAGGGTTTTGGACGACCGAATATCCAGTGGACGGCCCAGAATAGATCACCTTGTTTTCGCCCAAGCCGCCGTCAATCTTTGTCGCTCTGGCCGCGCTCAGATCGCTGATGATGTCGTCTCCCGCCCATGTGCGTATATTCTGCGAATTGCGCCGATCCGAGATTGTGACGTTCGTTACAAAATCGGTTCTTGGGTTGTACCGAAGGGGCACATTCACGTAGAAATATGCAACCTGCCAAATATTCTTAGTCGCAGATTTCACGGACCCGCCAGCCTCAGCCAAATAATTCAACGATCCGTCGGGCTGCGGGACGCCGATCAAGCGCGCTGGGGTATTGCCATTGGGGCTATATCCTTTTGACTTCAGAAAGGCTTGAACGTCATTGGAAATCGTCAAAAACTCTGGGTGCAGGGCCAGATAAAGGCGTCCCGTTCCGTCATTCAGGATCAAATAATCAGAATGTCGGCCAAAGTCGTTGTAACTATAACTGCCATCCCACAACATCGCTTCAATGCCGCTGCCATCAAGATCAACGAATTTTGGTGTATATCCCAACTCCGATGTCGACAGGCGCATATCCGGATTTAGCTTTGCCGTCGCGTCGTTGAAAAAACCGCTGCCGTCATTGAGCAGGATCTGCAGGGCGGAGGGCCAGCTATTGTTCGACTGCGTCCAGAAGGATTGTGCCGCCAGTATGTCGTCATGGCCGTCTTGGTTCAGGTCTTTTGCATAGACGCGATAGACGTGCGGAAACTGGCCCGCTGTCAGATAGCTTTTATAGGCATCCAGTGTCCCCAGATAGGGCATGAATATCTGAACGGGTGTTGATGACGTAATGTCGCCAGACGCGAAGTCAAAAATGGACGTCCGCGATTCACAACAGGCTCCCAGAGGCGTTGGAACCCGAGAATCTCCCGCCACAAATTTTGCAGAATAAGCGGGCGTTCCCCGAATATAGGCGTTCGTCATGCCGCCAACGGCCGTTAGGTTATTGGCGGTCGCCTTCATCCTCGGCGGCTCAGTTGCTTTCAACGTCCCATTGGTGAAGGCGTAAATTGGGTTCACCATCGCATCCGGCAGGTTCACATAAGCGCCATTATGATCCTGTCCGCTAGTAAAGGTGGCCGTAATTATTCTTTTCTGTCCATCCACAAAGGCCAGTTGGGCATCATGCGCCATCACCTTGTCTAAGAGCTGCTCCTTCGCAAACGCCCCCGACGCGCTGCCCCAATAGACTGTACTTGCTGCCGGGAGGAATGGGCTTTCATTGTGCGCAATGAACACAATGTCTTCATAGCTATCGTCATTAAAGTCAGCGACAACAACGGAACCTGCCCCATTGGTCACAGCATCGGGCTTCAGCCGATCAGATGCGATAGTCAAAAGCCCGTTTGCGTCGGGCAACAGAAGGGCCGCATTCACCTTCACAATCGTTTGTGTGGCTGCTTGACTGCCAAATCCGGAATAGCTCCAGCCAATAGCGGTCACGCCATATCGCCCAGAGCTGCCAATTCGAACCAGGCCATTAAACGTGTTGGCTAGGCTGATATAATTATCAACGCTTAAATCCGCTTCGGCGTGCGGAACCCATGTCCCAGCGAAGGACAGTGAGGGCTTGGCAACGTTCAACGTCACCGACTGCTTGGTTGATCCAGCCGCGTTGGTGCACGTCAGCTCATAGATATTGGATCCGTCCGTATTGGTCGGGATTGTAAAGGACCCCGCCAACGCTTTCGACCCACTCCAACCGCCAGATGCGGTGCAGGTGTCTGCGTTCGTCACGGCCCAAGTTAATGTCGAGGCTTGGTAGGTAATCGCGTCGGCGCGCGAAAGTGTAAGACTGACCGACGGTTGGCGCGCGGCGCCGACTGCGGGTGATGAGGTGGATGAGCCGCAACCGCCACAAACCAGCAGCATAGCAGCGCTCGCGATGAATTGCTTCAGTCGCATACCGCATTCCTCACCCTCTCCGCGTCAGAAGAACCAAGTGTGGCCAAATTGGGATAAGCTAACTTGGTCCCATTATGAGGCCCACGATAAATCATGCGTGGAAAACCGAGTGGTGGCAGAGATCATTAGCCAATAGTGATCGACGGCATCTCGCGCTCTAGCATGATATCGCGTCCCTTGCATGTACCGCCTGTCACATTCTTGTCCGCCGGGTTTGAAGATGCAATCTTCCAACCATTGGCTTCCTCGCTAGCGACGTCCGTGTTTGCGATTGTACAGGCCTGAGACACCTCGGCGCTATTATTATAGTATCCGTAGTTGGTGTAAGTGTATCCCGACGTCGACTCCCAAACGAGTTTGGTTTCCTTTTTGTAGGTGACCATCGGGATGGGGAGCGCGGCTTCCTGCTGCTTGCGTTTATCTATGTCCAGCTTCGCCTTGTACATCAGACCGCCATAACCTCCAGCGCCGGCGATGATAAGAAGCAAAGGGGTAATGAGTAACCATTTGTTTAAAGGCTTAGCGGCTACGATGCGCTGCTTTCGCTCTTCAAATTCTTGGTCATCCAACACGCCCAATTCTTTTAACTTATGAAGACGCTCAAGCTTTGACACCTTGTCGAAGAACATCCCAACCCCCTTGAAAAATGCGTTCAACCCTTAACCCTTGGAAAGAATATCCAGCGAAATCATTATTTTGCAATTGAAACAACACCCAAAAACTTGCATAGGATCTTGATCATGTCCAGAACTCTTTGACTAAGGGCTGAATAATTAGGGGTGGGTAATTTGCACAGGAAGCTAATCGTTACGACGCTGCTTTTTGCCGTTCTTGGCTGCCAAGAAGAGCAAAAGCCCATCCAGTTGCCTTCAGGGATCTGGAACTGCCGCACAGCTATTCTCGATCGGGGATCCGAGGAGAATGTCACTTTTAAACTGAAAATTGATGGCAGCCGATATTCCTTTCCGGAAGGCGACCCCACCTATAAACAGCAAACAGTTACTCGCGAAGAGGGTGAATACCCGCCGCGCACCGGTCAACTTTCGGTTGGCCCGGCCCGCGACTTTGACAAAAACATTAATCCACCGACCGGTTCGCGCACACACATCTTGCTGTTTGACCGGGAAACGCCTTCCCAATCTAAGTGGTTTTATGTTGAGTATAACGGTTCGCGGCCAGCCGAGATTTTCTATTTAGACGCAGCCGTTCTTAAGGAACCCCCGCCCTATGACGGGATTTTCCGATCAGCGCGGTGCCGTCTTGGGTAAGGCCATGACACGCCGCCTAAGGGGTCTGGGGCTCTCTCTCATTCCATCCCTGATACTAGTATCTGGCTGCAACAAGGTCGATTTTGACTGCAATTCTGCGGAAGCGAAAGCGGCACTGATTGCGGCCGCCAAAAAAGATGTGACCCGCGAGATCGCAGAGAACATCAAGGCCATTCGGGAGTCGAACCCTGAAGCGTCGAATTTCGGCGGTGGGATGGTCAAACAACTTGTCGACAAGTTCAATTATGAGCTGACCGCCGTCACGGAAGTTTGGCAGAATGATGCGGGCGACCAAAAGTCTTGCCGTGGCACGCTGGCCATAACGGTCGATCCGGACCTTGTTCGCAAGGCCGATGAAGGCAGAGCCGTGCTGGACCTCAACACCGTGGCGGATTTGTCAGCCCAGAGCGCAGTGGAATTTGATGCAAAGTCGCGTTTTTCCCAAGAGATCGATTTCGGCATAAACAAAGTCGACAATAGCCGCGCCATTTCGGCTGAACCCGGAACAAACTTCACGCTCTTCGATGTGGTAGGTGAATTGGGTGCATACCAGTCGTTGTCGGCCTCACTCGTGAGAAGCAAGAAAGATGAGACGAACCGCGAATTACAGGCGCAGACCGAACAACAAAAGGCGGCCCTTGACCTTGCAAGGGCAGAAAACCGCGCAGCCGTGCAAGCCGTTCAGGAAATCTGGTCGGCCCTAGAGGCAACCGTTCGCTCTGATTTGCTTGCGCGTCAGCGCGCTTGGATCCGCAAGAAAAATGCTGACTGCCGCCTTGAAAGCATCAACAGCAGCGAAAGTGCCGCCGACATTGTTGTAAATCAGATTAACTGCGACACTCGGGCACAGATTGAGCGGGCAGATTGGTTGCGCCCCTATCTGCCAGCGCAAGAATATTAGGCTCGTGATGTTTATGGGGAGGGGGCGCTGAGCGACCTCTCCTTCCAGCTATGATGGCTTGCGCTAAAGCGGCCTGGGCGGAAGAAGTCATGTCAAATCGGGCAATTGGAAACACGTTGCAGTGATCCAAACCCTCCCCAAAACTGCGCTAAAATTCTGCAGACTCGCCATTGCATCTGAAATATGCAACTCTCTGATATAGTTCATAAAATAAGACGTGAGGGGGTCTGGTTGGACGAGCTTTTGCAATGGTCAGGTCACTTGTCTGGGCTGGCACCAGATGCATTCGCGCAATTGGAGGCAGCGGCAGACCCATTTGCCCTTGACCGCGGACAAACTCTGTTCCGGCAGGGCATGGCAGCCGATGCCCTTTATATCGTCAAAAGCGGCGCGCTGGAGATCATGACGCGCATACCGGGCGATACCGCCGCTTCGGTCAGCACAATCGGGCCCGGCGAAGTCGTCGGTGAGTTCGCGCTTCTCGATGATGGCCTCAGGTCAGCCGGGGTGACGGCGATGGACGCCAGCACAGGATTGCGCATCCCAAAATCTCGTTTCTTGGCGCTTCTGGCGGACGGCAAGCCGTGGACACTAGATCTGATCGACGCGTTAAGGTCTCTGGTTGCGCGCCGCACCCGCGCCACGCTGGCGCGGATTGCGACGACATCACGTTATGACGTGCCGTCCTTGCGCGCCCCCTCCCCAGGCGGCGACATCGGCACAATAGATGATGGGACGCCCCTCTTCGCAGCTCTTGGGCGGTTCGCGGAGCTGGGCGCAGAGGGTGCTGCTCGCTTGGCGTCCAAGGGGACTTACCTCACAATCCCGCGCGGCACCCGTATATCGGCGGCCGAAAGCGCGCCACACACCCTGACACTCGTTCTGCGCGGCGCATTGCGGTCATTCCTTCCGCGCGATGAGGGGCAAGAGCAAATCATGGTGCATGGGCCGGGCGAGATGACAGGCCTTGTCGGTTTGTTTGACGGCACCCCGCAGCCGCTCGGGCTGGAGGCAGCGGAGAATATGATTGCCCTTCAGCTCCCCCATTTGGCATTTGAAGAGATGCGCCGAAGCCCAGAGCCACACGCCCTTGCCCTCTTTGCGGCCATTGGGCGGCAATTGGTGCGCGACCAACGCCGGGCTAACCGCCATCTCGGTCGGGCCGTGTCACTTGAACAGTTCAACCAGCATGCCGGCGGGGGCACAGTCTAATGTGCAGGATCCTCTCTTACCTCGGCAGCCCAGTTCTGCTCGATCACTTGCTCTACGCTCCCGATTCATCGCTGCTCAATCAAACGACGGCGGCGCAGATGCTCTCGATGCTCAACCTTGCCGGATTTGGAATGGCGGCGTGGGACCCATCGAGCCACGAACCACACATGCCCTATCGCTATCGCACGACGCAGGTCGCTGTGTTTGATCGCAATCTCAAAGAACTGGCGAGCAAGCTTCAGGTTGGCGCGCTGCTGGCCCATATCCGCGGCGTGCCGATGACATCCACGGTGCAGGTGAATGAGCAGAATGTGCACCCATTTCGCTTTAACGATGTCCCGCTGGCCATGGCCCATAATGGCGACCTTGCAGGCTTTCGAGAGATGCGCTTCGATCTTTTGCCGCATGTCCGACCTGAATTCGCCCAAGCCATTTCCGGCTCAACCGATAGCGAATGGATTTACGCGCTGGTTGCCTCCGCCCTGCCCGATCCCAGTGCGATCAATACGTCCGAAGCAATTCTCGCGGCGATCCGCCAGGCGCTGACCATAATCCGCACCGTGCGTGACCGGCATGGGATCACCCGCTCATCGTCCGCCAATTTAATGTTCTGCGACGGCGTTAACTTGGTCGCCGTGCGTTACACATTTGACTTTGGCCGGTTTGAGGCCAGCCAATTGCAGGGCACGACCGACTTTCTGTCCATGTGGTACAGCTTTGGCGCGGATTACGGCCTTCATGATGGGGAGTGGAAGCTGACAGGCGGTGCTAAGCGAGCCGACAGCATCGTCGTTGCCTCAGAACCTCTCACCCGCGACTTTGCGACATGGATTGAGGTGCCGGAATATTCCGCCCTTGTCGTGCGCAGCGATGGATCACGTCGCTTTGCTGAAATCCATGCGCTGGACGTTTAGCCCTTCGCTGAGGCTTAGGTGACCGCCATTTAACCTACGCAGTCGCGCTAAGAGCAGACACGTTGCGGTGGGGTCGGCAGAGCTATATCAACGACCCATAGAATTTGACGACATCAAGTGGAGATGAACCCGCCATGCCAAAGATAAAGATGCTTGCGGCCGCAGGGACGCTGTTGCTCGCGTTGCCCGCCCTGGCGGCAGCCGATACAGGGAGCAGCTTGCCCGTGACATCGCTTTGGCATGGTGGGACGATCCTGACGATGGACGGCAACAGCCCCCATAGCGTCCAAGCCGTTGTCGAACGTGATGGGAAGATCCTCTATGCTGGGGCCGAGGCGAAGGCGCGCAAGCTGGCCGGCAAGCAGGCAATCGACCGCGACCTCAAAGGGGCCACCATGCTGCCGGGCTTTGTTGATGCCCATTCGCACTTTGCCATGGCGATGCAAGTCGGCAGTGGCGTCGACCTGCAATCCCCCGACCAACCCGTGGTGGATATTGCAAGCCTGATGTCCGCGCTCCGCGCTGGCATTGAGGCGCGCCACATTGCGCCCGGCGGCTGGGTGATTGCTTGGCAATATGACGAGAGCAAGCTTACTGAAAAACGCCATGTGACCCGGGCCGAGCTTGATGCGGCATTGCCCGACTATAAGGTGGTCCTCATTCACTTCACCGGCCATGGGCTGGTCGCAAATGGTGCGGCGATGGCGGCCGCTGGCATCACAGACGCCACGCCCAATCCGCCCGGCGGGGTAACCTTGCGCGACGCCGCGGGCAAACCAAACGGCGTGTTTTTTGAAAATGCCGCCTACCCAATTTACCTGAAACTGCCGCAGCTCACGTCTGAACAGCGCCTCTCCGCACTGGAGGCAGCGCAGCTCAAATATGCCAGCAATGGTTTTACCCACGCGCAAGATGGTGCCGCGAACCTTCCCGATGTCGACTTTTTCTTGAGTGCGCCTGCGCAGGCGCGTCTAAAGCTCGACCTCGCGGTGCTGCCCACCAGCCAAAATCTCGATGCGCTTCTCAAGCGCGAGACTGTGACATTTGGACGCTATCAGGGCCATGTGAAGCTGGAAGGAGTTAAATTCGTTCTGGATGGCTCCCCCCAGGCACGTACGGCCTATTTCACGCGCGATTATGCCAATGGCGCGCCCGATGGCCACCACCCTTGGCACGGCACGTCCAATATGACGCAAGAGCAGTTTAATGCCGATGCCGCGCGGGCACATGCAAAGGGCTGGCAACTGTTCGTCCACGCCAATGGCGATGCCGCAATCGACATGGCCATTAAGGGGTTTGAGGCGATCGGGATTACGGCAAAAGACAATGCCCGCCCGGTGGTGATCCATTCGCAGTTTCAGCGCCCGGATCAGCTTGCCGCCTATCAGAGGATCGGCGTCGGCCCAGCCTATTTCAGCAACCACACTTTTTATTTCGCGGACACACACCGCAGCAACTTCCCGCGCGAGGTTGTTGATTTCATTAGCCCTTTTCAGGCAGCCTTCAAGGCCGGCCTGCGCCCTTCAAACCATTCAGACGCGCCCGTCACCCCGCTGGACCCCATGGCGCAACTGTGGAGCAGTATGACCCGCCTGTCGCAGACCGGGGTGGTGAGCGGGCCTGAACAGCGCCTCTCCGCTTGGGAAGGCCTCCAAATGCTGACCACCGGCCCGGCCTGGCAGATATTTGAGGAAAACCGCAAAGGCCGGATCAAGGCTGGGCTGCTCGCTGACTTTGTCGTGCTCGACAAGAACCCGCTCACCACACCGGTTGACCAGATCCGGAACATCAAACTGCTGGAAACGGTCAAGGAAGGCGAGAGCATTTGGCGGCGACAGAATTAAAACTGCGTTGCTTAAACTGCTGGAAAAGCGTCGCAGGGCCGCGTCAGCCGATCGCGCGGGCGGCGGCGTGACCCTCCCAGATTGCATGGAGCATATCGCGGGGCTGACGGGCATCGCCAATTAATGTGAGGTTCTGCTGTGTGCCCGACAGCGCCTCGAACACCGCGCGCAGCGGCTGGTTCGGCGTAACGAGCACGACAACATCCGCCGGGATCACGCGGGTGAGTTGCGGGGCGCCCAAATGCGGGCGAACAAGCACATCGCCTTTTCGGATCTCGACCAAATGGTGGCGCGTGACCTCCTCAAATCCGCCCATCTGGATGAAGCGTTCATAGGCGGGCCAGGTTCGCTCATTCTTCTCGCCAATCGCCGCAGACGGGGTGACGAGGCGCACCGCCATCCCCTTGGCCAGCAAGGCCTCAACGGCCGCAAGGCCTTCATAGTCCCCAACAGTATCGAGGACGACCGCTGTTTGGCCCCAGTCGCGCGGCTGGCGCAGGACGTCAATTGCCGAGACGACATGCGCTTGATCTGTGCCCGGCACGGCGTGGCTTGGGAAGCTGTGCTGCTGCGCATCCATTCGGGGGAGCGACCCTGTGGCGACGATCACATGGTCTGCACCTTCGGCCATAATGTCTTCCGGCTCGACATAGGTGTTGAGCCGAACGTCGACGCCAAGGCGATAAATTTCTGCTTCAAGCCAAATAGCGATATCGCCGAACCCGGCACTGTGCGGCGCGCGGCGGGCGACATTGAGCATGCCGCCAAGTTCTGCGCTCGCCTCGCACAAGGTGACCTTATGGCCTTTAAGCGCGGCAATGCGGGCCGCTTCCATGCCGCCGGGGCCACCGCCGACCACCAGCACTTTCTGAGGAGAAGATGCGGGGGTGATGAAGTCCTCATCATAGCTTGCTTCAAGGCCCGCGGCGGGATTGACCGCACAGCCAAACCGCCCGCCCCGACGCTGCTGGTTGCAGCCGATGCAGGGGCGCACGTCCAGCGCCTTTCCGGCGCGGGTCTTATTGACCAGATCGGGGTCCGCAATTTGGGCGCGCACCATTGAGATGAGATCGGCCGCGCCACTGCGCAGCAATTGTTCGGCATCGTCAAGCGTGCGGTAGCGCCCGGCAAGGAGGCGCGGGACGCTGGCAACCGAGGCGATTTCCCCCGACGATGGCACTTCATAGCCCGTGGGGTTCTGCATCGCCCCGACCATCGTATCCATGCGATAATAATCCCCGCGCGACACATTGACCATGTCGATCAGGCCTTCGGCTTCCAGCGCGCGCAGGACTTTCTGATTTTCGGCAATGTCGATGCCGCCGGGCATATCGCTGGCGGCGAGCCGGACACTGATCGCCAAGTCACCGCCCACCGCCGCGCGGATTGACCGCAAGACCTCCAACAGAAAGCGTATGCGATTTTCAAAGGGCCCGCCCCATTGATCGGTGCGGTCATTGTAGAAGGGAGAGAGAAATTGCTGCGGCAAATAGCCGTGGGCCGCATGCACCTCCACCCCGTGGAGCCCACCGCTGCGAGCATCGATCGCGCACTTTGCATAGGCGGCGATCACCTCTTGGATCATCCCCTCGGTCATGCGCATGCCGACCATGCCCATCATTCCGGGAATATCAGAAACGGCCCAGCCCGGCCCGCCATCAATCGCCGGGTAGAGATTGCCGCCGTGCCATAATTGGGCAAACACCTTCATGCCCGTGGGTTCGCAGGCCGCCATGAGCCGACGATAATCGTCCACAATCTCGTCATGGAAAAGGCTGAAGGGGAATAACATGCTTGACGGGTGGACGCTGGCCGCGCCCAATATGGTCAATCCACACCCGCCCTTCCCGCGCCTGGCGTGATAGGCGATATAGTCATCGGTCATCCGCGGCGACATTTCGAGCCCGCCATGCGCCGTGCGCACCACCCGATTGGGGAGCAGAACCGGGCCGACCTTCAACGGCTCAAAGACTTTCCGCAGCGCCATTGGGCCCCCTCATCTTTTTAATTCGGTAGAGGATTAACGGAATGGGAGGGCAATGCAAGGGTGGGGGTTAGGGACGGGTGAACCGCATGGAGAGAGCGTTGGCTTCTCAGTGCAGCGGCGACACTTTGATGAGGTTTTGGCGAAGCTCGACCAAGCCTCACCAAAGCCTGCAGACCCAAGCGCATATCCTCTTTGGGTTCGTTTCGCACTTTTTTAATTTCTTAATCTTTGTCGTGAAGAAATAGTGAGCTTTGGGGTCGAGATCCGCCCCCTTGGGGTTAGAGCGACCGCATTTCAGTTAACGGACGCGCCCAGCATCAAGGCCGCGACCTTGTGGTCCACCTCTCCCAGAAATTGCGCCACCTCAGCTTCAAGGGAGACTATTTTTTCGTCGTCTCTCGCAACCCTCGTTATAAACATCTCATGCGGCTCGGGCAAACGCGCCACATTTTTCAACCAAGCTATTGCTTGAAACGGGCGTCACCACGGTCTTGGCATCAAGAGCTTGTGCACAGAGCATGCCAAGGACGTCGCCTCGCAACCATTCGCCGCAATGGTCAGCCAACATTGGCCGGTCACTGTCTCCATCGGTCTAAGCAATAGCGTCGAGTTCATGTTCTGACGCCCACTGACGCGCGAGATCGATATCCTCGGAACGAACAGCCTCAGTATCAACAGAGAAGAATGCGTCTGATCGACCCAAAAGCGTGATCCTTGCTCCTAAAGCACTCAGGATTTCAGCAAGAATATCCCGACCAACCGCAGAATGCTGATACACACCAACGTGCATACCTTTGAGCGCCTCTGGCCCAAAGGCATCGACATAACGCGCCATATAACTCGGACCGACCGCTATCGCGGACGGCAAGGCCGGACGTGATACGAAGTTGCCGTCAACCGTCCACCCGATCTCGCCGTGTCCCACAACTTGTCGAGTGATGCCCGGTTCATCTTCCTTTAGAATTTCACCATCTGGACGGTAGAACTTTATTCCGTTGCGATCGTCCGGGATATGGCTGCCGGTGACCATTATTGAAGGCATTCTCTCGCTAAATGCCCAAAATGCCAAGGCTGGAGTTGGGACATAGCCACAAAATACCGGCTCTCCGCCAAGATCGCGCACAGCCTGAGCACAGGCGGCAAGGATGCGGGGTGTCGAAGAGCGCAAATCACCAGACAATGCTACGCGTCCTCCGAGATCCCAGGCACCATCCTCCATCATGAACTTCAAGAAGCCTGTGGTATAGCCATGGCAAACCCGGTCGGTCATCGCAGACACCAATCCACGCGCGCCGCTGGTGCCAAAAGCGACACTACTTTGTTGCATTAATTCAGCTACCGTCGCAGAGGTATTGGTCATTTGAAAATCCTGTTGTTGTATGCGCAAAAGCTTAAACGGACTGAGCAATCAAGCAGCGCCCCGAAGCAGGAAAGTCTATGACCTCCAAACTGCCCGCCAATGCACATTTTCCAGGCTCTATCGCTTCACCACCAACCGTCACGCCACAATCAAGCGGGATAATGAACAGCGGCCCTAAATAGCGCGACTCAATGCCTGCATCCGGCACTCCATCGAGCCGGTCGAGCCGAAAATATGGCCCGTCGACCAAGGGAATGCTTCCCTTTGGCTCAATCCTCTTGCGAAGATGAGCCGGATAGGGGGCCCCCAAAGCGACCGACATACCCTCATCAATATGCAATTCACGCGGGCGGCCATAATCATAAAGCCGATAGGTGATGTCAGAGTTTTGTTGGACTTCGACAAGAGTTATACCGGCCCCTATCGCGTGCACGGTGTTGGCTGGAATATAGAAAAAATCACCCGCATTCACAGGATGCCAACTCAGGAGGTTCTCGATCGTTCCGTCAAGAGCAGCGCTGCGCATCGCCTCTTCATCAATTTCCTGCTTGAAGCCGATCGCGAGCCGCGCGCCCGGATCAGCACTTAGCACCAGCCAACACTCCTCTTTTCCCTGCCGGCCCAATCCCTTTGAAACGGTCTGGTCATCAGAAGGATGGCACTGAACAGAAAGATTCTCACTCGTGAAGATGTATTTGACCAAGAGGCTGTCGAGTTCGGCAGGTGGCTCGAACCAGATCTCACCGATCGGCTCCGCGCCTGAATTCGCAAATGGCGCTGGTAAATTGATACGCCCCCAGGGCTTAGCAACGACGCGTGTTGGTAACATACTCACTGATTGACTGCACCCTGAAGCTTCCCAACCAACTGAGCGCCCGCGCGCGTAGTGACCATCACTTCACCGGCATCGACAACAATTATAACGTCTTCCAGACCGATTGCTGACACCCTTGGGCCATCGGTTTCAACCAATACGTTGCTGCAATCGACGAGTTCGGCAGTCCCGCGCACCGCATTCCCGCGATCATCGCACGGACGCGCCTCCAACAGAGCGTCCCAGTTGCCAATGTCAGACCAGCCCATGTCGACCGGTACCATCGCAGCATGGTCCGTATTCTCCATCACAGCGTAGTCGACTGATTCGCTGTCGATACGGGCGAACTCAATCTCGCCGGGATAAAAATGACTGCCATCTTCGCGTCCCGCTACGACCGCAGCGCGCGCGGCGGCGGCAATCGCCGGGCGGTGCAATTCAAGTTCTTCGAGGAACTTACCTGCACGAAATACAAAAATCCCGCTATTCCAAGCATAGCCGCCATCAGCCACGAACTGACTAGCTCTGATGATATCGGGCTTCTCAATAAAGCGCACTATGCGAAATCCTAAATCTCCGAGCGCCTCACCGCGCTGGAGATATCCAAACCCGGTTTCCGGCGAGCTTGCCTCAATCCCAAACGATACCAGCCAGCCCTGCGCCGCAAGTCGCGCCCCGGACTTTGCAGCGCGCTGAAACGCAGCTGTATCAGCAATATAGTGGTCGCTTGGGCACACAATCATGATTGCATCTTCGGGAAGGCGCAGCGCGGCCAAGGCGATTGCGGCAGCCGTGTTACGCGCCGATGGTTCGACGATGAAGCGCGCGCCTGCGACGCCGCCCAGTTGCGCCTTAACATGGCCGAGATGCGCCGCGCCAGAAACCAAGACCGGAGGCGCGAACCCATCTGTGGCGGGGCAACGTGCGATTGACGCCTCGAGCAAAGTGGCATTGTCCACCAGCGGCAGGAATGGCTTGGGCTTGGCCGCCCGGCTGCGTGGCCACAATCTTGTGCCAAAGCCTCCACACAAGATGACGGGACATAAATGAGTTTCAAGGATGACCTGCTGATTATTCACTACATTAAGCATTTAACTTTTTCTCACACTTTCGAAAAAAGCGGGATCAATAAACCGGAAAGACGTCTTCTATGAAATGAATGAACATCGAAAAACCTCATAGCATGAAAAACCAACGTAACTTCCATTCAAAGCGGTCGAAGGCCCATTGGTTCAGGGTATAACATTTGCTACTCCGATCACCGAAAATGCCATCGAGGATATAATGTTCACAAACTTCTGGAACTCGGCGATCGGTGCATTGGAAACATATACAATGTCTCGATTCCGGATAGGAAAACCCTGCGCAATAAAGAATGATGACGGACGCTTCAAATCGATCCGATAAATCACTGGAACTTTACCATCCGGCGTGGTCTCCGCAGTCGCCGCAAGAGAAGGATCCAAAGCTCTAGGGTCCTCTAAGCGGAAGATGAATACACCGCGAGCGTCAGCCCGATCGTCTCGAAGGCCGCCAATCCTGCCCAACGCCTGAGCCAGCGTTAACCCTGTCCCTTCAAATGGTATCTCAGCATTACTGCCGACAGCCCCCAGCGCCGTAAAACTGTATGGCTGGTAAAGAGCCGTTACAACGTCATCCGGCTGC
>JBBATU010000002.1:33098-56268 GCA_040398565.1 Chakrabartia sp.
TATTCTGCGCCGGGTCACTGATCACTTGCTCAAGTGGAATTGCCGCAACCTTGACACCTCTCGTAACGCGGATCATCGTTTTACCAACAGCCTGCTTGACTCCTCCCGCAGCGGCCAAAATGTCTAGTATGCGCTCCCCCTTGGGTGTGAGCGAAATTCTGCCGCTGCTAGCAATATCTCCAACAACCGTTACGTTTGCAGCCAAGTTGCGCACTATCCTGACCATTACTTGCGGTTTGTATGCAATCCCGGTCAGTTTGTTGATGATATCTCTTTCAATTTCGTCTGGCGATCGCCCGGCTGCAACTATCTTACCTGCAAAGGGGATCATAATCAGCCCGTTGGAATCCACAATCTGCTCGGGAAGGGATGCCCCACGCGCACTCGAATTAGAGGAAGATCTCGCATCCCCCATTGCCGTACCGAATAAGGCCCCCGGCGGAGCTTCCCAAATAACGATGTCAAGCACGTCACCTTTGCCCACGGCATCGCCGAATGGCTCGGTGTCTCCAATTATTTCCGCCAGCGAAGCAGACCTATCTGACAAAACTACCCTCCGCGCTGCGGCATCATCAACATCGACTACCTTAATTTTGGAATTCGCTGCAGAGTTGGTCAGAGCAGCAGAGTTAAGGGCAGGCGCAGATGGGCCGCTTGTTCCAAGCGACGAACAGCCCACAAGCATGGCTGCAAGCGTTATGGTCGAGGAAGTCTTGCCCGCATTAATGAATATGCGGCCCAACAACTTGAAATCCATGCTATTCTCCTGACCCCGCAGGGCATCCTGATTTCAAAACCTAGTAGCCTCTGGATTCATTCTCAACGGTAATCTCCAACTAACTATGTACGCAGGCCTCGAGCTGGCCTTATAGCAAGCGACAACGGCTAACCCTTTTTCGTTAAAGCTTATTCCTATTTAGAAAACTATTTACTTAACATTTTAAAGGTATTGCACATTAGTTTATCAGTCATCATGATTGAATAATCTAGGAACGAAAAATATCGATGCTTTATCAGCAGACGCAAACGGCTTCATCGGTGCTCGAACAGGGTTTCGTGCATATACATATTGGCAAGACGGCGGGCACTAGTCTCCTTGCGACTTTGACAAGCGCGCTTGGGGCAGAGGCTTGCTCTCCTCCTTTTGCGCAGTCATTCATGAACGAAGATGATGCTATTTATTACAACTCATTCCCTGTAATTCATGGCCACATTAGCAGACATGATCAATTGAAGTGGTTTCCTAACCGACAAATTCTAACGATTTTGCGCAATCCTGTCGAACGTTGCTTTTCATTCCTGCGATATGTCCGCTCCCTACCCCCATCATCGAGTAAGGTTGCTGCAGATGCTAGCAAATTGAGTCCTCTTGAACTCATGGACACTCAGGAAGGGCGGATAAATCTTAACAATGCGATGACAAGGCAATTAGGCGGGCACCTACTTTCCGAGGAAACCAACTATGAGGACCTGTTTCTGGCTGCTCAGAAAACTCTAATCGACGCGGCCTGGGTGGGTCTCCAAGAAGACATGCCAAAGTCACTTGAAAAACTCTCAAAATTAATCGGCTTAAATCTTAATTCCCAATTTGAAAATATCACGCCGCGTCATTTTAAAAATATCGAAAATCGAAATGATGTTGAGTGTAAAATTATTCATTTCAACTATTGGGATATAAAATTATTTGATTGGGCATCTCATTACTTATTTGATTTAGAAAAATAAATTCAAACAAATCTATTAAGAAGAATATTATTTTTGCATTCTCCAATAGTTCAAAGTCTCTTTTAATGTACTAACGAGTGAGTGCTTTGGTTCCCAATGAAGTTTTTTTCTGAGACTTGTTGAATCGCCGATAACACTGGAAGGTGGACGACTACGAAGGCGAGTTTCGTCCACTATTATAGAGACTTTTACATCACTATACCCGACAAGGAATTCTAGCACTTGGTCCATTCTCGTCCCGATGCCGGATGCCACGTTCATTACATCGCCATTCTCCACCTCGGCACGACGCTCTAGAGCAGCAATATAGGCATCGACAACGTCTGAAACATGCAGAAAGTCTCGGACGTCGTTGAGCGCACCCACTCTAATTTCAGGGCTTGCTCCCCGCTCTATCTGAACTATCTGTGAGCAAAAAGACGGCACTGCAAAAGCTAGAGACTGATTTGGTCCCGTATGGTTGAAGGGACGCATAATTGTAGCAGCGAGGCCTGAACTGGCAGCTTCCTGCAGCAACAGATCCGCCGAAGCCTTAGCAGAAGCATAAGGATTGGCGGGCTGGAGCAGGTGCTGTTCGGTGAGAGTGACCCCAAATTCAGCCGACTTGCCATATACTTCGGCGCTGGATATGAAAAGAAAATGACAGTCAGGGGCATAGGTCATGATTGCCATCGCAAAATAATATGGCGCGAAAGCATTTATTTCCCAAGTGCGGCGCCGGTCTGCCACTGCCGTCGAGATCGCTGAGACCGCAGCGAGATGGACCACAGCGTCTGGACTATATCGCTTTACCACCTCCGCAACTTGCGATTCTACAGAGACATCGATGGAATGCACGGTAATTCCATCAACTGACCCTGCGTGCAGGTCTAGAAGATGAAGATCGGTGTCTGGCCAGACCATGCGCAGCCGTCGGACAAGATGACGCCCGACGAAACCGGCTGCTCCTGTTACAAGTACGCGCCTCGGTGCACTCACGTTAAAACCTTAGCTTATAGCGCCGAAGGGGAAAGGCGAGCGAGATCTGCATCGACCATCTCATGGATCATTTCCTCAAGCGTAATTGTCGGTTTCCAGCCAAGTTTTTCTTTTGCGAGCGACGGGTCTCCCAAGAGAATATCGACTTCTGCAGGGCGGAAAAATTGAGGATCAATCTTGACAAAATCGTCAGGATTCAAACCAACATATTCAAATGCGATGTTAACCATTTGACGGATGGAGACCGTCCGACCCGTTGCAACAACGTAATCCCCTGGCGTATCCTGCTGCAACATGAGCCACATGGCGCGGACATAATCCTTAGCATGCCCCCAATCGCGCGTTGCATCAATATTGCCCAGACGCAGTTCGTTTGCCATGCCTAGCTTAATGCGAGCGACGCCGTCAGACACCTTCCTCGTAACAAACTCTCGGCCACGAAGAGGGCTTTCATGGTTAAAAAGAATGCCAGAGCTTGCATGGATGCCAAAGCTCTCACGATAATTGATGGTCATCCAATGCCCGTAGAGCTTAGAAACAGCGTAAGGAGAACGAGGATAAAAAGGCGTTGACTCCTTCTGGACTGGCTCACGGATAAGGCCAAACATTTCAGACGAAGATGCTTGATAAAATCTGGCCTCCGGGCAAGCCATACGCATTGCCTCAAGCATGTTGAGAACCCCAAGAGCAGTGACCTGCGTGGTCAGCATCGGCTGATGCCATGAGGAGCCGACAAATGACTGTGCGCCTAAATTATACACTTCTGCCGGATTATGCTTCTGCATAATCCGGATCAGACTTGATTGATCAGACAAGTCGCCATCTACCAACTCTACATCTTGATTGATCCCGAGCCACTTCAGACGGGTGTCATTGACGTCCTGCGTCGATGAACGCCTAATAAGGCCAACAACCTTATAGCCTTTTTGCAATAGCAAATGAGCAATGTAAGCGCCATCCTGTCCGGTGACGCCTGTGATGAATGCCGTTTTCACAGAAACTCCTCAGATTATTTCGATTTCCGGAAACGGAAAAATAAATTTGCCGCCGCGCGCCATATACTCGCCCTCGCGCTGCAAAATGCTTTCCTTAAAGTGCCACGGCAGAACAAGATAATAATCAGGCTGCATCGCGTGCGCTTCCGCCTCCGACACGATCGGGATGCGAGACCCAGGCGTGAAGGCCCCAAATTTTTCTGGGTTCACCTCGGCAATGGCAGGGATATCGTTCTCTGTAAGCCCACAGAATTGAAGAACCACATTGCCTTTCGTTGACGCACCATATCCAAGAACACGTTTTCCGTCTGCGTTAAGGCCATCAATAAGCCTACGCAGGTCGTCACGATGCTTGTAAACTCTCTCCTCAAATTCACGATACGGCCTTGGCGTATAAAGGCCCATCCGGTCTTCCTGCTCAAGGAGCCAATCAATTACCGCCCTGTTTGTAGGAACCTTCGAATGTTTTTTTGCTGCGGTAACGGCAAAACTGCCCCCGTTGATGCCATTCATAACGACATCAACAACCTTCATGCCGACGGACTCCAAGATTAGCTTGATTACACCTAGCGAATAATACTCCAGATGCTCATGACATATGGTATCATAAGACGTCATGCGGAGCATGGACGGCAGATAGCTCTGTTCGAAGTGCCAAACGCCGTCATCTGCAAGGACCGATTCAATGTCCCGCGCAAAGTCAATTGGATCCTCAAGATCATAGAACATGGCAATAGACGTTATGATTTTCGCCGGTCGTGATTCCACTGAGCGGTAATTTTTGGCGTTGAAGAAATCGGGAACCAACGCGATGTCGTCCGGGTAGAATGACCGAAACTTATTGCCCGTGGGGTCGATCCCGATCCGGCGCAATGACGACGTCTGATAAGCCTTCAGCGATGTTGCGTCGTTAGACCCAATATCTAGCACTACATCGCCCGGCTTTAGATCCACATACTTCTCAAGATTGTTGACCTTGCGAGTAAGATGATTGACCATCGACTGATTGAGGCCCGACCGATAGCCGTAATTGTCACCGTACATTTCAGACGCGTCGAAAGAATGAGCCAGTTGAAGGAGCCCTGACTTGGGCGCCCACAGAAGCTCAAGCGGACCACGCGTGACTGGCTGATCGATGGTTTTTGGAAAGACGCCGGTCAGTTCCTGAACGCCCAGATTAAGTACGGAAACCATGTTCTCCCCACCACCTGCGCGGCATGAACGGATCCGTTGATCGACGAATTGCAAGGCAAAGTACTCCAGATTGCTTGAAAAGAGAATAACTGCGGAGACGCGCATCTTTGGGTTAAGTAGCAGGCTCAGTCAATTGAATAACTACATGCACTTATTAAATTTTAAAGGATTGATCGTTGAGGCTATTTAAGATCAAATCATTTATTCGCGAACGCAGCAAAGAGAGTTCGCGGCGATATAGCCGCAGCGGGATCGCCTCGAACATGTGCTTCAGAATATATCTTCTTGAATTCTGGGACATATTTGTCGAAATCTGGCAAATGGCGAAACCGCATGATAACATCCGATACAGCGAGATAAGATCGGTTACCAACGCTGTCGGCCTCAAACAATTGCCTCCACATCATCTCAACAAGCCACAGCCGATTGCTGCGTCGCATGTCGACTTGCTCAACCGGACAGCCTATCCGCTCGGCCATGTCCCAGGACGCAGGCAGATGTTCCAAGTCCAGCATCGGACCGTAGTCGGCCCATGATACATTCGAGTTTACCACAAGGGATGGCTCACCTACCCAATAAGCGGGAGCGTGCGGCATTTCACCAAGTACGTAACAGGTCGTAGGAATACAGGAACGCATAGTTGAAAAGATACGACCACTCGTATCCTGACAATATGATCTGATCGCGTGATCCCTGCGGTAAATGTGAGAATAAATCGCGGTGTAAAAATTCTCTGTTTTTGCAGCCAGGGACGCAACGTCTCCCTCTTCGTCTGGACATGGCGGCTGTAAGACATTGTAGCCATCAAGAAACTCGTCAAGATCCTGCACGTTGTCTGGTGTCACCTCGCTCGTGTAGCCGTAATTCAAATACACAAGCTCTATGTGCGGCTTGTCGACCAACAGACTCAAAACTCGCTCAATAGCACCAGAGCGGGTAAGATCATCATCACCAAGTATCCAAACATATTCGCCTTGCGCTCTCTGAGCCGTGACTGCCAGGTTTCCAAGCATGCCGACATTAATCGGGTTCCTGAAAAAGCGGAAATCCGACCGGTGCAAAAAAAGTGCCGGAATGCTGGAAGTTTCATCGGTCGAAGCATTGTCGACAACCAAAATTTCAAGGTCGTCGCGCGCGTATGAGATTTGGCGAGCAATGTTGGCCAAGCTCGTCTTCAACCATTTTGCTCGGTTATATGTGCTGATGCAAAGCGACAGCTTTGGTCTATTCCTAATCCATGGCAATGCTCGCCTCGCCTGCTCATAAGATATAATTGGCAGTGCCGATTGCCAAGCTTGTGGATGGGAGTTTACCAGTAACTGGGCAAGTTTCCTAGCTACGATGACAGGGCTGTCTTCACTACTATCAATTGAGACAAGTCGATCTTTTGCTGAAGGAAACCTCAATCTCGTGCTCAGGATTGCTGTACGAACGATGTCAACCAGTTCATTGCTGGAGCAAACCAACATGTCAAACGACGCGAGGAATTCCAAGCCTTGGATGTTGGCGACAAGCGCCTCGACTGCTGCCTTATCAAAAAGCAGTATCGCCGAATTAATATTTTTTCTGCCCCCCTTTCCTGCAGCGGCGCGTATTTCGTCGATAGACCGCGCACCATCTACAATCAGCCATTGCTGCCTAGCCTTATCACCCGCGGAGTCCTCTGGCCCTTCCGGCAGCTTTTTTGAAAGCGATCCGACCTTAGATGTCACGTCAATAGCGATTGCGCCAAGCGAAGACGCCAAGGTTTTTTCCTTACGAGTTAGTCGACCCGAGGGGCAGTGAATAAAACAGTCTATAAAGTTTGTTGGATCACGTAATGTCTCCAGACGTTCGAGAACCTGTTTCGCAAAAAATCCCCAGGCAGCCGTATCATCTAAGTTGGGCTCCAAGACAACTGCACGAACAGGAGCCCTTACGGCCCTCTGGTATCCCGAGAAGAAGCCTTCCAATTCCATCATAGCTTGCGGCGATGTTGCTATGATCGAGTCAGCGAGCATTAGCGACTGCATATACTGCTCTTCACAAAGGCAAGCGCTCTTACAGAAGTTCTTGGACGTCAATTCACGAGCGCCAGGGAAGATGAAAAGGTTCAGCAAACCGAGACGTCTGGATTCAAGAATAAGATCAGTCTCGACAATAATCTCCGCGTCTGAGGGAGACCGAACTTGCCCGTAGACAATCAATGTGTCGCCCGGGTTTACCGACGCATTATCCAAAACGAAGCTCACATCTTCAGCAGTGGCGTACCAATCGAAGTCCCTTCCAAGAAGTGTTTTCCAAGGCTCATCGACAATCGCTTCTCGGCTGGCCAGTTCTATGCGCTTGGCAAGCGGGTGCCAAACAACCAACCGCAAAAGTTTTCCCGAAGCGCGCAGTGAATTCGCAAAGCGTCTCAATCCTTCAATTTCTACGAAGCTTGAAAAACCTTTCACTTGCACAAGAAGATAAACAGTCCCGCAAGCGCCTCTGGGCAGAATAATTTGTTTAACTTGGATAGCTGATGCTTGGATCGATGCGGGCTCAATTTGGGGGACTGGCGGCAAACGATCGAGTGCCCGTTGTAAGAATGAATTTTCGCTTGGGCGACGCGCGATCATGGCCTCCAATTCAGCAAGCCGAAATTCGGCGGCATTCAATTTCCGGCGCTGAGCTGCAGCATCTTTAGACGGCCGCCGTACATTGATCCATCGCGGCCAGCGTCGCTGTTGACGGGCGAGAAGGCGATCTAGACCAATCAAATTGACCGAATAATTCCTGCCTTCGGGGGACAAGTGAAGACCTTGCACAATCGCCTCGCGGCTCTCGCCGTCCTCTAATAGCCCCAAGTGGTGCGCAAGCCCAACAGGGTCCGGTTCGCGGCCTAGCAAAGTTAGATAAGCGCCTCTAACGAAATCAGAACCTCTCAGGGCAAGCAATTCACGCACAGATGTAATTGATCGCTCTGTTGCATTACGTGCCTGTCGATAGGCGAAAGCCTCCTCTGACTTGGAAAGATCCCGAGCCAAGCGCTTTTCCGTTTTTCCCGATGCGAGCAGGCCCAAATAATGCTGAAGCCCTCGGGGGTCAGGACCGCGGCCTAGAAATTCCCTGTAGAGGCGATGAACCAATTCAAGATGATCTTCCCTCACACCCGCGCTATCATCTGCTAATTTGGAATTGCACTCTTTTAGCCCCCTCCTCTCGAACGTTCGGGGTTCTGCCAACCAAGGTCCTAACGCACTATCAATCCGTGCGTAAGTCTGCCCTTCTGAAAAAGCACTCAGGGCAGTGATCTGGGCTTGGCACCCCATCTCAATCAGAGCGGATAATTCATGGTCGTCATAACATGCCACCATGCCGGAAAATTTCGGGAAGCTGGGGCTTGCGCATACAGCTACTGCTCGCTCTGTGGTCATTGCCAGTTCAGCAATGTTTTGGAGGTGATCAGACCATCGAAGATCATTATATATCATAATGAGGTGACTTACCGCAAATTTTGCGATTGCCTCCTCACCCGTTTCCGGCAAAGGCTCAAAAGTCACCGTTATATTGTCAAAGCTCAGAATTGCTTCGTCCAACTCCTCCGCGCCATGATCTGCGGCCGAGCAAGGCAACATAAGAACGTGAATTTTTGCCCCTGGCAATTCGACGGCAATCCGCTGAAGCTGGACGTTCAATATTTCTGGGACTGCAGAGAACCCAACCATCCAGATCGTGGTATGCAACCCAATTGGCGAATTTACCGTCTGGTATGGAATGATCGGCATGAAGGGGGCGCTAACAAGAAAGTCAGCCATTTGGTCAGTCGAATCAACGCTAGGGTCCAACAAAACTACAGGGCCAGAAAATTCTTTCAGCTCGCCCGAACCCAAGTGCCCATTATCAGCAAGAATGACCGCGTCTGTAGTCTCCAAACTCACCATTGATCCGAGCGAGATATTTTCGTCCAGTTCAACTTGGCTTACAAGATATTTTCCGGTCCTGCGCATGGCATCCGCCAATCTATTGGCGCGACTGTAAATACCGCCGACAATTGGACGCCGATGAGCAATTAATAATTTATACAATCCAAACTTCGCTGGCATCACTGGTCCGGTTCGATGCTTAACATCATGAAGAATGGCAAAATCTGCCAAAACTTCTGCAAATCTAGCGTTGAACTCTGACTTTGACCAATCGCGCTGCATCTCCTCGACTTGAGGTCGCATATTCAGCATGGCGTCCCGAAGCGGCGTTAAAGGGTAGGGTGGAATGTACTGATGGATATGCCTGAAGGTATCATTACTAGACGTAACAAGAGGTTGCCCAGATATAATAGCCTGGTCTGTTGTAGCGGACAGCCCCGGTTGACACCTTGTATACATGAAACAATTCAGATCGTTTTCGCTGCACCAATCAATTAATTCTTCTGGCGACAGAAAATCATAAGTGAACTCGACAGCCACGCCAGGCTTTGCAATTTTCTTACAAAGTTTTTCGATGTATTCCGGGTAACTTTCGCCATGAATAACATCAGTTCCTATGAAGTCCCCCGAAGGGATGTTGACACGCACAACGGCTCGGTCAAACTCCTGATTTACCGCAGCAACAAGATTTTCAAAGCCTTTGCCGGGCGTGCCAAAACCGAATGAGCCAATAACAGGCACATCTCTTGCAGCCCTCGCCTGAATTCTCGGGTGACCGTCCAGCGGACGAGGAAACGGGTAAATAGTCCCTGCACGAGTTGCGCCAGGATCGAGAGCCATATAGGCGTCGAAAACCCCTGGCGGCACAAGCTGAAGGGGGTCGCCAGGCGCCAATTCAAGCACAACTGTGAATTTGGGACCGGAGAGCCCAGCAATGACTTTGGGATCTAAGTCCATTGCCATCGTAACGAAATGCCAATTGAAGACCCAGAAATCATATTGCGGGCTGGGTGGACCAGCATCTGATTCTAACAGTAATTTGACAACACCCGCTTCCGCCAGAGCCTCCACGTCAATCATATCAAGAGAGTAGTAATCTATATCAAAATCATCACTGCCGGAAAGACAGTTATAGACCATCTTCCCACTCTCATGTATACTGCAACTTGCGGCCGCAGTATTGATAAACACGCCTTTTGGTTTGTAGGGCATAACGCTTCCTATTTCGTATTGATATAATCAGTAGGGTTCGTAGCCTTTTTCTTCTACAATTTCTGATCCGCTCAATAGATTAATATCCCTCTTAGCAGAGGCGCGGGCATCATTCAGTTGATAAATCGAACGCGCGACAGCGATGAACGCCTCACCGAAATCCTTCGTGCGTTCGAACGCACGAATTTCATCTTCCGCATCCCAGATGCGCTGATTGACCGCCTTTAGTTCGCGTTCAAGCATCGCAATTTCTGCTGCTTTGGGCTGCCCATCAATCCCAAGAGTTTGCCTAACCTCGTTTAAAAGTGTCTGTTCTACCAAGACATTTTCAAGCTTTTTCAGATCAGCAAGCTGCTCCTGCTTGATTTCTAATATAGTTATCTTGTCGATCAATTCTCCGACAGACACCGGGATGGTCACTGCAGTAATCATAAACCTCATCTCGCTTTCATGAGCGCGTTAATCCGCAAAGTGCGACAAATTCGATCCAATCGCGAAGCTTGGGTTCGAAAATCATGATTTACCAACCATTGATCTAGTGCAGCGGCTTGAGCCTGAGCTGTGTCTGGATCGCTCAGCGATCTCAAGGCTTCCGCAATCCCACTAGCCATTTCCTCGGGACTTGTGCCAGCCATGTGAAACACTGCATCGCCCAAATCGTCAAATATCGTCAACGGCGTTACAACAGTCGTGACCTTGTTGCGGAGCCCCACCCGGACGGCGCCACTCGCTGACTCTCCCGTCTTCTGGTAGGGATTCACAAACAAGTCAGAACTCGCGATCTCTTTGTCGACAGTGTCCAAGTCTAAAAATTCAGGAAAAACCTCTACGACATCGTCAAGTGACAAATTCGTAATCTCGTCCTTAACCAACCGCATTGTTTCCGAAGAGCTGGGATCAGGATGCAATGCATTGAACATCCTGAGCCTGACCTGCACGTTTCGCTCACGCAAAATAGCTATGGATCGGACCAATTCGACAAGCCCCTTGTTCGGCAAGCAGAAGCCAAACGAAGTTAAAACTGGCACACTACCAAGTTTCTTATGCACTCGCTCTGTATTCCCAGGCTTAACGCCATGCGGAAGAAGCAAAACATTCTGGGTCAGCCCTAGGTTAGCAAAGACAGCCAAATCCGCCGGCGTATGAACGATAACCAAGCCGCAATGGGTTAGCCCCGGCACTACTTCCGACAGACGCCAACCGTCCATTAAAGTAGGTTCACTCGTCGAATGAAAAATCACATAGATCGTAACGCCAAGTAACGTTGCCTGCTCAAGAAAATCTGCAAGCTGGCGATGGTTAAAAAAACCGAAATTGAACTGGACTATCAACAAATCAGTTTGGCTGGAGCGAAGGTGGGTCAGAACCTTATCCAATTGATTTGCAGACTTGCTAATCTCCCAAAGTCGGAAAACATTATCTTGGTCGGGAAACAAAAGATCATTGGCCAACGGGGCGAGTATCTCGAACGTCGAACCTGCGAAAGATTCAATCAATTCTTCAGAATGAGTAGCGAGCCCGCACCGAGTATTCCAAGTGCTGAGAACCGAAATTTTCAGGGGCTCTTGAAACTCCAATCGGCTTCGCCGCTCTCTGGTCCGGCCTAGGTCATGGACAAGCTGTAGCAACCGAACAATCGCTGAAGAGTTTGACTGCTCACCGACTTGACCGATCGCTCTCACGGCAACGCCAAGCCCCTTTCCAATCAAGACCCTTTCGGTTTGAAGGTCGCAGCATGCAACTGCCTCAAGCGAGCGGGGCAGGCTCTGCAATGGGCTCAACATGTCGGCAGCTTCGCTGTCAACATACCAGACTTGTGCGTCACCGACATTCTCTAAACTGCCCAAGAGCTTTACAGGAACCGATCCGTCTTCAGTTGACGAGCAACCCAACTCGGTAAGAACATGATCTACTGAATTCAAAACAGACTGCTGCGCGTCATCCAGACCTGCCTTGACATGAATTGGCCTGCCTATGAACTCCACCTCAGCGGCATTTTGTTCATTGAGCGCAATTTCCAATTCTTCCAGACGGGCTTGGAGAACCCTTTGTCGTTGATTGTCTCCACCCATCAATCGACGGATCGCTTTCCGACGACGCATGGACCCAATTAAAGGCCATTTTCTCGTTCTGTACCAAGCAGTTGCCTGTTTAAGATCATTTTTGTGATAATTCAGCGACTGGCCCTCTGCAGACCACCGCATTGAAGCCAAAATATCTAGACGTTCATCGCCCCCAGAGAGGCGAGCCAGAAAATGTTCCAAACCTACTGGATCTGGATCTCGCTGCAGAACCAATTCATATGCTTGCCGAATGAAGTCTTCCCCTGTCTCACCAAGAACTGCCTTGAGAGATAAAGACCCATTGGCCCGGTCAGCTTCTTCGTCATCGAGTGCGGTAGCTGATCTGTATGGCCGCCTAGAACCAATTAAACGAGCTAGTCGGCCATTGAGTTGGACACCCAGTATGCGTTGGCGACCCAACAATCTAGGCAAACCCGGGGTCAGTGGCGAAAATGCGGTGCTCTCCTGCGATCGAGCAATGTCCGCGATAACAACTGTGCGGCTTACTCCTTTGGCTAAGCGGTCAAGATAAAATGCCATACCTGCTCGGTCAGCTTTGCGGCCTAGAAGTGTCTGGTAGCAGGCCTCAATGAATTGCACTTCACCAACAAGTATTAGTTCATCGACGCTTCGAGCTACAAATTCTTCATTCTGCCTTAGGATGACTTTCGATTTTGAAGATTCCGCTAGGAGCCTTCGGAGGCGCGCACCGTGGGCGCCCCGTGCAGCAGAAGCGAGAGCTTCAAGCGACCCAATTAGCCGAGATAGCTGACTATCGCGGTCATTGACCTGCCTTCGAGCTTGCCTCAGATCTCCATTTATCGACCTGTTTTCTTCTTCTTGTAATACCAGCCTATTGATAATTTTGAAGTGTTCAGAACTTACTGCGTCAAAATCTCTACCGATGTGCTCGATCTTATTCTGAAGCTCGACAATCTGCTGGAGAGATTCATCTGCTTGCACCTCCGCTTCTGCAGTCTTCACCTCTATTCTTTGATGCGCCTCTTGAAGGTTGACTTCGAGTACAGCACAGTAGCTTGTCAAAGCTTCGATCCGCAACTCGGCGTCAGCGAGCAACTTACTGCTTTCAGCGACCTCATATCTTGCCGAATTCAGATCAGCTTGCGCTTGCCTTAGGGTGTCGCGATCTTCGGCCAGGATCATTTCAAGCTTTTCGCGCGAAACACTTGCAGCGCCAAGCTCAAGGATTACTGCCTGCAAGGCCGATGCCGATTCTTCAGCCCTGACATTTGCCCAGCCGGTCGCCGGAATCTGATCCGCCAAACGATCCGACAAATGCTGATTGTTGCCGTATGCTTCGTTCAACGCAGCAGTTAATTGACTGTTGTATGCTATCGACTGCTCCAGCCGAGTGCGTACCTCAATTAAGGAGGCATGTGCTTCGGCGACCTGCTCCTGCTGTCCGGCCAAGTTCAACTGCAATGCGTCATAAGCTCCGGAAAGCTCAGTATACTGCTTCTGTATCTCCTCCTTGGCACCCTGGAGTTCAGATGCTGCCTGCTCCGCAGAGGCGATCGCCCGCTCAGAAGCATCGTTAGCATCTGAGAGGACCCTCAGTTCTGCTTGAAAACCCTCAACTAACGTGCGAGCCATTCTGTTTTGTCGGGGAGTTTGAATTTCATCCCACAGGCAAGGGCCATATCTGAAATGCTCGTCAAGTTCGGGATGAAGATCTGAAACATAATACTTGTTTAAGCCGTCAAAATAGACGGAATGATATCCTTTAGAAAACAACAAGTTTTCATATCCAGCAGAGATGTCGGAGCGACCTCCCGGCGCAATGGATTCAACAACAATAATCCAAGGGCGGATATGCGACAGTCTCCAACCGGCAACCACATTCTCTTCGAAGCCCTCCACATCGAGTTTGAGCCAATGGACTTCATCAAAGCCGCAGTTTTCAAACAAATCGTCCAGTGTTATACACGGCACAGTAATCACTTCGGCGGAGAAACCTGCCTTCTCGTGACGCAAAGCAATTTCATCGCTGAGTGTCGACAGTCCTGTTCCCGAAAAAGCAAAAAAGGACACCAACCCTGCTTCGGCCCCCACGGCGACTTGAAGCACCAGATCTCCAGGCCGAGCGTCGCGAAGCTGATCTGCGTACTCGGGATGAGGTTCAACGTGAACGCCTTGCCAACCTAATTCGTGAAAGCATCTACTAGCAGAATCGAACGAGGGGTCCTGAGCACCGATGTCAATATACTTCCCATGCTTTACCGCTCCTAACGCCCGGTAAAGCATCACGTCTTCGAAGTTCTGAGCGTATGACGTTAGGGACACACCGAATTTCTTAATCCATAGCTACGACGCTGATTTTTTGAACCGTCAGGACTGTCGGCACTTGTCGGGTTTTAGGGCGATATCAGTATTATTGCAATAACACCTCACGCTATAGATGGCTGGGCGAGCCCGATAGTTCGACGAAGGCACTTTCAGCGCTACTCGGACCCAGCCCCAACAAAGATGCAACGTCCTTAGCGCTGTACGACCACGTCGCTCGGGCGAGCAGGCTTTCCGCATCAACTTCTGGTGGATGATCGAGGAATTCTTTAATCACGCCCGCCAATTCCGTCGCACTAATGGAGCGAAAGAATTGCACTCCGGAACAAGAAAATTCATTAAAAACTGGAATATCTCTAGCCAATACGGGTAAATTGTTGGCAAGTGCTTCTATTATGGGAAGTCCAAAGCCCTCATCATAAGATGCGGCGATTACTCCCTTGGCACTCTTGTACAGAGATTCAAGCATTTCGTCAGTAGCGTGGTCCAACCAAACTATGTTGCCACGCTGCGAAGAAATTTGCTCTAAGCGCTTCTGTATCTCCTCAGTTTTCCAGCCCGCTCGTCCAACAATAACCAGCGACCAAGCTTCTGGAAGATCGGCCTGCACTGCGAAAGCATCAAGAATATCCGCATGCCCCTTGCGAGGCTCGATTGTGCCGATGGTCAAAAGTGTCGGCGTCCGCTCCATCAAACTGAGGACATCAAGATCTCGCTCTGTCAGTCCTGTGGTTGGCAAGCTGCCCACCAGATCAGCGCCCAGCATGAATGACGAGATAATCTGACCCGGCTGTCGCAGAACGCCAGCCCCGTCAATATACCGGCCTAACTCACTGGCAACCCATTCGGATATGCATAAGAAACGATCAGAGAGACTAACATGTAGGTCAATCCACTTTCGGAAGTCCTTCACAAGTTTGTCGCTGAACCATTCAGGATGGCATATTGGAATAAGATCATAAACAACGACCGCAAATTCGCACCCTCTTCGTTTCCAATTCAACAATGTTCGTTTGTGCCGAGGTTGAATGTGGGCTGCCAAGTCAAGGGCAAGAAACACGTCCCCCTTGCCGGGACGCCTCAGTCTAGGCAGGTCTCTCAAAGACTGCCTCTGGGCCTGTTTCAAGAAATCTATCTGCACAACTCGATAGCCATCACGGCTAGTTGCAGCGATGGGCACAAGCTCCACGCAACCTGAGAGTGCTGGACGAATATTCTCTAGCACTCCTCGCACCACCCTCTGAATGCCAGTATGCACATCACTTTGGTAAATCACGGAAACATCAACGAGTAGCCTTCTTCCATGGGCTCGAGTTGTTGATCGCGCCAAAAAACGCCGCACCCTTCCGATTGAAAAGTCGAGTATTTTCATAGTTCAGAATAAAATCCGTAGGCCTCGTCAACAGATGAAAACTCATGAAGCTGACCCTGATGAAGCACGGCTGCTTCATGGCAATGCTCTCGAACAAAGTTCGGGTCATGAGAAACAATGATCATGGCACGATCTTCGCGTTTTTCGAACAATTCACTATAACACTTTTCGTGAAATCGCGCGTCGCCCACAGCGATAATTTCATCAATGAGGAAACAATCAAACTCAACGATCATTGAAATAGCAAAGGCCAGCCGAGCCCTCATGCCCGCTGAGTAAGTGCGCACGGGCTCCCTTAGGTAAATTCCCAATTCAGAGAAGCTCTCAACAAAGTCAATTTTGTCGGCAGGGTCAACGCCGTAAATTCGACATATGAAACGAAGATTGTCGAGACCGGACAAAGACCCTTGGAATGCCCCGCCAAAAGCCAAAGGCCAGCTCACACTCATGCCCCGTTCGATTTCTCCGGTTGAAGGCTGCTCCGCGCCACTGATAAGCCGGACGAGCGTGGACTTTCCAGCGCCATTCCGGCCCAAAATACCAACTCTCCGCCCTGGCTTAATAGCAAGGTTGACATTATCCAGAATTCGGACGGAGCCAACTCTAGTCTCATAGAATTTGGTAACATTTAGCAAGTTGATCATTCAGGGATCACTATCTTACTGACTTTACGCAGCTGTGCTAACGCGAGCAGGCTAAGTCCTGCACAACAAATCGCCATATACCTGAGATCATGGTGAGCGACAATTTCAGACCCAAAATAACCTTCTCGGACATATTCAACGCCATGAACCATGGGAAGTAACAGAACTAACTCTTGAGCCCCCTTCGGTAGTGCATCAACTAGGAATGCTGCCCCAGATAAGGGAAAGAGCAAGTAAGACGCTGGATGCCAAATCTTCTCGACGAGTTCAAATTCCTCCGAAAGAGCCCCCATCAAAAGGCCAAGCGCCATCCCAAACCAAGCTAGCATTAACCAACCACCCACCACCATCAATAGATCTTCCGGCGGCGCTATTAATCCGATTGAGATAAGCATTGCTGACAGCAGAACAAAAGACATAGTTGCTCCTGCGCCTTCGAGCAGAAGTCTTGTCGCAAAGATGTCAATGAGCTTGACATTGCGGTGATACATAAGCGACAGGTTCGGCGCGATTGCCCCTATGCATCGGCTCGGCATATTCCTCCACAGCAGAACACTTGAATAACCGCTTAAAGCGAACGCTGCAATCGGAATACTCGAACCATGAATGGAGTTTGTTGCGGTCCAAAGGGCTGTGACACCAAGCGTGAACATCATTGGCTCAACGAACATCCAAAAAAATCCAATATTGTGCCGGCCAAATCTCGTCAATATTTCACGCATCAATAAAGCGTGTATCACTCTGAGTTGTATCTGAAACGCCGAGTTAAGCGGAAGACGCGTCATCTTTGTCATGTGTTATGCCTTGTGCTCCCGAACCCCGGCCAAAAGCATCGAGAATATCCCCCAAAACACAAGTCCCATAACAAACGTAACGAAAACACCGCGAAGCCGACGTGGCTCTTTTGCCTTATCGGGCAAACTAGGTTGGACAATCCTCTCAACATACGCCTGCTTCCGAAGCGCTTCATTTCTCGCTTCTTCTAACGATGCCATCGCTGCAGCTAACTGCCGATCAGCAATCTGGCTCTCTAGTTGCAAGCGCTGATATTGAGCTGCAACGCCAGCCAATGACTTACGATCACCAACCACTTGACGCATTTGGTCATCGATCTGACGAGACAGCTCGGCTATCTGGGTTGAAGCGACCGGTATCTGAGAGCTTCTTGGCGCATAGATTTTTAGCTGAACAAGCTGAGTCCTTGCAGCGATCAACTCATCTTGCAACTTTGAAATCATTTGCAACTGCACCGCAGCTTGCCGCTCGGGGTCGACCACCCCTTTCGCATTACGAAAATTGGTCAAAGCAACGGCAGCATTCGTGGCGACTTGCTTGGAATTCAAAACCTCTTTTTCTGCAAATCGTATCATATCCCGCCGACCTCGCTCATTTAGCCGATTGACCAGATCTTCAGCGAGCTCGAGCAGTCGCTTGTTTATCTTGTGGGTTTGATCGGGTGAATAGGCGCGAACGGTCAAGGTTGTGATCGACGAGGAAGTATCATGCAAAATCGAAATATGTTGGCGATAATAATCGTAAAAATCTTCAGTAGTCGCATTCCATCCGAGTGGATTGAAGCGGTTAAACATTGAAATTTTGTTCGACGAGTAAGCCTTCACTAAGTCCAAATCTTTATCGAGATGGGCCAAAGCATCTCGAGATTGAATAAAATTCTGAGCCGCGTAGACTTCATCACCGGCGTTCGCAAAACCAGATGACTTTAGCAAGACGCCGAGCCCACTCTGTGATGGCTTATCGGGGCTTCTAACAACAAATTGCGATTCAGAAATGTACACGTCCGATGCAAATAGGCCGAAATACAATATCGATATCACTGTTGGAATCAATACAGTACAATTGAAAACAGGATTTAGGAGCGCCTTCGCTCTTTGAAAAAAAAATTTCATTTTCATACTTTGCTTTATCATGAACGAGTGAGTCAAAGCAAATTGACCGACGCCTCCCATTGGTTAGCTTTGACCTTTTAGAAGATCCGAAAGGAAATTACTACGGAGACTTCGAGCGAAGATGGCTTGATAAAGCCACCCTCTGGTTTTCTGAGTTACGCGCTGACAATCGACATATGAAGGCGCAAGCCTGATTTAATGCAATCGCATCTGAGCATTGCAGGTGATGCAGGCCTTAGATTCTAAAAACGGATTGCATTCCCGCCAAAAAATTCGAGTTTCTAAACTTTTCTTTGCAAGCCTTCCCTTTGGCCATGACCATAGACGGCAATTCGTGGAGCTTTCTTTCAAAGCATCTGCTTATTAGGGAGCCCCCAAAACAATGTCGGTCATCCGCATACCTACATCATAAGATCCACGAAAGGCATCCATGATCTTCACCTTGGCACACGCAATTGATGCACATCAGATCAGTTATCGTATATTGAATGCACATTGTAACGAACCGTCAGAAAAATGGCAAAGAGATCCTGATTATAATATGACGAAAAATCCTGTCAGCCTGCGCCTTTTGTTTCCACGTGTCGACATTAGGCTTATTCGTTGAAAGCGGCTGAACGCCCCTTAATGACAATCCGAATGATAATGGGTCCCTGTTTATGAGTTGGCAGGCTAGTTCAGAAATGTAATTGGGACATAGGATTGACTTGTGCTATAAAACAAGGACCAGCGTGGCTAACGCCAAAAAGAAGATCCACTAACATTGAATAAAAACAGAATAACCCAGCAATTGAAAAACTTAAAAGGCAATGACTCGGGCACTCGACATGTCCAAGCCATCGCATATGGCCGCAGCATTATTTTAAGAGAAGCTAAAGCCTTAATTGAGCTTGAGCAGTCGTTGGACAACAGCTTCAAAAACGCTTGCGAGTCCATAACAAACTTACCCCGCCAACTCGTCGTCACCGGCCTCGGCAAATCTGGCCATATTGCCCGCAAGATTGCAGCGACCTTTGCGGCGACCGGGACTCCGGCAATTTTTGTGCACCCAAGCGAGGCGGGGCATGGCGATATGGGGATGATCGCCAAAGGGGATGTGCTGCTCGTTCTGTCAAACTCTGGAAACACGCCTGAATTGCAGCCCGTAATGAAATATGCCCGAAACCTGGGCGTGCCGATTATCGGCATGGCCTCACGCCCGACATCTAAAGTCATCCAATTTGCGGATATCGCCCTCCTCCTCCCCAATGTTCGGGAAGCCTGCCCGGAAAATCTCGCGCCGACCACATCCACGACAATGCAGCTCGCTTTGGGCGATGCTCTGGCAATGACGGTGATGGAAATGCGTGGCGTGACGCGCAAGGATCTGCGCAAGCTCCACCCCGCCGGTGCCATTGGCCTCGCCCTGACCCCGGTGCAGGAAATTATGGTGACCGATCCTGATCGACTGCCTCTTGTAAGCCACCAAGCCGGCATGCCGGAAACAATTTCCGTTATGACATCGGGCTGTTTCGGCATGGCTGGGGTGTTGGATGCCTCAGGTGCTCTTGTGGGCGTCATCACCGATGGCGATTTGCGGCGCCGCTTCGGCCTTTTGGAAACAGCCTTCGCCCATGAAGTCATGACCCGGACGCCCAAGGTCATCTCTCCAGACATGCTTGCTGACGAGGCTTTGGCTTTTCTGAATGATAACAAGATCAGCGCCGCATTTGTGGTGGAAGACCCTTCTGCTGGCCATCAGGCTCCGCTGGGCATCCTCCATATCCACGATCTTTTGCGTCTCGGGCTGAACTGACCCTGCTGCCGTGGTATCCGATTTCGCCATCCTTATCCCGGCGCGCTATGCATCGCAGCGCTTTCCCGGCAAGCCATTGGCCGAATTGCGGGGCGCAGATGGGCAGCCACGCAGCCTGATCCAAAGGTCTTGGGATGCAGCTCAGGCCATTGCTGGGGCGGCACGCACCTGGGTCGCGACGGATGATGAGCGTATTGCCGACGCCGTTCAGGGTTTTGGTGGGCAGGTGGTTATGACGCCGCAATCCTGCCGCAACGGCACGGAACGCTGCGCGGCAGCGCTGGAGGTTTTGGGCGACATCGCCCCGATTATCGTCAACCTGCAAGGCGATGCGCCATTGACGCCGGATTTCGTTGTGCGCGATCTGGTCACGGCGCTGGAGGCAGATGCGGGCGCGGTGATGACGACACCGGCCGTTCGCTGCTCGGAAACACTCTATCATCACCTTGTCGCCGATCAGAAACAGGGCCGCGTGGGTGGAACGACGCTTGTCTTCAACGCGGCGCTGACCGCCCTGTATTTCTCAAAGCGCGTTATTCCGCATATCCCGGAAACACAGGCCGATGCCCATCGCCACGTCCACCTGCACCTCGGTGTCTATGCCTATCGCCCCGATGCGCTGCGCGCCTATGCCGCCACGCCCCCTTCTCCCATCGAAAATCTGGAGGGGTTAGAGCAGCTTCGCTTCCTTGAAACCGGCCATCGCATTCGGGTTGTTCCGTTCGACCCCATTGGCTGGGATTGCATAGAGCTCAACAACCCCGAAGACATTCCCGCCATAGAAGAGGTTTTGCGATACCGCGGAATGCGCTAGGGCCATTTTATGAGCATAACGAGCGTCCCCCTGGCCGGCGGCCTTACCTTTGCGAATGATCAGCCTTTAACGCTGATCGGCGGCATGAATGTCATAGAGGACAGAGACACGCTTTTGCGCGTGGCCGAACATATGCTGGATGTGACCCGAAAATTGGGCATGGGCTATGTGTTCAAAGCAAGCTTTGACAAAGCAAATCGATCCTCCATCCACTCCTATCGCGGACCGGGCCTTGAGGAAGGGTTGCGCCTATTAGAAGAGGTGAAGCAGCAGTTCGGGGTGCCAATCCTGACCGACGTGCATGAGCCGGATCAGGCGGGATCAGTGGCAGAAGTTGCCGACATCATTCAGCTGCCGGCCTTTCTTGCGCGGCAAACCGATCTGGTGGTGGCGATGGCGCGCACAAATGCCGTCATCAACATTAAGAAGCCCCAGTTTCTAGCACCTCAAGAAATGCGGCATATCATCACAAAATGTCGTGAAGTGGGCAATGAGAACATCCTCCTGTGCGAACGCGGAACCAGCTTTGGTTATAATAATCTGGTCGTGGACATGCTTGGCCTTGATCTGATGAAGCCCATGGCGCCCGTCATTTTTGATGTGACCCATGCGCTGCAAAAGCCGGGGGGGCGGGAAGACAGTGCGGACGGCAGAGGGTCTCAGGTCGATATTCTTGCCAGGGCTGGAGTTGCCGTCGGCATTGCCGGCCTGTTTCTGGAAGCGCATCCAGACCCAACGCATGCGAAATGCGATGGCCGCTGCGCCCTCCCCTTGGCCAATCTTGAAGGGTTTTTGCGCCCCCTTTTGGCGATTGACGCCATTGTGAAGGGCTAATGCCCGCAATGCCCGGCGGCCATTCTCCTTTCTTACGCGTCCCGCCATTTCCGCGCCACAAAGGCGCGCCGTTGACGCAAGCTGGCAAGAGCGAGATTGACGCCGAAGACATTGCCGCGTCAATCTGCGCAGCACGCGTTGGCGGCCGTTTTTGGGGCGCTCAGCCCGATATTGGGGATGACCCCCTCCTTCTTGCGCCCGATACGGAAGATCAACTTCAGGCCATGCTGGCACTCTTGGGCAAGGAGCAGGCATGCGCCGTAATCGCACCGGGCATGCGCCTCCCTAGCCACTGTCAGAGGCTGCCCGCCGACTGCGATCCCTGGCATTTGGCCTCCTCCGCCCGCGAAATCTGGGCCGGCGCGGATCAAGAACTCGCCCTGATCGCGGGCTTGAACGGAACTCCCTTGCGCCTCTTTGGGGAGGGCCGCTTTGCTGGATGCGATAGGGCGCCTGCAGCCGCGCTTGCCGACGACCTGTCCTGCTGGCGCTATTCAAGCCCCTTTACGGGTGAGGATTGGAACCCGTTGGACGCAATCGCCCAACTTTCCGACTGGCGGAAGCTGATTGATGCCAATCGGCGGATTGATGCGGTTTATGGGGTTGCAGGTTGGAAGCGTGTTACGCTTGATGCCATGCTTTGGGATGGATCCTCGCCCGTTCGCTATGCCCGCAGGTTCCGGCCCGTCAGGGCCGCTGGTCAACATCATGTTGCTTGGAAATCGAGAACAGCCCCGCAACTGCTCGCTCGACTGGCGCGCAAAGACGTGCGCCTCGGCGAAATAGAGGATGGCTTTATTCGGTCGGTCGGTTTGGGGGCAAATTGCGTGCCGCCTCTCTCAATAATCATTGATTTGGCAGGGATTTATTTTGATCCAACCCAGCCGAGCGATTTAGAGATTATATTACAAAGTGATAACTTCATCGCGAATTTGTCTCGGCGTGCCGCAGCTTTAAGAAAACGACTTGTTGAAGCCAACATCAGCAAATACGGGCAGACGAGAAATGAAATAAGGCACGCGGCAGTAGACCGATATAAAGTGCTGGTAGCAGGGCAGGTGGAAGATGACCGATCCATTCTTACAGGCGGGTCCGGGACGACGAATTTGGAGCTTTTGGCCCGCGCGCGATCGTGTGAACCCAATGCCCACATCATCTATAAGCCACACCCGGACGTGGTTGCGGGGCACCGCAAGGGCCATGTGGAACCATCAGACGCGCTGCGCTTTGCCGACGAAGTTCAACAGGACACCTCAATCACGGCGCTCATTGATGCTGTGGATGCTGTCCATGTCATCACATCGCTGGCCGGCTTTGAAGCCCTTTTGCGGGGCAAATCCGTGACAACTCATGGGGTTCCTTTTTATGCGGGTTGGGGGCTGACCAAGGATTTGGCAACAGTTCCGGCGCGGCCGCTGTGGCAGCAGAGCAGCATTTGCAGAATGC
>JBBATU010000002.1:56278-147992 GCA_040398565.1 Chakrabartia sp.
CTATCCACGCTATATTGATCCCGTGACGCGCCTGCCCTGCCCTGCGGAATTGCTGGTGGAACGGATGGCGCAGGGAACGGCGAGCATATCGACGCCGCTCATCACCCTGCGGCAATGGCAGGGGCGCTTGAGATCCCTTCTGCGCCCGTTTATGGGGGCGCGCTAATGTCCGGCCGTATCCCAATCGACATCTCGGCAGAACGCCGAGAATTTTTGTTCCTCCAAGGCCCGCCGGGACCCTTTTTTTGGCTGCTGGCGAACAGATTAGCGGAACATGGGGCGGGCGTTCGCCGCATCAACTTTTCTGGTGGCGACAGGTATGACTGGCCCGGCGATTGCGTCAATTATCGGGGACTGATGAGCCGCTGGCCATTATATTTTGATCGCGTCATCCGGGATTGGGGCATAACTGATCTTGTCTTATTTGGCGATTGTCGGCCCGTGCATCAGGCGGCGATCCGGCTGGCACAACTTCGTGGCATTCACGTCCATGTCTTTGAAGAAGGCTATATTCGGCCCGATTGGATGACGCTGGAACGCGATGGCGTGAACGGCCATTCGCCAATTATTCGCGATCCAGACGTGATTTTGGCGATGGCCAAAACGCTGCCGCCCATCCCAAAGCTGCCGGCGATTACCGCAGAATTCAAAAGGCGGGCCAGAGACAGCTATTGGCATTATCACCATGTGTTCTTCGGCAAATTGGGCTTTCCCTTCTACCGCACGCATCGACAAGGCTCTTTGTTCTTAGATGCCTTTGGATGGCTGCTGAAATTCGCCCGTAAATCGGGACGCGAAACCAAGGCCGAACAGACCCTTCAGCTCATCACGGGCTCTGACTTTTTCTTATTCCCGCTCCAGTTAACGGGCGATTATCAAATCCGCGTCCACTCGCCATTTCGGTCGATGGGGGTCGCTGTGGAATTTGTGCTCGAAAGTTTTGCACAGCATGCGCCACAAAATGCCAGCTTGTTGATCAAGGAACATCCTCTCGATAGCCGCTATGGAAACTGGCGCCGCCAAATCATGCGCAAGGCGCGTCAATTGGGCGTGGAGGATCGGGTGTTTCACATTGATGGCGGCGATCTTCAGCCACTTGCCGAGGCCTCTCTCGGCATGGTGTGCGTCAACAGCACGTCGGGAACGCTCGCTTTAGAGGCTGGAAAGCCCGTCGTGGTGCTTGGCGAGGCAGTCTATGACGTGCCAGGCGTGACGCACCAAAGCGGCCTAGACAAATTCTGGTCCCGACCAGAATCGCCCGATGCGCGCCTTTACGATGCGTTCAAACGCATGCTCCATGCACATTGCTTGGTCCGCGGGGGCTTGGCCAGCAAGTCGGGTGTCGAGACACTTGTCGAGAATAGCGCCGAGCGCCTGATGGCCGAATTCACGCCGCGCGTCGCTGAACTCCCCCGCCCTGTAAAGCGCCGCCCCAGCTTGACCCGGGTTGCGTGACACATGGCCGCATGGGTTTAGACGCACTGTTTGCCAGAATTCTGCAGCCTGACCTTGTAAAGGGCTGGGCAGTTGGGCACAGGCTCCTCGGTCCGATGAGCGGATCAACAACGCCGGAATATCATGCCCCAATCTAAGGCGGACCAACGCCCCTTCCTTCTTGATGTCAGTCGACTGATATGGCGCGCCTGGACCAGGCGTCTGCCAACCGGGATTGACCGCGTTTGCCTTGCATATCTAGAACATTATGCAGTCCGCTCCCACGCTCTCATTCAAAAGGGAAGCCTGCGTATTGTTCTCAATGCCAAGGCGAGCGACGCCTTATTCCAGTTGCTGCTTCATGGGGGGCCGCGCGTCAGGACAAAGCTGACAGCTTGCCTTGCGCAAACGGGATGGCAAAGGGAGCGGGATATTCGTGGGAAGCTCTACCTGAATGTCGGGCATACCGGCCTTGATGCGCGAAGCCTGCCGAATTGGTTGAAGCGGACCAAGCTTCGGCCTGTCTATCTTGTGCATGACCTTATCCCAATTACCCACCCGCATTACTGCCGAGCAGGAGAGGCGGGCCGCCATACAAAGCGGATGCGTCACCTGCTCGAAAGTGCAGATGGCGTTATCGCCAATTCGCAAGACACGCTTGATCAGCTTGCCCAGTTCGCGATCGACCAGAACCTTTCCCTTCCGGAACATAAGCTTGTGGCGTTGCTCGGCACTGACGCGCCGTCCATGACAGCTCCGTCTCTTGACCGCCCATCGCGTCCTTATTTCGTTATGATCGGCACGATTGAGGCCCGAAAAAACCATCTCCTGCTGCTCAAAATCTGGCAACGTCTTGTCCAAGATCTCGGAGAAAAAGCCCCGATGCTGCTGCTCATTGGGCAACGTGGCTGGGAGATTGATGAGGTCACCCAAATTCTCGATCAGGATAATAGCCTGCAAGGCCATGTTGTTGAATTGGGCCGCTGCAGTGATGCGCAGATGATTGGTCTACTTAGCGGGGCAAGAGCTTTACTGATGCCCAGCTTTGCTGAGGGCTTTGGCATCCCCGTGATCGAAGCGTTGCAATCCGGAACTCCTGTGATTGCCTCGGATCTGGCGGTGTTTCGTGAAGTTGCGGGGGACATTCCTCTGTATCTCCGTCCCGATGATGCAGCATCTTGGATGGACGCGATCCTGAACTATTCAGCCAAGTCGGAAGATCGGCAACGGCAAGTCTCGCTTATCGCCAATTATGCTGCGCCCAATTGGGAAGATCATTTCCAGCGCGTCGATAGCTGGCTGGAGGGCATCTCCCAAAATAGCCGCTAGAATAGCGACACATGTGGTCCGCGGGCGACCAGGCCGGGACGTTGATCACACACTGAATAGGGCGTGCCATCCATCCAGCCAGCCCATCCTCCAGCCTCTGTGAGAATGAGCGCACCTGGCGCGTGGTCCCACGGCAGGCTACGCCAAAACAATGCAAAATCCTGTGTGCCATCAATGCAGCGCGTATAGTCGACACCCGCGCACATCAGGCCGGGCAGAGCGACATCGACATCCGCGCGCATTTGGTCAATCAACTGCTGCTGAGTTGCATTGGCATAACGCGTCGGAAATGCACCAGTAAATTTAGGCTGCCCAGACGGCTGCGCCCAGACAGGAGAACCATTGCAAAAGGCGCCTTGACCGCGCTCGGCCATATAGAACCTGTCATATGCAGGCTGGAAAATCCATCCGGCCTCAACCACGCCATCTTGCAGCAAGGCGACCATCACCGCGAAATGGGGACTTCCGGCTACGAAATTGCCGGTCCCGTCCAGCGGATCGACCAACCAGACACACCCTTGGTCCAGACCGCCAAGGAGATCTGGGTCTGCGGAAACAGCTTCTTCCCCGACAACGCGCGCGCCGGGGATGATGCCTGCTAATGCCTCGGTCAGGCGGGCTTCAGACTCATGATCTGCGATTGTGACCAGATCGCCCGGCGTCTTCTCGCTCACCTGTTCGCCCAACAAGTTTTGCCAGCGCGGCATGATCTGTTCTGCAGCAACCGAGCGAATAAGCCCCGTCACCGTCTTGGAAAGAAGCGGATCGCTCGGACAAAAATCAGAACCGGCCATAGGCCCCAACATAGGGCAATTGCAGGTAGCGAAGCGCGCCCTGTCCTATCTTGGCCGCCCTGCTTTTGGGCGCACGGCCAAAAAGCAACTGGCCGACATTTAGCCCCACTCCCGCATAAAATCGCCGCCGCACCGGGTCTCCACGCGCTTCTTCCTCCGCCGTAAAGCCCGTGGCATAATATCCGGCGTGCAGCTCAACAAAGCGCCAGGGTGTCTCCTTCAATCGGTCAAACCCCGCCAACTGCACTGAAAAATTATACCGAAGCTGGCGGAAGTGGCGACGTCCCTTGAAGGTATAAACATCTGAATTTGGGACAATCATCATCCGAAAATCAAGCTTATCGCGTAGGCCCGGAACCGAGCGCCGCAGGACTGAAAAGCCAGCGCCGCCCAAATTCATCACAATGTCTTCGGATGAAAATCCACCCGTCTCCTCAAATCCATCTGAAATCTCGGCCAGAAACATGAGGCCACCCGCAACCGCACCAGCTGCGATCCGGCCTGCTGGCTGATTGCCAATTTTGCGTTCGATCCGATCCTGCAATATCTCGGTTATGAGGTAGGTGTTGAACGCGTGGGTCAGCTTATCAATCCCCACTGTATTGGCCGACTTGCTGAACCAGCCTTCACTTTTGAAGCTGAACGAGCCGGATTTGTTGACAAGTTTCGCGGTATTAATCGTCGCCATATAGGCGCCAAGGCCAATGGTCTCCCATTTGACGGCTTTAAGAGCATCGCCGACCGAGACCCGGTCCGGCAACTGTTCATGGCGCTGCCGCTCAGCCGCGCTCGTCAGCATGATCGGACGGTCAACGCCCATGGGTTGCGGCTCTAGCTCACCTCCGCCCGCTGCAGCCTCGACCGCAGGCAGGCTGTGTGACGCAGCAGAGGCCTCACCCACCGCATCGAAACGGGCAGCCACAGCTGTCGCTAAGCATAATGGCAATGCAATGAGCAATCCAGCCTCTTTCCTCGGCTCCGCTTCTGAAGCTGAGCCTATTCGATACGCTCTGCGGGCCTGACCCTTCAAGAAATCGCACGAGCGCGTAGCTCATTAGCTGTCGCTCAGGGAAAGTCGATACATCCTGTCAGTTAATACGACTAAACACATAGGCGTATAATTCCGGCTGGGTCAGCACGACTTCCGCCTTTGCTCGGTTGAGGACAGGCACGCCTACGGGTGAGACCTGGACGAACTTGAGGTTCAAAACACTTCCCACGTCCCCAGAACCGGGCAGAATAAGGGCCACAAAGCGCATATCGTCACTTCGCTGCGCGCCCTTGTCGCCCGTCTTGCCCCGCCGGCCGCTGATTTGACCCGTAGCGCGGTCGACAATGTCGAGGGTATAGCCCGCCTCACGAAACACCGTGACCGTCTTGTCAAAGGTCAAGACAACCGCCTGGCTATACGTCTTACGCTGAAACGTGTCGTCGGGCGTAAATTGCGTGCGATCCGTCTGGATCGGACCCGGGCGGGCGCATGCGGACAATCCCATGCTGGTGGAGGCGATGAGGGCAAGGACGAGCAAATGGCGCATAAATAAACTCCTTAAATCAATAAGATGTTAGGAATATGCGCAAACATTGTCCATGCCTACCACTGCGGCCTTTGACGATTATGGTGGATTGGGCGTGAGGCACGCGCCGAGGAAGGCTCCTGACAACGCCTTACCCCGCCTCTGGTGCATGAAAGCTCCCTATTTTCTGAAATTGTCAGCCGCCAAATCATGGAAGCTGCGATCTTCATTAAATCAGGATGACTGGCGCATAAAATTCCAAAAAACTCCGATTATGGGCAATAGGGAATGAATTTTGTTTCATTATTATTCAATGTGTAACCAATTTAAAGCGAGCCCCGCGCACCAGAAAGGCTGGCCGCGCAGTAAGGGCGCAGATGACACGACGCGGGATTATACTGGCTGGCGGCTCCGGAACACGGCTCTACCCCCTCACGCGCGGCATCTCGAAGCAGGCAATGCCCGTCTACGACAAGCCCATGATCTATTATCCTCTTGCCGCCCTGATGCTGAGCGGCATTCGCGAAATCCTTCTCATTACAACGCCGCAGGATCAGCCCCTCTTTCGGGCGCTTCTGGGAGATGGCGCAGATTGGGGATTATCCCTCTCCTATGCGGTGCAGGAGCATCCCGACGGATTGGCGCAGGCCTTTCACATTGCCGCACCCTTCATTGACGGCCGCTTGAGCGCCTTAGTCCTAGGAGATAACATCTTCTACGGCCACGGCCTGCCTGAGCTCCTCCGGCGGGCAGATGCGCGTCAGTCGGGGGCGACCGTCTTTGCCTATCAGGTGCGCAACCCTCAGGATTATGGGGTCGTCTCCTTTGACGCAGATGGCCGCGCCGACAGTCTGGAAGAAAAGCCCTTGGCGCCGCGCTCCAGCTGTGCCGTCACGGGCCTCTATTTCTATGACGACACCGTGGTGGATCGCGCTCTCAGCCTTCGCCCCTCGGCGCGCGGCGAGTTGGAAATTACCGACCTAAACCGGCTCTACCTCAATGACGGGGCCCTGTGCGTTGAGATGATGGGCCGGGGATATGCCTGGCTGGATACGGGCACCCACGCCTCGCTCTTGGATGCCAGCACCTATGTCCGCATCACGGAGGAGCGGCAGGGCTTGAAGATTTGCTGCCCGGAAGAAATCGCCTGGAGGCAGGGGTTTATCGATGACGCGCAGCTTGAGCGCGTCGCCGCCCCTTTGCGCAAGTCAGGCTATGGAGACTATCTTATGCGCCTGCTGGAACGTCCATGAAGCTGGTCCAATGCCCCATATCAGGGCCGCTCATTCTCGAGCCACAGGTCTTTGGCGATGATCGCGGCTTTTTTCTGGAAAGCTGGAATGCCGAGAGCTTTCGGGCGGCTGGCCTTGATGTGAACTTTGTTCAGGACAATCACAGCCGATCCAATCGCGGCGTCTTAAGGGGGCTTCACTATCAAAGTCCAGAGGCTCAGGGAAAGCTGGTTCGCGTTGCCACGGGCCGCGTTTGGGACGTTGTCGTGGACCTCAGGCGCTCCTCAGTTAGGTTTGGCTCGTGGTTTGGCGTGGAGTTATCTGGTGATAATATGCGGATGCTGTGGGTGCCAGAAGGCTTTGCCCATGGCTTTCTGACACTGGAGGACGGGACCGACCTCCTCTATAAATGCACTGCCCCCTATGACCCGGATCAAGAGCATGTCCTGGCCTGGAATGACCCGCAGGTCGCAGTTGAATGGCCGCTCAACGAGCTAGAGCCCCTTTTGTCGGATAAGGACAGGCGTGGCCGGGCGCTTGCCGACGCGCAGGTGTTTGCGTGAAGGCGCTCATTACCGGAGCACAGGGCCAACTCGGCCGCGCCCTGGCGGCCTATGTTCCGTTCGGGTGGGACTATGTGGGGCTGGGCCGCGCCGAATGCGATCTGACCAGCGAGGCATCCATCCGCGCTGCAATTGCTGCGCATAGGCCAGATGTCGTGCTGAACGCCGCCGCCCACACCGCCGTTGACCATGCCGAGGCCGAGGAGGCCGAGGCCATGGCCGTCAATGGCCGCGCGCCGGGCATCCTGCGCGAAGCTCTGACAGAATATGGCGGGCGACTGGTCCATATTTCGACAGACTTTGTTTTTGATGGCGCCAAGCGCGAGGCCTATCAGCCGAGCGACCCGTGCCGGCCGCTTGGCGTCTATGGGCGGAGCAAGGCTGCTGGGGAGGACGCATGCGGCCCAGACGCCTTAGTGATCCGGACAAGCTGGCTCTATGCCGCGGGTGGCATGAATTTCGTGCGGACCATGCTGCGCCTGATGCAAGAAAGCTATGAGGTGCGCGTGGTCGCCGATCAATTTGCGGCCCCCACCTGGGCCTCACGGCTGGCCAAGGCGGTCTGGGCCCTCACCCTTAAGGACGCTCGGGGCATTTATCACCATCGGGATGCTGGCATTGCCAGCTGGTATGACTTTGCGGTCGCCATTCAGGAAGAGGCATTGCGCCTTGGCATGCTCCGCCGCCGGGTCCCCATCATTCCAATTTCCACATCGGAGTATCCCACACCCGCGCGGCGCCCGGCCTTCTCGCTGCTCAATGATGCCGCGACGCGCGACCTGCTGGGGGACAGCCCCCCCCACTGGCGCGTCAACTTACGCCTTATGTTGAAAGAGGAAATCGCTCTTGGCCAAGCATCATAGGCGTCTGCTTGTCACCGGAGGAGCCGGATTTATCGGCGGCAACTTCGTCCACTTTTGGCGCGCGCGCCATCCGGAAGATGAACTGACGGTGCTGGATGCGCTCACCTATGCGGGCAACCAATCAACCCTCAACGGCATAGCCGGCGTTGACCTCATCATCGGCAATATCTGCGACACGCCTCTTTTGGAAAAGCTGCTGCAAGACCGGCAGATCGATACGATTATTCACTTCGCCGCAGAAAGCCATGTCGATCGATCGATAGACGCACCCGACGCCTTCATCGAGACAAATGTGGTTGGAACCCACAGCCTTTTGAAGGCGGCGCGCCATATCTGGCTGAATGGCTCAGGCCAGGATCACCGCTTTCATCACATCTCCACAGACGAAGTCTTTGGTTCGCTTGGCCCGGACGATCCGGCATTTTCGGAAACGACTGCCTATGCGCCCAATTCCCCCTATTCCGCCTCCAAGGCGGCGTCGGACCATTTGGTGCGCGCCTATCATCACACCTATGGGTTGAACGTCACGACCAGCAATTGCTCCAACAATTATGGACCCTACCAATATCCCGAAAAGCTCATCCCCCTATTTCTGATCAATGCCCTGTCAGGTTTACCTCTGCCCATTTATGGCGACGGCATGAATGTGAGGGATTGGCTGCATGTGGAGGACCATTGTCGGGGCATTGAGGCGTCGCTCCTGCGCGGCGTTCCCGGGGAAAGCTATAACATCGGCGGCGGCGCAGAACTGACCAATTTGGCGGTCATTGAGGAAATCTGCAGGGGCATTGATCGCGCCTTTGCCGACGACCCGTCGCTGGCGCAGCGCTTTCCCAATTGCCCCGCCGCATCTGGCCAAGAGACAGCCCGCCTCAAAACCTTTGTAGAGGACCGCAAGGGGCATGATCGGCGCTATGCCATTGATGAGAGCAAGGCGCGGGCACAGCTCAACTACACACCAAAGCGCACATTCCAAAATGGATTGGCCGACACGCTGTCTTGGTATCTGGCGAATGAGGGCTGGTGGCGTCCCCTTTTGAAGCAGCCCTAAGAGGACTGCACTCCCCGCTCTTTCAATTTATTGTTCGCTTAGACCTCGGAACCCTCCATTGCAGTAGAGCAGTTCCGAAAGCCCGGCCCTGTTATCGACCTGCCGAACAGTGCCCGCAAAAATCCGGTGCGTACCAAAATCCATACCACTGGCGATGTCGCAAGCGATGCTGCTGAGGCTGGTCTTGAGCGCGGGCATCCCGTCCAAATCATACCAATCCCCGCCGGCAAAGCGATCAGCGCGACCGGCCGGGCTTCCAAAAGCCGTTGCAACGGCCTCATCCTCGCGGCTGAGAATGTTGAGAACAAACCGCTGTGATGTTTCCAACGTCCGCATGATCGAGGCGGAGCGATTGACACAGATCAGAACCGACATGGGATCAAAGCTCAAGGAACAGGCAGCGGTCGCCGTCATACCGACATCGCCTTCTGTGCCACGGCTGGTGATGAGATACACAGCCGAGGCAACACTGCGCATGGCTTGTCGGAAATGATCCGTAAGAGCGGGATCTGTCTGGTGATGGTCACTGGTCATTTTGACCCGCTACCAGCGAAGCGCGCTCGGGTCGAGAGGCGCCTATCCCCTCTTTTGGTCAGCTTTCGGCTATTTAAGGCTTGGCGCTGCTCACAGCCTAATGGCATAGATAGAGGATCAACCCAGTTTCCATCTGGGCGGGGCGCAAAAGAGGATGACAGATATGGCCGACCAACCCGATACCGCCAATAATCAACCGCCGGGCTATGAGCCGCCCAAAGTCTGGGTTTGGGACAAGGCCAATGGCGGCCAATTCGCCAATATCAACCGGCCCATTTCTGGCGCGACCAAAGAGGCCGTTCTGCCCATCGGCAAACACCCGATCCAGCTCTACTCGCTGGGCACGCCCAATGGCGTCAAAGTCACTATCCTTCTGGAGGAATTGCTCGCCAAGGGACATCAGGGCGCGGAATATGACGCCTGGCTGATCAATATCGGCGTTGGCGATCAATTCGGTAGCGACTTTGTCTCCATCAACCCCAATTCAAAGATCCCGGCGATGCGCGACTATTCCGTCGATCCGGTGGTCAATCTGTTCGAAAGTGGCTCGATGCTGTTTTATCTGGCCGAAAAATTTGGCGAGTTTCTGCCAACAGACGTTCATAAGCGGGCGCAGACCATGAATTGGGTGATGTGGCAAATGGGCTCTGCTCCCTATGTGGGCGGCGGCCTTGGCCATTTCTACGCCTATGCCCCGTTTAAGATGCAATATCCGATTGATCGGTTCGCGATGGAAACCAAGCGGCAATTGCATGTGCTCGACACGCATCTGGCCACCCATCAATTCATGGTCGGGGATGACTATACGATTGCCGATATGGCGATATGGCCGTGGTATGGGGCCATCATGCGCGAAGCCTATAATTGTCAGGAATTCCTGTCGGTGCATGAATATCCGCATCTCGACCGCTGGGTGACAGAGGTCGGCGCGCGTCCGGCTGTCATTCGCGGCCGCATGGTCAACCGGACCTTTGGCCGGCCCGAAACACAGTTGCGGGAACGCCATGACGCCAGCGATTTTGAGAATAATCGCGAAGACATGGTCCTCGCGCGGGATGGGAAGCGGATCTAACCTCCCGCCTTAAGGGCCGCCATCTTCACCAATTTTGAGATGGCGGCTCAGCGGCGTTAGTCGGCCTGCCCGCTGGCATCGAGCATGCGGATAATGCCGGAAAAATCGATATTGCCCTGCCCCAAATTGGCGAACTCCTGATAGAGTTCGGCTGCGCGCGCGCCCATTGGGACAACCGCATCGACTTGCTCTGCGGCTTCCATGGCGAGCAGCAAATCCTTCAGCATCAAATTGGTCGCAAACCCGCCCTGATAGCCTTTATCTGCCGGACTCTGCGGACCGACGCCAGGCGCGGGGCAATAGCTGGTCATCGACCAACTCTGACCCGACGCCTTAGACGAAATGTCGTAGAAGGTTTTTAAATCAAGGCCGAGCTTTTGGGCCATCACAAAGGCTTCGCAGGTCGCAATCATAGTCGCGCCCAAGATCATATTATTGCAGATTTTAGCGGCCTGCCCCGCGCCGCTTTTGCCGGCATGGATCACCGCCTTGCCCATCGCGGCCAGGATTGGCTCCGCATGGCCAAAGGCACTCGGCGTGCCGCCAACCATGAAGGTCAGGCTGGCAGCCGTCGCCGCGGCAATCCCGCCAGAGACAGGCGCATCGACCATTTCATAGCCCCCGCGCTTCGCCGCATCCCGGGCCACCTTGGTGGCGGTCTCCACATCTATGGTGGAACAATCAATCAACGTGGCTGAGCGCGGCGCAGGGCCAACCACATCCTCGGCATAGACCTGCTCCACAATCTTGCCATTGGGGAGCATCGTCACAACGGCGTCGGCATCCGCCACGGCTTCTCGGATCGAGGCGCAAGGCACACACCCCTTCGACTTGGCCTGTGCCAAGGCATCCTTGGACAGGTCAAAGGCCTTCACTGCATGGCCCACACGCGCCAAATTGGCCGCCATGCCGCCACCCATATTGCCAAGGCCAATAAAGCCGATCTTCATGGCTTATCTTCCCGTCCAGTTGCCGGGCCGCTTTTCAATGAAGGCGGCCATGCCTTCGCGCTTATCTTCCGTCGCGGTCAGCACCTGAAAGATGCGCCGCTCTATTAGCAAACCTTGATCCAGCGTGGTTTCAAAGGCGGCGTTCACCATTTCCTTATTCGCGATGGTGGCCAGCGGCGGCATCGCGGCAATATCTGCGGCGGTTTTCAACGCCTCTTCCACCAGCGACGCGAGCGGCACGACGCGCGCGACGAGGCCTGCGCGCTCTGCCTCTTCGGCGCCCATCATGCGGCCTGTCAGGCACATTTCCATCGCCTTTGCCTTACCAATCGCCCGCGTCAGGCGCTGCGATCCGCCCATGCCGGGACCAACGCCCAGCTTGATTTCCGGCTGGCCAAATCGGGCCGTGTCCGCCGCGATGATAAAATCCGCCATCATCGCCAATTCACAGCCGCCGCCCAGCGCAAAGCCGTTGACGGCCGCGATCCAGGGCTTGCGCGTGGTTTTGACCACATGGCTCGTCCAGCGGCTGAAAAAGTCATCCGCATAAAATTCAGCCGCGGGCTTATCGGCCATTTCCTTAATGTCAGCCCCGGCTGCAAAAGCCTTTTCGCCTGAGCCGGTAATGACAGCGCACCGTTGCGATGGGTCCGCTTCAAACGCTGCAAAGGCGGCAATCAGATCCTCCAGAACCTGCGCATTCAAGGCATTGAGCGCCTGCGGCCGATTGAGCGTGATGAGCGTCACGGCGTCGCGTTGTTCCACAAGGATGGTGTCGTAGCTCATAAGGATTTCCATTCTTCTTCTGGAGGAAGGGGCGCGAAGATCGCATCCAGCAAATCGTCCGTCACCGCTTCCGGCGTGGGTGGCGTCCATTTGGGCTGATTATCCTTATCGACAATGACCGCACGGACGCCCTCTGTAAAATCAGGGCGCAACAGCACGCGTGAGGCAATGCGATATTCCATGACCATATTCGCCGCAAAATCTGCGCAGGTGAGGCTTTCGGCCAATTGGCGCAGCGCCACTTTGCAGGTCTGCGGAGATTTGGTCTTGAGCGTCGCCAATTCCTTGGCAGACCAATCCGATCCGTCAGCCTCTAGTGCTGCAATCACATCTTCATAGCGATCCGACGCGAACAGGCGGTTGATCTTTGGCATGTTGGCCATGATCCGCGCCTCTGGCGGGGCAATGGCGAGCGATCCCAAAATGCCGTCTACCCGGCTTGGGTCTTCAGCAATGCGTGTCTTTGCGTCGATGAGGCTTTCGGCCGACAGATAATGGGTCGCAAGGCCAGTCGCCAAACACTCCGCGCCATCCAGCCGGGCACCTGTCAACGCCAAGAACGTGCCGATCCGCCCTTCCAGCCGTGATAAATGCCAGCCACCGCCAACATCCGGGAAGAGGCCAATACCGGTTTCCGGCATGGCAAAGCGCGTATTCTCCGTCGCAACGCGGTATCGCGCGGGCTGGCTGATCCCAACCCCGCCGCCCATAGTAATGCCATCCATGAAGGCAATGACTGGCTTGGGATAGGTGAACAGCAAATGGTTGAGCTGATATTCATCATGGAAGAACTGGCGCCCTGAAACGCCGCCATCGTCCATCGCGGACGCCCGCAAAAAGGCGATATCGCCGCCAGAGCAAAAGCCACGGCCTTCTGCGTGATCAATGACAACCGCCTCCACGGCTGGATCATCCCGCCATGCTAAGAGCGCTTCGGTCATGATATGCACCATGTCGAGCGTCAGCGCATGGATCGCCTTGGGTCGGTTCAGGCTCAAGAAGCCAGCCTTGCCCGCAATGCGGGTCAGAACGTCACTCATGCCCGTGTCAGCTCCCGTCCGATGATCATGCGCATGATCTGGTTGGTGCCTTCTAGGATAGAGTGGACGCGCAGGTCGCGCCAGAAGCGTTCAATGGGGTAATCCATTAAATAGCCATAGCCGCCATGCAGCTGCAGCGCCTTGTTGACGATGTCGCTGCCGCTGTCGGTTGCCAGCCGCTTGGCCATCGCCGCAAATTTGGTTTTGTCCGGCGCATTGGCCGTCACCTTGGCGGCGGCCAGATAGAGAAGGGCACGCGCTGCTTCTAAGTCGGTTGCCATGTCGGCCAGCGTAAACTGCGTATTCTGGAAGTCGGCTATGGCTTTGCCGAACTGCTGGCGGTCGCGTGTATAGCTGATCGCTTCATCAAGGCAGCGTTGCGCGCCGCCCAAAGAGCAAGCCCCGATGTTGAGGCGCCCGCCATCCAGCCCTGCCATCGCAAACTTAAAGCCATCGCCCTCTGCCCCAATGCGATTGGCAATGGGCACGCGCACCTCATCCAAGATCAGCTGTGCGGTTGGCTGCGCATGCCAGCCGAGTTTGCGCTCCTGCGCACCAAAGCTGACCCCCGCCATGTCTTTGTCGATCACAAGGCAGCTAATGCCCTTGGCCCCAGCATCGCCGGTGCGCACCATCACGACATAGACCTCATTCTCGCCCGCGCCGGAGATAAACTGCTTGGCGCCAGAGACGATATAATGATCGCCCTCCAGCCGGGCCGATGTCTTCAAGGCCGCGGCATCTGATCCGGAGCCCGGCTCGGTCAAGCAATAGCTTGCGATCCTTTCCATCGAGATCAGATCGGGCAGATAGCGCGCCTTGAGATCGTCCGACCCAAAGCAGTCGATCATCCAAGCGGCCATATTGTGGATGGAGATAAAGGCGCTGGTCGCAGGGCAGCCATAGGCCATGGCTTCCATGATCAGCGCCGCTTCCAGCCGACCAAGGCCAATGCCGCCCGATGCTTCCGACACATAGATCGCGCCAAAGCCCAGTTCTGCCGCCGCCTTGATCGTGGCCCGTGGGAAGATGTGCTGTTCATCCCATTGGGCCGCGAACGGCGTAATGGCGTCGGCGGTGAACTTCGCGGCCATCTCTTGAATGGCGCGCTGGTCTTCGGTCAGATCAAATTGGCCCATCATTACCCCATTGTTGGAATGATGAAGGCGTTGCCGCCATCAACAGACCCATCCGGCCAGCGGCTGGTGATCTTCTTCACCTTCGTCCAGAACCGGATGCCTTCCATGCCATATTGATCCTGATCGCCAAAGCCAGACCGCTTCCAACCGCCAAAGCTGTGATAGGCAACCGGCACGGGGATGGGCACGTTAATGCCGACCATCCCGACATTGACGCGCGAGGCAAATTCCCGCGCGGCATGGCCATTGCGCGTGAAGATGGCGACGCCATTGCCATATTGGTGGGCCGACGGCAGCGCGAGCGCCTCTTCAAAGTTCTGCGCCCGCACAATCTGAAGCACGGGACCAAAGATTTCTTCCTTGTAAGACGACATATCGGTCGTCACCCGATCGAACAGCGTCGGGCCAACAAAAAAGCCCTTCTCATGGCCCTGAAGCGTAAAGCCCCGGCCATCAACCACAAGTTCAGCGCCTTCATTCACGCCCGTCTGGATCCAGCCTTCGACCTTTTCCTTATGCGCCTGTGTGACCACCGGGCCATAATGCGCGCCCGCATCGGTCGAGATCCCCACCCGCAAGGCGTGGATCGCCGGGATCAGCTTTTCGCGCAGCCGGTCGGCCGTCTCATCGCCCACCGGCACAACCACAGGCAGCGCCATGCAGCGTTCGCCCGCTGAGCCAAAGGCGGCACCCGCCAGATCATTGACGACCTGATCCAGATCGGCATCGGGCATCACAATGCCGTGGTTCTTGGCCCCGCCCATGGCCTGAACGCGCTTTCCAGCCGCCACGCCACGTTGGTACACATAATGCGCAATGTCAGACGAGCCGACAAAGCTCACCGCCGCAATCGCCGGGTGATCCAAAATGGCATCGACCATTTCCTTATCGCCGTGGACAACCTGCAAAATCCCCTCAGGCGCGCCGGCTTCCAGCATCAGTTCGGCCAAGCGAACCGGAACCGACGGATCGCGCTCAGATGGCTTCACGATAAAGGCATTGCCCACCGCAATGGCCGTGCCGAACATCCACATGGGGATCATCGCTGGGAAGTTGAACGGGGTAATGCCCGCCCCCAGCCCCAATGGCTGGCGCATCGAATAAACATCAATGCCGGGACCCGCCCCTTGGGTATATTCGCCTTTGAGCAAATGCGGCAGGCCACAGGCGAACTCCACCACTTCTAAGCCGCGCTGAATATCGCCCTTGCTGTCTGCAATCACCTTGCCATGTTCGGCCGAGAGCATATGGGCCAGATCGTCCATATTCTCTTCAATCAACCGCTTGAAATCGAACATCACCCGCGCCCGACGCTGCGGGTTGGTCGCGGCCCAGGCAGGCTGGGCGGCAAGCGCTGCCTGCACCGCACGCTCCAGCACCGCCGCATCGCCCAAGGCCACGCGCGCCTGAATGCCGCCATTATTGGGATCAAACACATCCCCAAACCGAACCGGTGCAGCGCCCGCTCCACCCGCAATGAAATGATCAATCTGGCGCATATGCCCGAACCTCCGAGAGTTAAATCTTCACCTTCCCTATAAGCACGCCCATGACGCGCGACCAAGATAATTTCCTTTTCGAATTGGTCAGGTTGAGCCATCCATAGCTCGCTCCGCAGGGTGATGCGCGTGAGATGCGAATGATGAACGAAGGAGAGGATGATGCAGACAGACCCCTTATTCGACTTTTCGGGCAAGGTTGCGCTCGTCACGGGTGGCAGCCGCGGCCTTGGGCGGCATATGGTCTTGGCGCTCGCGGCGCGCGGGGCAGATGTGATCATTGCCAGCCGAAAGCTCGACGCCTGCCAAGCGGTCGCCGCAGAGGTGGAAAGCCTTGGTCGACGCGCGCTCCCCATCGCCGCCCACACGGGCAAATGGGTCGAGTGCGATCACCTGATTGAGGCTGCTTTTGCGGCCTTTGGCCGAGTGGATATCTTGATCAACAATGCCGGCATGTCGCCAGCCTGCCCCAGCCATGATGTGAGCGAAGCCCTGTTCGATTCCGTCTTGAACCTGAATTTTAAGGGGCCGTTTCGCCTCGCCTCCCAAATCGGGCAGCGCATGGTGGCCTCCAATGGGGGCAGCATCCTCAACATCAGTTCGATTGCATCGCTCCGGGCTACTCCCGGTGTTGTGCCCTATGCAGGCGCAAAGGCGGCGCTCAATGCTATGACAGTCTCGCTCGCGCGCGAATATGCCCCCAAAGTCCGCGTCAACGCAATCTGCGCTGGGGCCTTTCTCACCGACATTGCGGCGGCTTGGGCACCCGAGATGCGCGAAACCCAGCCAGTGGCGCTCGGACGGCCCGGAAAGCCCGAAGAAATTGTGACGGCGGCCCTGATGCTTTTGAGCTCTGCCTCCAGCTATACGACGGGGGCTGTGCTGATGGTGGATGGCGGAGCAAGCTAGCAAAAAGGCAACTGGGACATGAGTATTCCCGATGCAGAATTATGCATTGGGAATAGCTCGGTTTTTTGCTGGCGTCAGCTCAGCCTCGCATAGTTTAAAGCGTCAGCACTTTTCGCCCACGTGCGCAGCGAGCAGATGCTTAAATCTGCCAAACCATCCTGGAATAAATTACTCTTCTATCGTGATCAGCTTTTTGCGCCGGGTGAAAAGAACGAAGAGGCCGAGAATAACATCCCCGATAGCCCAGAGAGTGAGAAGCATACCGGCAGCAAGTGTTCACGGAAAACAATTACGCCCGCGCCTTTGCAGTGGGCTCACGCCGACATTGAGTTAACTGCTAATTTCGGGGGGGGGGGAGATCCGTGACTTGGCCTTTAGGGCAGCATAATTCCACCCTCAGCCCATCATCCAGCCAGTGATATGAAAGTTTCCCGTTCAACTGGTCTTCGATCGATGTGCGGATCAGTGTCATGCCAAAACCTTCATCGCCCTTAGTTTCTGTTGGCTCCCAATCATATTCCCGCCAGCATAGGCAGAAGTTGTCGCGCGCCTCTCCCTTCCAATCCCAATCGACCCGTATTTTGCCTTTTAGCGATGTCAGCGCCCCATATTTCGCTGTATTTGTGGCCAGTTCATGCAAGGTTAGAGAGAGCGACTGTGCCGCTGCGGGAACAAGGAAGATTTCCGGACCGGAAATGGAGAAACGCGGGTCTAATTCCTCTTTGGAGCCAGCAGCCCCAAATGGAGCCAGTTCCTCCAAGATTAGCTGCCGGAGGTCAATATTTCGCCACCGACTGTCTGAAATGATCGCGTGAACCCTCGCAAGACTGCTAATCCGGCCAATTAAGCCTTTTCGAAAATCTTCAACGGAAGTGGCCTTAGTCAATTGAACAATGGCCTGAACCACCGACAAGATATTCCTTGCGCGATGATCGACTTCGCGCGCCAGTAAACGCTCGCGGGCCTCGGCACGTCTAATATCACTAATATCAATGTATGCTGATACGGCACCCTTGATGGCACCGCTTCGATCAACCCATGGAGTTGCATTGCCAAAAATGTCCAACTTTCGGCCATCTTTGAAATTAAAAGTTCCTACAAAATTTCGAACACTTTCTCCGCGGGATGCACGGAAAAGTGGTAGCTCTGAGGGAGTGAGCACTCTGCCATTCACGTCAGACAAGTTTTCAAGAATTTCTGAATATTCTGACATTTCGCAGAAGCTGTGGCTTGGATTGGAGGCATCCTCAAACCATTCCCTTCCGACTTTATTCCCACTAACGCGCTTCTCGGCCACATCGCTTAAGAACCATATTCCAGCGGGAACTGTTTCTAGCACGGCCTGAAGCTCTTCGGCGCGCAATTCAGCCTTCAATTCGGCCTCTTTTAGGGCCTTCAAATCCTCAACCTCAATCACAACAAGCCTAGGGTGTTGCGCCAAATCCAAAGTAACTGTGATGGACACTTGACAGCAAAATGGCCCGCCGACTTGCTTCGCGTAAGCCTCAACTTTAGATTTGATGAGATCCACATCATCGATGCCCGCGATCAGTGGCCATTGAGAACCGACAAGCTCTTTGCGTCTTCGGCCAGCAAACTCACAAAATCGCTCGTTGGCATCAATGAAGCGTGCATCCGCCAATGACACCAAACCTATAGCCCGCTCCGATTGCTCAAACGCAACCCGATACGCTTCTTCATTTTTTGACATAAACACATCTTAAAGTATATTTATGATAATGAAATATAATTATTCTAAACTTAAGTTAGCCGTTTTTGCCTGCACGGCGCGTGAAAGTCGCCTGCAGCATCATGACATGCCGGACGTCGAGGGGCGTAAGCCGAAAAATGCTGAGATTAAATTTATCTACCTCAAAGGGACATGGTGGGCGTGGCAAGGATTGAACTTGCGACCCCTGCGATGTCAACACAGTGCTCTACCACTGAGCTACACGCCCACTCGTGTCAGAAGGCATTTATCGCTGATAGACTCACAGCGCGCCTTTTGGGGTCCGGGGCCAATAGCGACGCTGCGTGCGACATGCAAGCACCCATCTCCACAACCGTCCTAACTCAGGGCGGGCGCGACCTGTAAAACTTTGTCCACCTGATCCACCAGCTCTTTCAGGTGGAATGGCTTTGCCAGGATTGGGGCCCCCTGAAGCGTATCCCCCGCCTCAAGCAGGGCAGCGGAAAAGCCCGTAATGAACATCACGGCCATAGCGGGCTGTAGCGCGGTGACGCGGCGGGCAAGCTCCACCCCGTCCAAATTCGGCATGTCAACATCGGTCAACAGCAGGTCGAATGGCTCCCCTGTTTCCACAATGGCCAAGGCGCGCGCGCCATCTTCGACCGCAACGACACAATAACCCGCCTGCTCCAACGCTTGGGTCCGGTATCGCCGCAGGGCATCATCATCTTCAGCCAATAAGATATCAATCATCGCCGTTCATATCCCGCACCTCTGATCAGCAGACCAGAAACACCCCTCTTGGTTCCCATGAAGCTTGTTTAATTGACTGATAATAGCGAATAGGGCGGCCTAGGCCGCAAAACAGGCCGGATTATTGCCATTCCCCACTCCCCATCATAGACGCACCTTATGGAATTATCTTTCGATCAGATTGGGCCAACCCAAATCGCCTTTCCGGTCGTTCTGTCCATCCCCCATGCGGGTCGTGATTATCCCTATAATATTGATAAATATTGTCAATTTCCGTCATATCAATTGCTTTGCTTGGAAGATCGCTATGCAGATCTTCTGGCCGATCATGCCTGGCGCGCCGGATATTCGGGCCTTGTTGCGCGCACGCCCCGCGCCATCATCGACTTAAACCGGGCCGAACATGATCTTGACCCGGCGATGCTGACCACACCCACTGGGCCACCCGCCCTGCTCTCCGTCAAGGCGCGGGGCGGGCTTGGCCTCATTCCGCGGCGAACAGCGGGCTTGGGGGAGTTGTGGCGACGGCGCTTCACCCCGACAGAGGTGGAGGCCCGCATTACCGGCCATCATCGCCCCTATCATCAGGCATTGGGCGCTTTGGTGCAGCAGGCCATGGATCAATTTGGCACGGCCCTGTTGCTGGATGTGCATTCCATGCCCCCACTGCCCAGCACGTCGGGACAACAGGCCCCACAAATTGTGATTGGGGACCGCTTTGGCCGAAGTGCCGCACCCATGCTGACAGAAATTGCCTGCGCAACGGCCACACAAGCGGGCTTCCGAGTCGCCTTGAACGCACCCTATGCTGGCGGCCATATATTGGACCGTCATGGCAGGCGAGATGACGGCCTCCACGCGCTTCAAATTGAAGTGGACAGGCAGCTTTATCTTGATGCCACCCTTTCAGAACCGGGGGCAGGCATAGACCGCATAAAGGCCCTGATTGCGGGCATTGCTGCCGAACTCAGCCGCGCCCTGACGAACCGCGCTTTGCCCATCGCCGCTGAATAAAAAAACCACCCTGTGCACGCACAGGGTGGCCAAGGTTCAGGGAGGAACACACCTCGAAAGGTGCGCTGAGGAGCGGCGCGAAAGGGGGATAACGCACCACCGCTCACTTCTGAATGTAGGGCAGGCGACGCGCGGTTTCAAGAACAAGCAAGGGCGGCCCTCCATGATCGGTGGGCCGCCCTCTTATTTTCTCATGTCCGGCAAAGCGCCAGACGCGGGATGCCAGTGGATTAGCTTTGCGCTTCACCTTCGGCGACCTTGCCCTGGGCAAGCTGACGCCCAAAGACTTCACGCATCTGGGCGAGCGAGAAGAGGTGCGCATAAACCAGCGGCAACAGGCCGGACTGGTTCATCTTGCGAAGCTGATCGCCCCGCAAATCACGAAGCTTTTCTTCATTCACCATCTGGAAACCACGATAGATGAACGGCGGCTTTTCCGGATCAGGCTGGATCGACAATTCGCCATCCATCAAAAGCTCGCTTTCGACCAAATCCTTCATAAAGGCTTCGGTGCGCTGCCCTGCCTGCTCAAACTGCTCACAAAACTCAAGGATCTGCTTGGTCGCTTCGGCAGGCTGCCCATCTTCGAAAAGCGCGTCGCCATCGTCAAACGGGCCAATGGCATCCGCCGTCGGGTCAAAGCAAACTGACAGCTCATCGCTATCGGGGCGCAACTTTGCCAGCATGAACGGGTAGCGCCGGACATAAGCCGGAACATAGACATTCTCGGTGAACCTGCCGTCTTCGCCCATAAAGACGTTCACGCCTTCGTTCAGGCCGAGCAGTGCAAGCGGAACCGGGCTTTCCCCAGCCGAGAAAATGATCGGGAAAAACCGCTGAGCCGATGCGAACTCATCCACCGTGACGGGGATCGCATGCTGATCCTGAAGCCAAGGGGCGGATTCAAGCTGGCGGGTCTTCCAGCTCGCATGATCAACCGATGAAAGGGGAACGAGGTCCTTATACAATAAAGGAAGCGCATTTTGGGGCGCGTCGGCCATTAAAGATCTCCTGCGACAAGTATTTTGCTTGACCTCGGCTCCTATGGCGGGAGCCTTTGAAGCGCAAGCAGAAAGGCTGCCGAGCCGAGCTTTGTCCCCTAATCCAATAGTTTATGGAACAAGCTTGCCGGGGTTCATGATCCCTTGGGGGTCAAGCGCCGCCTTAATCGCCCGCAGCGCCGACAAACGGGCAGGCGAAGATAGGCGGGCCAGTTCATCGCGCTTCATCTGCCCAATGCCATGTTCAGCCGAAATCGATCCCCCCGCCTGCGTCACCAGATCATAGACCATCCCGCTGGCCGCCTTGCCCGTTGTGACGCGCCAATCAGGGTCGCTCGTGCCGTCCGGCGCGCGCACGTGAAAATGGACATTGCCATCCCCCAAATGCCCATAGGCATTCACCCAGGCACCGGGGAAAGCGCGCTCCACCTCATGGCTGGCGTCCCGAATAAAGCGCGGCATATCATCGACCGGAACCGAAATGTCATGCTGCACGGCAGGGCCATGCGCACGTTCCGCCTCTGAAATGGAGTCGCGCAGCTTCCAAAATGCCTGCGCCTGAGCCTCGCTTGCGGCAATGGTAGCATCGGAAATCTGCCCCGCCTCTATCGCCCCTGCCAACAGGTTTTGCAGGGCGGACGCAGCAGACATCTGGCCCGCTTGTGTGTACACATAGTCCACAAGAACATGCCAAGGATGGTCAGACTCCAGCGGCGCGCGCGTGCCGGGAATATGCTGCAAAACCAGCTTTAGGCAGCTGTTCGGCACAAGCTCAAAACTCTCAATCGCGTCCCCCGATGCGGCCTCCATCTGGCGCAACAGGCGCAGCGCCGTGTCCGGACTGTCAATGCCGATCCAGCCAACCGCGCGATCCTGCACATCGGGCACGAGCCTTAGGCTCGCCGCCGTGATCAGCCCAAGCGTCCCCTCAGCCGCGATCAGCAACTGGGTCAGGTCATAGCCCCGATTATCCTTTTTGAGTGCGGCCAGCCCTTCATAGAGCGACCCATTCGGCAGAACCGCCTCAATCCCCAGCACCAGCTTACGCATTGTGCCGAACCGCAGAACCTGTGTCCCACCCGCATTGGTTGAAACCAGCCCGCCAATGGTGGCCGAACCCCGCGCCCCAAGCGTCAAGGGAAAGCGCCGTCCAACCGATTGCGCCGCCTCATGCAGATGCGCCAAAATGACGCCCGCTTCTGCCACAACGATCGAGGCATCGGCATCCAATAGGCGAATAGCATTCATCCGCCGGGTCGATAAAATGACAGCCTCGCCGCTGTCATCTGGTGTCGCGCCGCCGACCATTGAGCTATTACCCCCCTGCGGCACCATCGGCACGCCATGCTCTGCCAGAAGCTGGATAACCGCTTGCGCCTCCCCCACATTGGCGGGCGCAAGTAGGGCGGCGGCGCGGCCGACATAGAGCTTGCGCCAATCCGTGAGCCAAGGGGCGATATCGCTCGTATCCGTGACGAGGCCCTTCGATCCCAGCACATTGCCCAGCTTTTCAAGAAATGATGCATCCAACATCTTGGCCTCCTCGCCGGGCGGGTTGTCCATCCACCATTGCCACGCAATTCATCATCTGTTCAACCAAAGAACCACATATCGTTGCGAATCATGGACTTGCGATTTCTTAAACTCCTCCTGCCCGGCATCGCTGCGCTTTTCGCATCGCCGCCCCATGCCGTTGCCCGAGGGGCGGCCGCATCGCAGACCCAATTGGCCCAATTGGTCATTGAACGACGGGTTGTCATCCGGGTTACACCGCATGAAGAGCGCGCCCAAATACGCCCGAATTTGCGGGATTGGCGGGAAAAAGCGGCGCCACGATGCCTCTATGTTAACAATGTTGCTGGCGTGCTGATCACTAAGCCGGACAGCATCGACATCATGCTGCGTGGGCGTCAGGCGATGCGGGCCCATTTGGAAAAGGGCTGTCGCTCCATCGATTTCTATTCGGGCTTTTACTTTAAGCCGACGCCCGATGGCCGGCTGTGTGAGGATCGGGATATGATCTATTCCCGCGCGGGCGGTGCCTGCACCATTGATAGATTTCGCCGACTGGTCCCGCCAAAGTAATCGGCTCTCTCCCGGACGAACAAGGCTTTTGCTTGACATTTCAGGCCAAAGGGCCAAGGCCCGACGGAGATGATCTTCGATGTCATCGCCCCTTTTTCCGGATGAATTTTGCATGAGTTTTGCCGATCTCGGCCTTTCGGACGAATTGCTCCGCGCCGTTACCGAAGCGGGCTATAGCGATCCCACCCCTGTCCAACAGCAGGCCATCCCCAGCGTCCTTATGATGCGGGATTTGATTGCAATCGCCCAGACCGGAACGGGCAAGACAGCCGCCTTTGTGCTGCCGATGATCGATATTTTGGGGCAAGGCCGCACACGTGCACGCATGCCGCGCTCTCTCATTCTAGAACCAACACGCGAACTCGCCGCTCAGGTTGCCGAGAATTTTGAGAAATATGGCAAATATCACAAGCTTTCCATGGCCCTGCTCATTGGCGGTGTGCAGATGGGGGATCAGGTTAAGGCGCTGGAAAAGGGCGTTGATGTCCTGATCGCGACACCAGGTCGGTTGATGGATTTGTTTGAGCGGGGCAAAATCCTGCTCACTGGCTGTGAGCTGCTCGTCATCGATGAAGCAGACCGCATGCTCGACATGGGGTTCATCCCCGATATTGAAAATATCTGCACCAAGCTGCCGACAAATCGGCAAACGCTTCTGTTTTCGGCCACGATGCCGCCGCCCATTAAGAAGCTTTCGGATCGATTCCTGTCCAATCCTAAGACAATCGAAGTCGCCCGGCCTGCCACGACCAATGTCAACATCGCCCAATTCCTTGTTGAGACGGATACCCGCAAAAAGCGCGAAGTCTTGCGGTCATTGCTCAACAGCGAAGACATCAACACCGCTATCATTTTCTGCAACCGCAAAACAACGGTGCGGGAGCTTGCGACCAGCTTGAAGCAACATCGCTTTCAGGCGGGTGAAATCCATGGCGATATGGATCAACCTGCCCGCTTGCGAGAGCTTGAGCGGTTTAAGGCAGGCGAAATCAACGTGCTTGTTGCCTCAGACGTCGCGGCCCGCGGACTGGATGTGAAGGGCGTCAGCCATGTCTTTAACTTTGACGCCCCTTGGCACCCCGATGACTATGTCCATCGCATTGGTCGTACCGGGCGCGCAGGTGCGCTTGGACGGGCCTTTACTTTCGTCACAAAGGAAGACGCCGAAGCGGTTGAAAATATCGAAAAGCTGACAGGTCAGACGATTGAGCGCATCTCCGTTGCCACCGACGACACGGGTGATCGCCCGGCCCGCGCGTCGAGCCGTCCTGCCCGCACAAGCAACCGCACTGCCCCACGCACAGAAGATGAGGCACCAGCCCCCGCCCGCAAAGAGCAACCTGCTCGCGTGCGCAAAGAGCGTGCTGTCGAGCCGAAAGCAGATCGGGAGCCAAAGGCCGCTATGTCAGGGGAAGATCAGGGCTGGAATGGCCCTGTGCCAGATTTTCTGGCCCGCAAGATAGACTGACACCCGGCCTGTAAAGCCAGATGACGCAGCTTAATTGTTGCGGAATGCCCAAATAAGCAGACGATAGCCAAGCCCGACGTGCGCTCTTGTGCGACGCGGGCGGGCATTCTGCTTGGCCAGATGCGGGAAAAGCGATGGAGCAAGGCGAAGGGCGATGGCTGTCATAGGCACGATATGACAAAGGCTCAGGACAGCGTCGTGACACTCCAATGACGCTTATGTGACACGCATAAAAATGCGCGCACCCATTTCATGAGCTAAGCGAGGATCGCCTCAATCTGGCCCGTCACCGTCTCGATGGCGGCCATGCCGTCCACCTTCTTCAACAGGCCGCGCCCTTCGTAAATGGGAAGGATCGGGGCTGTCTTTGCGCGATATTCCGTCATGCGGGTGCGCACGGTCTCTTCATTGTCGTCCGGGCGGCGCTTAAACTCGGTCGCGCCACAGGCATCGCACACACCATCAACCTTGGTCTGCTTGAAATGGTCATGATAGCCAGCCCCGCATTTGGCACAGGTGAAGCGGCCTGTAATGCGCTCAACCAGTGCCTCTTCGTCAACCGCCAGTTCAATCACATGGTCAAGCTTGCGGCCATGGTCTGCCAAAATGCCATCCAGCGACACGGCTTGGGCCGCCGTGCGGGGATAGCCATCAAAGATAACGCCGGTTTCGGGCGCGAGTTTCGCAAGGGCTTCACCAATAATGCCGGAGACAATCTCATCGGACACAAGTTCCCCTGCATCCATCACGGCCTTGGCCTTCACCCCAATGGGCGTGCCTTCCTTGACGGCGGCCCGGAGCATATCGCCGGTGGACAGTTGAACCATGCCGCGTTCTTCTTGAAGGCGGCTGGCCTGAGTTCCTTTACCTGCGCCCGGCGGGCCGAGAAGAATAAGATTCACCGGCGCCCTCCCTTGAGCTTCGCCTTCTTGATCAGATCACCATATTGATGGGCGAGCAAATGGCTCTGGATCTGGGTCACCGTATCCATCGTCACATTCACCACGATCAACAGGCTGGTCCCGCCAATGGCAACAAACCCCAGGCTGGAGAACATGAATTCCGGCACCAAGCAAACCAGCGTGAGATAGGCTGCACCGACCACCGTGATCCGGGTCAGGACATAATCCAAATAGGTTTCGGTATTCTTGCCCGGACGAATGCCGGGGACGAAGCCGCCATGCCGCTTCAAATTCTCCGCCGTCTCTTCCGGGTTGAAGACAACGGCCGTGTAAAAGAAGCAAAAGAAGATAATGCCCAACGCATAGAGCGTCATGTAGAGCGGCGACCCATGCTGCAACGCATTGGTGATACCCAGAATGATATCACCCGTCTGGCTGTCCTGCGTCGCGCTCTGGCCCGCAAACTGCACAAGCGTCAGCGGCATGAGCAGCAGCGACGAGGCAAAGATGGGCGGAATGACGCCTGCTGTATTGATCTTCAAAGGAAGGAAGCTCTTATCCGCCTGCATCATGCCATTTTGTGACTGACGCTTGGGATATTGGATCAGCACACGGCGCTGCGCCCGCTCCATGAAGCAGATGAAGGCAATCAGCGCGATGACCGCCGCGCCAATGCCCAAAACCATCAAAGGCTGCATCGTGCCCGTACGACCACCTTCAAACACTTGCGCGAGGGTCTGGGGAAGGGTTGAGACAATCCCGGCCATGATGATCAGGGAAATACCATTCCCAATGCCGCGACTGGTGATCTGCTCGCCCAGCCACATCAGGAACATAGTGCCGCCCAAAAGCGCGGTCACACAGGCAAGGCGGAACAGCATGCCCGGCTCTACCACGGCAGACATGCCCTGGGTTGCCCCCCAGCTTTCAAGTCCAACAGCGATGAAATAGCCCTGAATGATCGTCAGCACGACCGTCCCGTAGCGCGTATATTGATTGAGTTTCTTGCGGCCGCTTTCGCCCTCTTTCTTAAGGGCAGCCAGCGTCGGCGACAATGATGTCCCCAACTGCACCACGATCGATGCGGTGATATAGGGCATCACGCCCAGCGCGATCAGGCTCATACGCTGAAGCGATCCGCCGGAGAACATGTTGAAAAAGTCGCGCACGCCACCCTTGGTCGTATTGAAAAGGGTTTCCAGTGCCTTGGGGTCAATCCCTGGCAACGGAACATGGCTCAGCAGCCGAAACACAATAAGAGCACCAATGGTAAACCAAATGCGGCTTTTTAGCTCCGACGCTTGCGAAAAGCGGGAGAGATTGAGACCGGCCTGCTGATTGGCAGAACTTGCCATAGATAATCGACCCTTAAAATAAGAACGGCGGGTCATGCCCTAAAGGCCGCCCGCCGTTCCATATAGAGATTCTTCAGCTTTTGTCTAAGCCTCGAATGCGATTTGCTTAGGCCTTTTTCTTGGCCTTGGTCGTGCCCTTTTTGGCAGCGGCCTTTTCAGCAGCCGGAACGACGTGGATGACATCCACAGAACCGCCAGCCTTTTCAACCGCAGCCTTGGCAGCAGCAGAGGCACCAGCCACCCGGAAGGCAACCTTCGCCGTCAGTTCACCCTTGGCGAGGAGGCGAACGCCGTCCTTACCACCACGGGCCAAACCAACAGCTTTCAGCGCCGCATGATCAATCGTGCCCTTGGCATCGAGCTTCTTGGCATCAATCACCTTCTGGATCGCGCCAAGATTTACTTCGGCATAATCCTTGGCAAAGATATTGTTAAAGCCGCGCTTTGGCAGGCGCATGTGAAGGGGCATCTGGCCGCCTTCAAAGCCTGCAATCGAAACGCCTTCACGGCTCTTCTGACCCTTTTGGCCACGACCAGCGGTCTTGCCCTTGCCAGAGCCGATGCCGCGTCCAACGCGCATCCGGCCTTTACGGGCACCGTCATTGTCACGGAGTTCATTCAATTTCATAATCTGCACTCGCTTTACTTGCCCGGCCATGCCGGATCTGGTGTCGCTTTAGCCTCGGGATATATCGCGCGTCACATCCCGGATCCCGACCGGAAGGCCGGGATGCCCGACGCCACTTAGGCGTCGAGCACTTCGACCATGTGACGAACCTTTTGGATCATCCCGCGCACAGCAGGCGTATCTTCCAGTTCCGAAACACGGTGCATCTTGTTGAGGCCAAGGCCGATCAGCGTTGCGCGCTGATCCTTGGTCCGGCGGATCGGCGAACCGACCTGCTTGATCTTGATCTTCGCCATCATCGATTACTCCGTAACGGCTTCGGCATCAGCCTCAGCTTCTGCCGCGCTGGCCCCACCACGGCCGAGAAGATCAGCGATCTTCTTGCCACGGCGCTGCGCCACCGACTTCGGGCTGGTCTGTTCGGTCAAAGCCGCAAACGTCGCCCGGATCATGTTATAGGGGTTCGATGTGCCAACCGACTTGGTGACGACGTCTGCGACACCCAGCGATTCAAACACAGCACGCATCGGACCACCGGCGATGATGCCCGTCCCTTGCGGGGCGGTACGAACGGTCACGCGGCCTGCGCCGAAATGGCCATCACCATCATGATGCAGCGTGCGGCCTTCCTTCAAAGGAACACGCACCATCGCGCGCTTGGCAGCAGCCGTTGCCTTGGAAATGGCTTCCGGCACTTCGCGCGCCTTGCCATGTCCAAAGCCTGCACGGCCCTTGCCATCGCCGACCACGACGAGTGCGGCAAAGCCAAAACGCTTACCACCCTTAACGGTCTTCGAAACGCGGTTGATGTGCACGAGCTTCTCGATCAGCTCTTCACCACCCTCTTCGGCGTTGCCGCCACGGCGGTCGTCACGACGGCCACGGCCGCCATCACGGCCACCACGGCCACGATCATTACCGCCACGGCCACGACCACCGCGACCACGACCTTCGGTCTGCTCCGGCGCTGCGGCAGCAGCTTCTACAGCGGGGGCTTCGCCGCCCTGGATTTCTGTTTCGTCAGCCATTTAGAACTCCAATCCGCCTTCGCGAGCAGCGTCGGCAAGCGCCTTGACACGGCCATGAAACAGGAAGCCACCGCGGTCGAACACGACCTTGGTCACGCCAGCCTTCTTGGCGCGTTCGGCAACAGCCTTACCCACCAAGACAGCCGCGTCGAGATTGGCTCCCGACTTGGTGCGGGCGTCCTTTTCGACGGTTGAGGCAGAAACCACAGTCTTTCCGGCATTATCGTCAATGATCTGCGCATAAATATGCCGACCCGAACGATGAATGGAAAGGCGTGGACGCTGACCTGCACGGGCCCGCAGCGAGGTGCGGACGCGCTGACGGCGCTTTTCGAATGTTGAGAATTTCTGGCCCATTACTTCTTCTTACCCTCCTTCCGGAAGATAAACTCGCCGCGATAGCGGATGCCCTTACCCTTATAGGGTTCAGGCTTACGCCAGCGGCGGATTTCGGCGGCGATCTGACCAACCTTCTGGCGATCAGCGCCAGAGATTTCGATCGTCGTCTGATCCGGGGTCTTAATATCAATGCCTTCCGGCACGTCGATGTCGATGTCGTGGCTATAGCCAAGCTGGAGCTTGAGTTTGCGGCCCTGCGCATTTGCGCGATAGCCGACACCCGTCATGTCCAATGTCTTGGTGAAGCCATCCGTCACACCCGTGACGAGGTTCTGGATCAATGTCCGCTGCATGCCCCAAAACGCGCGCGCGCGCTTTGTTTCATTGCCTGGGCGCACGGTCAGAAGACCGTCTTCCAGCGTGTAGCTTACATCGTCAGCCTTTGGCATCGAAAGCGTGCCTTTGGGGCCCTTAACTTCGATGACAGCGCCCTCAATAGAGGCCGTGACGCCTGCCGGGATTGCAACCGGCCTTTTGCCCGTGCGGCTCATCAGAACACCTCCGCGAGGACTTCGCCACCGACATTCTGGTCACGCGCTTCCGCGTCAGACAGAACGCCCCTTGGCGTCGAAACGATGGTGATGCCCAGACCATTGCGAACACGCGGAAGCTCCTTAGAGCCCGAATAGACGCGGCGACCTGGCTTCGAAATACGGGCGACATGCTTAATCGCAGGCTGCCCTTCGAAATATTTCAGCTCGATGCGGATACCGGGATGAGCGCCAAGCGCTTCATCATGATAGCCACGAATATAGCCTTCACGCTTCAGAACATCGAGAACGCGAACACGCAGCGTAGACGCCGGTGTCAAAACGCTATCCATCTTGGCGCGTTGGCCATTGCGGATGCGGGTGAGCATATCACCCAAGGGATCGGTCAATGCCATTTCTAAAGCCCCTTACCAGCTCGACTTCGTGACGCCAGGAATCAGGCCCTTATTGGCCAGATCCCGCAGCTGAACACGGCAGAGCCGGAATTTGCGGTAGTAAGCGCGCGGACGGCCGGTGAGTTCACACCGGTTACGAACGCGGGTCGGATTGCCGTTGCGCGGAATTTCCGCAAGCTTCAGCCGCGCGATGAGGCGCTCCGTTTCATCCTTGGACTCGTCGTTTGCGATCGCCTTCAGCCGGGCATAACGCCCCGCGTACTTCTTAACGAGCTTCTTGCGACGCTCGTTTTTGTTGATCGAACTCAGTTTCGCCATGACTTAAGTTCTCTTCCTTCCGTCAGAGCAGCACCGCTTACGCGGCCTGCTGCTGCTCTTGGTCTTGCGGGAACGGGAAACCGAACAAACGAAGAAGCTCGCGCGCTTCGTCGTCGGTCTTTGCGGTGGTGGTGACAATGATATCCATGCCACGCACTTTTTCGATCTTGTCGTAGCTGATTTCCGGGAAAACCAACTGCTCCTTGAGGCCCATCGCATAATTGCCACGGCCGTCAAACGACTTGGGGTTCAGACCCCGAAAGTCACGGACGCGCGGAAGTGCGATGGTGATCAAGCGATCAAGAAACTCATACATGCGTTCGCGGCGCAAGGTAACCTTGCAACCAATCGGCATGCCTTCACGCAGCTTAAACTGCGCGATCGACTTCTTGGCGCGAGCAATGACTGGCTTTTGACCAGCAATCAGCTCCATTTCAGTCGCCGCGATTTCGACCTTTTTCTTATCTTGGGTCGCTTCACCAACACCCATGTTGATGATGATCTTATCAAGACGCGGAACCTGAAGTGCGTTGGTATACCCAAACTTCTCAGTCATCGCCTTGACGATCGTGGACTCATAAATGCCCTGCATGCGGGCTTTGTATTTGTCAGCCATTGATCACTTCTCCGGACTTCACGGCCACGCGGACCTTCTTGCCGTCCTTGATTTCGAAGCGAACGCGCGTTGGCTTGCCCGTCTTCGGATCTTCAATCGCCACCTTCGACACCGGCATCGGTGCCTCGCGACGTTCCAGACCACCTTGCGGGTCGGCCTGGGTCGGCTTTTTGTGGCGGGTGGCGATATTCACGCCAGCAACGAGAACCTTGCCATCCTTCGGGAAAGCCTTGGTCACTTCGCCCGTCTTGCCCTTGTCCTTACCGGACAGGACGACGACCTTATCGCCTTTTTTGATCTTGAGCGAAGCCATTACAGCACCTCCGGCGCGAGCGAGATGATCTTCATGAAGTTCTTCGCCCGCAATTCACGGCAAACCGGGCCGAAAATACGGGTTCCGATTGGCTCTTCGTTCTTGTTGACGAGAACAGCGGCATTACCGTCGAACCGGATCGTCGACCCATCGGGACGATGAATGTCCTTAGCGGTGCGAACGATAACAGCGCGATGAACATCGCCCTTCTTCACTTTGCCACGCGGCTGGGCTTCTTTGATCGACACAACGATCACATCACCCACGCCAGCAAAGCGACGCTTTGAGCCACCGAGCACCTTGATGCACTGAACGCGCTTGGCGCCCGAGTTATCGGCAACGTCGAGATTGGACTGCATCTGAATCATGGATCAGCCCTCCATCGGATCGGCAATTGCAGCAGCGCCGCCGACCTTTTCAATGACCGTCCAGGTCTTCAGCTTCGAAATAGGGGCACATTCTTCAATGCGCACCACTTCGCCCTCTTTGAAGACATTGCCTTCATCATGGGCGTGATACTTCTTCGAACGACGAATGATCTTACCGTAAAGCGGATGTTTCACCTTCCGCTCTACCTTGACCACCACCGTCTTGTCGGTCTTGTCGGATACGACCGTTCCGGTCAGCACGCGCTTTGGCATGTCACCTGGTCCTTACTTGGCCGCAGCCGCAGCGGTGCGCTGCGCCTGAAGCGTCTTGATGCGGGCGATATCGCGACGCACCACTTGGATGCGGGCGGGCTTCTCAAGCTGGCTTGTGGCCGCCTGAAAGCGCAAGTTGAATTGCTCACGCTTCAAATTGGTCAGTTCCTCTACCAGCTGGTCGTCGGTCTTGACCTTGAGATCGGCAATCTTTGTCATCATGCAGCTCCCAGGTGAGAGAAGTCACCCAGACGGGCAACGACTTTGGTCTTGATCGGCAGCTTTTCAGCGGCACGGCTGAACGCCACAGCGGCGATCGGGCCGGGAACACCGTCCAGTTCAAACAGGATACGGCCGGGTTTCACGCGTGCCGCCCAAAATTCGGGCGACCCCTTACCAGAGCCCATGCGGACTTCAGCAGGCTTTGACGACACAGGCACATCAGGGAACACGCGGATCCAAAGACGGCCCTGACGGCGAATGTGACGTGTGATGGCACGACGCGCAGCTTCGATCTGACGCGCGGTGATACGATCCGGCTCAAGCGCCTTCAGCCCATAAGAGCCGAAGTTCAGGCTGGTGCCACCCTTGGCATCGCCATGGATACGGCCCTTGTGCGCCTTGCGGAATTTGGTGCGTTTCGGTTGCAGCATTGCTCTATCCTAAACTCAGCGGGCCGGACGGACGCCGGACGTCTGCGCGTCCAGCATCAGGCGATCCGTGGCCATCGGGTCATGTCCAAGGATTTCACCCTTGAAGATCCAGACCTTGATACCGCAGATGCCATAAGCTGTCAGTGCTTCGGCTTCGGCATAATCGACATTGGCGCGAAGCGTGTGCAGCGGCACACGACCTTCACGATACCATTCGGTGCGGGCGATTTCAGCACCACCCAAGCGACCGGCGCAGGTGATACGAATGCCCTCGGCTCCAAGACGAAGCGCCGACTGCACCGCACGCTTCATGGCGCGACGGAAAGCGATACGACGCTCCAGCTGATCTGCCACACCCTGTGCGACAAGCTTGGAGTCGATTTCCGGCTTGCGGATTTCGACAATGTTCAGCGAAACTTCGCCAGATGTCTGGGCCGCCAGTGTCTTGCGCAGCTTTTCAATGTCCGCACCCTTCTTGCCGATGATCACACCAGGGCGTGCAGCATAGATGGAGATACGGCAATTCTTTGCCGGACGCTCAATGACCACCTTTGAAATCGCCGCCTGCGGCAACGTCTTAAAGATGAATTTGCGCAGTTTCAGATCTTCCAAAAGAAGACGGCCATAGTCCGCGCCATCGGCGTACCAGCGGCTGTCCCAGGTGCGGTTGATCTGGAGGCGCAGGCCAATTGGATTGCTCTTCTGACCCATGGCTTATGCCTCCTCTTGCACTTCACGAACGACCACACGCAGGCGGCTGAACGGTTTGACGATGCGGGTTGAACGGCCACGCGCACGGGTCGCAAAGCGTTTCATGGCCAGCGACTTGCCCACGCTCGCTTCGCTGACGACAAGCGCGTCAATGTCGAGATTGTGGTTATTCTCAGCATTAGCGATTGCCGATGCCAAAACCTTGCGAACGTCAACAGCCATACCCTTGGTAGAGAACTGAAGAATATTCAAAGCGTCACTGGCTTTCTTGCCGCGGATCAGGCCCGCAACAAGGTTCAGCTTATAGGCCGAACCGCGGATCATAGCGCCAACAGCCAAAGCTTCCTTATCGCCAACGCGACGGGGAGATGCAGATTTCGACATCAGCGTTTGCCCTTCTTGTCAGCGGCGTGGCCCGGGAAGGTGCGCGTCGGCGCAAATTCACCCAGCTTCATGCCAACCATGTCCTCATTCACCGTAACGGGAATGAACTTACGGCCATTATAGACGTTAAACGTCAGGCCAACGAACTGCGGAAGGATCGTCGAGCGGCGCGACCAAGTTTTGATCGGGCCAGCACGTGTGCCAGCCTCCGCAGCGGTTTCTGCCTTCTTCAGCAGGTGCAGGTCTACAAAAGGACCTTTCCAGACGGAACGGGCCATGACTTACCTCTTCTTCTTCGCGTGACGCGACCGGATGATCATCTTGTCAGTCGACTTGTTGGAACGCGTACGCGCACCCTTGGTCGGCTTACCCCATGGCGTCACTGGGTGACGACCACCTGAAGTCCGGCCTTCACCACCACCATGGGGGTGATCGACTGGGTTCTTTGCAACACCGCGCGTCAGCGGACGACGGCCCAGCCAGCGGTTACGGCCAGCCTTAGCAAGATTGGTGTTCCCATTATCGGGGTTCGACACGGCACCAACAGTGCCCATGCAATCGCCGCGCAGATAGCGCTGCTCACCCGAATTCAGACGAACAATCACCATGCCACGATCACGACCGACGACCTGCACATAAGTGCCAGCCGAACGTGCAATCTGGCCGCCCTTGCCCGGCTTCATTTCCACATTGTGGACAATGGTGCCAACCGGCATTTGAGCGAGTTCCATGGAATTGCCCGGCTTCACGTCGGTCTTCTTGCCCGCGATGATCTTGTCACCAGGAGCAAGACGCTGTGGCGCCAAGATATAAGCCTGTTCGCCATCGTCATATTTGACGAGCGCGATGAAGGCGGTGCGGTTGGGGTCATATTCCAGACGCTCGACCGTCGCTTCCACGTCCCATTTGCGACGCTTAAAGTCGATGATGCGATACCGCTGCTTGTGGCCACCGGCGATGCCGCGCGAGGTCACATGGCCCTTATTGTTACGGCCGCCCGTCTTGCGCTTGCCTTCGGTCAGAGCCTTAACAGGCTTGCCCTTGTGCAGCGCGGAGCGGTCAACCAAGATCAGGCCACGGCGGGCCGGGCTGGTTGGGTTATAATGCTTCAGTGCCATGGTTCTCAGATCCCCGTGGTCACGTCGATCGACTGGCCATCAGCCAGCGTCACAATCGCTTTTTTGAAGTCCGAACGACGGTAGGCTGCGCCCTTCCAGCGTTTGGTCTTACCCTTTTGGACGATGGTGTTCACGCCCGTCACCTTAACGTCGAAGAGAGCTTCAACGGCCGCCTTGATCTGCGGCTTGGTGGCGTCGTTGGCGACGCGGAACACAACAGCGTTCTGCTCACTCGCCATGGTCGCCTTTTCTGTGATGTGGGGCGCGAGCACCACATCATAGTGGCGAATATCCACTTGATTCTTAGCCATTGAAGCGCGCCTCCAGCTTTTCAACGCCAGCGCGGGTCAAGACCAGCGTATCATGGCGAAGGATGTCGTAAACATTGGCGCCCATGGCCGGCAAAACGTCGACCCCAGGAATGTTGGCGGTTGCAAGCGCGAAGCTCGTTTCCACATTCTCACCGTCAATGACGAGTGCCGTCCTGCCGAAGCCCAGCTTGCTGAGCGTGCCGACAAGCGCCTTGGTCTTGGCTTCCTTAACGGCAAGGTCTTCCAACACGATGAGCGTGCCAGATTTCGCCTTCGCCGAAAGGGCCATCTTCAGGCCAAGCGCACGGATTTTCTTGTTCAGCGACGGGTTAAAGTCACGAACGCGCGGTCCATGAGCCTTACCACCGCCGATGAAGACGGGCGCGCGACGATCGCCGTGACGGGCAGTACCGCCACCTTTTTGACGACCAAACTTCTTACCGGTGCGGGCCACATCAGCACGCTCACGCGCGCCACGGGCTGTGCCACGGGCATTTTCAAGCTGCCACGTGACAACACGGTGCAGAATATCTGCGCGTGGTTCTAGGCCGAACACGTCGTCCGCCAGATCAATGTCGCCCTTTGCCTTGGCATCGAGGGTCTGAACCTTGAGCTTCATGGCTTAGCCCTCCTGGGTTTCGGCAGCTTCAGGCGCATCAGCGACTTCAGCCGGAGTTTCAGCGGGAGCTTCGACCGGAGCGCCAGCGGAGCGAACCGCGGCGGGGTACGGAGCGTCGGCGGGGCGCGACACCTTAACGGAGTCGATCACGGTCAGCCATGTGCCCTTGGCACCGGGAACCGAACCGCGCACGAACAACAAACCGCGCTCGACATCCGTCAGGACGATTTCGAGGTTCTGCTGTGTACGCTGACGGTCACCCATGTGGCCGGCCATCTTCTTATTCTTGAAGACCTTACCCGGATCCTGACGTTGACCCGTCGACCCGTGCGAACGGTGCGAGACCGACACACCGTGGGTTGCGCGCAGACCGCCGAAGCCCCAACGCTTCATGGCGCCTGCAAAGCCCTTACCCTGGGTATGGCCGGCAACGTCGACGAGCTGGCCCGTCACGAAATGATCGGCTGCGATTTCTGCGCCAACATCAACCAGTGCGTCTTCAGCAACACGAAATTCGACGAGACGAGCCTTGGGCTCAACCTCTGCCTTCGCGAAGTGACCGCGCTGCGGTTTGGCAACATTCTTAGCTTTAGCCGCGCCCGCACCCAGCTGAACCGCGACATAACCGTCGCGATCAAGCGTGCGCTGCGACACGACCTGACAATTTTCAAGCGAAAGAACGGTAACGGGAACGTGACGGCCATCTTCTTTAAAGATGCGCGTCATGCCTACCTTCTTCTCGATCACGCCATTGCGCATGATCCGTTTCTCCCTAATACAGAGGCCCACGGAGACCCATTCCCCGCGGGCATGTGAGCCCAAATTGTAATGCATCGCCCCGTCCGGGCTAGTTTTCAGCCATTTCAGACCGAAAAGACGGGGGACGCAGACCCGAACTAATGTTCGGCGGTATCCCAAATCTCTTGAGAGACAGAGCCCTTAGGCGAGCTTGATCTCAACATCAACCCCAGAAGCAAGATCGAGCTTCATCAAAGCGTCGACTGTCTGCGGGGTGGGCTGCACGATATCGAGCAACCGCTTATAGGTCCGAACCTCAAACTGCTCGCGCGACTTTTTGTCGACGTGCGGGCCGCGGTTGACCGTGAATTTCTCAATTCTCGTCGGGAGCGGAATGGGACCGCGGATTAAAGCGCCTGTGCGCTTTGCCGTTTCGGCGATGTCGCCAGTTGCCTGATCAAGCACACGATGATCGAATGCCTTTAGGCGAATGCGAATATTCTGCGTTTCCATGTCCGTTTACCGATGAGAAAGAGCCAAAAACATTAAACAAGCAAACCGTCCGATCCTCATGAAGAGAATCGGGCGGAGTTGATTGAGCTATATTACTTAGAGATCGAAGCGACAACCCCAGAACCGACGGTCCGGCCACCTTCACGGATCGAGAAGCGCAGACCCTGCTCCATCGCGATCGGTGCGATCAGCTTGATAGCAAGCTGAACATTGTCGCCCGGCATGACCATTTCTGTGCCTTCGGGAAGAACAACTTCACCGGTGACGTCAGTCGTGCGGAAGTAGAACTGCGGACGATAGTTCGCAAAGAACGGCGTGTGACGGCCGCCCTCTTCCTTCGACAGAACATAGACTTCCGAAGTGAATTCCGTGTGCGGCGTGATCGAACCCGGCTTGCAGAGAACCTGGCCACGCTCAACTTCTTCACGGCCAACGCCGCGGATGAGCGCGCCGATGTTATCGCCAGCTTCACCCTGATCGAGCAGCTTGCGGAACATTTCAACGCCGGTCACGACGGTCTTCTTCGTGTCCTTGAGGCCGACGATTTCGACTTCTTCGCCAACCTTCACAACGCCGGTTTCAACGCGGCCGGTAACAACCGTACCACGACCCGAGATCGAGAACACGTCTTCGATCGGCATCAGGAACGGCTTGTCGAGCGGACGCGCCGGCTGCGGAATGAAGCTGTCAACAGCCGCCATCAGCTTAAGAATGGCATCGCGGCCAATTTCAGGCTTGTCGCCATTGAGTGCGCATGTCGCCGAACCCTGAATGACGGGAATGTTGTCGCCGTCAAAGTCATAGTTGGAGAGCAATTCGCGAATTTCCATTTCGACGAGCTCGAGGATTTCGGCGTCGTCAACAAGGTCAACCTTGTTCATGAACACGACGAGCTGCGGCACGCCAACCTGACGAGCGAGCAGGATGTGCTCACGGGTCTGGGGCATCGGGCCGTCTGTGGCCGAAACGACGAGAATGCCGCCGTCCATCTGCGCAGCGCCCGTGATCATGTTCTTCACATAGTCAGCGTGGCCCGGGCAATCGACGTGTGCATAGTGACGCGCGTCGGTTTCATATTCGACGTGTGCCGTCGAAATCGTGATGCCGCGCTCGCGCTCTTCAGGAGCCTTGTCGATGTTGGCAAAGTCAACGGCGACACCGCCATTGGTTTCAGCCAGAATCTTCGAGATCGCTGCGGTCAGCGAGGTCTTACCATGGTCAACGTGACCGATGGTGCCGATGTTGCAGTGCGGCTTGTTCCGCTCAAATTTAGCCTTCGCCATTTTTCTAACCCTCGTTCTTCGATTGGTTCAATGTTTCGGATTGCGGGCGCTCGCCTGCTAATTCAGGCGCGCGCCTTAATCCGTCTTTCACGATTAGGCAAGCTTTGCCTTGACCTCTTCCGCCACATTTGCCGGAACTTCGTCATAATGCGAGAATTGCATTGAGTATTGCGCACGGCCTTGTGTGAAGGACCGCAGCTGATTGACGTAGCCGAACATATTGGCCAGCGGGACCATGGCTTCGACAGCCTGCGCGTTGCCGCGTGTGTCTGTGCCCTGGATCTGACCACGACGTGAGTTCATGTCACCGATGACATCGCCCAGATAATCTTCCGGGGTGATGACTTCGACCTTCATGATCGGTTCGAGGAGCTTGATGCCCGACTTTTGAGCCGCTTCGCGCATTGCTGCACGACCGGCAATTTCAAAGGCCAATGCCGACGAGTCAACATCGTGATAGGCACCGTCATAAAGCTCGATTTCGAAGTCGATGATCGGGAAGCCGATGAGCGAGCCGGACTCTGCGGTTTCGCGCATGCCCTTTTCAACCGACGGGATATATTCCTTGGGAATATTGCCGCCCTTCACCGAATCGATGAACACAATGCCCGCACCACGTTCGCCCGGGGTGACCGTGAACTTGACGCGACCAAATTGGCCCGAACCACCCGACTGCTTCTTGTGGGTATAGTCAATGTCGACCTTCTTCGCGAGATACTCGCGATAGGCCACCTGCGGAGCACCGACATTGGCTTCCACCTTGAATTCGCGCTTCATGCGATCGACAAGGATTTCAAGGTGAAGTTCACCCATGCCCTTGATGATCGTCTGGCCCGATTCATGGTCGGAAGTAACGCGGAACGACGGGTCTTCGCGTGCAAGACGATTGAGCGCGATGCCCATCTTTTCTTGGTCAGCCTTGGTCTTGGGTTCCACCGCAACTTCGATAACGGGTTCCGGAAATTCCATACGCTCAAGGATGATCGGCGCGTTGATGGCGCACAGCGTGTCACCCGTCGTCGTGTCCTTCAGGCCAGCCAGAGCGACGATGTCGCCTGCATAAGCCACCTGAATGTCTTCGCGGTCATTGGCATGCATGAGCAACATGCGGCCAACCTTTTCCTTCTTATCCTTGACCGAGTTCATCACCTGCGACGCAGTTTCGAGCTTGCCCGAATAGATACGTGCGAAGGTGAGCGTTCCAACAAAGGGATCGTTCATGATCTTAAAGGCAAGTGCCGAGAAGGGCGCATCGTCTGACGGCGGACGCGTATCCGGCGTTTCACCATCCAGCTTCAGGCCTTCGACATCAGGAATATCGAGCGGCGACGGCAGATAGTCGACAACAGCATCCAGCAGCGGCTGAACACCCTTATTCTTAAAGGCCGAACCGCACAGAATTGGCACGAACGAGAAGTTGAGCGTGCCCTTACGGATCAGCTTCTTAAGCGTGTCGATATCCGGCTCATTGCCTTCAAGATAGGCTTCCATCACGTCATCGTCTTGCTCGACGGCCATTTCGATCAGCTCCGACCGCATCTGCGCAGCCTTGGCCTTCAGATCCTCAGGAATATCCTGATATTCGAACTGCGCGCCGAGCGATTCATCCAGCCAGATGATTGCGCGGTTGTGCACCAGATCAACCAGACCCTTAAGCTGGCTTTCGATGCCGACCGGAATGTAGAGGACGATCGGACGCGCGCCGAGGCGGTCCTTGATCATGTCCACGCACATTTCGAAATTCGCACCCGTGCGGTCGAGCTTGTTCACAAAGCACATGCGCGGAACGTGATATTTTTCAGCCTGACGCCACACGGTTTCAGACTGCGGCTCAACGCCGGCAACACCGTCAAAACAGGCGACCGCACCATCGAGAACGCGCAGCGAACGCTCAACTTCAATCGTGAAGTCAACGTGGCCGGGCGTATCAATGATGTTGATGCGGTGATCGTTCCAGAAGCAGGTCGTGGCAGCCGACGTAATCGTGATGCCGCGTTCTTGCTCTTGTTCCATCCAGTCCATGGTGGCTGTGCCTTCATGGACTTCACCGATCTTGTAAGACTTGCCGGTGTAGTAAAGGATACGCTCAGTCGTCGTGGTTTTACCCGCGTCGATGTGCGCCATGATACCGATGTTACGGTATTTTTCGAGAGGATGGCTGCGTGCCATGAGGAGTTCTCCGAAGGGGTGAGGCGCCCGTTAAGGCGCCTCGATTGTTACAGCGCGATTACCAGCGATAATGCGAGAAGGCGCGGTTGGCTTCTGCCATGCGATGCGTGTCTTCACGCTTCTTCACAGCATTGCCACGATTGTTGGCCGCATCCATCAGCTCACCCGACAAGCGGGCAGCCATGGTGTTTTCTGAGCGCGAGCGCGCCGCCGAAATCAACCAACGAATGGCCAGAGCCTGTGCACGTTCTGTGCGGACTTCAACCGGAACCTGATAGGTTGCACCACCAACACGACGTGAGCGGACTTCGATGCCCGGCTTCACATTGTTGAGCGCGTCATGGAACACGCCGAGCGGTTCCTTCTTCGCCTTGGCTTCAACGGCTTCCAGGGCACCATAAACAATGCCTTCAGCAACCGACTTTTTCCCATCAAGCATGACGGAGTTCATAAATTTCGAGAGCACCACATCCCCAAACTTGGGATCGGGCAGAATTTCCCGCTTCTCGGGACGACGACGACGAGCCATATCAGCTTATCCTTCTAAATATATACCGGCTTACTTGGGACGCTTCGCGCCGTATTTCGAACGGCTCTGCTTGCGATCCTTCACACCCTGCGTGTCGAGCACGCCGCGCAGAACATGGTAGCGCACACCGGGAAGATCGCGAACACGACCGCCGCGGATCAGCACGACCGAGTGCTCCTGAAGGTTGTGGCCTTCACCGGGGATGTAGCTGATGACTTCACGACCATTGGTCAGACGAATCTTGGCCACCTTACGGAGGGCCGAGTTCGGCTTTTTCGGGGTCGTGGTGTAGACACGCGTGCAGACGCCGCGCTTTTGCGGATTCTGCTCCATCGCGGGAACTTTTGATTTCGCCTTTTGAGGGGCGCGGCCCTTGCGGACCAACTGATTAATTGTTGGCATGAAGCCCTTCACCTTTACGAAGTTACTCTGATGCCCGGCAATGGTGCCTTCCATACGGAAAACACGAATCACCCCCAAGGCAAAAGCCCGGAGGAAATCCCCGCACAAACAGTGTTCAAGCGCTATGTAATGCCCGAAAGTCCTGGGGTTTGTGAGCAGGACTCACACGCACCAGATCGGTCGGACGAGGGCGGCCCTACCCGCCAGCCCCAAAAAGGTCAATGGGCAAGCCCCCGCCAGCCCGCCGGTTTTCCGATGTCCGGGCCGCTTCTGGACTGCTTTCCATGTGCATCAGCTGCGATGGAAAGGGCGCAACCAATTGGGACGCCCGCTTCCAATCGGCGGCCAGCCAGCTTTCATAATCCTCTGGGTGGAGAATGAGCGGCATCGCCTTTGGGTGGACAGAGCCAACCAGCGGATTGGCCTCTGTCGTCAAAAAGGCAAAGCTTGGCACTTCGCTATCCCGCAATATCCCCGCAAAGGCGAAGATGGGCCGCGAGGGAAGGGAAAACCAATGCTGCGTGCGCGCCCCTGCCCGCCCACCCCATTCCTGAAAGCTGGTGACAGGCACCAGACAGCGCGCCCCGATATGACGCAAGCTGCCAATCCAGAACGGGCTGGAGAGGTTGCGGACATTGGTGATGGCGTGATCCCCCTTGGGCGGTGGCGGCACGCCCCACATGCGCGGCACGATCACCCGGCCACGATCCTGCCGCACAATGACAGGTGCCGGCCGCCCCGGCGCGACATAGCCGCCCGCCCAGGGGTCTCCCCCCGCCTGCGCATCAAATATATCGGCAATCTGATGCGCTGGCGCATCCAGACGGTAAAGGTTGCACATCCTCTGCCTTTGGCGGGTGAAGGACAGGCCGGTCAAGCCTGAGTCGCGGGACCAGTCCCCCCTATTTGCACCTATGCTTTGGGCCATATCTGCCCCGCGCGACCGCGGGAATTGGCGCTTTTTGGAAAGCGACCCAATTAAACTCCGTTTCGGATTAACTAAAAATTGTATAGATGCGACATAAATCAGACAAAGGGTGCGGACCCGCCATCTTGGTCCACCCGCTCCTAGACGGGGGGCAGAGGTTCCTGCCCCCCGCCCTTTTTGGGAAGATCAGGCGAGGTGGCGCCTCTGCGGGCCGAGCAGCAGGGCCAGAAATCCAATTGTGAACAGCGCATCCCCGGCCAGAATATATCCCGTCGCCCCCGGCGCACGTCCGTCCAAAATAGCGGGCAGCAGAATGGCAAGGATCCCCGCCTTCCCGAGCACCCCCGCCCAAAGCATCCGCCCATGAAGCGCAGGTGCCCGCGCAATCAAAGCGTAGAGGACGCCAAAACTGGCAACCAGCACGGCAGTGACGCGGTCGTCCTGAGACGTGTCCGGCAAAGCAATGGCAGGAACCGCGACCACCAGATTATAGGCAGCAGCAGCCCCTAACATCCACGACCAGCGCCGCGACAGCCCGGCTTCGCTCAATTTGCCCATCACATCCTCCCTTTTCAGGGGATGCTAACGTACACGCCACGATGCGCCAAGCCTTGCCGCCCTGAAATCGGCCTCAATCATGCTCCCGATCACCAGCGCCCATATAAAGCTCACGGCCGGTTTCGTCATAAACCTTGCTCATCTGCGCCATGCCGGCCTCGGCTTCTTCCGCCGCGACAAAGGTTTCTGCGCCCTGGTTTTGCAGCTTGGCAAAATCGCGCACTTCCTGGCTGATTTTCATCGAGCAGAATTTCGGCCCGCACATGGAACAGAAATGCGCGGACTTTGCGCCTTCGGCTGGGAGCGTCTGGTCATGATATTGCTCGGCCGTTTCGGGGTCGAGGCTTAGGTTGAATTGGTCGCGCCAGCGGAATTCGAAGCGTGCCTTGCTTAACGCATCGTCGCGGACCTGCGCTGCGGGGTGGCCCTTGGCTAGGTCGGCGGCATGCGCGGCAAGCTTGTAGGTGACAACGCCGACCTTGACATCGTCACGATCTGGCAAGCCCAAATGCTCCTTGGGCGTGACGTAGCAGAGCATCGCGGTGCCGTACCAGCCGATCTGCGCCGCGCCGATGCCGCTGGTGATATGGTCATATCCCGGCGCGATGTCGGTGGTGAGCGGTCCAAGCGTGTAGAAGGGCGCTTCGCCGCACGCCTCCAACTGCTTTTCCATATTTTCTTTGATTTTGTGCATCGGCACATGCCCTGGCCCTTCGATCATGACCTGCACATCTTGCGCCCAAGCGCGCTTGGTCAGCTCGCCCAGCGTGTAGAGTTCGGCAAATTGCGCTTCGTCATTGGCGTCGTAAATGCTGCCGGGGCGCAGGCCGTCACCAAGGCTATAGGCGACGTCATATGCCTTCATAATCTCGGTAATTTCGTCAAAGCGCTCGTAGAGGAAGCTTTCCTTGTGATGCGCCAAGCACCATTTCGCCATGATGCTGCCGCCGCGGGACACGATGCCGGTCATGCGCTTTGCCGCCAATGGAACATAAGGCAGGCGGACGCCCGCGTGGATGGTGAAATAATCGACACCCTGTTCGGCCTGCTCAATCAACGTATCGGCGAAGATTTCCCATGTTAGGTCTTCGGCAACGCCGCCGACCTTCTCCAACGCCTGATAAATGGGCACTGTGCCAATGGGCACGGGGGAGTTGCGGATGATCCATTCGCGCGTGTCGTGGATGTTGCGGCCGGTAGACAGGTCCATAACGGTGTCCGCGCCCCAGCGGATTGACCAGACCATCTTGTCGACCTCCGTTGCCACATCGGACGCAACCGCGCTGTTGCCGATATTGGCGTTGATCTTCACGAGGAAATTGCGGCCAATCGCCATCGGCTCAGATTCAGGGTGGTTGATATTATTGGGGATGATCGCGCGGCCACGGGCGATTTCGTCGCGGACGAACTCTGGGGTCACATAATCGGGGATCGACGCGCCAAAGCTTTCGCCGTCGCGCTTATATTCGGCAAGGCGTGCGCGGCCCAGATTTTCGCGCTCTGCGACATATTCCATTTCAGGCGTGATGATGCCCTTACGCGCATAATGCATTTGACTGACGTTCATGCCGGGCTTTGCACGGAGCACTTGCTTGCGGACATTGGGGAAGGGCGCAACGCCACCGCTGCGGTCGGGGCCAAGCTGGCCATTGTCCTCAGGCTTTACTTCGCGCTGGGTCACTTCGGTCACATCGCCGCGTGCCATAATCCATGGACGGCGGATTTCCGGCAAACCCGTGGCAATATCAATCAGGGCATCGGGATCGGTATAGGGGCCAGACGTGTCATAGACGCGCACAGGGGCCTCTCCAGAGCTTGGCTCAAGATGGATCTCCCGCATGGCGACCCGATGCTTGCCGACATAAATCTTCTTTGACCCGCGAATGGGGCCCGTTGTCACGCCGATTTCGGTGCGCGCTGATATGTCTGCCACTGCTCGTCTCCTCAAATCTTGGTTGAAGAGAGCGGCTGTCGTGCACGTCAAAGGGCGTGCAGTCTCCGCTCCCTCCGCCGGTGTTAACCGGATCAGGTTCAGCGGGTCGTGTGGCGCTTACCCACACCTCTCAGCCAGAGCTGGCTCCCCGGGGATGTGACCTTGATAAGCATTTGTGGTGGCCATGAAAAGGGCTGTTTGGCCGCCGTTGCGAGAAATGCGTGATCCGCCTCTAAAACATATATCGCATCGTGATCGGCAGGCGCACCGGATCTGCCCCAACCGTGAATTGCGCGCTTTTAAACTTGGGCGGGCCAAAGCCAATTTTGGGGTTGCGTGACATGCCAAAGCCTTCCTTTGGTAAGAAGACCGCAAGATCCATTTTGGTGTTGCCATTTTCATCATGGACCAGGGCAATGGCATATATCCCCGGCGGGACATTATCGAACCGCGCGGTGACGGACGGACGGGCCGGGATGGACAGTTTGCGGCTCTTGGGGTCGCGCCCGCAATCCGGATAGGCCTTTGGATCTGCCGTCAGGCAGACCAATATGGCCCCGCGCGCATTACGTACGCCAGAAATATCAACCTCAATCTGCGCGCCTGTCGCCGCCGCTATTGGCGAAGCGGCCAAGGCCAAGATCAGTGCCGCAAAGCCTGTCCCAAAACCGGAAATATAGCCCATAATTCCCCCTATAGGTGTCGTGATGTTTTTGATGATGGGTCGCCGTGATCATCCACTGACCCAATGGCCCATGCACCACCGCTTTGGGAAACATCTCCCAGCCCATATGGTTGCCAACCCCCATGATGGTCATGATGGAGAGAACCACAGCCAAAGACACAACATGAATGGGAATGATGAACACAAGCGCTGGAATAACAATCGCCCCGGTCACCGCCTCCCAAGGATGAAAGCTCATCGCCGCCCAGGCCGTTGGGGGGCGGCTGTCATGATGCACGGCATGGGCAATGCGGAACAGCCGAGGCTGATGCATCCAGCGATGCGTCCAGTAAAACCATGTATCATGGGCCAGCAGAAAGAGCAGGACAGAAACGGGCAGATACCAGAGCGGATAGTCCGCCGCACCGGTGTATATCTTCGTCCAACCTTGGGCTTGCCAGCCCCAGGCCACGACGCCTGCGGGCGCCCCATAAATGCCGGCCGAAGCAAGGCTCCAGCCAATTTCACGCCGAATCTGTCGATCTAGTCCGGCGTAAAGCCCGCGATGCCGAAGACGCGTTGCCCAGGCAAAGGCCCCACTGGTCAAGAGATAACGGCCACCCACTATCAGCGTCATCGCAAAGGCAGAACCAATCAGGGCCGGGAGAGCATCCATAACGCGGGCTTAGCCGATCAAGGACGCGCCGCCTATAGGCCCCTTTGGGAGGGGTGGCTTCATGCAAAAATGGCGACGCTCTGCCGACCCATCAGGATCGGCCGACCCTGACTGTTCCAAAGCGCCATAGATTGACCTGAATAGCCTTGCCGCACCGCTTCATCGCGAGAGTGCATCAAAACCCACTCCCCAGCCTTGAAACGCGCGGGTTCCACCAGATCAAACTGCCATGTCATTGAACTGATCGCCGCAGGCGCCGCCAGCCGTGGCATCGACGCGGGCGGCAGAGCATCCGCCATCGCGATCAGCGCAGACATGCCATCCGGCGTGTCCGGATCACGATGCCGCACCCAGACCAGCATCTCCCCTGTCGGCGCGCCAGAGACTGGGCGGCAACCGGCGGCCAACCGCATATCAAAATGCGCCGCAAAGGCCGGATGCCGATCCCCAAACAGGGACTGGCAGGCCTCTGGCCCGGCCACATTGGGTGCAGCAGCGGCATCAATATCAAAGCTTGAAGGCCGCGCCTCTCCAAAGGCGAACAGCGCGCGGGTCGCGACATTGCCGTCCGCAATCAGATCACAGGCCAGCACGCTGACCGACTTTCCCTGCCGTAAGATGCTCGGGATCAGAATGGATTCTCCAGTCGCCGGGCCAACAAACGCAATCTGGCCTGACCGCAAAGGGGGAAGGCCGGGCACAAGCTGTTCACAGGCTGCATGGCAAAAGGCGGCCGAAATTCCGCCATAAAGGGTGCGCCCCTGACGCCAATCATCACTGGCATTGACTGACCAACGCCCTGCCCCGGCAGGAGAGATGCTGTCGAGCAATTGACTAAAGGGCGTCATGCTTTTCCTTTCGCTTTTGGCGCAGCGCCTTTAGAGCGCGATTGTGAAAAACACCACGACAAGCTGCGACATTGCCATTGCGGGCGGCGGATTATCCGCCGGGCTGATTGCGCTCGCCCTTGCAAAACAGCATCCAGATTTGGACGTTCGGATTGTCGAGGCAGAGGAAAAGCTCGGCGGAAACCACGTCTGGTCGTTCTTTGATAGCGATGTGGCACCGGATGACCGCTGGATCATCGAGCCGCTGATCTGCCATCGCTGGCCGCGCTATGACGTCCGCTTTCCCAAATTGAGCCGGACGGTTTCAGCCGCCTATAACAGCATCGACTCCGCCCAATTTAATCGGGTCGTGCGCAATGCCCTTCCCGATGGGCGTATCCTGCAGGGCAATGTCTGGACCGTCACACCCAATCAATTGACGCTGGCGGACGGGCGCGTGATCAAGGCCGGGCTTGTCATCGACGCGCGCGGCCCCGGCGATCTGTCCACCCTCAATTGCGGATGGCAGAAATTTGTGGGTCAGGCCTTCACCGTTCCCGGGGGACATGGCCTTGCGCATCCCATTGTGATGGATGCGACGGTGGAGCAGATCGATGGCTATCGCTTTGTCTATTGTCTGCCGTTCAGCGCCGACACGGTGTTTATTGAAGATACCTATTACAGCGACACGCCCGATCTTGATGTGCCGGCTATCCGCGCGCGCATCCGGGCCTATGCGGAGGCAAAGGGCTGGGCAGCAGCCACCCCCAATGATGAAGAAACGGGCGTTCTTCCAGTGATCATCGGGGGATCATTTGAAGATTATTGGGCCTCAACGGGGACGGGCCTTGCCAAAGCGGGCCTCAGGGCTGGACTGTGCCAGCCCGTGACCGGCTATTCCCTGCCCGATGCCGTGCGCCTTGCCAGCCACATTGCCAAACACCCAAATCTGACCTCCGCCGATTTTCATGCCTATGCCCGGCGCATCTGGGCGGGTCGCGGATTTTATCGGATGCTGGATGCCATGCTGTTTCGCGCAGCAGAACCGCAGGCGCGATACCGCGTCCTTGAACGCTTCTACGGACTTTCGGAGGGGTTGATTGCACGCTTCTATGCAGGGCATTCTAGCTTCCTCGACAAAATGCGCGTGTTGGCTGGAAAGCCGCCTGTGCCTATTGGCCGCGCGATCCGCGCAATCCTGGAGAATAAATTTTGAAAACGGCAATCGTCATCGGGGCTGGATTTGGTGGGCTTGCCCTTGCCATTCGCCTGCAATCCGCCGGAATTCAAACGACGATCGTCGAAGCGCGGGATAAGCCGGGCGGGCGCGCTTATCATTGGAATGAAGATGGCTTCATCTTTGATGCAGGGCCAACCGTCATCACCGATCCGCCCTGCCTTGAAGATCTATGGGCCTTATCTGGCCATTCGATCTCTCAGGATGTGGATCTGATGCCCGTCCGCCCCTTTTACCGGCTGCATTGGCCGGATGGCACAATTTATGATTATGCCAATGACGAAGAGGCACTGCGCGCGGAGATCCGCCGCATCGCCCCGGATGATCTTGAAGGCTATGAGAAGTTCCAAGAATATTCAAAGGGCGTGGAGCGCGAAGGCTATCAAAAGCTGGGCTCCGTCGCCTTTTTAACGATCATGTCGATGCTGAAAGCGGCGCCTGCTCTTGCCCGTTATCAGGCCTGGCGATCTGTCTATTCCATCGCCTCTTCCTATGTGAAGAATGAGAAGCTGCGTCAGGCTTTGTCGTTCCAGACCCTACTTGTCGGCGGCAATCCGATGACGACCAGTTCCATCTATGCGCTGATCCACACCATTGAAAAGCGGGGCGGCGTCTGGTTCGCACGCGGCGGCACCAATCGGCTGGTGGCGGGTATGGTGGCGCTGTTTGAACGGCTGGGCGGCACGCTGCGCCTCAATGATCCGGTTGCCGAAATCGAAACCGATGGAAAGCGCGCAACAGGCGTCCGCACCAAAAGCGGCTGGCATCAACAGGCCGATGCGGTCGCCACCAATGGCGATTTGATGCACACCTATCGCGATCTGCTGCCCAATCATCCGCGCGGGAAGAAGGCTGCGAAATCGCTTAAAAGAAAGCGGTGGTCGCCCTCGCTCTTTGTGGTGCATTTCGGACTGAAGGGCAGTTTCCCAGAGATACCGCACCACATGATCCTGTTCGGCCCACGCTATAAGGGGCTGCTGGACGACATTTACAAAAATGGGCGCGTGCCAGAGGATTTCTCTTTGTATCTGCATCACCCCAGCGTCACCGACCCGGCCATGGCGCCCGAAGGTCACTCTACCTTCTATGTGCTCGCGCCCGTTGCCCATCTCGGCAAGGCGAAGGCCGATTGGGATGGGGAATTTGGAGAGGCGTTCAAGCAACGCATTCTCGATGAAGTTGCCAAGCGCCTCATCCCCGATTTGAAGGATCGTCTGGTCACCAGCTTCCATTATGCTCCAACCGATTTCGGTCGGGATTTGAATGCCCATTTGGGTAGCGCCTTCAGCTTGGAGCCGGTTCTCTGGCAAAGCGCCTATTTCCGCGCGCATAATCGCGATGATGTGATCCCCAATCTCTATTTTGTGGGGGCAGGTACGCATCCCGGTGCTGGCATTCCAGGTGTAGTCGGCAGCGCGAAGGCCACCGCCGCACTCATGCTTGAAGACCTTGCCTGAGCCGCACCAGCAGGGCATGGGCGTCCCATGAAACGCATTGCAGTCTATTGTGGGTCGGCATCGCCTGCAGACCCTATCTTCATTGAAACCGCAAAGATGGTTGGGCGGACGCTGGCGGAACGGGGCATAGGCCTTGTCTATGGCGGCGGAAAGCTTGGCCTAATGGGCGCAGTTGCCAATGCGACGCTGGCCGCAGGCGGGGAAGTGATTGGCGTCATCCCCGAAGCCCTTACTGGCAGCGAAGTCGCCCATCATGGCTGCACCGAGCTTCATATTGTGCCCGGCATGCATGAGCGTAAGCGCATGTTTACCGACCTGTCAGATGGATTTCTGACCATTCCCGGCGGCGTCGGCACGATGGATGAATTATGGGAAGCGATCAGTTGGGCCCAGCTGGGCTATCACCAAAAGCCCGTCGGCCTTCTCAATGTCGCAGGCTTTTATGATAAGCTGATCGATTTCAACGCCCAGATGATCTCGACCGGATTTATCCGGGAACAGCATAAAAACATCCTCCTCACGGATGATAATCTGGCGCGACTGTTGGAACGAATGGACAGCTACGTCCCGCATAAGACCATCTTTGCGATGAAGGCAGAGGATCTCTAGACGCACGTGGCGGATCGGCGCGCCCTTCTCGTTACGCAGGCGCGTGACAGCATTGCCAAGGGCTCTCGCTCCTTTGCGCTCGCCTCCCGCCTCTTTGCGCCAGAGACGCGCGAACGGGCCTGGCTGCTCTACAGCTGGTGCCGGGCCTGCGATGACATTGCCGATGGGCAGGATCATGGCGGCGCATTGAGCCGGGTGGACAATCCACAAGAACGGCTGACCTATTTGCAGAACATGACAGAACAGGCCCTCGCTGGTGAGGAGACAGGCGAACCCGCCTTTGATGCATTGGCGCTGGTTGTGGCGGAATGCCGAATTCCCCATGCTTGGCCACGCGACCTGATTCAGGGGTTTGCGCTGGATGCCGCAGAGTTTAGCCCGCGCACCGAGGCTGATCTTTTGAAATATTGCTATCATGTCGCTGGCGTCGTTGGCCTGATGATGGCTTGCATCATGGGCGTCTCCGCCGATGATGAAGAGACGCTATCGCGCGCCAATGATCTTGGCCTTTCCTTTCAACTGGCCAATATTGCCCGCGACATGAGCGAAGATGCTGATGCCGGGCGCTGCTATATCCCGTCACAATGGCTTGCCGAACAGGGCATTCTGCCCGGCGAGCATATGAAACCGCAGCATCGGCCCGGCATGGCGAAAATTGCGCAGCGTATGGCCGATATGGCAGCAGGCTATGAAGCCAGCGCCCGGATTGGCGCACGCCGCCTGCCCTTTCGGTCGCGCTGGGCGGTTTTGGCCGCGGCCGGCATTTATGGCGATATCGCCCGCGAAGTCGCCCGGCGCGGGTCTGCTGCGTGGGACAGCCGCGTTGTAACATCCAAGTCGGCAAAGTTAGGCTGGGTGGCGCGCGCCCTTTGGCAATCGCTATGAACCTTGGCGTTTTGGGACTTGGCCTTGCCCTCGCCATCAGAGTATAGCGCAACCATGTCTTCTATTCGTCCTTGGCGCGATATCGCCCGCCGCACATCCCGTCAGATCATGGTTGGCAAGGTGCCTGTTGGGGGCAATGCGCCGATCAGCGTTCAGACGATGACCAACACCCTCACTTCTGATGTCAAGGCGACGATTGACCAGATCCGCCGCTGCGAAGATGCGGGCGTGGATATTATTCGCGTCTCCTGCCCGGATGTAGAGTCCACAGCCGCGCTCAAGCAAATTGTCCGTGCCGCACAGGTGCCTATCGTCGCCGATATTCATTTCCACTATAAGCGCGCGCTTGAGGCCGCTGATGCGGGGGCCGCCTGCTTGCGGATCAATCCCGGCAATATCGGCAGTGCTGAACGCGTGAATGAAGTTGTGAACGCAGCCAAAGCCAATGGCTGCGCAATCCGCATTGGCGTGAATGCGGGCAGTCTTGAGAAAGACCTGCTCGAAAAATACGGCGAACCCTGCCCCGAAGCGCTGATCGAATCCGCGCTGGACCATATCAAGCTGTTGCAGGATCGGGATTTTCACAACTATAAAGTCGCCGTGAAGGCGTCCGACGTCTTCCTCGCCGTGTCCGCCTATATGGGTCTAGCTGACGCCGTTGATTGCCCCTTGCACTTGGGCATTACAGAAGCAGGTGGGCTGATTGGCGGCACGGTCAAAAGCGCGATTGGCATTGGCAACATGCTTTGGGCTGGCATTGGCGATACAATTCGCGTCTCCCTTTCGGCAGAACCGGAAGAAGAAGTCCGAGTAGGCTATGAAATCCTCAAGGCCTTGGGCCTGCGCACACGCGGCGTGCGCGTTGTCAGCTGCCCCAGCTGCGCGCGTCAGGGCTTTGACGTCATCCGCACCGTGCAGCGCCTTGAAGATGCGCTCCAGCATATCAAGACGCCCATGTCGCTGTCCGTCCTTGGCTGTGTCGTCAACGGCCCTGGCGAAGCGCGGGAAACCGATATCGGCATCACCGGTGGCGGCAATGGCAAGCATATGGTCTACCTCTCTGGCGTGACCGACCATCATGTCGAAGATGCCAGCATGGTGGATCATATCGTCAAACTGGTCGAAGCCAAAGCTGCTGAGATTGAAGGGGGCACATCCGTCAGCATGGATAGCCTCCACGGAAAAGCCGCGTGACGATCCGCCTGCGCGTCGCGACGCGTGACGATATTGCCCTCATCGCCCACTTCATCCGCGCGCTGGCCGACTATGAAAAGCTGTTGGATGAGGTGCGGCTGGATGAAGGCGTGCTCGCTGAAAAGCTGTTCGGGCCGCGCCCCTATGCAGAGGTTCTGATTGGGGAAATTAATGGCCAGCCAGAAGGCTTTGCTCTGTTCTTCCACAACTTCTCCACCTTTGAAGGACGGCCCGGAATTTATCTGGAGGATTTGTTCGTGACGCCCGAAGCGCGGGGCAGCGGCCTTGGCACGGCCCTTCTCGCTGAATTGGCACGACTGGCCGTCGAACGCGATTGTGCGCGGCTCGAATGGTCGGTGCTGGATTGGAACGAACCCTCTATCGGCTTTTACAAGGCGCTGGGGGCCAAGCCAATGGACGAATGGACCGTTTTCCGCCTTGATGGCGCCGCACTAACAAATCTTGCCGCCCGCTAATCAGCCGGTGCGATAATCGGCGATCACCTCTCCGCAGGCCCGAAGTTCCTCCTCATGGGTGATTTCGCGCCAGCTTTCGAGCAACGCCTCTTCTTCCCATTGGCGCATCGCGGGATGCGCAAGAATATGGTCAACCCATCCCTGACCTGCTGCGCCCACATCCAACCCATAGGTGCGCACGCGAAAGGCGACGGGCGCGAAAAAGGCATCCGCCGCGCTGAACGCAGCGCCCGCCAAATACGGCCCGCCAAAACGCGACAGCCCCTCGGCCCAAAGTTCCCGAATGCGGGCCACATCCCCGGCCAATGCGTCGGACATAGGCTTTAGTTTGACGCGGACGCCGACATTCATGGTGCAATCATTGCGGAGCGCCGCAAAGCCCGCGTGCATTTCAACGACGGCGCATTGCGCCCAAGCGCGGGCATCCGCATCCTCCGGCCAAACCTGCGGAAAGCGATCCGCAAGATATAGGGTAATGCCCAGCGAGTCATAAATGGTGCGGCCTGTGTCCTGCAAAACGGGCACTTTGCCAGTCGGCGAAAAGGCACGAAACTCCGCATAATTATTCGGCTTTAAAAACGGCTCCAGCCGATCTTCAAATTCTATGCCCAGCGCCTTCATCAACAACCAAGGGCGCAGGCTCCAGCTGCTGTAATTCCGATTGGCGGTGATCAGAACAGGCCGCATCACATCGCCACCGCGCCAAAGGCTTTGCCAATGGCGGCGGTTGCCGCCATGGCAAAGGCACCCCAAAAGGTCACCCGCAAGACCGCCCGCCCCATTGGCGCGCCGCCCATTTTGGCCCCCGTTGCACCCAGCACCGCGAGGAACAACAGGGAGGCCGCCGCAATCGCATATTCCACGCCCGCACGCGGCGCGAGCCAGGTCACCAAGAGTGGGAGACCCGCCCCCACGGAAAAGGCGGTCGCAGATGCCCAAGCGGCCTGAATCGGGCGCGCCGACATTTCTTCGGTCAGGCCCAATTCATCCCGCAAATGCGCCTTTAACGCGTCCTTTTTCATGAACTGATCGGTCACCTGCTCGGCCAAGGCCCGGTCCAATCCCCGACTTTGATAAATGCGAACCAACTCTTCACGTTCATGCTCAGGATCCGTTGCCAGTTCATGCTTTTCCTTGGCAATGTCCGCCGCTTCGGCATCCGCCTGCGAACTGACGGACACATATTCGCCCGCCGCCATCGACATGGCCCCGGCAACCAGCCCGGCAATGCCCGTCAACAAGATAGACTGGGCATTGGCCCCGGCGGCGGCGACGCCAATGACAAGGCTGGAGGTCGACACAATCCCGTCATTCGCACCGAGAACCGACGCCCGAAGCCAGCCAATGCGCTCCAGCAAATGGGTCTCAGTGTGAATGCGAGGCATAGATTAATACTCCAGTTTCAGGCCGGGCCGTTTCCAGCGGGTTTTGGCGAGACGCCCGGTGCCCGATAGGCAGATCCACGCATCCATCATGTCCGCGCCACCAAAGCAAATATTGGTGGTGAAAATGTCATCGGTCGCGACAAATTCCACCAATTCGCCTTCGGGGGAAATCACCGAAATCCCGCATTCGCCAATGGTCGCGACACAGATATTGCCATTTGCTTCCATCGCAAGGCTATCAAAGAATTTATATCCCGCCGGGCGGTAAATCGGGATGCCGGGGCCGCCGGGGCCGGCCGCATCATCCACCTTGCCGGGGGCAATGACGTTGAACGCCATGAGGCGGCAGGTATAGGTTTCTGCGGCATAAAGCCGCTTCCCATCGGGCGAGAGGCCGACGCCATTGGGGTTGTTCGACGGGAAGATGACTTCTTCCAAATGGCTGCCATCGGTCTTGCCATAAAAAATCCCGACAATGTCATGGCAGCGCTGTGCATAATCCACCTTGCCATGATCGGTGAACCAAAAGCCGCCATGCGCATCAAACACAATATCATTCGGCCCGCGCAGGGTGCAGCCAAAATCGCCGGATTTGTAGAGGACTTCGACCTTGCCCGTGTCGATATCGATCCGTTCAATCCGGCCGCCGGAATAATCATCGGCAATGCCATGCGGCGCGCGCATGCCGTTCGACTCGCTCCAGTTAAAGCCGCCATTATTGGTGCAGTAGAGCTTACCATCTGGGCCGAGGGCGAGGCCATTGGGACCACCGCCCGGCCGCGCCACCACGTCTTTACGGCCATCTGGCCAAATGCGTGTGATCTGCCCCGTGGCAATTTCCGTCAGGATGACGCTGCCATCCGGCATGGCGACGGGGCCTTCTGGAAAAGCAAGACCTTCTGCAACAATCTCCATGACTTTATTCTCCCATCTTCTTCGGATGTAAGACTGACAGGCCCGCCGCCGTCTGCCAAGCCCCTGCTTGCACCGCGCCCTATCGCGGGGCATGGAAACCCTATGACGATTAAAACCCTTTTCACCACGCCCTTTTATGAAGGCCAGATCGATAATGCTGATCTGGTTGAAGAGCTAGAAGCTTCCTGCCGCGCGCTGGCGCGGGATGATGTTGCCGGGCAGACTTGGTCCAAGGCGCATGGCTATTCGGGCTACACCTCTTACGCCTCGCTCAATGATCTTCCGGTGCGCGACCCGGCCTTTGAGGATTTACGCCGCATATTGGACAAGCATGTGCGCGCCTTTGCAGAGGCGTGCCATTTTGATCTTGGCCGCAAGCCGAAGCTGGATAGCCTTTGGGTCAATATCCTAAAGCCCGGCGGCACGCATTCTGGCCATATTCATCCGCACAGCATTATTTCTGGCACATGCTATATTGCTGTTCCCAAAGGGGCAGGCGCCCTGAAGCTGGAAGACCCCCGACTGGCCCGCATGATGGCCGCCCCCGCCCGCAAGCCGGACGCGCCGGAGGCCCTGCAACCCTTTGTTTATGCAGAGCCAAATCTCGGCACGATTTTCCTATGGGAAAGCTGGCTGACGCACGAAGTCATGCCGAGCAAAGCCAAGGCAGATCGGATTTCGATTAGCTTCAATTATCGCTAAATTCCGGCTATGGGATGGCCATGACACATTCCTATGACGCAGAATTGCAACTCTTCATCAACGGCAGCTGGCGGACGGGCGAAGGGCGTGACGAACACGCCGTCGTAAACCCGGCAACAGGTGCGGCGATTGCGGGCTTGCCGCTTGCAACCCCGGCCGATTTGGAGGAAGCGCTCGCCGCCTCGGCACAGGGTTTTGCCGCTTGGCGCAAGACAGATGTGGAGGCGCGTGGGGCGATTCTTCGCAAAGCGGCCAGCCTGATCCGCGAACGGGCAGAGCATATCGCAATTTTGTTGACCACCGAACAGGGAAAGCCGCTCCCTGAAGCGCGGGGCGAAGTCGCCTCCTCAGCGGCTTTGTTTGATTATTATGCCGAAGAGGCAAAGCGCGCTTATGGCCGCGTGCTGGTGCGCCCGACGGGCCAAAGGTCGATGGTGATCAAACAGCCCGTTGGGCCGACGGCGACCTTCACACCTTGGAATTTCCCGGTCTATCTCATGGCTAAAAAGCTGTCAGCCGCGCTTGCGGCGGGCTGTTCGGTCATTGCCAAGCCGCCGGAAGAAACGCCGGGCTGTACCTCGGCCCTGATGCGCTGCGTGATTGATGCGGGCGTGCCCGCCAATGTGGCCCAGCTTGTTTATGGCGTGCCAGATATGGTCAGCCGCCACCTGATTGCGTCCCCCATCATCCGCAAGATCAGCTTCACGGGATCTATTCCGGTCGGCAAGCATCTGATGCGCTTGGCCGCCGATGGGGCGAAACGCATCACGATGGAATTGGGCGGCCATGCGCCTGTTTTGATCTTTGATGATTGCGATTTGGATAAGACGCTCGACATGGTGGTGCCGCAAAAGTTCCGCAATGCAGGGCAAGTCTGCGTGTCGCCAACACGGTTTTATGTACAGCAGGGCGTTTATGATCGCTTTGTCACAGGATTTGCGGAACGCACGCAGAAAGTCTGCGTAGGCGACGGTTTCGATCCAGATACGACTATGGGCCCGCTGGCCAATGCGCGCCGGCCCGACGCCATTGAGGCTTTGGTCGAAGATGCCAAGGCCAAGGGTGCGCGCGTTCTGGCAGGCGGTGCGCGCGGCAATAAGGGCTATTTTTATCAGCCGACGGTTTTGGCCGATGTCCCGCTGGAGGCGAATGTCATGTCCAATGAGCCTTTTGGCCCGCTGGCTTTGATCCGGCCATTTGGCAGCTTTGATGAGGCAATCGAACAGGCCAACCGCCTGCCCTATGGCCTTGCTGCCTTTGCCTTCACCGAAAATGGTCGTCAGGCCAATTTGCTCGGCGATGCGCTGGAAAGCGGGATGGTCGGCATCAACACCTTTGCGATTTCGGTACCAGACGCCCCCTTTGGCGGCGTCAAAGAATCGGGCTTTGGCAGCGAAGGTGGGCCGGAAGGGCTGGACAGCTATCTGGTGACCAAGGCGATCCATCAGGCGTGAGGGGCGCAAGCCTCCGCCGCGCGCTTTGGATGGCGCTGGGCCTTGCCTCAGTCGCGCTGGGGGCAATTGGCGTCTTCTTGCCGATCCTTCCCACAGTTCCCTTTCTGATCCTTGCGGCCTTTGCCTTTTCGCGAAGTAATCGCGCCTGGGAGGATAGGCTGCTCAGCCACCCCGTTTATGGCCCGTCTTTGCGCGCTTGGCGGGACCACGGGGTTGTGAGCCGCAAGGGAAAGCTTGCCGCCAGCGGGGCCTTTGCCGTCAGCATTCTCATCGGCTTGCTGTTCATGTCCCCGCCTTGGTCGCTTATCCCTCCCGTCGTTGCGGTGCTCTGCCTCAGCTGGTTGTGGACCCGCCCCGAAGCCTAATCGCTTTGGAGTGCTTCCAACTTTGCAGCGACATGATTAAAGCTGCGTCATGACCCAAAACGCAACGCGCACTGGTGGCCGCATTCTTGTCGATCAGCTTGTGATCCAAGGGTGCGACCGGATTTTCTCGGTTCCCGGCGAAAGCTTCCTCGCCGCGCTCGATGCCCTGCATGATACACCGCAGATCGAAAATATTGTCTGCCGCCAAGAGGGTGGTGTTGCGTTTATGGCTTGTGCGGATGGCGCGCTGACCGGGCGACCCGGCATAGCCTTTGTCACGCGCGGGCCGGGCGCGACCAATGCGTCAATTGGCGTGCATGTCGCCATGCAGGATTCCCAACCGATGATCCTGTTCATCGGCGACGTTGATCGCGGCATGAAAGACCGCGAAGGATTTCAGGAAGTCGATTTTGCAGCGATGTTTGCCCCGCTCGCCAAATGGGCGGTGCGGATTGATGATGCCGCCCGCATCCCCGAATATGTCGCCCGCGCCTATAATGTCGCAATGTCTGGCAGGCCCGGCCCGGTCGTCATCGCGCTGCCCGAAGACATGCTGTGCGAAATGGCGCACGCGCAGGATCGGCCACGTGTAGAGCGCATTGTTCAAGCCCCCTGCCCGCAACTGATGAACGATCTTGCCGCGCATCTAAAAACAGTCAAAGCACCCGTCGCCATCATCGGTGGCGCAGGCTGGACACCCGAGGCCGCACGCAATGTGCAGGCCTTTGCCGAAAGCTGGGGCATCCCCGTGGCCGCGGCCTTCCGGCGGCAGGATGCGATGGCCAATGACTCCACCGTCTGGGCGGGTAATCTTGGCTATGGCCCCAACCCGAAACTTGTCGCACGGATCAAAGCGGCCGATTTGGTGCTCGCCATTGGCGCGCGGCTGGGCGAAGCGACGACGGACAGCTACACGCTGGTCACGCCTGACCATCCCGGTCAGATGCTCATCCATGTCCACCCCCACCCCGAAGAGCTGAACCGCTTCTATCACGCCGATCTCGCCATATGTGCCGACATGACGCAGTTTGCAGCCGCCTTAGCGGCCCTGCAAACCCCCGCCAGCCCATCGCCCGCCGGAGCGGAGGCCCATGCTGACTGGCGTATCTGGAATACGCCCACCCCCTTCGACACGCGCGTAGACCTGGGCCAGTGTGTGGCGGCCATGCGTATGCAGCTGCCCGCTGATACGATCATCTGCAATGGCGCGGGCAATTTCTCTGGCTGGTGGCATCGTTATTGGCCCTATGGCGGACCGGGGACGCAATTGGCCCCCACTGCAGGCGCGATGGGCTATGGCCCACCTGCGGCTGTCGCTGCTGCCCTGCGCTGCCCCGACAAGACCGTCGTAGCACTTGCGGGCGATGGCGATTTCATGATGAACGGGCAGGAGCTGGCAACCGCCATGCAATATGACTGCAACCTGCTTGTCCTGGTGATCGATAACGGCGCTTATGGGACAATCCGGATGCATCAGGAACGCGAATATCCGACCCGCGTGTCTGGCACGGCGCTCCACAACCCCGATTTTGCAGCACTTGCCCGCGCTTATGGCGGCTGGGCGGCCACAGTGGAGACAACGGCGGACTTTTCCCCCGCCCTTACAGACGCGATGCAGCGTCAGGGCCTGCGCCTGCTGCATCTAAAGACCGACGCAGAGCGGATTAGCGTTGGGACGACGATCAGCGCCTTGCGGGGCCGGTGATCCTTGTCCCTGAGTGACCGGGAAGGGTTCGCGCAGAGGCGCAGAGGGCGCAGAGAAACTGGGAATAATTGCTGCGCTCTCTGCGTCTCTGCGCGAACCATAAACTGTCATTCCCGCGCAGGCAGGAATCCATGAACACGGTCCGCGACGAATGGAATGCCTCCTTCGTCATCTGTGATGCTTATGGATTCCCGCCTGCGCGGGAATGACGGGTCGGAGAGAGGGTCTCAGTCCCCCGCACGCTTGGCGGTGCGGAAGCTCTCGCGCGTCACCGGGTAGCCCGCACCTTCGGGAATGCACAAATATGTGTCTTCGCCCTGTTTCTCGATCCAAGGGGTGATCAGCGTCACCGGGTGGGCCTCAGCATGGGCATGCGCATCGGCATAGCTTTCAAACTGCGCCAGCCGCTCCAGATTGCGATGGGTCGGGAAAATGACATGCACATCGCCCCGCTGCGCCGCCTCGATCACCGATGACGCGCTGTCCCAGAATGTCCGGACATTTTCGGTTGCATCGACAATGGCTTCGGGCAGATCGTCGGGCGCGCGGGCAATGTAAAAGCGCGTATCAAAAACGCGTGTCTCCCTAAAATTGGGCCGCCACCGCGCGAAGGGAACCAGTGCAGATAGATCAAGCGCCAAGCCCGCCGCATCCAGCAATCCGCTAAAGGCCTGCCGGTCGTGCAAGGCCCGACGTGCTTCATCCAACCAGCCAGACGGAGGGGCCGAAGCAAGGCCAATGGGCACGCCGCTTTCCTCAATAGTCTCGCGAATGGCGGCAATGCGTGCGGCGGCACATTCCGCCTCAATATGGTCATGCCGCGCGGCCAGCAGATGGTCGTCCGCATCGATCCGGCCGCCGGGGAACACAATTGCGCCGCCAGCAAAGGCCATGCCTTTTGATCGCTCGACCAAAAGCAGTTCGGGTGCTGCCCCGTCGCGTTCCCGCAAAAGGACAAGCGTTGCTGCGGGAATGGCGGGAACCATCTCTCCCATATCAACTTTTTCCACTGTCACCGATCCGCTCTCCATTTCGCGTTTTATCTTGTTCGGCCTATGTCTTGAACCACACACGGCGTATCGACAAGCGACAACCGCGCCAAAATGATAAAGGACGGCCTTGATGGCGATGATCGATCTTCTGGGCTTGGCCGCAAGCCTCAGCTTGCTCGCCGGATGGCGTCTCTATCTGTGCGTTTTCGGGGCCGGATTGGCGATGCATCTTGGCCTGATTGACGCGCCTGCTCATGCAAGCGGGCTGCAACTGCTGGCCAATCCCTGGGTGATGGGGGCCGCCGCCATTGGCCTGATTGCTGAATTCTGCGCCGATAAAGTCGCTTGGCTCGATTCGCTTTGGGACAGCGTCCACACCGCCATCCGCCCAATTGGTGGCGCGTTGATTGCGCTCGCCCTTGTCGACCCATCAGACACTGTTTGGCAAATCGTCGCGCTGCTTTTGGGCGGGAGTGCCGCCCTTTTTGCGCATAGCGCCAAATCTGGCACGCGCGCGATCATCAATGCCAGCCCAGAGCCCTTTAGCAATATCGCCGTTTCAACGGGCGAGGATGTCGTTGTGGGCGGAGTGTTGTTTCTTGTGCTGCATCAGCCCGCTCTCGCGGGGCTTGTCGCACTTGTCCTGATTGCGGGCGCGGCGCTGTTGCTGTCCGCCGCCCGGCGCATGCTCAACAAGCTCTTCACCCCGCCAAAGCGCGGTGCAGGCCTGTAACGCCCGATCAGACCCGCATCGGCATTAAAACGTACAGCGCATCTGATTTGTCATTTTCCCGAAGCAAGGTCGGTGCGGCTGCATCGGCCAAGTGCACTTCAATGCTATTGCCTTCGATCTGACCCAGAATGTCCATCAGGTAACGGGCATTAAAGCCAATTTCGAACGCGTCGGCAGAATATTCCCCCGGCACTTCTTCGGCCGCCGTGCCATTTTCAGGCGATGTGACCGACAGCGTGATCCGATCTGGCTCCAGCGCCATCTTGACCGCACGGGTCTTGTCCGATGCAATGGTCGACACGCGGTCAACGCCCGCCATAAAGCTCTTGGGGTCGATCCGCAGGATTTTGTCATTCCCAGTGGGGATGACACGGCTATAATCGGGGAATGTCCCGTCGATCAGCTTGGATGTCAGCACCGCTGTGCCAAGGCCAAAGCGGATCTTCGTCGCCGACAAGGTAACTTCCACCGTGCCTTCGACTTCATCGAGCAGCTTTCGCAGCTCGGCCACGCATTTGCGGGGCACGATGATGTCCGGCATGCCTTCTGCCCCTTCCGGGCGCGGAATGGTGACGCGGGCCAGACGGTGACCATCGGTCGCCGCGGCCTTCAAGACGGGCTGGCCATCATCAGAGACGTGGAAGAAAATGCCATTGAGATAATAGCGGGTTTCTTCGGTCGAAATTGCAAAGCGCGTCTTGTCGATGATCTGGCGCAAGGCCGCTGCCGGCAGTTCAAAGCGGGTCGGCAAATCGCCTTCAGCAATGATCGGGAAGTCGTCACGCGGCAGCGTGTTGAGGCTATAGCGCGACCGCGCGGCCACCACCTGCATCTTGCCATCGGCCGCAGTCAACGACACCTGCGTGCCTTCCGGCAGCTTGCGCACAATGTCGAACAGCGTGTGGGCAGACACCGTCGTCGCACCGGGCGTTTCCACGCTCACCGCCTCAAGCGCCTCATTGACCTGAAGATCAAGATCGGTTGCCATCAGGCGGATCGTGCCATCGGCACTGGCCTCAATCAGGACATTGGAGAGGATCGGAATCGTGTTCCGACGCTCCACGACCGATTGGACGTGCCCAAGGCTCTTCAGCAGATTTGCGCGTTCGATCGTCGCCTTCATTAAAAAACCCCCGAAACTGGACTTTCAGCCGATTAAGAGTCGGCCTTATAGATGATGCACAGTCATGGACAAAATCAGCGGGCGCGGCAACCCCCCGCCTTTGGCTTGCGCTTTGAGAATTTTATGGGAAAAGCAGCGGCATGACACTCAAGGGCCGCATCTTCATCGCTCGCCATGGCGAAACCGTGTTCAACTTTGCCAAGCGGATGCAGGGCGACAAGCGGGACACACCCCTGACACGCACGGGTTTTGCACAGGCCGATGCCATGGGGACCGCCCTTGCCAGCTGGATTGGCCCGGACACGCGCCTGAAAATGTGGTCATCCCCCTCTGGGCGGGCCTTGCAGACTTTGGCCGTTATTGCCGAGCATATTGAGCATGATTGGCACGAGGCGCTGCATGATCCGCGCCTGTATGAAATCAATGTGGGGGATTGGGCGGGGCGCACCTATGCCGAAATCATGGACGAAAGCGGTCCAATTCTCGATGAGGCGAGCAGCCTGTTCAGCGTGCGCGCGCCAAATGGCGAATGGTATGATGAAATCGCCGCCCGCCTGACCCGTTGGATCGAGGATACGTCCGATTTTGAGGGGGATCGTCTGGTCATCATGCACGGCATGTCCAGTCGCGTGCTGCGCGGCCTGCTCTGCAGCCTCCCCATCGAGACGCGATGGGGCGCGCCAATTGCCCCCAGCCTGCCCCAAGGCACGATGGTCGTCATTGAAAATGGCGAGGAGCAGAGCGTGCGTGCAGGCGGCGGCAGCCACCACGCCTAATCAAGATTAGGGCTTGGCCGCCGCTTTGGGCAGCAGAAACGTGACCTTCTTCGTCGAAAAGTCGACTGAGACGCGTTCAAAACTGCGCAGCCCCTCCATGCCAAGGAGCATGCTGGTCTTTTTGTCGAGGCCAAACAGCTTGAAAGGGTGGGCATCGGCAAAGGCGATGGCCGCATTGCCCATAAGCACGCCGCCAATCCGCACCCGATTTACAATTGTATAATCGCCGGGAAACCGCCGCCCCAAAACATCAATCATTTCAATTGGTTTAACAGTCGCTTGAGGATTGCGCGACAATAAGAGGCGACGTAGCCGACTATTGCCCACGCTATTCTGGGCGCCGGTATCGACAATCACCCAGACCTTTTCCCCATTCACATCGGCATCGGCGAGCACCAACTGGCCAAGCCGCGTTCGTGCGGTGACGACAATCAAATCGGCGCCATCTGGCGAGGAGGCTTCGGGCGATTCTGTGGGCTTAAGCGTCATCGTCCCCGCCTTAAAATCCATCACGATGCGTTGGCCTTTCAGGCTATCCAAGCCCAGCAGACCATCTGCACCAAGATATTGGCGCGGCAAGGCGGCCAATTTCAGATGCTTTGTCGTGCGATTGGACATTTGCAATTGGTCAACTTTGACCATCCGGACCTGGCCCGCGCCGCCCATGGCGTGAAGGCGGCTGGTGCCTGCTTGTGGAAGGGCCAATTGATCCGCAGTCTCGCGTGAAATCACGGTTCTGTCCGCGCCTGTATCGATGACGAAATGAAAGGGTCCTTGGCCGTTGACCATCACCGGCACGGTCATCCGAAAAGCCGCATCTGCTCCAGAGGAAATAATCGCTTCCTCTTGTGTCGGCGCAGATGTTTGCAGCCCGGCATCACCCGGCTCTGCAACAGCCATGGCCGGGAGCATCATTGCGGCGACCAAGGCTATTATAAGCATCCTACTCTCCTCAGGCTGTCGATGGATTGAGCCTTAGAGGATCATATCACACCCTAGGCGCGCGGCAATTGAGTCGTGTCTGAGGTGTCGGGCTGCATCGCAGTGGCGGCCAGAGCCTCTGCCTCGAACAAGATCTGATCGTCGGACGCGCCCTGCGCCACCGTCTCCCGGCCGACAATGGCCATGACAGGCACCGCCAAAGGGCTGATCCGTGATAGCTTTTTGTGCACCATGGTGCCCGCTGCACGGTCCAGCAAAGCCCCAAGTCGGCCCACATCCGTCATGCGCGTGCGGGCATCTGCCCAGGCGGCCTCCATCAACAGATGATCCGGCTCATAACGGCGCAGCACATCGTAAATCAGGTCGGTGGAAAAGGTCACTTGCCGCCCCGTTTTGCGCTTTCCGGGGATTTGGCGCTCCACCAGACCACCAATCACCGCAACTTCGCGAAAGGCGCGTTTGAGCAGCGCGGAGTTTTCCACCCAGTCGATAAATTCGTCGGTCAGAATATCCGGGAACAACAAGGCCGCCGGGTCCTCCACTGGTTCAAGGCTCCAGATCGCAAAGCAATAATCATTGGCGACAAAGCCGATGGGGTGCATCCCCTGCGCCTCCATGCGCCGCGTCAGCAGCATCGCGAGCGATTGGTGCGTATTCCAGCCCTCAAAGCTATAAAGGACGAGATAGTGCATCTCTTCATGCGGGAAGCTTTCGACCAATAACTCGCCCGGCGCGGGCAAGGTGGAGACGCGGGCCTGCATCTCGAGCCACTCCCTCACATCCGCCGGGAACCTCGCCCAACTTTTGCGGTCGAACAGGAACTGGCGGACACGCTCTGCCAAATGGGTGGTGAGCGGCATGCGCGCGCCCATATAGCTGGGGATCTGTGCCTTTTTGCTGGTCGCGCGCACGGTTAGGCCTGTGGCGTCTGTGCGCTCCACTTCAAGGCTCATGCCGGAAAAGTAGAAGCAATCCCCCGGCGCCAACATGGCCCCGAAATATTCATCCAATTGGCCCAGCCGACGCCCATTTTTAAAGCGCACCTCCATCATGGGCGTGTCCACGATAATCCCGGCATTCAGCCGATGCTGCGCAATGAATTGCGGATGAGTGACGCGCCAAAGGCCATCCTTGCCCTTCACCAGTCGGCGAAACCGATCATAGGCACGCAGGGCATAGCCCCCGGTTGCGATGAAATCGAGCAGCCGAGAAAACATCTCTTCTGAGAGATGCTCATATTGCCTGGCGGTCCTGATCTCCGCCAGCATCACGGCTTCGTCAAAGGGCGCAGCACAAGCGCAAGCCATAATATGCTGGGCCAGAACATCGAGACTTCCCGGCTGAAACGGCGCGCCATCCAACACCCCGTCCCGGATCGCATCCCATGCGGCCAGCGCCTCGAGATATTCAAAGCGATTGCCCGGCACGAGGATCGCCTCTGACGCCTCATCCAGCCGATGATTGGCGCGGCCAATGCGTTGGATCAGCCGCGATGACCCTTTGGGCGCACCCATTTGGATCACGCAATCGACATTGCCCCAATCTACACCCAGATCGAGGCTGGCGGTGGCCACAAGGGCGCGCAATTGCCCTTGGGCCATAGCATTTTCCACCTTGCGCCGCGCCTCAATATCTAGGCTGCCATGATGGATTCCTATGGGCAGCTTTTGCGCATTGGCACGCCATAATTCTTGAAAGATCAGCTCACACAGGCCGCGCGTGTTGCAGAAGACCAAGGTCGTCTGGTGCGCCTCAATCTCTGCCATCACCTGCGGCACGGCATAAGCACCACTATGCCCGGCCCAGGGCACGCGATCTTCCGGTACCAAAATGCTGAGCGCAGGCGGCGCACCCGGATCTCCGATGACCAGCCGCACGGATTGTCGCGCGGGGGAGAGCCAGTCCAAATAGAGCTCTGGCTCTGCCACCGTCGCAGACAAGGCCGCTCGGCACATTTGGGGGGCGATGGCCTGCAATCTGGCCAGCGCCAAGGTCAGAAGATCGCCCCTTTTTCCGGTCGCAAAGGCGTGGACCTCATCAATGATCACGCGCTTCAGCCCGGCGAACATCTCCGCACTTTCCGGGTAGGACAGAAGCATGCTGAGGCTTTCCGGCGTTGTGAGCAGAATATGCGGTGGTCGGGCGCGCTGGCGGGCTTTGCGATCCGACGGCGTATCGCCAGTGCGCGTTTCAACCCGAATGTTGAGGCCAATTTCGTCAATCGGCTGAAGCAAATTGCGCTTCACATCCACGGCCAAGGCCTTGAGCGGGGAAATGTAGAGCGTGTGCAGCCCCTCTGCCGGCGACAGCGCCAAATCCGCTAGCGTTGCCAGAAACCCAGCCAGCGTCTTGCCCGCACCCGTGGGGGCCACCAGCAGGGCATGCGCGCCCTGTTGATAGGCCTCCAGCATATCCAGCTGATAGCGCCGGGGCTGCCACCCGCGGGCGGCAAACCATTGGTCAATCGGGGCTGGCAAAGTGAGCACAGGCCCATGTGCACTGGCGAGGCCCCGTAACTCCAGCAAAAAAAGGGGATGGCTGACGCAGCCAAGATGACCAATGTTTCACGAGGGCCTAAAGCACGCCTGTGATAGCTCTACGGGCATGTCATCCGTTCGGAGGAAAGCATGCTGGCATCCCTGAAAACCCGACTGCGGCAGATGCGCCGCGAGGGCAGAGCCGTCACCTTCATCAACCGCCTTGCCTATCTCAACTATCAGATCAAAAATCTGCGCGATTGGATGGGGGCCGGGCGCATGTCCAAATTGCTGGGGGAGCGGGCCTTTTCCAGTGACACCGATAAACTTGTGACCTTCACCATGACCGAAAGCGGCGGCGCGATCCGCCCGCTGCAAAACCCTTGGGAAATCAGCGAACTGATGAAGCGCGTGCGCGCCAAGAAGCCGCAGGTCATTGTTGAAATCGGGACGGCAAAGGGGGGCACGCTCTTCCTATTTTGCCAACATGCGGCTGAGAATGCGACGATCATCAGCCTTGATTTGCCCTTTGGCCGCAATGGCGGCGGCTACCCAAGGTGGAAGGAAGGCCTGTATCGCAAATTCGCAAAAGCCGGACAAAAGCTCCATCTGGTGCGCGCCGATTCCCATCTGGATCAGACGCGGCGCACGATTGAACGGCTGCTCAATGGGCGGCGGATCGATGTTCTCATGATCGATGCCGATCACAGCTATGAGGGTGTAAGACGCGATTACACGCTCTATTCGCCCCTATTGGCCGCGGACGGCTTTGTTGCGCTCCACGATGTCATTCCCAATCGCTTCGACCCGGAAATTGAGGTGCACCGATTTTGGGATGAACTGAAGGTTGCGCATGACACAGAAGAGCTGGTCGCCGATTATGGGCAGGGCAATTTGGGCATTGGCATCGTCCGGCCGCGCATCGCCGCCCTAGCTTCAGACGTGACCCAACGCCCGGCGCGCGTGATTTAATGCGCGACGGACTCGCCCCGCACCAATCCTGACGCCGCCAATTGGGCATCAATCTGCGCCATCAGACGGGCCAGCCCCGCCTCATCCTTGGCTTCTGCGCGTGCGACCAACACATCTTGCGTATTTGAAGCGCGCAGCAGCCACCATCCGTCCGCTGTGTTCACACGCGCGCCATCGGTTCGGTTGACGTCTGCTCCTTCGGCTTCGAGCCGAGCGAGCACTTCATCAACCACCGCGAATTTGCGGCTTTCATCGACCTGAAAGCGCAATTCGGGCGTGTTGATCATCGCGGGCATGGCAGACCGGAGCGCCGTTAAGGAGCCGCCCAATTCGCTGACTGCCTCAATCAAGCGGATGGCGGCATAAATGGCATCGTCAAAGCCGTACCAGCGGTGCTTGAAGAAGATATGGCCAGACATTTCCCCTGCGAGTGGCGAGTCCACTTCCTTCATCTTCGCCTTGATCAGGCTGTGGCCCGTCTTCCACATCAAGGGCGTTCCGCCCAATTCTGCGATGCGATCATATAGGGCTTGGCTTGCCTTCACATCGGCGATGATCGTGGACCCCGGCAGTTCCTTCAAAACAGGTTCCGCCAATATGGAGAGAAGCTGATCCCCCCAAACCACACGGCCTTCCCCATCAATCGCGCCAACGCGGTCGGCATCACCATCAAAAGCCACTCCGAAATCGAGCTTCTTGTCCGCGACGAGACGGCGTAAATCGACCAAATTGGCCTCAACCGTAGGGTCAGGGTGATGATTGGGAAACGTGCCATCAATATCTGCGAACAACAGATGATGTTCCCCCGGCAGACGCTTGACGAGGGCCTGAAGGACTTCCCCCCCAGCGCCATTTCCGGCGTCCCAGCCGATGCGGAAGGCTTGCCCGGAAAACCCCTCAACCAGCCGGTCGACATATTGGTCGAAAATCGCGTGATCCCGGACATGGCCCTGCCCGCTTTCCCAATCTCCAGCGGCGGCCAAAGCACCAATTTTCTGAATATCGCTGCCGAAAAACGGCCCAGAGCGGTGGACCATCTTGAAGCCATTATAGTCGGGGGGATTATGGCTGCCAGTTATCTGAATTCCGCCATCGACCTCATCCAATACGGCCTCAGCATAATAGAGCATGGGGGTTGGCCCTAGGCCAACGCGCACCACATCGGCGCCTGTTTCCGTCAATCCACGGATCAAGGCGGCTTCCAGCGTGGGCGAGGATAAACGTCCATCATAGCCCACAGCCACGGTCTTGCCGCCTGCACGGCGGACAATGGTCGCAAAGCTGCGGCCAATTGCCCAAGCATCATCTTCGGTCAGCGTCGAGCCGACAACGCCGCGAATGTCATATTCCCGCAGAGACGTGGAGTGAAATTGATGCGCCATGCCAACAAAGCCCTATTTTCTGGTAATGCGCTCCCCTTGCCCAAGGCCAAGGGGCAAATCAATGCGCTAAAGGGGAAAAGGAGATGAGCGAGGTTAACGCTCGATCCGCGCCAGCAGAACATCGCGCGCTTGGTTCACTTGCGCGGCCAGATCGGCACTACCACCGGCATCGGGGTGCACTTTTTGGATCAAGCGACGATGGGCGTCGGCAATGGTTGCAGCGTCCGCTGTTTCATCCACACCCAAAAGTCGGGCGGCCTCTTCCACGGTCATACTGCCCTTTGGAGTCAAAGCCCCCCGCCAGGCCCAGATGATGATCCCAACGACAGCGACGAAAAGCAGAAACTTGATCATAAAAAGGCCAATTCCCTCTGAGTTGCTTCGTTCGTCGGCAAGGCGAAGGCGGAAATCATTTCCCGCAATTCCTGCCGCGCGGCGACATGACTGACGGAGAAGCCCCCCAGCTCCTTCTTATCAAGCAATGTCAGGCCTTTGGGAAAAAGCTCCCGATAAATCACCCGCTCACTGAGGCCCGGGACCGTGCGAAAACCGACGCGCTTTGACAATTCGGTAAGGGCCGCCCCGACCCGGCGCATATTATGCGCGTCCAGATGCTGCAGGCGATTGCGCAGCACCACCCAGTCGACCGTTGCCCCATCCGTCTGCGCGCGCACTTTGCGCAGATCCCAAATTAATTCGGCGTAAAAGCTCGGCTTGCTGACACGAAAGCTTTCGGCATCAACCTGTCCAATCAGATCGAGATCGACAAAGCTGTCATTAATCGGCGTCACAATTGTATCGGCGCGGGCAATAGCAGCCCGGGCCACCGGATCATCCCGGCCCGGCGTGTCGATGATCAGGAAATCCTGCCCGGCTCCAAGCGTCGCAATGGTCGCGTCCAGCGCCTCTTCAGTCATCTGATCAAGCACCGCATAGCGCGGCACATCCAGCGTGGCGCCGCGCCTACGCACCGTGGCTTCGCGATTTTCAAGATAGCGGGCCAATGTCTTTTGCCGAGTGTCGAGATCAAGCGCTGCCACTTGATGGCCGGACACGGAAAGGGCAACGGCGGTGTGCACCGCCGTGGTCGATTTGCCAGAACCGCCCTTTTCATTGGCGAATACGATGATGTGCGGCTTTTCCCCGGACATGGACTTGGTGCTATCCTTCCTTGATTCGCGGCCCCCAGCATCGCTAGAGGCAGCAACCCTTCCTAACCGTGCAGGAACAGCCGTGCAAACCATCCATGATCGCGCCACTCTGAAAGATGCTCTGAAGGGCTTGCGTGCCCGAGGAGAGACAGTGGCGCTCGTGCCGACAATGGGTGCGCTGCATGACGGCCATTTGGCTTTGGTGGCAGAGGCAAAGCGGCGGGCGGATCGCGTTGTCGTCTCTATCTTCGTCAACCCACGCCAGTTCGGGCCAAATGAAGATTTTGAGGCTTACCCCCGCCGGACAGAAGCCGACTCAGCCAAGCTGGAGGCAGCCGGCGTTGATCTGCTCTGGATGCCCAGCGTCGATGAAGTTTACCCAGAGGGCTTTGCCACCCATATCCGCGTTGCCAATTTGCCAGACCAACTCTGCGGTGCGGCCCGGCCCGGTCATTTTGATGGCGTTGCCATTGTCGTTGCAAAGTTGTTGAATCAGGTGCGGCCAGACCTTGCCATTTTTGGGGAGAAGGATTGGCAGCAACTGGCCATCATCCGGCGGCTGGTCGCGGACCTTGATATGGATATGGACATTGTCGGCTTCCCCACACAGCGCGAGGAAGATGGCCTCGCCCTCTCCTCGCGCAATGCCTATCTGACGCCAGAGGAACGTATCGCGGCCGTCGCCTTGCCAAGGGCGCTGGGTACTGCCGCAAAAGCGATTGAGGCGGGGCAGCCCATTGATGCTGTTCTGAGCAAAGTCGGCCCTGCGCTTGAGAAGGCGGGCTTTGCCTCGGTCGATTATGTTGCGCTTGTTGATGCCGTGACGTTGCAGCCGCTGCTCCATCTAGATCGCCCGGCCCGCATCGTGGCGGCCGCCCAAATGGGTAAGGCGCGGCTGATTGATAATCTGCCGGTCACGCCGCAAAATTGATCTGGTCGGCTAGCCGATTTTCTTAAACGGCGTGACCTCATCCAGAAACGCAAGTTGGCGTTCAACTGCGGCCTGTTCACGGCGCAGAAAATCGGCAACGGCCGCGCGAAAGCCGGGATCAGGCAGATAATGCGCCGACCATGTGGGCGTTGCGACATAGCCCCGGGCGAGCTTATGTTCCCCTTGCGCGCCCGCTTCTACGCGCTGCAGGCCTAGGGCAATTGCTGTTTCAATGGCCTGATAATAGCACAGCTCAAAATGCAGAAAGGGCACATCCTGACTGCATCCCCAATAGCGACCAAAAAGCGCCTCTTGCCCAATGAAGTTCAGCGCACCCGCAATGGGTTTGCCATCGCGCTCTGCCAGATAGAGCAGCAGCTGATCCCCCATCGTCTCGCCGATCAGCGAGAAGAACGAGCGTTCCAGATAGGGCTGGCCCCATTTGCGCGCGCCGGTATCCTGATAAAAATGCCAAAAGGCATCCCAATGGCGTTCGGTGATGTCTGCCCCGCGAAGACTATGGATCACAAGCCCGGCCTGCGCCGTTGTGCGTTCCTTGCGGATGGCCTTGCGTTTGCGGGACGACAAAGCGTCCAGAAAATCATCAAAGTCGCGATAGCCTTGGTTAAACCAATGATATTGAATGCCTTCGCGAACCAGCCAACCTGCGGCGCGAAACAGATCAAGCTGATCTGCCTCCACAAAAGTCGCATGGGCAGACGACAAGCCGTTCTGCACGGTTAAGGCTTCGGCGGCGGCAATCAGCTGGCTCTGAAGTGCTGGATCCTGCGTCAACAGACGTGGCCCGGGAACGGGCGTGAAGGGCACCGCGATTTGAAGCTTCGGGTAATAATTGCCCCCGGCCCGGTGCCAAGCATCGGCCCAGCCATGGTCAAAGACATATTCGCCCTGACTATGGCTTTTCAAATAGGCGGGCAGCGCGCCTGCCAATTGGCCATCGGCGCCGTCGATGCAGATGGGCACAGGCTGCCAGCCTGTCCCCGGCCCAACGCTTTCAGAGGCCTCTAACGCCGCCAGAAAGGCGTGGCTGAGAAAAGGATTGATCGGCCCGGCGCATCGATCCCACGCGTCGCTCGCAAGCGCGGCAACGCCATTTTCCAACCGTGCCAATATGTCTTTACCCCCCGCATCTGGGGTGGTCATGGCTGTTGCTCAGCCAATCGACGCGCGGCGATCTTCATGCTCTCAAGCAGGCCGAACCGCGACAATGGCATCAATCTCAACAGCGGCACCGCGCGGCAGAACAGGAACACCCACTGCAGAGCGCGCATGGCGGCCCAGATCACCAAAGACATTAATCATCAGGTCAGACGCGCCATTGGCGACCACCGGCTGATCCGTAAAGCTGCCCGCCGAGCTGATGAAGACGCCCAGCTTCACAATGCGCGCCACGCGATCCAGCGATCCAAGGGCTGCCTTCATTTGGGCAACCAGCATGATCCCGCACGCACGCGCCGCGGCCTGCCCGAACTCCACATCCCGGTCTTCCCCAAGACGCCCCGTCATCACGACGCCATCCACAAAAGGCAGCTGACCCGAAATATAGATCACGCCCCCCACTTCGACGCTGGGCACATAGGACGCAATCGGCGCGGCCGGTTCTGGCAAGATAATGCCAAGCGCGGCAAGCCGGGCTTCAGGGGTGTCGGTGTCATTGCCCATAAGGAAGGCCTCCTTCAAATTTCTCAGCTATCCAGTGGCGCGCCGTGGCCCAGTCGTCAATGCGCGCATGCGCCGTTGGGTGCGCAATGATGCGCGGCGCAAGGCGCGGCTCCCCCACCATATGCAACCGCCAGACATCGGGAACATGTTCCGCAACCGATGCGTGATTATGGCCAAGATCATCGACGAAGACGGTGACGGTCGGGTTATAATCGGCGATAATCTGTTTCAGCAACGGCCCCTTGCCCCCCTGATTGGTGAAGACCGGAAACTCCACACCGACGGCACGCAACTGATCAATCCGGCCGTCGCGCTCATGATCATGCAAGTTGGTGAGGACGACAACATCCGCCTGTTCGGCCAGCGCCTGAACCGATTCAATCGCCCCTTCAATGGGATATTGGCGATGCATTTCCGTCGCAAAAAATCCGCGCAGCAGGGGCCAGATCTCTTCATGGCCGAGCGCAACACCCGATACTTTATGGCGCAGGGCGTTGACGAAATCCCCAGAGTCGAGGTCGAAATGCACGTGGTGCGCCTCATCCACCCATTGGGCAAAGGGCACGACCATGTGGAGGAGAACCTCATCACAATCAGTCACCAAAAGTGGTCTGCGGCTCATGCCCAATTCTCCCTAGGTGGTGGTAACAAGAGTGTGGGCGATACGCCAATAGCCTCGGCGCAGGCCAATAAATCTGGCTGATGCCCCTCTAAAAACATGCGGACCGCATCATGCACGCCCGCTTCTGCCAAACGCGCGCGCAGATCATCCGGCGAAAAACCAGTCAAAGCCAGAAACCGCTCTGCCCGCCGATCATCGGATAAGATCCAGCCAAGGGCCGCAATGGCCGCGGTTGTGACATCGAGTTCATTTGAGGGGCCTAGGGCCATAAGCTATCACGATCCGAAATAAAGCGAGGTCTTGCGGTGGCAAAAAGGGTGCTTGTTGTCGAGGACAACGAACTCAACCTCAAACTCTTTTGTGATTTACTGGAAGCCAATGGCTTTTTGGTCGATCCGGTGCGCGATGCGCGACTGGCGCTTGACCACGCGCACAGCAAGACCCCCGATTTGATCGTTCTGGATATTCACATGCCGCATATCAGCGGCTTAGAACTCATCCATTTGTTCAAAAAAGATGATACGCTGAAACGAGTCCCGATCATGGCCGTCACGGCCTATGCCGCCAAAACAGAAGAAGTCCGCATCCGCAAAGCGGGTGCAGACGCCTTTGTGTCAAAGCCCATCACCCTCTATGCCTTTATGCAAAGCATTGAAGATACGTTGGGCATGACAGCACCGCTGTAAAGCGGCGCGACCAATTACTTGATTTTGGCTTCCTTGAAATCGACATGCTTGCGCACGACGGGATCATATTTGCGGAAGGACAGCTTTTCGGTCTGTGTCCGGGGATTCTTCTTCGTAACGTAGAAGAAGCCGGTATCGGCCGAGCTCACGAGCTTGATTTTGACAGTGGTCGGCTTGGCCATGGCCCAGTAGACTTTCGTAACTGTTGAAGACGGAATCGCGCGCAAGCGCGGTAAGGGGCGGCCAATGAGGGAGGATGCCCCTTTTGTCAAGCAGGACGCAGCCCCCTTGTTTTCGCCAAAGCGGACACTGACTTTAACATTGGACCCAGATCAGCGCAAAACGCCCTGTTGAATCAAAGGCATGTTTCATACTCGCGTGATGCGCGCGCTTCGCCTAATCTGCCTTGAGCAAAAATGGGGGGGAGCCAGAATGACCGTTGAAATCCAAGCCGATGATCGCGCATTTCTGGGCCATCCCAAGGGGCTGGGCTATCTGGCCTTCACCGAAGCATGGGAACGTTTTTCCTTTTACGGCATGCAGGCGCTGCTCGTCCTGTTCATGACAAAGCAGTTGCTGCTGCCCGGCCATGTCGAGAATATCGCTTTTTTCAAGCCCTTTTCCGCTCTTTATGGCGGGCTGGAGGGACAGGCCCTCGCCTCGGCAATATTCGGCACCTATGCCGCCCTTGTCTATCTGACACCCATATTGGGCGGCTTTCTGGCCGACCGTGTTTTGGGCAAAAGGCGGACGATCCTTCTTGGCGCGATCACCATGTCGCTCGGCCATTTTCTGATGGCATTTGAAGCGGCCTTCCTCTTCGCCCTGCTCTGCCTTGTTCTGGGATGCGGCATGTTCAAGGGCAATATCGCCAGCCAGGTCGGCGCCCTCTATCGGGCCGAAGACTTAAGACGCGCCGACGCGTTTCAGATTTTTTATCTGGGGATCAACGCTGGCGTCATCGCCTCCCCCCTGATCGTCGGGACGCTCGGCGAAGTTTATGGCTGGCATTATGGCTTTGGCGCTGCGGGCGTGGGCATGTTGATCGGCCTTGGCATTTATGTGGCGGGTCAAAAATATTTGCCAGCAGAAGATTTTCTGCCTCAGCACGCCGCGACGGTCGCTGCGACCCCGAAGCTACAGAAAAGTGACTGGCCGGCGCTCTTTGCCCTGTTGCTGCTCATTCCCGTGCTGGCGCTTGCCATTGTGCCCAATAATCAGATTTTTAATGCCTATCTGGTCTGGGGAGACAGCCAGTTTGACTTGGTCTGGATGGGCCAGAAAATGCCAACCACTTGGCTGGTGACGCTCGATGCCATTGTCAGCGTCTCCTTTCTGGCGATCGTGGCGCTGTTTTACCGCTGGTATGGCAAGCGTTTTCGGGAACCGGATGAGGTTAGCAAGATCATCATCGGATCTGCTTTTTCCGTTCTCGGCATGCTCTGTCTGGTGACGGCGGCTGCGACGCAGGGAGCAGGCGAAAAGATTGGCCTGTTCTGGCCGGTTGCGTTCCATATCCTCAATAGCATCGGCTTTGCCCATATGCTGCCAGTCAGCCTCGCCCTGTTCGCCAAGGTCGCGCCAAAAGCCGTGAACGCGACGGTGATTGGGCTTTACTATCTGGCCTTTTTCTCCGGCAACGCGATTGTTGGCTGGATTGGCGGTTACTATGACAGGATGGATACGCCGACATTCTGGATGCTGCATGCCGGGGTCGCCGCATTTTCCGGCCTATGCTTCTTCGTCTTTAAGCTGGTCATGGGAAAGCATCTCCGCACCGCTGACTAGCGCATAGAAAAAGGGCGGCGCCCGCGAAGGCACCGCCCCTTTTTCTGCCGTTCAGCAACGCTCAGTCTAGTCAGACTGGGAGAGGTTCACAGCCGAGTTCTTGCCGCGATTGTCGACTTCAATGTCGAACTTCACGCGATCGCCCTCATTGAGTGTGCCCATTCCGGCGCGCTCAACAGCGGAGATATGAACAAATGCGTCTGGCTGACCATCGTCGCGCTGGATAAAGCCAAAGCCCTTCATGGAATTGAAGAACTTCACCGTACCCGACGCGCTTTCGCCGGTCAGTGTCCGCTGAACGCGGGCCGGACGGTCGCCAAAGCCGCCGCCGGCACCGCCGCGGCTTTCGCCGCCGAACCGGTCTTGACGCGGTGCGCGCTCTTCCACTGGCAGGGGATCGCCCTCAATGACGAGATCCGTGGCGGAAATCTTTCCGCCCCGATCGACCAATGTGTAGCCAAGCGGCTGACCTTCAGCGAGGCCAGCAAGGCCTGCCTGCTCAACCGAGCTGATGTGCACAAACACATCTTCTCCGCCGCCATCCTGAACGATGAAGCCAAAGCCTTTTTGCGCGTTAAAGAATTTAACGACGCCCTTGCCTTCGCCGACCACTTGAGCTGGCATTTGCGGACGAGGTGCGCGGAAACCGCCACCACCACCGCCGCCGCCGCCGAAACGATCACCGCCGCCGCCAAAGCGATCGCCGCCACCGGGACGGTCGCCGCCGCCACCGAAACGGCCACCGCCGAAACGATCACCGCCGCCGCCGCCGAAGCCGCCATCAAATTCACCGAAATTTTCGCGCTTATCAAAGCCGCGACCGCCGCGCTCTCCGCGCCGCCCTCGATCAAAACCCATCCGTCAAATAACTTTCTTCGTAATCGTGTTCGCCCAGGTGCTACTCGTTCCGATCGCTGGACGAACGCGACGGAAATTGAACGTAAAATATACTACGTCCTCGCCAAACTATAACCGAGAATGCATTGTTCCGATAGCTTTTTCGCACAGACAGTTTTTTAAGCTGTTCACAGGCGCTTGCGGCCGGGGGCACGCCTGTGCAAAGGGATAAGGATATGCGTGTCTGATCGCGGACAGGGTGCGGAGTCGCGCCACCCACCACAGGCCGCCGACATGGCATGATTTGGAGTATGTAAATGGCCGTCTATCTGCATGAAGAAGATCTTCCCGCCAATGTGTTGGGAGATGGGCCAATTGCAATCGACACAGAGACGATGGGCCTTCATCCCGGCCGGGATAGATTGTGCCTCGTTCAGATTAGCGACGGCGGCGGCGATGAGCATCTGGTTCGATTCGCGGCAGGATCAGATTTTGCAGCGCCAAATCTAAAAGCCGTTCTGACCGATCCGTCACGCCTTAAACTTTACCATTTTGCCCGTTTCGACCTTGCGTCGATCATGGCCTATCTCAATGTGATGGCCGAACCCGTTTATTGCACCAAAATCGCTTCCCGCCTGATCCGCACCTATACAGATCGTCACGGTCTGAAGGATTTGGTGCGCGAAACGCTGGGGGTTGAACTTTCTAAGCAGCAGCAATCCTCCGATTGGGGCGCGCCCACACTGACCGACGCGCAAAAGGAATATGCCGCATCGGACGTGCGCTACCTCCATCGCCTGAGAGACGCGCTTGACCCGCGCCTTGAGCGCGAAGGTCGCACCGCCTTGGCCCAAGCTTGCTTTGAATTTCTGCCACATCGCGCGCGGCTCGATCTGGCGGGTTGGCCAGAGGTTGATCTGTTCGCCCATGTCTGATGCCGCCCTTCTGGAACGGTCGACGCGAAAGCGCTGGGCACAGCCGGATGGCAGTCACGACAGGCTCGTGCACACTCTGCGCCTTGCCCTGCCCGTCATCATCGGCATTCTCGCCCTGATTTTCGTGATGGCCCCAATTGCCAGCCCCAATGGGGATGTCAGCTTCATGCTCGGCAAGGATAGCGTGTCGATGGCGACAGAGCGGCTTCGCATCACAACCGCGACCTATCGCGGCGAAGATAGCAAGGGCCGCCCTTTTGAAATTCAGGCCGGGTCTGCCGTGCAACGTTCCTCGCAAGAGCCGATTGTCCGCCTGAAAGACCTGATGGCGCGGCTGCAAATGACAGAAGGACCAGCCACCATTGCCGCCAATGCCGGCCGATATGACATGAGCCGAGAGATCGTTCAGGTGGATGGCCCGCTCCGCTTTGAAACGGCCGATGGATATCGGATTGAAGCCAATAATGTGGCGGTCAGCCTCAAATCCCGCAAGCTGGCCAGTGGCGGTGCGGTCTCCGGAAAACTGCCGCTGGGCACCTTTAGTGCCGGGACCATCAAGGCGGATCTCAATGCCCGCACGGTGACATTGGACGGCCGCGCCCGCTTGCATATCGTGCAAGGTCAGGCCAGATAGTGACTATGCGCAAACTTCCCCTGCTCCTCGGCTTGGCCGCCCTTCTTGCCGTTCCCGCAGTGGGACAGGCGCTGCGCGGGCATAATGTGAAATCACCCGTGGATGTTGAGGCCGATCGGATCGAAGTGCAGGACCGCGCCGACCGCGCCGTCTTTTCCGGCAATGTTGTTGTGCGGCAGGCCGATTTGAACCTGACGGCCGCACGACTGACCGTTGCCTATGCACGAGACAGCGGCGCTGTGGATATTGACCGCATTGATGCCTCTGGCGGCGTTTTCATCCGCAGTGCCAGCGAAACGGCGCGCGGCGACTTTGCCGTCTATGACCTCAACCGCCGCATCATTACAGTGCTGGGCAATGTGGAACTGAACCAAGGGGGCAATCGCGTGCGCGGCGGGCGGTTGGTCATTGATCTGGAAAGCGGCCGCGCCATCATGGATGGCCAGACAACCGGATCTCAAGGCGGCCAGTCGCGAGTCAGCGGGCGATTTACCGTATCGGATCGAAAAAACTAACCAATTGGCTTAGTTCTTCGACGAAATGGCGCAGGTTTCAGGTACGTCGATATTGTGTTCCCAGCCCTGTATGCAATAATCCTGCCAATTCGGACAGATGCAGCAAACTGCCTCTGCAAGTTATGACCCGCAGCACAACAGGGACAATGATGACACAAGCCGCACTTCTCGACACTGCTCCAGCGCGCATGGCGGGCACCGACAATGGCCTCTCGGTCGTGTCCATCGCCAAATCCTATGATTCGCGCACTGTTCTAAGCGATGTGTCCTTGTCGGTTGGCCGCGGGGAAGTCGTTGGTCTGTTGGGGCCGAATGGCGCGGGCAAGACGACCTGCTTTTATTCCATCATGGGCCTCGTCAAACCCGATGGCGGCCGAATTGAGCTAGATGGCCAAAACATCACCGCCCTGCCCATGTATCGCCGGGCGATTTTGGGTCTGGGCTATCTCCCGCAAGAAACCTCCATCTTCAGAGGGTTAACGGTTGAGCAGAACATCTCAGCCGTGCTCGAACTGGCAGAGCCAGATAAGGACGCACGCGCGGGGCGGCTGGAGCAACTGCTTGATGAATTTGGGCTGACGCGGCTTCGGACGTCTTCCGCAATGGCGCTGTCGGGCGGGGAGCGCCGCCGCTGCGAAATTGCGCGCGCGTTGGCCGCCGACCCATCCATCATGCTGCTGGATGAGCCCTTTGCTGGCATCGATCCGATTTCAATTTCGGATATTCGGGGCTTGGTCAAACAGTTGAAGAACCGACAAATCGGCGTGCTGATCACGGACCATAATGTCCGCGAAACGCTGGACATCGTGGATCGGGCCTGCATCATTTATGATGGTCGGGTGCTTTTTTCCGGCAGCCCCAAAGATCTGGTTGCGGATGAGAATGTGCGCCGTCTCTATCTGGGCGAGAGCTTTAGCCTATAGCCATGGCGCTCGGCCCCCGCCTCGACTTGCGGCAAAGCCAGTCGCTGGTGATGACGCCGCAGCTGCAACAGGCGATTAAGCTTCTGGCGCTCTCAAACCTTGAGATTGAGGCCTTTATTTCCGAAGAAATGGATCGCAATCCGTTGTTAGAGGCGGAACGCGAAGATCGGCCCGAGGATTCGGCGGACGCTATTGGCGATGACTATGAGCGTGAAGCGGAGGACGTCTCAGAGGACCTGCCGACAACGGACCAACTTGTCCGCACCGATGCGGGACCAGATGCAGAGGGGCCGTTGGATGCCGATTATGCGCAAGACACCTTCCATCATGATAGCGCCGCCGATGGCGGGCCCGGTCTCGACGGCGCATTGGGATTAAATGGCGGACCATCAGGCAGTTTCGACGACGACAGCCCTGATTTTGATAGCTTTGCCATGGCCGACATCTCGCTGCAGGACCATTTGTTGGCGCAGGCGCGATCGGCGCTGTCCGGCGCGAAACTGGTTATCGCGGCGCACATCATCGGGCATATTGATGAAGCGGGCTACCTGACCGCCACATTGCCGGACATTGCCGACCAATTGGGCGCAGACCTTGCAGACGTGGCCAACGCCCTCCGCGTTATTCAGAGCTTTGACCCGACGGGTGTCGGGGCCCAATCTCTGGCCGAATGTATCGCGCTGCAAGCGCGCGAGGCCGATCGTTATGATCCGGCCATGGCGCGGCTGATCGATAATCTTGATCTGCTCGCACTGGGCCGCCTGCCCCAGCTCAAACGCATGTGCGGCGTCGATGATGAGGATATGGCGGATATGATCCGCGAATTGCGCAGCTATGATCCAAAACCCGGCCTGCGTTTTGGCGGCGAGCCGACTCAAAGCGTGACGCCCGATATTTTTGTGGTGGAGCGCGCGCAAGGCTGGGCCGTGGAGATTAATTCGGCAAGCCTGCCCCGTCTCCTGCTCAACCGAAGCTATTATGCGGAGCTGGCCAGCGGCGGATGCGGGGACAAAAAGGCCAAGGCCTGGCTCAATGAGTGCCTCACCTCTGCCAATTGGCTGATCAAAACACTGGATCAGCGCCAACGCACCATCCTGAAAGTGGCAACCGAATTGGTGCGCCAGCAAGACGCCTTTTTCCGGCATGGCGTTGCACATCTCAAGCCGCTGACGCTGCGGCACATTGCGGATGTCATCGGCATGCACGAATCAACCGTCAGCCGGGTGACCTCCAACAAATATTTGTCCTGCGCGCGTGGCATGTTTGAGCTTAAATATTTCTTCACCAGCGGCATCGCCTCTGCAGATGGTGGCGATGCGATTTCGGCCGAAGCGGTAAAAAACGCTATTCGCGCGCTGATTCTAGCCGAAGAACCCAAGGCCATTTTGTCGGACGACACGTTGGTTGATCTCCTCAAAGATCAAGGCTTTGATCTCGCCCGCCGCACTGTTGCCAAATATCGGGAAGCCATGGGGATCGGCTCTTCCGTCCAGCGCCGCCGGCATAGAGCGATTGGCGGCTAGAGCTCACCCAACCCGGTTCAGCCAAACCAGTGCAACACTGCCGGCCACAATCCGATACCAAGCAAAGGGACCAAAGCCATAGCGGGTGACGATGGCGAGAAAGCCTTTGATCACGACCAGAGCGACAAGGAAGGAAACCACAAAGCCAATGGCGATATTGGTCACGTCCTGCGCGGCAAGGGCGGCCCCTTCTTTATACAAAGCAAGCGCAGTGGCCCCCATCATCGTGGGGACGGCCACGAAAAAGCTGAACTCCGCCGCGGTCTTGCGCTCAACGCCCATGGCGCGTGCACCCATGATGGTCGCGCCAGAGCGGCTGACACCGGGGATCATCGACAAGCATTGGACCAGGCCAATGGTGAGTGCCGTTTGCCAGCGCATGACCTCAACGGCGTCGGTATGGCTGTCCTTTGCAAAACGTTCGATCACCAAAATCGCAACGCCACCCAAGATAAGCGCCCAAGCGACAATGGCGGGCGTTTCGAGCATGGCCTTAATCGCCGAATAGGCCAGCGCGCCGATCAGCGCGGAGGGCAAAAAGCCGAGCAATATGTTGCGCGTGAAGATCACTGGCCCTTGCTGCCAAGAGAAGAGCCCGACCGCGACATCCCAAAAGCGACGCCAGTAGAGCACGATGACAGCGAGGATCGCCCCCAGCTGAATGATCACATCAAAGGCCCCGCCCGATCCGTCCTGAAACCCGAGCAATTCCCCGGCGAGGACCAGATGCCCTGTCGAGGACACAGGAATAAACTCCGTCAGCCCCTCCACAATGCCGAGCAGAATGACAGTCAGGAGTTCACTCATGCAGCATTCCCAAAACGGCCATGGCGACGATAAATCAGCAGCCAATCCTGCGCGACGGCATCCAGCGGCGTTGCGTCCACGCCGAGCGCGGTCAGACCCTTGGCCTTGTTGCCTACGACATTATCCGATTGGAGCATCAGCCATTGATCGCGTGTGATGGGCGCGCCCGGCAGCCAGCCGGTGAGCGTGGCCATCGCGCCTGCAATAACGTCTGGCACCTCCACAAAGACGGGCGTCCGGCCAATATGGCCTGCAATCCACTGCTGAAGCTCCAGCATGGAAAGGATTTGCGGACCACCCAATTCATAGGTTTTGCCCGCGTGCGTCTTGGCCTGCCCAATGGCTTGGGCCACGGCATGACCGACATCGCCTGCGAACACGGGCTGGAACCGCGTGCTGCCGCCAATGACGGGCAGGATCGGCAAAGCGCGGATCATCGCGGCAAAGCGATTGATAAAGGCATCTTCGCGGCCAAAGACAATGGAGGGCCGCAGGATCGTTGCTTTTGGGAAGGCAGCGCGCACGGCGGCTTCGCCTTCTCCCTTGGTGCGGCCATAGGCAGAGCGGCTGTCCACATCGGCACCAATGGCGGACATGTGAATGAACGCCTGAACGCCCGCTGCTGCGGCGGCCCGGGCAAGATTGCCCGCGCCGTCGACATGAATGCGCTGCATATCGGCAAAACTGCCGACCAGATTGACGACGGCATCCGCGCCGGCAACCGCCGGACCCAGTGTTTCTGGCCGGGTAATATCGGCTGCAACATAGGTGATCTGACCCAGATTTGCCTGAGCTTTGAGGTAATAGGCGTTTTTCGGGCTGCGTTCCGCCACACGGACACGCGCGCCTGCCTTCAGCAGCGCCTGCACGACATAGCGACCCAAAAAGCCACCGCCGCCAAAAACCGTCACCAGAGAGTCTCTCATCGTTCCCATATTCCCATTTATCGGTCGCCCGCCCAATGCCCGCGCTCAGGCCTGTTGACAAGCACCAATGCCCTGCCTAATCGCCCCCCTTCGTTCCGCAGTGATCCTTTATGGACTCCGCGCCGTGCCCAGGTGGTGGAATTGGTAGACGCGCTGGCTTCAGGTGCCAGTGGCCGCAAGGCCGTGGAGGTTCGAGTCCTCTCCTGGGCACCATTTTCGCGGTCCAATCTGGCGAGGCCGCCAGGCACATGGCCAACACCATAGACACAGCGCAACGTGCCATTTGGGCCACATGCCGACGCGGCCAATGCCAGTCAGCCAGCCATATTCTTTCTGCGAAATTAAACCCTTTTAATATAACCACTTGAGAGCCATTATAGGTCTGCTTATTCGATTCGAGATGGTGTTCCATTTGGGGGGTGAAAAATGATCAAGAAGACGTTTTTAAAGATTGCTGTATCTTCTGTAGCGCTCACATTTTCGACGAGCGTACTGGCTCATGATGTGAAATTTGAGCTGACGAACCACAGTAAAACCACTCTGGTGGACTTGCGGCTGAGTGGATCTTCAGACCCAAGCTGGGGAGAAGATACGCTGGAGGAAAATATTCCCCCAGGCGAAGATATGGAAGTCACGATCGACGAATTGGCCGAGTGCGAATATGACATTCGTGCAGTCTATAGCGACGGCGACACTGAAGAGGTTTGGAACGTCGACCTTTGCAATCTTGATGAATTGACCATCGATGATGACGACAAGGACCAGCCCGATCCCGTCCCCGAAACCGATGACGGCGACGATGATGACGATGACGGCGACGATGACGATGACGGCGACGACGACGATGACGGCGACGACGATGACGGCGATGACGATGACGGCGATGACGACGACGACGACGATGACGGCGACGACGAAGAAGACGGCGACGACGGCCGGAAATAAAGGCTAACGAGATTTAGGCGGCTCCTTCGGGGGCCGCCTTTTTTCTTGACCAATGAATTTTCCAAAAACTCTGTTGCTGCAGTCAGTTTTCTAAATGTGGCCACTGCAACATGTTCCCGAACGTGGAGACGTGCTGTGTATTTCAATAAATTTGCTTCGTGGGGCAAGGCCGTCATTGCCTCTGCCTTGGTTTTTAGCCTTAGTGGCTGTTTCATTCAGCCTGGCGAGTTTAACTCCACTCTGACGGTAGATCAGAATGGGAATTTCTTATTTGCTTACAAAGGGCAGATCCAGCTGGTGAGCAATGCCGCCAATCAAGCTGCTCAGATGTTCCAAGGCCCTACAGAATTTGAAGCCAAATGCTCCGAAGAAGTTAACACCGTGACGACCTATGCGGACGGCGAAGACATTCCCCCTGAAGACCCTAACAAGAGCGTGTCGCGTTCCGTTTATCCGAACGAAGACGGCACTGGAACCGTCGTGAATGAGACGGAGACCGTAGACCGCGACTGTAATCCGGCCGAAGTTAAAGAGCAAAAGGCCGAATGGGACGCAGGACAAGATGAAAGAGTAGCGGAGCAAGCGCGCAAGAAGGCGGAACAGGAAAACATTCTGCAACTTTACGGCGGTATGAACTTCGACGACCCTGAAATGGTCGCCCGCTTCATTCGCGAGATCGAAAAGCTCGCTGGTTTTCGCAAAATCGAACATCTTGGCGATGGCGTGTTCATGGTCGACTATAGCACCAGCGGTCGCCTTGCAGATGATTTCGCATTCCCCATTTTCCCGAGTGTTAGTGTCGGCGCGCCCATGCTCTATGTGACGCGTCTTGATGATGGGAGCCTGAGCGTTGTGGCGCCCGCATTCCGTGTCATTCCCGAAGATGAAAAGTCCACCGCCGAGGCGGGAGATAATCAGGCTGGCCCAAAAGCGAAAAAGGCAATCCCCGTAAAGGGCAGTTTCACACTGACGACAAATGCTCCAATCCTTATGAGCAACAGCAAGAGCGGTGCGGTCGCATCCGGCGCACTGAAAACCTTGCGGTGGGATATCGGTCCGGGGCCCAGTGCAGCGCCAAAGGCGCTGCTGAAGCTTGCCCCCTAAGGGACAGTCCCAACCTCTGCGGACAAGATGGCCCGTTGCCTTTAACGGTGACGGGCAAGGAGCCAAGAGGTGGAACGCGTGACCCAATCCACAGCAGAGTACATAGTCCATCAATGCATTTGATTCAAAAAATTGAGGCTCAGAAAAATGTTTAGTCCCGAGTTTAGCGCACGACTTCGCTACGAATTTGATAAGACCATGGCAGCAGGCCCCATCGCTCTGATTGGCTGGCTGGGCCTCATTTCCCTCGCGATTATTACGGTTGCAGCTTCTGTCGTTTCAATATTCAGGATCGTGCCTGAAGGCGATGAGGACATGAGCTTTATTGAGAGCCTTTGGGCCTCGCTGATGCGCGCGATGGATTCCGGCACCGTGGCCGGCGATGCGGGCTGGGGATTCCGTATCGTTATGCTGCTCGTGACTTTGGCGGGCATATTCATCGTATCCGCGCTTATCGGTGTGCTAAACACTGGATTGGACAGCAAGCTCGAAGAACTGAGCAAAGGGAAGTCCAAGGTTCTTGAGAAGGACCATACGATCATATTCAACTGGTCCGAGTCAATTTACGACGTCATCCGTGAAATCGTCATTGCCAATGAAAGCCGCAGCAAGCCGCGCATCGTCATTATGGCGGACATGGACAAGGTGGCGATGGAAGAGCAGATCGCCGACAAAATCAAAGATCTGAAGAATACGCGCGTCATCTGCCGCAGCGGGGATCCAACGGTCCTTTTTGACATTGGGCTTGTGAGCCCCGAGACATGCCGGTCGGTCATTCTCATGTCTCCTGAATCCGAAGACGCCGATTCTCAGGTGATTAAAACGATCTTGGCGCTGGTAAATGATCCAGACCGTCGCCCCGACACATTCCAAATTGCCGCCGAATTGCGCGAAGCGGAAAGCGTGGATCTGGCGCGTGTCGTTGGTGGGGACGAAGTGCAGCTTGTGTTGGCAGACGACCTGATTGCGCGCGTTATGGTTCAATCCACACGAGAGCCCGGACTTTCGGCCGTATTTGTTGAACTGCTCGATTTCGACGGCTGCGAAATTTATGTGATTGAACAGCCCGAACTTGCGGGAAAAACATTCGGCGAAGCGGTCATGGCTTATGACACGTCGAGCTTAATTGGTGTCTGCAGCGCCGACGGCGTCGTGTCCCTCAACCCGCCGAGCAACTTGGCCATTACATCAGAAATGTCGATGGTTTTGATTGCAGAGGATGATTCCACCATCCTTCTCGACGGCAAAGCGACGAATGTCGCCATTTCGTCTTCAGGAAAAGCCGTGGTGACGCTTCCAAAAGCGGAGCGCACCCTCATCCTCGGCTGGAACCGCCGCGCACCAATCATTGCAAGCGAACTCTCACGCTATGTTGGCCCGGGATCCTTGCTGACGATTGCTGCTGACGTGCCGGACATCGAACAGGCTGTTGCGGATATTGTCCTCGACAACAACAATCTGAAAATCGAGCTCCAAAAGGTCAATACGGGACGCCGGGCGGACATTTCATCACTCGACCCGCTCTCTTATGATCAGGTCCTCGTGTTGGCGCATAACGACCATATGTCGGCCCAAGCCGCTGATACGCGAACGTTGGTGAGTTTGTTGCACCTGCGGAAAATGAAAGAAGCCGATGATCGCAACATCAGCATCGTGAGCGAAATGGTGGATGTGCGGAACCGCACATTGGCCAGCGTCACGAATGTGAATGACTTTGTGGTGAGCAATAAGCTGGTGAGCCTGATGCTGGCGCAGGCATCCGAAAATGAGCATCTTGAAGCGATCTTCAAAGACTTGCTGGACGATGGCGGTTCGGAAATCTGCATGCGCCCTGCCGAGAATTATGTGACCCTTGGCCAAGACACGACTTATCAAGAGGCTGCTCAGGCCGCATCGACGCGCGGCGAAGTCGCCATTGGCCATCATCTTTTGAATGAGCCCGATGCTGCAGGCATCGGTCAAAGCGGGATTTACATCAACCCGACAAAATCGACAGCGGTTCGTTACAATGCAGGCGACCGCATTATCGTTTTGGCGGAATAACCTCATAAAAGTCTAATAAGTTATCATGCTGAACGCTGGTTGAGCACTCAAGTGAAGGATAGGGATTTTATGGCCGATGAAGTCGACTTTGAGATCAAGGGTCAAGAATTACAGTTCGTAGAGATTGAGCTTGATCCCGGTGAGAGCGCCGTTGCGGAAGCTGGAGCCTTAGTCTGGAAAGATGCCACAGTCGGTATGACAACTGTGTTCGGCGATGGGAGCCAACAGGGTGGCGGCCTTTGGGATAAGCTGGCGGGTGCAGGCAAGCGCCTGTTAACCGGAGAAAGCCTGTTCACGACGGTGTTCACCCATAATGGCCAGGGCAAAGCGAAAGTTGCCTTTGGGGCCCCCACACCGGGGCAGATTCTGCCACTCAAGCTCAGCGATTATGGCGGGACGTTGATCTGCCAAAAAGATAGCTTTCTTGCTGCGGCCAAGGGCGTGTCAATCGGCGTCCAGTTTCAGCGCAAAATTTTGACGGGCCTCTTCGGCGGCGAAGGCTTCATCATGCAAAAGTTAGAGGGCGATGGCTGGGTATTCACGCAAATGGGCGGCACCCTGGTCGAACGAGAACTGGCCGCGGGTGAGGAAATCCACGTCGATACCGGCTGTCTGGCGGCTTACACCCCCACAGTTGATTTCGACATTGTGGCGGTCGGTGGCGGCGTCAAATCGATGGTCTTTGGCGGCGAAGGGGTGTTCTTTGCGCGGCTGCGTGGGCCGGGGCATGTGTGGATCCAATCTCTGCCCTTCTCCCGCCTTGCGGGTCGTATGTTGGCTGCAGCTGGGCCGTCGCTGACGGGAGGCGCAAATCGCGGGGAGGGCTCCCTTCTTGGCCCACTCGGTGATTTGGTTCAGGGTAATAATTAGGAAAGACGCGGCGGCATCCTATTCAAGACATGGGCGGCCAGGGGTGTGAATGACCCTGAGCCGCCTCGGTCCTTTTACACATGATAAGTCGCTCTACCTGGCGCTACTTTTTCGGACAAATTCTTCGGTTTAAGGGGATATAAGCGGATGCGAATTCACCGGGCGCTCATTTTCCTAATGCTGTTGGCCTGTGGGGAAACCCCCGATGCGCGCAGTGCCGCGCGAGCGCCTTATCAAACAGCCCAGTTGTCCTCATCCCTTGCTGTCTTGAACACAAAATCCGGACGCTACAAAGTCATCGTCAACGGAAAGTTAAACCCGAAGACAATGCCATCAAATGCGGATCTTAAAATGCGCGATGGCAATATTGCAGACTATGCGGGCCATCTTTGCGGGCTTGATTATGCAAATGCGGTGCGGCCTGATCGCTGCGAGGTCTATGTCCAGCCAGATCCCAAGGCTTTGTTGGTCGGTTATGTGGCCATCCTTCAAGGGCGGGATGTGACGATTGAGACCGCCATTCAAACAGATCGACGGCGCAAAGGGCTAGGATGTTTCATAGAAGGCCCCCTGGAGAACACGGATTTCGACCACCCAGAGGCCAAGCTTGATGCCTCCAAGGATTTTCAAGCGCGCCTGAGTTACATTGCGAGGGAGAAGAGCCCCGGCGACTGGGTGGTTTCATTTGGAGACAATTCCGAAAACACCGAAGGCGCGGGCGGAATGTGGTATATCAAACGCTCAAACGACAAGCTGCGCATCAATCAAGAGCGGTGGAGCTACTGCTATAGCCGACCCAATGTGTACATTGATGAGGTGTTTTCTAACGCCGTCACCTTGATCCGCATCGGTGACTCGGATGGCCATAGGGCTCAGCGCTGACCGCCTGAATGCAACAGAGACTTTGCCGCACGGATCGGGCGGTTCGACGGCGCGACACCGAGGAGTTCGTCTCGTCTTCGCGCTTTCGCCGCGAAGACGAGACCAAATCAGTCCTTCAACATCTGCCGTCATCTGATGACCGATGGCACAGCATTTTCAATCAAGCGGCAACCGGTGCTGCTTTTTTGCGGCCGTACTTCAAATAGGCGAACACGACGGCCGCAGAGGCCGTGAGAAGGCCGATTGACAGCAACGGACGGGCCACAAACCAACCAATCGCAATGACGGTTGCGCCGATCGCCAAGGCCAGAACAAAAGAGATAAGCCCCGTGCCAAATGCGATTATCGAGCCAAAGATCGGGATAACGTCTCCCAAAACGCCGAAGATCGCGAAAATCAGCATAAACCCAATAAACAGGGCCACAAGGCCGCCGGCCCTAATCAGCCAAGTTAGGGTCGCATTTTCAGATTGGCCTGTCGCAAACATTGTCGCAGCGGTTTGACGTCCTGCCGCCAAAAGAAACAGGGTGTTCTCATTCTTGGTGGTGTATTCGGCAAGACTATTGCCGCTTTGCATCCCAACGATGCTCACCGTGGGAAGTGCGATATCTTCATAGGTGATTTTTGTATCCCCAACTTCGGGCGCCTGTTCATTTGCACCGAAATAGAGGGCGCCGCTCAATGCACGGCCTTCGCCAGGATAGCCCAATGTCTCAGAGGCTGCATTGGCCTCCTCGGTTGAAATTGGGTGGGCTTTGCGTGCAGCAACGCTCTGCAATGCCGCGCCTGACGCGGTGAATGCGCCGAGCTTTGCGGTTTCGACAAAATTTGTTGAAGAGGCCAGCCAGAAGGCGGGATTCTCATGCTGTTCTTGTTGTTTGAAGCCAGACGAATCTTGGGCAGAATCGCGCCATTCCTTGGAATAGCTATATGTTGTCACCTGTTCTTCACCGCCGCCCAGCTTTTTTTCCGTCTTGGTGTCTTGGGATTCAACCCATTGGTACATTTCAACATGCCGCGCCAATCCGATTGGCCCGGATGCGGTGATCCCAGTTTCTGGATCGCTCACATCGGCATTGGGAAGAACGTCACTTTGGATATGAATAAGTTTTCCTTCGAGCGCCGGATTAATCTTGGTAGCATCGGCCGACACCACGGCACCAAGGCCTTCTTGCAAAGCTTGATAGGTCGCAACCGACCGCCCTTCGTTCCAAAACAGGGCTATGATCGCACCGATCACCAAGATGATCCCGAAGACCGCCCCCGACAACGCACCGCCGATCCGTGAAAACCAGGATGTGGATGTTCTTTCTTCAACACTCATTTAGCGTCCCCTTCCAACTAACATGTCTGATGCCTCTCAAATATTTGCGTGAATTGGTGCCGCATGGGCCGCATCGGCCGCTCTGCCATTCGGCGGCGCGATCACCTTGTGCGCAAAGCGCAGTGCGCTTGAGTGCAATGATAGAAATTCTCCTCTTTTCAGATTGTTAACGCCATTAAATTTGGAAGTCTACACGCGCGCATCTGTTGGCGGCAGGCCAACGGCGCATCCAAACACCGCGTTCTAGGGAGAATTTTACGCTCGGGTTTCGGCGATCAAGGGCTTGTTCTTTGGGGGCGGCAGATTCATACTCCATTCACCTTTCACAGGCTTATAAATTGGCCTGTCACGGGACGGGGGACGGGATTTGAGGAAACAAGCGGGGCATCGGCGCGGTCGGTTTGGCATTTTGATCGGCGGCGCGTTGGCGCTTGCGCTCTCAGCCTGCGGAGGGGGAGGGTCATCGACCACGGCATCAACGGCGCAAACGCCGACGGCCACACCCACAACGGCCACAACAACAACCGACAATCTCACAGCCCTCCGCGCCGCAACCACGATCGACCCAGCGGCATTGGCGAATTACGCAACGCCCACGCTGCCTGCTTATTATGATACCACCGTCGCGCAGCAGGATAACATCCCCGCCAACAACCAGACCAATGATCGCTTGGCGACATTGGGCCGCGTGTTGTTTTACGATAAGCAATTGAGCATCAACCGCACCATCGCCTGCGCCACCTGCCATCAACAAAGTGCGGGCTTTGACGACCCGAGACGATTCAGCACGGGCTTTTCAGGATCAGCCTTCACCAGCGCGCACGCCATGCGTCTCGGCAATATCCGCTATTGGCGGCCCGGCTCTATGTTCTGGGATCGGCGCGCCGCCTCTGTTGAGCTGCAGGTGAGCCACCCCATTACCAATGCGATTGAAATGGGGTTTGACGCCAGCAATGGGGGCATCGCTGCCCTGACCACGCGCCTGCAGGCCATTGGCTATTACCAAGAGCTATTCACCTTTGCCTTTGGCGATTCGACGGTCACGGAAGATCGGTTGCAACGCGCGCTGGCGAATTTTGAGCGGGCGATGATCTCCAGCGCCAGCCGCTGGGATACCGCCTATGCGCAGGTGTTTTCCGCAGCCGCGCCCAATCGCGGCCTCGACACCCCCTTGCCGGGCTTTACCGCGGCGGAGGAGCGCGGGCATCAATTGTTCATGGCGCCCCGGCAAAATGGCGGGGCCGGATGTGCGGCCTGCCATGCGCCGCCAACATTTGCTCTCGCCGCCAATTCGCAGAGCAACGGTCTGGACGCGGGGGAAACCCGGGTCTTCAAATCCCCCTCGCTCAAAAATATCGGCCTTTCAAAATTCTTCATGCATGATGGCCGCTTTGCAACATTGGCAGAGGTGATCGAGTTTTACGACAACGGCGTGCAGGCAGGACCAGCGCTGGACAATCGATTAACGGGCGCGAATGGCGCGCCCCGCCGTCTCAACCTCAGCCCCGCAGATAAGGCCGCTCTGGAGGCGTTTCTGCTGACCCTGACCGACACAAGCTTGACCAGCGACCAGAGATTCTCAAACCCTTTTCGGTGAGGGGATAGCAAAATAAAAAACGGCCACCCTGTTTCCAGGGCGGCCGACTTTTTCTTAACCGTTAAGTCTGCGAACTACTCCGCAGCAACCCCTGCTGTTGCGAACATATCGGCTTCGGCGACCACTTCGGCGGCGCCGTCATTGGCGGCGTTGGCGGATTTGCGGCGGTCGAAGCTGTCCCAGACTTGGCCCCAATCGCCGCGGGTGCTGGCTTTGCTATATTCGGTGGCGCGCGTTTCGAAGAAGTTGGCGTGCTCGACACCGTTCAACAATGGCGCGAGCCAAGGCAGCGGGTGTTCTTCCACCATATAAATGGGCTGGAAGCCGAGCTGACCCAAGCGCCAATCGGCGATGTAGCGGATATAGCGTTTGATTTCCTTGG
>JBBATU010000003.1:0-9119 GCA_040398565.1 Chakrabartia sp.
GACCCGATCAGAATTGAAGCGAACGGTGGCGTTCACATCAAAATCACGGCCGCGTGATCCAGCGATGCTGCCCCGCACCTCTCCCTGCCCGGCAGCCATGTGAAGGGAGCCAGAAAGCCGCGCGACGCCAAATCCGCCATATTGAAGATTGCGGGCCGTGACCTGACCCTCAATCGCCGTCCCGCGCGGATCGAGCAGGATGGTCCCGACGAACCGCCCACGCTGAACCGCCAAAGCGGTCGGCCCTGAAAGTTTTGCATTGCGCGCATCAACGTCGGCGCGAATACGGGGGAGGCCATTGTCGACATCCAGTTGCAGCGTCCCCGTCGCAGCACCACCTAAGGTGATCGTGCCAGCAAGGCCGCCCGTGATTGGCCGCAATAGCCCCGTGGCTTGAATGCCGCCCGCCTCGATCATGGCAATTCGGATCTGAGCCGGGGCATTTTGTGGCAGCGAGATCGACCCTGTGCCGATAAAGACCCCAAGGCGTGAGCCCCCTTGCGCGCGCCAATCAAAACCCTGCGGCGTCGGATCCAGATCAAGATGGACATTGGCAAGGGCCATGACTGCATTGGGCCGCGCAAAAACCAAGCGAAGACGCGGTCGAGAAATCTGCCCGTCCAGCATCAAGGTGAGGGGCCCGTAGGTGGATTGCTGGCCAGACCCACTGAGAGCAAAGCTGCCATCTGCCCGCCGAACGCCATTGAGAACCAAAGACAGGCGCGGCGCAATGATACGCAAATTGCTAAAGCGCAGCTGGCCGTCAGTTGTGCGTTCCAATGCGGTTTCCAGCCGGGGCAGGCCGCCCGCCAGCCCCGCCAAAAAGCTGTTATCAAACCGACGCACCCAAGCTTTTCCTGTGCCCAAGACGCGGGTTCCGCGGCCATTGGGCCCGGGCACGATGTGGAAATCGCTTTGCACATCGACAAGACCTATGCCCGGCACAAAATAGCGGGACAGACGACCGGCAAAGCCAACGTCAAACCGGCCTGTTTTGATGTCGTAGAAGAGGCCAATCTTGCCGCTGAGCTTGTCCGAGCGAAGCTGAATATCCTCCCCGACAAGTGATTGCCGTGACGCGAGCAGTATCCCTTGCGCCGAAATATTGGCCAGAATGCCGCCCGCGACATCCCCAACACCCGTGATCCGCCGGGCGGAAAACTGCATTGGGATTCGGATCGGCAGCTGCGACAGCCGCCCCTGACCCGAGGCGCGCATCTGCTCCAGTCCGGTCGCTCCAAATTTCAGCAGGGGGGCTGTGAGCAGATAATCAAAAGCGGCCTGACGAAACGCCCCGTCGAGCCGCAGCTTGAGAGACAGGGCGGGCCCTGACATGGTTGGCGCAATGGCCCGGACATCCCGCAGCGTCGATGTAATGAGAAGATCCTCAAAGCTGCTGGATGCAAAATTCACGCCGCCTGCGGCCTTAAGGCTCAGGGCGGATGAGTTGCCCGTCAGCGCGCCCTTAAGCCGGCGATTAGTGAAGCGGGCCGTGCCCTGAAGCATGAGCCGGGGCGCGGCCAGCGAACGGACGCGGCCAGCCGGAAGGGCAGCGGCCTCCAATTGACCCGACAGGCCGAACAGGCCCGCCTTATTCGTCAAGGCCAAACGCGCGACCTCTGCACCATTGAGGCGGGCGAGGAACATTCCGCGCCAGGCACGCCAGGCGCCATCGCCATCAAGCCGCAGCTGAAGCGGCAGGCGCGTCCCGAGCATGGCCCCCAATGTTCCTTGTGCTGGCGCATCAAGGGCAAGCCGCAGGTCAAATCGATCCTGATCGGGGATGGAGTCGAGGTTCAGGACCAGACGATCCCCCTGCGTTGTCGACGCAAGAGCCGCGATCAACGCCCGGCCATCCCGAATATCTGCACGCCCCGAAATCTGCCCCATTTGCGGCCGACCCGACACGCCGGGCCGAATGGTCAGGCGATCAATGTCCAGTTTATCAATGCGGATATCATAATCCGGCAGCAGTGGCGTACCCGGCGGGGCCGGGCGGAGCTTTGGCAATCGGTGCAATGTCGCCTTGGCCGCATGCAGGCGGCGAATGTCGAGGCGGTTCACAAACCAAGCAAGCGGCGTCCAATCGAGATCAACATGGTCTGCGTCAAAAAACACGCCGCGTTCGTCGCGAAGCGTCAGACCCTTAATCTGCGCATGGCCATAGAGGGAGCCATCGATCCGATCGATACCGATCCTGAGGCCATTGCGCGGTTCAAGAGCTTCGATCCGGTCTACAACGAACCGACGACCCAGCCGGGTATCTGCCGCAAACAGCAAAGCTGCGAGCAGCAACAGGCCAAGGCCCAGTATCCCGAAGAAGCGGCGGCCTTGGCGCATCAAAAAGCCTGTCCCAGCGACACATATACGCCAATGGGCGTTTCCCCCGCGCGCCGATTAATCGGCGTGGCGACATCCACACGGATTGGACCAAAAGACGAATAATAGCGCAGGCCCAAGCCGGCCCCCAGCCGCAGACCCTGAAAGCTTGGCAGCGACCCGGTATAAATATTGCCGCCATCAAGGAACGGCACAAACCCAAAGGCCCCGCGGCGAATGCGGGCCTCGAGTGAGAATTCGGTGAGGCTCCGGCCGCCCGTTGGATCGCCAAATTGATCGCGTGGGCCAATAGCCTGATAGCTATAGCCGCGCACCGAGCCGCCGCCGCCTGCATAATAGCGACGCGATGGTGCAATGTTGAAATTTCGGGCGCCGCTGATCGAGGCCAGACGAATGCGCCCCGCCAGAGTGATGCCTTGACTGACGGGCAGATAAGCGCTGGCGTCCATTTGCGCGCGGGCATAGCTGAAGGCGGCCCCCTGAAGCGAGACTTCGGGAGAAAGGCGCGCGGTCAGACGAAAGCCACGCCGTGGATCGAGCAGGTCATCCGAACCATCATAGCCCAGCAAAGCAGGCAGAGCGGTGATGAAATAGGTCCGCCGCCCAAAGCCCTGCCCAACAATATCCCGTTCATCCGAGGCCAGCAGTTCAAAGCCTGCATTCCATGTCCATTGCTTTTGCCATAGCAAGTTGGTCTGTCGTTCAATATTGGCCCCTATTTGAAGCGTGCGCGCCTCATAGGCGGTGCGCAGCACATTGCTTGCCGCCACACCAGCATTGAGAAGCTGATCCCGTCGGCGCCAATTGTTCATCCGCAAGCCGCCCGACAGGGACTGTTCACGGGTCCCGGCAATGCCCGCAAAGGTAACGGCACCTTCTGGCCGAATAAGATTGCGGTGCGTCCAGCTGGCGCTGGCCCGGATGCCCTCCCCCGTCCCATAGCCGAGTTCACCCGCGATGGTCCGGACAGGGGCGGGTGTTGTTGTGACAATGATATCTGCCGTGCCAGCAACGCTGCCCTCACGCGGTTCAACCTGCGCAGAAGACACGAGCCCAGTTGCAATGACCGCGCGACGCAAATCATCAACATCTGCCTGCCGATAAACTTGGCCCGGTTTGAACCGAGCCAGACCCGCCATGTGCTTCGCCCCAAATGGCAAATCCTCTCCCTGCGGAATAACCGCACCAAAAATCCGCTTGCCACCTGTGGCCACCGCCAAATCCAATGTGGCGGATTGCAGGTCATGATCGATGCTGATGTCTGGCTGCGGGACGGCAGCAAATGGATAACCCTGATTGCCGAGGGCAACTTTCAGCGCGGCTTGAGCTTCAGTAACAGCATCGGCGTCCACCGGATCTGCCGGAGCAATGTTGAAGGTCTGCCGAAGGCTGTCATCAGCATCGAGGCCCGTGACGCGGATTTGATCAAAACGATAGAGCGGCCCCGAAGTGACGAGCAAAGTCACGGCCAAACGATCCCCCACAGCCTCTATCCGTGAGTCAATATCTGCGGCGTAATAGCCATCTGCCCGAAGCAGATCCCGCAACAGGGCGATGTCATCACGCGTGCGGCGGTTAATCTGGGCGAGATTGGCGGGCTGTGCTTCATTATTCCGAAGAATGGAAAGATCGTGAAAGCGTGTTCGAACTTGATGCGCGGTGTCTTTGGGTGCGCCGTCCAGAAGCACGGTATAGCGCCATTCCTGCATTTCAGGTTGTGCCGCGCGCTCAGCATCGGGCTCCCCCGCTTGCTCCGGCGGCAGGCTGGGCCAGTCAACGCCAATATCGGGCATGTCATCGAGCGGCGATGTGGGGTCGGGCGCCTCTTCGGTTATCGGCTGTTCGCTCGCTTGACCATAGGCCGCCGAGGCAAGACTAAGCGCCACTACGGAAAGGGCACGGCCAAGGCGATGGATAAGTCCAGACGTCATGAAAAGAGCCTATCCCCCCGAGAGCGAAAGCGAAAGCGCCTGGTGCACTTTGCTTTTCACTTAAATTGGCGTGAGGGCAAGGCCCGGGTCAGGCTGGCCTTTCCCAAGGGTGCGTGATAGGCGTTTTGCCATGACAAAACCTTCCACACCGGCCCCGCGCGCGGCAGGCGCTTTCATTGCCCTTGGTCTCATCATTGGTCCTGTGATCGGCATTGGCTTTGGCCAGCCGACGATTGGTCTGTTGGCGGGCTTTGGCGTTGGGATGATCATTGCCATTGTCCAATGGCTGTTCGATCGCGCCCGCTGATCAAGTTTACGAGAAGCGCCGACCCGCCCAAATGACCCGGCCGATCAGAGCGATATTGGCGGGGTCACAGTCTTCCCAAGCAGGATAAGCGGGATTGTCGCTGCGGATGCTAATGCGTCGGGTGGCCGGATTGAGCGCCAGGCGCTTCACCAGCAACGCCTCATCAAAGCGCAACACATAAATTCCATCGCGCAGACGCTCTGCCGCATCGCCGCGATCAACAAGAATCTCATCCCCTTCGCCAAGCGTCGGGTGCATGGAATCGCCCCGCACCGAAATGGCCGACACAAGCTGCGGCGTTGCCGTCAAACGACGGAGCCAACGGACATCAAATCCAAATTGGGCGACCGCCTCCTCATGATCAGCGAGCGCACCCGGCCCGGCCGATGCCTCCACTGCAAGCCGAGGCACAGGCACAAGGGCGGCGGGCGCGAGTGGCGCACCCAAAGGCTCTGGCGCGCCGAGTAATTTTTCGTCCATCGCCAGATAGCGTGCCAGCGTCCGGCGATCTGCTTCTGCCAAACGCCGCGGACTGCCGCGCCGGATAAACTGTTGAATATAGGCAGGGTTGCGCCCGATGAGGCGGGAGAGCGCGGCATAATCCTCCCCCCGTTCCCGAATCACCCGATCAAGCGTGAGGCGCACATCATCCATAAGGTTAGTCTAACGATAAGAAATTTCCTAGACAAGTAGGATTTCAAGAGGAAGAAACGAGCGAACAAACGGGCGACTCAATCCCGATCCTAAAAAGGAGAACAAATAGTGAACATCGGGCGCGATATCGAAATCTTCCTGAGACAAAATGACATGCCGCCGACCAAATTTGGGCGGCTCGTCGCAAGCGACCCCCGGCTGGTGTTTGATATTCGCCTTGGCCGGGAATTGCGCCCACCGCTTGCCGGGCGGGTGCGTGCCTTTATGCAAAGGAGGAGCGCATGAGCGACAAGGTTCACGCGCAGCTGTGCGCTGCCCTGCTGCATATGGCAGTCCCCGCGCACATCATCAGATCACAGGACCGGCCCTGGGCAAGCGTCACCTTTTCAGGCGCGCGGCATTGGATCACGCTGAATGTGCCATGCGACCGGGTCGCGGAGCTTAAAGCTGACCTGCCAGAGGCGGAATTCAACTTGCCCGGACAGCTGGTCGCCGATCTGGCCATCACTGCAACACGCGATTTGGGCGCAGAAACGCAGCTGGACATTGAGGCTCTGACCGTCGTCTATGCGGACATGGGGGTCTCTTTCGCCCTTGCGCCGCCCGATTTTGCCGCGCAAAGACAGAGCTGAATTGACGCTGAGGCAATAGGGAGACCCCAGATGCGACTGATCCTTTCGGCCCTACTTGCGGCCACGACGCTTGCGGCTCCGGCCCTAGCAGAAACGCTTGTGATCCAAGCTGGCCGGGTTATCACCGACGCCGCCCAGCCAACCTCTGGCCCATCGACCATCACGGTGACGGATGGCAAGATTGTCTCCATCACCTCTGGCTATGCTGATGCGCCGACGGGCGCGCGTTTGATCAACTTGCGCGACAAGACGGTGCTGCCCGGCTTGATCGACCTGCATGTCCATTTGCAGAGCAACCCCGGTGGTGATTATCGCGATGAAGCGGTTTTAAGCGATGATTATGCAACGCTGATGGGCGCACGCAATGCGCTGATCACGGTCAAGGCCGGGTTCACCACGGTGCGCGATCTGGGATCCACGCCGCAGGGCGGATTTGCCCTGCGTGATGCAACGGCCCAAGGCCTGATCCCCGGGCCTCGGATTATTTCGTCGGGTCCGGCCATTTCCATCATTGGCGGGCATGGCGATGTGAATGGATTTCGCCCCGAAGTGGCGGACGCCCTTCATGCCCATAATACCTGCACTGGGGCAATGGAATGCGCAGCGCGGGTTCGGGAGTTTTCCAAAGCCGGGGCCGATGTGATTAAGATCACCGCAACGGGTGGCGTCTTGTCGCAGCAGGGCCGCGGCCTTGGCCAGCATTTCACCGACCTTGAGCTGAAGGCCATTTCCGACACGGCCCATAGTCTTGGCCTGCGGGTTGCCGCCCATGCCCATGGCGCACGCGGTGTGGAAGCCGTCGCCCGGGCGGGAATCGACACGGCAGACCATGCAACCTTCGCCGATTTGGCAGCAGCCAAAGCCATGAAGGCCAGCGGCACAGCCATGGTGCCGACGTTGATGGCGCTGGCGGGCGTTAAGGCCCGGCTGGGCCAGAATATCTACACCCCCACAGTCGAGGTGAAGGCGCGCGAAGCCGTGGCCCAAATGGGTAAGGCTCTGAAACTTGCAAGAGCAGAGGGCGTGACCATTGGCTTTGGCACCGATGCCGGGGTGTTTGAACATGGCCGCAATGCTGGCGAGTTTGCTCTGATGGTCGATTGGGGCGGACTGACGCCGCGTGAGGCGCTGGCCAGTGCGACCACCACAGCTGCAAAATTGCTGGATAAAGAATCCGAGATTGGCCGAATTGCCCCGGGCTATTCCGCAGATATGATTGCCGTGGCCGGCGACCCCCTGACCGATGTTCGGACGTTGGAAAAGGTCGAGTTTGTGATGGCCAGAGGCCGTATCATCGACTGACGCGCACAACATGGCGAAGATCAAGCTCAAAACCCCGCAGGAAAGACTGGCCGATCTCGGCCGGAGCGTTGCGCGCAAGCTCAAAGCCTCTGGCCGGGCGCAGATTGTCGCGCAAAATGGCCTGACCCTCTATTTTGTCCAAGATTTTATGAGCCGAACGGAGTGTGAGGACCTGATCACCCTGATCGACAAGGGGCGGCAGCCATCAGGGCTTTTATCTGCATCGGCGGACCCGGAGTTTCGGACGAGCGACAGCTGCAACTTATCGCATCTCGACCCGCTGGTGGAGCGGATTGAGGGTCGCATCTGCACCCTGATGGGCCTTGATTATCGGCATGGCGAAACGCTGCAAGGGCAAGTCTATGAAGTGGGACAGCAGTTTAAGCCGCACCATGACCATTTCATGCGCGGGACCGTTTATTGGGATGAGATGATGCGCCAAGGCGGTCAGCGCAGCTGGACCGGGATGATCTATCTCAACGAACCTGCAGCAGGCGGCGAGACAGAATTTCCCACAGCCGGCATGACCGTATCCCCCCGCACAGCAATGCTGGTTTTGTGGAACAATATGCAAGATGACGGATCGCCCAATCCAGCAACACTGCATGCGGGCAAACCCGTGCTCGCTGGGACGAAATATATCGTCACCAAATGGTTTCGGGAAAAATTCTGGGTGTGACCAGAAGGGCCGCTCTTTCCGCGGCCTACCCTCAAAGATGCTGGAGCTTGTGGGTGGGGCTTGATAGGGTGCGCCCATTCATCTCCAGAGGGGTATCCTTATGCGTCATTTTATCTCAGCGCTGTTGCTCACATCAGCACCCTTGGCGTTTGTCGCCGCGCCCGTTCTTGCACAGACCAGCCCGGTTGCCGCGCAGCCAGCCACCGCCCAAAATAGCGCGGCCCAGCAACTGCACCAATTGTTCAAGGATAGCGACGAAGGCTCGCTGCAACGCAACCCGCTGAACGGTATTTTCCGGGGCGATATGCGCTATGCCGACCGCTTTGGCGACTATATCACCGATGGCTATTTCGCCGCTGAGAAAAAGGCGAATGACACGGATATGGCCCGGCTCGCCAAAATCGACCGATCTAAGCTGAACCCGACAGATCAGATAGCCTATGATGTGTTTCAATGGCAGACAGAGCAAATTGCCATCGGCTATCGCCCGGATGTGTTGAAGCTCAATGCGGTGCGCCCGCTCAACCATTTTTTTGGATTTCACACCTTCTACCCAACATTTTCAAGCGGCCAGGGCGGCGCGCCGTTCGTCACGCTCACCGATTATGACAATGCGCTCAAGCGGCACCGCGACTTCATCCTCTATTTGGATCGGGCGATTGGCCGGTTCCGAGAAGGCATGCAATCGGGCGTTTTTGAAACCAAGCTGACGATCACGAATGTGATTGCTCAGTTGGATGCACAATTGGCACAGTCGGTTGACGAGTCGCCATATTATGGCCCCATCAAACAGATTCCGGCCAGCTTTTCGGACGCGGACAAAGCGCGGCTTGCCGCAGATTATCGCGCGACAATCGATCAAGGCATTTACCCCGCCTATCGCCGCCTTCGGAATTTTTTGCAGAATGATTATCTGCCAAAGGCGCGTGAGACCGTTGGCCTGTCGAGCATGAAGGGCGGTGCGATGCTCTATAAGCTTGCCATCGAAAATACGACGACCCTGCCGCTGGATGCAGAGACCGTTCACCAAACAGGCCTATCCGAAGTCACGCGGATCAAAGGTGAGATGGAGAAGGTCCGCCAAGAAGTGGGCTTTGCGGGGACGCTGCCAGAGTTTTTTGACTATCTGCGCAATGACCCCAAGTTCAAGAAAGAAAGCCGGGACGCGCTGACGCAAGGCTATTATGATATTGGCAAGCAAGTCGATCAGAAGATCGGGGCCTATTTCTCGACGCTGCCTAAGGCCCCGCTTGAGATCCGCCCTTATGAAGAAT
>JBBATU010000003.1:9129-105599 GCA_040398565.1 Chakrabartia sp.
TGAAGCGGGCGGCTCTTATGAACAAGGCACACCCGATGGGAAACGTCCAGGCCGGTTCTATTTCAACGCCTATGATCTGCCGAGCCGGACGACACCGGGGATGACCACGCTCTATCTGCATGAAGGCGCGCCGGGCCATCATTTCCAAATCAGCTTGGCGCAAGAAAATGAGGCTCTGCCGAGCTTCATGCGCTTTGGTGGCAACACCGCATATGTCGAAGGCTGGGCGCTTTATTCCGAAACATTGGGCTATGAGATGGGCTTTTACAAAGACCCTTATCAGCGGTTCGGCACGCTGTCTGACGAGATGCTGCGCGCGATGCGGCTGGTGGTCGATACAGGCATGCACGCCAAGGGCTGGGGCCGTGATCAGGCAATTGACTATATGATGGCCAATTCCGACATGGGGCGGACCGATGCGACGGCCGAAGTGGAGCGCTATATCGCGATTCCCAGTCAGGCGCTGGCCTATAAGACCGGGGCCATGACGATCCAGAGGTTGCGCGCAAAGGCGCAAGACGCGCTTGGCCCGAAATTCGACATTCGCGCCTTCCATGAACAGGTGCTGGGCACAGGGGCATTGCCGCTGGCGGTGCTGGAAAAGAAAATCGACGCCTGGATCGCGGCGTCGAAATAAGGTGCTGGCCCTCCACCCCCTCCCGCTTGCGGGAGGGGTGTTAGGAGGCCAGCGCTTCGGCAATCAGCTTGCGGCTGTTGGCGATGCCATAAAGCGCGATGAAGCTGCCCATGCGCGGCCCGGCGCTCGAGCCGAGGAGCGTTTCATAGAGCGCCTTGAACCAATCCCGCAGGTTTTCAAACCCGCCGGTCTTGCCAATCTCATAGACGATGTTCTGAATGGCCTCTGCCTCGCTATCGGGCGCAAGAGTGGCGAGTTCGGCATCGAGCCGTTGTAGCGCTTCCACCTCCACACCCTCTGGCTTGCGCCGCTTTAGGGTGGGGGCAATAAAATCCCGATTATAGGCGAGCGCCAAATTGATGAGCGTGGCGAGTTCTGGATGAGTCGCCGCACTCGCATCTGGCACATAGTTGACAAGATAGGCCCAGACTTGCGGCGCGGTTGCGTGTTCACCCATGACGCCGACCAAGTTGAGCAATAGGCCAAAGCTGACCGGCGGGACATCGGCGGGCACTTGCCCATTATGGATATGATGCACTGGGTTGCCGAGTTGCTGCTCAACCGGCTGGCCCGCATAATTGCCCCGGAATTGGAAATATTCATCCACGGCACGCGGGATGACACCCATGTGCAATTGCTTGGCGCTCTTAGGCTCTCGATAGGCGTAGAAAGCCAGACTTTCCTGTGTGCCATAAGAGAGCCATTGTTCCAGACTCAGGCCATTGCCCTTGGACTTGGAAATTTTCTCTCCCTTATCATCCAAGAACATTTCATAGATCAGGCCTTCCGGCTTGCGGCCGCCCAAGACTTGCGCGATTTTTCCCGACTGTACGCCACTATCGGTCAGATCCTTGCCGTACATTTCATAATCGACGCCAAGTGCGACCCAGCGCATCGCCCAATCCACCTTCCATTGCAGCTTGGCTTGGCCGCCGAGCACAGAGTGGGTGATCATCTCCCCCTCATCTTCAAAGCGGACAAGACCTGCATCGGCATCAATCACCTCTACCGGAACTTGGAGGACAATGCCCGATTTTGGGCTGACGGGCAGAATGGGCGAATAGGTGGCGGCGCGTTCCTTACGGAGCGTGGGCAGCATGATGTCGAGAATAGCCTGATTGCAGCGCAGTACATTTTTCAGCGCGTCATCGAAATGACCGCCTTCATAACGAGTGGTTGACGAGACAAAGTCATAGTCAAAGCCGAAGCGATCCAGAAATTCCCGCAGCATCGCATTATTATGATGCGCAAAGCTTTCAAATTTTCCGAAAGGGTCGGGAATGCGCGACAGCGGCTTACCGAGATATTCGGTCAGCATCGCCTGATTGGGGACATTGTCCGGCACTTTTCGCAGCCCATCCATATCATCGGAAAAGGCGATGAGCTGAGTCGGCACATCGGTCAGCGTTTCAAAGGCGCGGCGGACCATCGTCGTGCGCAGCACTTCATTAAAGGTGCCGATATGCGGAAGACCCGACGGGCCATAGCCGGTTTCAAAAATGACTGGCCCCGACGCTTTGCCCGATGGATAGCGTTTGAGCACCTTGCGCGCCTCTTCAAAGGGCCAAGCTTTGGATGCCATCGCGATATCGCGCAAATTGCTCACGTCGTGTTGCTCTTTCGTTCCTATTGGGCCAATCCGGGCTTGTGTCCCGGTCTGTGTCTGCCCCTTTGCCCTATCCTGCGCTGCATGCAAGCCATGCCGGCATCTGGATTGCGACGGCCAATGGTGAAACCCGCCGGGTAAGCCGGGGAGAAGCCATTGCCTTGGCCGCCGAAACCCCCGTGATCATGCTCAACGCGCCGTTGGTGGCCGCGCGACTCGGCTATGGCGATTTGTCGGGTCTTGACCTGTTGGAGCTGTTTGCCTTTCTGCATCCGGCCCGCTTCATGGTGCCGACGATCAAGGGTCTGGCCCGGATCACAGGTCTGGATATGCCGCGCGATGAAAGCGGTGCGGCCCAAATGCTGCAACAGGCCGCACAGGTTCTTTTAGAAACCGCCCAAGGAGAGTGGCCGGAACGCGAAGGGGCCTGGACCTGTGTGCAGGCGCTGGCCCGATTGCGCTGGCCCTGGGCGCCCGCCCTTGCAGATCGGCTGACAGCGCCCGGCCGCGATGAACGCTGGCTCTTTTCCAAATTGCCCGAATGGGAAGAAGCGGCCCCGCGCCCCGCGCCGCGCCCGGTTGAACTGACCCAAGATGAGGTGATTGATCGGCTGGGGACGCTGACGGGCGAAGGGGCCGAACGACGGGAGGGTCAGCGGGCTTATGCGTCTGCTGCCATGTCCGCCTTTGCGCCGCGCCTTGCGGTGGACATGCCCCGGCTTTTGCTTGCAGAGGCCGGAACGGGCATTGGCAAGACGCTGGGCTATTTGGCACCAGCATCCCTTTGGGCCGAAAAATCGGGCGGGCCCGTTTGGATTTCAACTTACACCAAGGCGCTGCAACGCCAGCTGACGACCGAAACGGCCCGCATTTATGGCACGGATACAGCCGCCAAGGGCCGTGTTGTCATCCGCAAGGGGCGGGAAAATTATCTGTGCCTCTTGAACCTAGAAGATGCCTTGCAGGGTGGCTTTGCCGGGCGTGCTGCGATTATGGCGCAGCTTGTTGCGCGCTGGGCCGCCTATAGCCGGGATGGCGATATGGTGGGCGGTGATCTGCCCGGCTGGCTGCCGACCCTTTTCCGCCGCAATGGATCCACCGCGCTCACCGACCGGCGGGGCGAGTGTGTTTATGCTGGCTGCCCCCATTATCGAAAATGCTTTATTGAGCGCGCCACCCGCGCCTCTGCCGAGGCCGATATCGTTGTCGCCAACCATGCGCTGGTCATGGTCAATGCTGCACGCGGACGCGAAGAGGCAACACGGCCAACCCGTTACGTCTTTGACGAAGGGCATCATGTGTTTGATGCGGCCGACACGATGTTTGCAGCAGCCTTGACAGGGCAGGAAGCCATTGAGTTGCGGCGGTGGATTATCGGCCCAGAAGGCAAATCCCGCGGGCGTAGACGCGGCCTTGCCGCGCGGCTGGCCGATGTGGCGAGCTATGACGCGGATGGCGCAACGGCCATTGGCGCTGCCGCCCATGCTGCGAGCGCCTTACCCTCTGATGGATGGGTGCAGCGCATTGCCGAAGGCGCGCCCTTTGGCCCGATGGAGGCGCTGTTTGCGGAAATCCGTGGTCTCGTTTTTGCGCGCGCGACCGATGAGGATGCGGGCTACGGGCTGGAGACAGAGGCCGCCCAACTTGATGGGGCGTTGCTGACGGCGGTCGAACCCGCGTGCAAGGCACTGGATGCGCTTTTGCGCCCGCTCATTGCTTTGGGGCGGCGGCTTGAATCAGTGTTGGAAGAAGCGCCCGACTGGTTGGACGGACAGGCGCGCGCACGGATTGAGGGCGCGCGATCTAGTCTCAGCTGGCGCACGGATACGCTGGCGGCGTGGCTCTCTATGTTGGCGCGGCTCGGCGGGCCGACCGACCCTGATTTTGTCGATTGGCTAGCGGTGGAGCGGATTGAGGGGCGCGAAGTCGATATTGGTCTGCGACGCCATTGGCTCGACCCGACCCGGCCCTTTGCCGCCACCGTGTTAAAGCCCGCTCATGGGGCACTCATCACCTCTGCCACGCTGAAAGGCGGCGAAGGATGGGATGTCGCCGAGGCACGAACGGGTGTTGCGCATACCGAGGCGCGGCCCATCCATTTTGAGGCGGCCAGCCCCTTTGATTATGCCGCCCAAGCCCAAGTTCTGATCGTGACCGATGTGAAGCGGGGCGATGTGCCCCAATTGGCCAATGCCTATGCCCAGCTGATTGCGGCGGCAGGTGGCGGGACATTGGGCCTGTTCACCGCCATTCGGCGGCTGCGCGCGGTGCATGCCCGGATTGCCGACCGTTTGGCGCGCGATGGCCTTCCGCTTTATGCCCAGCATGTTGACCCGATTGATACCGGCACGCTCGTTGACATTTTTCGCGATGACCCGCGTGCGAGCCTGATCGGAACGGATGCCTTGCGTGACGGGGTGGATGTGCCGGGGGAGTCGCTGCGGCTGGTGGTGATGGAAGGTGTGCCCTGGCCCAAGCCGACCGTGCTTCATGCCGCGCGCAAGGCCGCAAGGGGCGGCTCTGCCTATGACGACCGGATTATTCGGGCGCGATTGGCGCAGGCCTTTGGCCGGTTGATCCGGCGGCAAAATGACAAAGGGACTTTCGTGTTGCTGTCCTCCGCCGTCCCGTCCCGACTGCTCAGCGCCTTTCCCGATGGAACGCCTGTTCGGCGAGTGACTCTGGAGGAGGCCGTGACCGAAATTGCCGGATCACATTCGACCCTTCCCACACAGCCCCATTTGTCGCATGAGTTGGACAGATGAAGACGCTCATTCTTTTCCGCCACGCCAAATCCGGCTGGGACGCGCCTGTCGACCGGGATTTTGACCGTCCAATCAACGCACGCGGCATTCAGGGCGCGCAGATGATCGGGCGCTATTTGCGGGAGAATCAATGGGGGTTTGATCAGGTGATTTCGTCCCCCGCTGTGCGGTGCACCGAAACGCTTGATGCGCTTTGGGAAGGCTATGGCGAGATTCTGCACCCCAATTGGGATAAGCGCATCTATCTCGCGTCGGGCGCCACATTGCTGGATGTTGTGCAGGACCTTCCAGACAGCGCCGAGCGGGTGATGATGTGCGGCCATAATCCGGGGCTGGAAGATCTGATCCTAACACTCGTGCCGGATAAGGCGGGCGACTCTTTACGCGATGCCGTGGAGGAGAAGTTTCCGACCGCCGCCATCGCAGAGCTGATTCTGGACATTGATCAATGGCGCGATGTGGGAAGGGGCAAGGCCCAGTTTAAGCAATTGGTGCGGCCCCGCGATCTGGACCCCAATCTTGGCCCAGCCATGGATCACCCAAGCGACTAGCCTAGCGCCCAGCGGCGGCGAGGGCAGTTTTCAGACGATCGCGAATTAAGACCAGATCCGGAATATAGCTGGGCGGTGTGGGAGCAGGTGCGGCCGACACTGGATTAGCAGACGCTGCTTGGGCGACGGTCGGTACGGGCGCAGGGGTCTGGCTCTCTGTTTTGGCGCTCAGCAGCTTTTGTACACCCTTGACCGTGTAGCCTTCGACATGAAGCAAAAGGTGAATGCGCCGGACGAGAGCCACATCATCTGGCCGATAATAACGGCGGTTCCCCGCGCGGATGAGCGGGCGCAATTTGGAAAAGCGGGTTTCCCAATAGCGCAATATGTGCTGCGGCACGGCCAATTCAGACGAGAGTTCGCCGATGGTCAAAAATGCACCTGGTGCCTTATCGGCCATCGACGTCTCCCAATTTTAGCTATCCTGCGTGATGCGTGTGCGCATGGTTTGGCTCGGCCGAAAGGTCAGAACCCGGCGCGGGGCAATGGGCACTTCCACCCCGGTTTTCGGATTGCGGCCAATCCGTTCACCCTTGTCGCGCAGAAGAAAGCTTCCAAAGCCGGAAATCTTCACATTCTGCCCCTTGGCAAGGGCGCCACACATATGTTCCAGAATCGATTCAACAAGTTTGGAGGACTCGGACTTGGACAATCCCACCTGCTTGTGAAGAGACTCAGCAAGATCGGCCCGTGTTAGGGTTCCTTCTCCCGCCATTACGCTACTCCCTCTTCGTGATTGCTCTTCGTGATTGACGAACACCAATCTTCTTATCGAATTGGCAAACAAGGTCAATTCCACCCTGAGGGTCAAAAGCGGATTGCAGCAGCGCCCCAAGTAAAGCCGCCACCCATGGCTTCGAGCACGAGCAACTGTCCGCGCTGGATGCGGCCGTCGCGCACTGCGGTATCAAGCGCAAGCGGCACCGAAGCGGCTGAGGTGTTGGCGTGCTGATCCACCGTCACAACCACCTGCTCGGGTGCAAGGCCAAGCTTTCGAGCGGTGGCATCCAAGATGCGGGCATTGGCCTGATGCGGGACGACCCAATCAATATCAGCTGCGGTAAAGCCCGTGCTTTCCAGAACTTCAGTCAACACCGAGGCCAGATTGACGACGGCATGACGGAAGACTTCTGATCCCTTCATGCGAATATGGCCGACCGTGCCCGTGGTCGAGGGGCCGCCATCGACATAAAGAAGTTCATTATGCCGACCATCGGCGTGAAGCTTGGTCGCGAGGATGCCCGAGTCGCTTTCTTGCCCTTCAAGGACAACCGCCCCCGCGCCATCGCCGAAGAGGACGCAGGTTGTCCGGTCTTCCCAATCGAGCAGGCGGCTCATTGTTTCAGCGCCAATGACAATTGCGCGCCGGGCAGCGCCGCTGCGGATCATCGAATCGGCAACGGACAGGGCGTAGAGAAAGCCAGAGCAAACGGCGGCAACGTCAAAGGCGACGCAATCATTAATCCCAAGCAAGGCCTGAATCTTGGTCGCGGACGCCGGGAACGTCTGATCGGGCGTTGCGGTGGCGAGGATCAGCAGATCGATCGACGCCGGATCGAGGCCGGCGGCGTCGAGCGCCTTGCGCGCCGCCTCTGCCCCCAATGTCGCGGTGGTTTCCCCATCGCCCGCAATATAGCGAAAGCGGATGCCGGTGCGCTCAACAATCCAATCATCGGACGTCTCAACGGTTTTGGACAATTCTTCATTCGAGACGCGGCGGGCCGGAAGGGCAGAGCCCGTGCCGAGAATGACCGCGCGCCGCGTCATTGGCCATTGGCCCGAATAAAGGCGAGATCATCGGTGATGCGTTGTGTTATATTGGCTTCCACAAGCTTTGCCGCAACGCCAATGGCATTGGCGACGCCCTTGGCGCTGGCGCTGCCATGGCTTTTCACGACCACGCCATTGAGACCGAGGAAGACAGCACCATTATGATTATTGGGATCCAGATGGTGGCGCATCAGCTCCGTCGCGGGGCGCGAAATTAGGAAGCCGAATTTCGACCGGATTGAACTGGTAAAGGCGCGGCGCAGAAGATCGGTCACAAAGCGGGCGGTGCCCTCCATCGTCTTCAACGAGATGTTGCCCGAAAACCCGTCGCACACAACAACATCGGTCAGGCCGCGGGCAATTTTATCGCCTTCGATAAAGCCTTCAAAGCTGATCGGTAAATGCGTTGCCTCGCGCAAGATGGCGGCGGCATCGCGAATTTCATCGGTGCCCTTTTGATCTTCTGTGCCGATGTTGAGCAGCGAGACACGCGGGCGGGCAATGCCGAGGGCAATGCGCGAATAGGCCGCGCCCATAATGGCAAATTCGGTGAGATTGCGCGCATCGCATTCCGTATTCGCGCCCAGATCCAGCATGATGAAATCATTCTCACCAAGGCTGGGCAGGAGGGCGGCCAGCGCCGGGCGGTCAATGCCCGGCATGGTGCGCAGCGCAAGCTTTGCCATGGCCATGAGCGCACCGGTATTGCCCGCTGACACAGCGCCGCCGGCCCTGCCCTGCTTCACAGCGTCAATGGTGATGCCCATGCTGGTGGTTTTGGCGCGGCGGATGGCCTGACCCGCTTTTTCGCTGCCTTCAATAATTTCTGGCGCGTGAATGATATCGCACACGGGCCGTAGGCCGGGATGGGCTTTCAGTGCGACCTCTATCGCAGCCTCATCGCCAACCAGATCAAAGTGCAGATGCGGGTGGAGCAGATGTGCCTGTGCGACGCCAGCCAGCATCAAAGCCGGGCCTTCATCGCCCCCCATAGCGTCAATTGCGATTCGCGGCGCTTCGGCCACTGGCCCGTCTCCCCCGGTTTAAGCGAGGGGGTTAGTCGGCCGACGCGACAACTTCACGACCGTTATAATGGCCGCATGCCTGGCAGAGATTGTGGGGGAGCTTCAACTCACCACAATTCGGGCATTCTTGGAACGTGGTTGCGGTCAGCGCATGATGGCTGCGACGCATGTTCCGGCGCGACGGCGAAGTTTTTCTCTTAGGGACGGCCATGTCGGCACCTTGTCAGTTAAGTGATCACAAAAACCTATGTGGCGACGAAGGGACGCAAATGCGACTCTCCGGGACATCACAGGGAAGGCGCGCGTATAGCCAAAATTCCGGACGTTGCAAGCGCAGCGGCCCCGTGGCAGGACGGAGCCTCTCAACAAGAGGGGAGAAAGACAATGATTTTACCCGTCACTATGATTTTCGCAGGGGTTGCTGCGATCCTCAATATCTGGCTTGCCATTCGGGTGGGCCAGGTGCGCGGCAGCGAGAAAGTGTCCATTGGCGATGGCGGCAATGAGGCCGTGATCCGCCGGATGCGGGCGCATTCCAACTATGTCGAGTTCACACCCTTTGTGCTGATTCTTATCGGCGTCATTGAGCTGGCCCATAGCGGCGCGCCCGCGCCCTTGTGGCTGTGGATCGTCTCCGCTGTCTATTTCCTTGGTCGTATCGGCCATGGGCTGGGCATGGACGGCGGCCGTTTGAGCAAAGGCCGCTCCATCGGCACGATCACAACCATGCTGACGCTGCTTGGCCTTGGCGCTTATGCCATTGCCCTGCCGCATCTGGAGGCTGGCCGCACCGAAGCGCCAACCGCGATCGATATGCAAACGGCAGAGCCCGTTTCCAACGGCTAAGGTCGATTAAATCGGGGGTGGGCGCTGCTTTGGCTGGCCCGCCCCTTTTTTCAATAAATCCCAAGCGATAGGCCAGCGGCAAACGCCGCCCCCAAATCCCGCGCGCGGGCTAGATCCGCCGCGGTAATTTGCTTTGGAGCGAGAATAGCCTCAGGCGTTTGGGCATGGGTGCAGATGATCAGCGGCTCCGCGATCGGCTTCATCCGCCAGCCCGTGAGAATGCGGGCCATTTGCCGCGCGGCATTTTCGCCATCTGAGCCGGCACAAATCATCATCGTATAGGGCCGCCCCTCGATCTGCCCCAAGAGCGGATAATAGGCCCGATCAAAAAACGCCTTCATCACGCCAGATAGGGCGGCGAGATTTTCCGGACAGGCGAAGATCGCGCCGTCGGCCGCCAGAAGATCATCGGGCGTTGCCTCACTGGCGTGGATCAGGCGGACATCGGCTTCGCCGCGTGCGCCGTCTGCTGCGGCATGGGCGAGGGCTTCGGTCCCACCGGTCTGGGTGTCATAGAGGAGGAGGAGTTGGGGCATGTTTGGCCTTATGGGGTCGCGGATGCGGGTTGGGAAGAATTTTGGTTCGCGCAGAGGCGCAAAGAGCGCAAAGGATGTCATCATCTATGCGGTCTTTGCGTCTTTGCGCGACATATCTCTGTTCATCATCGGAGATGCGAATGGATTCCCGCCTTCGCGGGAATGACGGAGTGGTGGCCTTTCATCGTCATTTATAACCAAATGGGTTTTTTATCTTGACATCGTCACGCTGATCTGGCACAAAAGCCGTGGCTGGAGATATGCCGCAGAGCGGTGGAGCGACGCTCTTGAGGTATCATCGTTCAGAACCGCCGAAAAACAAGTCATCGGCCCACAGCAGCCCCCCATTGCTATTCCCCAAGGTGGCACCAACCCTGACCTAGAAGCCCGCGCCGCAATCGTTCTGGTGATCAACGCTTTGAGCACGCACGGCCTAAATTCAAACTAAACTAATGCAGTGACAATCCACGATCACTGCGGCTTTTGCGCAACAGTTTGTGGTAATGTGCGCTTGCGCGGCAGCATTTCAGGGAGTAACGGAAGCCAGTTGTCCCAATGACACACTGAGAAAGGGGATTTTTTATGCGCAAACTAGCTATTGCAGTCGCGCTCGCCTCAACGGCTCTGGCTTCGCCAGCCTTTGCACGCGACGACGCGTGGTATGTCGGCATCGAAGGCGGTGCCTCGATCGCTGAAGATCAGGATTTTGATATCGCAGGCGGTAACAACAACGGCAATGCCGACCTGACCAACGCCTTCGATATCGATAGTATTGTTGGTTATGATTTCGGGTCCTTCCGTCTGGAAGCCGAAGTTGGCTATAAGCGGGCTGAACTCACCAAATGGCAATCGCTTGCGACAACGCCAGGTGGCGTGACGGCGGCGCTGCGTCCTGCCGGTACGTTCGCGGATGCCAGCGGCCGTTCCACCAATTTGAGCTTCATGCTGAATGGCCTTTTGGATTTCGGCGATGACGAAGGATTGGGTGGTTATGTCGGCGGTGGTGCTGGGGTTGCCCAGACGAAAACAGCATACACCCTCGATGCTACAGGTGGTGGCTTCTTAGATGATTCCGACACCGGTTTTGCATGGCAGGCAATCGCAGGCGTGCGAACAGCTATCAGCTCCAACGTTGAGCTTGGCCTGAAGTATCGCTTCTTTAACCAGCCGGGCATTAACTTGATTGATCGCATCGGTCGGACAGCGGATAGCCGTTATCGGTCGCACTCGCTGCTGGCGAGCCTGATCTTCAACTTTGGGGAAGTTGCTGCTCCGCCGCCGCCTCCGCCGCCTCCGCCCCCGCCGCCCCCGCCGCCCCCGCCGCCGCCGCCGCCCGCGGTTGTGGCAGCAGTATGTGCGCCAGGCCCGTATATTGTCTTCTTCGAATGGGATAAGTCCGACGTTACGGCTGAAGCCTCATCGATCCTCGACAATGCGGTCACAGCTTATGCAGATTGCGGGCAGGCACAGGTCATGTTGGCCGGCCACGCCGATAAGTCGGGTACGCCCAAGTACAACATGGGTCTTTCCGAGCGTCGCAACGGATCGGTTCGCTCTTATCTTGAAGGCAAGGGCGTTCCTGCTGGCGTCATCGCCACTCAGGCTTTTGGTGAAAGCGCCCCGCGCGTTGAAACCGCCGATGGCGTGCGTGAACTTCAGAACCGTCGGGTGGAAATCACCTATGGTCCGGGTTCTGGCCAGTAAACAAACTGACACGCTTGCGTGACAAGATGAAGGGGGCTGGTCTTACGACTGGCCCCCTTTTTCATGGGCGGGATAAAAGGGAGCATGCGCTTCTCCCACAACTCCTTCCCCATTTAGATAAACGGGACGCGGCATGAAAATTACGATGATTGGGGCTGGCTATGTCGGGCTGGTATCCGGGACTTGTTTGGCAGACTTCGGACATGAAGTCGTGTGCGTCGACCTCGACCAGAGTAAGATTGATGCGCTGCTCAGCGGAGTGATGCCCATTTATGAGCCAGGTCTAGCAGAATTGGTTGCCGCCAATGTGCGCGCCGGGCGACTGACCTTTACGACCGATCTTAAAGACGGCGTTGCGGGGGCAGACGCCGCCTTCATCGCGGTCGGCACCCCCTCTCGCCGGGGAGATGGCCATGCTGACCTAACCTATGTTTATCAGGCGGCACACGACATTGCAGAGGCGATGACCGGGCCGCTGGTTGTCGTCACCAAATCGACCGTTCCCGTTGGCACAGGGGATGAAGTGGAGCGTATTTTGCGCGAGGTCGCGCCGGACGCTGACGTGGCCGTTGTTTCCAACCCAGAATTCTTGCGTGAGGGGGCGGCGATCCATGATTTTAAGCGCCCTGACCGCATCGTTATTGGCACGTCAGATGACCATGCCCGCGCCGTCATGCAACAAGTGTATCGCCCGCTTTATCTGAACCAAGCTCCCTTGGTCTTTACCGAACGCCGGACGGCAGAGCTGATCAAATATGCGGCCAACGCCTTTCTCGCGACCAAGATCACCTTCATCAATGAGATGGCAGATTTGTGCGAAGCCGTTGGGGCCAATGTGCAGGATGTTGCGCGCGGCATCGGGCTTGACAATCGCATCGGTGGGAAGTTTCTCCACGCCGGGCCGGGCTATGGGGGGTCCTGCTTTCCCAAAGACACGCTCGCGCTGTTGAAGACGGCGGAGGATTATGATGTTCCGAGCCGGATCGTCGAAGCGGTGGTGCAGGTGAACGAGGCCAGAAAGCGCGCAATGGGCCGCAAGATTATTGAGGCCATGGGTGATGGCCCTGTGCGCGGCAAGACGGTCGGTCTGCTTGGGGTTACGTTCAAGCCCAACACCGATGATATGCGTGACGCCCCCTCTATCGCGATCGTGCAGGCGCTTGAAGATGCGGGCATTCACGTCGTCGCTTATGATCCAGAAGGGATGGACGCGGCCAAGCCGATCATGCCGCACGTGACATTTCGCACCGATCCCTATGCCGTGGCAGAGGGCGCTGACGCGTTGGTCATTGTTACCGAATGGGATGCATTTCGCGCGCTTGATTTAGAGCGACTGGCGGGGCTGATGGCACGCCCAGTGCTGGTTGACCTACGCAATATTTATAAGCCGGAAGAAGCCCGGGCACTGGGCTTTGCCTATAGTTCGGTCGGACGGCCCTAGCCCGAAAGCGTTAAAGGCCGTGATAGACCCGCAGCCAGGTGACAAAATCAGGAATGCCCACATCAATAGGGGTGGTGGGATGAAAGCCAAGATCGCGACGAATATCTTCTATGTCGGCATAGGTTTCAAGCACATCGCCCGGTTGCAGCGGCTGAAAATCGATCTCCGCCGGACGGCCGCACGCCTCCTCTATCAGGGCAATGAGGCGCATCAACGGCTCTGAACGATGATTGCCGATATTATAGAGGCGGTGCGGGGCAACGCTGCCGCCCGCCTTTTCTAAGCCGTCATCGGCAACGGGTTGATCAAGGGCGGCCAGAAGCCCTGCAACAATATCATCAATATGGGTGAAGTCGCGCCGCATATTCCCCTCATGATAGACGGCGATAGGCAAGCCTTTGAGGATCCGGTCGGCAAACATCCACACGGCCATATCGGGACGGCCCCAACGGCCATAGACTGTAAAGAAGCGCAGGCCCGTGAGCGGAATGCGGTAGAGATGGGCGTAAGTCTCACTCATCAATTCATCGGCTTTTTTGGTTGCGGCATAGAGGGAGATGGGGTGATCCACCCGGTCAGTCACCCGGAATGGCAAGGATTCATTGGCCCCATAAACGGACGAGGACGAGGCATAGACCATCTGCCGCACCCCGCGCTGGCGCGCGATTTCCAGCATGTTGAGATGACCCGCCAGATTGGACTGAATATAAGCGCGCGGATTGATGAGCGAATAGCGCACACCAGGTTGCGCCCCCAAATGAACGATGCTGTCAATCTTCACGCCGCCCAAAGCCTCTTCGAGCGCCACATGATCGGCAAAATCAACCTGGTGGAAGACAAGGTTTGGGTGGTCAATATCCGCCAGCCGATCTCGCTTCAAATCTGGGCTGTAATAGTCATTAAGATTATCAATGCCGACGACATGATCCCCCCGGGCGAGCAGCTGGCGCGCGAGCTGCGAACCGATAAATCCGGCCACCCCAGTAACAATAATGGCCATGACTGATCCCTTTTCATCGCACCCCGGCAGGGACTAATGTGCGTAAACCATAGACGGGCTTGAAAGAAGCCGAAATCTGGAAGATCACAGGATATTAACCCATGCGATTGACGGAGTAACCCATGCGTCCTGTTCTGCTGCCCCTTGCCGCCTTGTCGATGCTGTCGGCTGGGTGCGTTATGGATCGATCAGGTGGCGCGAACCGCGCCCAAGCCGAAGCCCCGCTTTTTGATGCGGCCGGCAAGCTATCGGGTCGAGCGATTATATCTGAGACGCAAGATGGGCTGTGGCTGGACGTCACTGCCAACGGGATCACGCCGGGGGCGCATGGCCTGCATGTTCATGCGGTTGGCCGGTGTGATGTCCCTGACTTTGCAACCGCAGGGCCGCACTGGAACCCAACGGCGCATGAACATGGCCGTAAAAACCCCAACGGCACCCATTTGGGCGACGCCCCCAATCTAATCGCGGACGCAGCGGGCAAGGGTCGCCTGAAAAGCTGGCTGAGCGCCGGTGTCCTTTCTGCCTTAATGGACGCCGATGGCGCTGCCGTCGTCGTTCATGCCGATCCCGATGATGAAATGACCGATCCTTCTGGAAAGAGCGGCAAGCGGATTTTGTGCGGCGTGCTGGCTGCTCGCTAATTCGGAACCGTTAGACAGGCTCCCCAGCAGCACGGGCGCGATCCAGCAAATTCTTTTCCAAGTTTGGAACGGTGCGCAGGGCAGTGACGATAGCCACAAGGATCAGCGGAACCACAACCATTGTGCTCATCAAAGCGATGCGGAGATCGCCTGTCACATCGCTGACAAGCCCGGTCAGATAGGGGCCGAGGCCGAGGCCGAGGATCGTCGTGCCCAAAAAGAAAACGGCGGTGGCGGTTCCGCGCATGCGCGGTAACACCAAATCCTGCACAGTCGCCGCACAGGGGCCGAGCCACATGATGTGAATGAAAATATTAATCGCCGCAAAGGCATAAAAGGCGTTCAAGCTTGTCACCGCATAGCTGGCGTAAATGGTAACGGCTGAACCAATTGCGGCAATGAGCATCACGATCATGCGCCCCCCCGCATGGGAGCGGCGCAGCCAATCCCCAAATATACCGCCAAAAGTCGCCCCCAATCCACCGCCAATGGCAGTGATCAAGCCCAGGGTGAGGCCGCTTTCCGCGCCCACCCCAAATTGCTGTTTGGCATAGAGGAACAAGAAGGGGGACAGCCCATAGCTGATATAGGACATAAGACCGCCTGCGATGGTCAGGCCGATAAAGCCCGGATTTGCCATAAGGGCATAGCTGGCTGGATCGCGCAGGCGGATGGTTTGAACCCAGCTGCCGACACAATAGACGCCAATCGCGAGCGCCGCCCACTGCACCATGTTGGTCGTGATGACAAAATCGCCCAACTGACCAACGGCCGCCCGCTTAGCGGGGGCAAGTAAGCTATCTGTGCCCGTAATAATCCCGATGGCGGCAAGACACACCAGCGCCAGCAAAACCGCGTTGCGCCGGAGCGTCTGGCCCGTTGCGTCAAGCCGCTGAAACCCACGCCAGTTCCAGGGCGGCAGCATGGCCGCAAATTCGCCCATGACAGATTGGAGGGGCTTGGGATCACCCGGCGTCGGAAGGCCGTCAATCGCACCGCGCACCGGCTCTCGCACGGTCAGCCACATCAGGATTGCTAAAACAATGCCGGGAACACCAAAGGCCAAATAGGTTGCCTGCCACCCCGTTAGCCCCAAGGGTGCGGTGGCGGGGGTATAATGCGCTTCCCAATATTGGATCACCGCACCGCCAAAGATCAGCGCCGCTCCGCTGCCCAGATAAATGCCCGCCGAATAGAGCGCGAGCACCGTCGCCCGGACCGATTTCGGAAAATAATCCTGCAGCAAGGAATAGGAAGCGGGTGAAGCGCTTGCCTCTCCCACGCCCACGCCCACGCGTGCTGCACCAAGCTGCGCAAAGCTGGAGGTGAATCCGGAAACGGCCGTCATGCTCGACCAGAAGAACAGGCCTATGGAAATGGTGCGCACCCGGTTCCACCCATCGGCAAGCTTGGCCAGTGGCAGCCCAAATACTGCATAAAAAAGCGCAAAAGCAGTCCCAAAGAGCAGCCCGATTTGGGCATCAGAAACACCCAGATCCGCCTTGAGATAGGGGGCGATGATCGTGACCACCTGCCGATCCAGAAAATTGACCGCATAAATGATCATCAACAGGATCACGACATATGTCCGATACGCCTTGGCTGCCATGGCTCTCCCCTATGTTCTCGCTTTATGGAGGGGAGTGTACAGATTGCGCCTGTGGTTCAAAGCGGAAATCGCTTACAATGAGGCGATTGTCGTGTTTCGCTTGAAATTCGTAAGGGAAACACGATATTTTAGGTATTCGGCAGTTTCGCCGACGTTATTTTGGAGTGTCCTTCGATGGCCAATTGGTCTGACCCCCGCACAATAGGCGCGTCGCCGACCGCCGACCTTGGCGCGCGCACCGCCGCGTTCGACGCGGGCCTGCGTTCCTACATGCTGTCTGTTTACAATTATATGGCATCCGGCGTGATGCTGACGGGCATTGTTGCTCTGTTGTTTGCCCCCTACGCTGCAGATTATCTCATCAATGCGCAGGGCAAAGGTCTCAGTGGCCTGGGTTGGATTGTCACTCTGTCACCCCTCGCCTTTATTTTGGTGATGAATTTTGGCCTGCACCGGCTGTCGACCTTTGGTTTACAGGCCTGCTTCTGGGGTTTTGCCGGCGTCATGGGACTTTCCATGTCGACGATTTTCCTTGCCTATACAGAGGCGTCGATTGCGCAAACCTTCTTCGCGACTGCTGCGGCCTTCTTGGGCCTGAGCCTGTGGGGATATACCACCAAGCGTGATTTGACGGGCTGGGGTTCATTTTTGCTTATGGGCCTAGTTGGCTTGGTTGTGGCATCGATCTTGAACATGTTCCTTCCCTCGAAAGAGGGAAGCATGGCGATCAGTGCGATTGGCGTTCTAATCTTTGCGGGCCTGACGGCTTACGACACACAGCGAATCAAATCGATGTACGCTTATGTCGCCGGATCAGACATGGTTGGAAAGACGGCGATCATGGGTGCGCTGTCGCTCTATCTGGACTTCATCAACATGTTCCAGTTCCTCCTGAGCTTCATGGGCCAGCGCGACTAAACTCTGCCTGATGCATTCAAGAAAAGGCCCGGAGTTTCTCCGGGCCTTTTTTTATGCGTCGAAATGACAACCATCTGCGCCAAAATGAACAATAGGCTGCTTTTCCTGATCCGGTGCACACCCCATCTTTTTATCTGGGGGGAGGGGTTGCAACAGGAGGCAAGTATATGCGTGCAATCCTTTCAATAGCAGCGCTCGCGCTGATGGCCGGGACAGCCCAAGCGGCTCAGGCCCATGATCATGGCAAGGGCAAGTGCCCAGCGGTGACGCCCGCGCAAGTTGAAGCGCAATTTAATCGGTTCAATTCCGCCTGGGCCACGAAAGACCCGGCGACGGTCACCAACCTCTTTACCAAGGATGCCGTTCTGCTCGCCACGGTGAGCAATAAGCCACGCACCAATCCCGCCGAGATCAACGATTATTTTGTGAGCTTTCTCAAAGGCAGCCCGGTTGGCACGATCAACAGCAGCACTGTGAAGATTGACTGCAACTCCGCAGCCCGATTGGGCACTTGGACGGTCACGCTGACCGATGCGGCCACGGGCGCAAAGAATGACGTGAAGGCGCGCTATTCCTTCATCTATCGCTATGTCGATGGGGATTGGAAGATTGACCATCTCCACTCCTCCGCAATGCCCGAAGCTGTAAAATAGACGCCAATATGAAAGGGGCGGCACAAGGCCGCCCCTTTTTATTTTGGCTCTCTGCTGTCGATCAGGCCTTGGCCCGGGCGCCTGCTTTTCCACCCTTCTTGCCCTTTTTGGGAGCCGCCGGGACGATCTCAAACGCAAGTGCATTGTCCTTCAGCCGGACACTGACTTCGCCGCCATTGACCAGCTTTCCGAACAGCAGCTCTTCCGCCAGCGGTTGCTTGATCTTTTCTTGGATCAAGCGGCCCATGGGTCGTGCGCCATAAAGCTTGTCATAGCCCCGCTCGGTCAGCCATTCCTTGGACTCGCTGTCGAGCTTGATGTGGACATCGCGGTCAGCCAGTTGCAGCTCCAGCTGCAAGATGAACTTATCAACCACGCGCGCGACCACCTGCGGCGGCAGATAGGCAAAGGGCACAATCGCATCGAGGCGATTGCGGAATTCCGGGGTGAACATTTTCTTCACCGCTTCCTCACCCGCATCTTCCCGGCTGATATTGCCAAAGCCAATGCCGTCGCGCGCCATGTCAGATGCGCCCGCATTGGTCGTCATAATCAGGATGACATTGCGGAAATCGACTGTCTTGCCATGATGGTCGGTCAGCCGGCCATTATCCATGACCTGCAACAGGATATTGAACAGATCGGGATGCGCCTTTTCAATTTCATCGAGCAGGAGCACACAATGCGGCTGCTGATCAATGGCGTCGGTCAAAAGACCGCCCTGATCATACCCCACATAGCCCGGCGGCGCGCCGATCAGGCGGCTGACCGAATGGCGCTCCATATATTCCGACATGTCAAAGCGTTGCAGCGGAATGCCCAGCAGGCTGGCCAATTGACGCGCAACTTCGGTTTTGCCGACGCCCGTGGGGCCGGAAAAAAGATAATTGCCAATTGGCTTTTCGGCATCGCGCAGGCCCGCACGGCTGAGCTTGATCGCGCCGGACAAGACTTCAATCGCCACATCCTGCCCAAACACAACGCGCTTCAGATCTCCCTCCAGTGTTTCCAGCGTCTTCTTATCATCGCTTGAAACGGATTTGGGTGGGATGCGCGCCATCGTCGCAATCACTTGCTCAATTTCCTTGGAGGTGATTGTCTTTTTCCGGCGATTGGGGGCAACGAGCATCTGCATCGCGCCAACCTCATCAATCACATCGATGGCCTTATCGGGCAGCTTACGATCATTAATATAACGCGCCGACAGCTCAACGGCCGATTTGATCGCATCGGGCGTATATTTGACCTTATGATGCTCTTCAAAGGCGGAGCGCAACCCGGCCAGAATCTTGATCGTGTCCTCAATCGACGGCTCATTGACGTCAATCTTTTGGAAGCGACGCAGCAGGGCGCGATCCTTTTCAAAATGGTTGCGGAATTCCTTGTAGGTGGTGGAACCGATGCACCGGATTGCACCGCCCGACAGCGCGGGCTTCAACAAGTTCGACGCATCCATTGCCCCGCCGGATGTCGCACCAGCGCCAATGACCGTGTGGATTTCATCGATGAAGAGAACCGCATGGGGCAGTTTTTCCAGTTCATTGACGACAGCCTTTAGCCGCTCTTCAAAATCACCGCGATAGCGCGTGCCGGCCAGCAGCGCGCCCATATCCAACGAATAAATAACGGCATCTTTCAAGACATCGGGCACATCGCCTTCGATGATCTTGCGCGCCAGACCTTCGGCAATTGCGGTTTTACCGACGCCGGGCTCCCCCACATAAAGCGGGTTATTCTTCGACCGGCGGCAGAGAATCTGCACGGTCCGGTCGACTTCTGGCCCGCGCCCGATCAGCGGATCGACCTTGCCGATCTTCGCCTTTTCATTGAGATCGACGCAGAACTGCTTCAGCGCGGATTCCGATTTCCCCTTGGCCTCGCCCGATTGCTTCTTCTCTTCGCGATCTTCGGTGCCCTCGACCTTCTTTGCTTCGCCCGTTTCACCCGCTTTGCCGACCCCGTGGCTGATATAGCTGACGGCATCGAGGCGGCTCATATCCTGCTGCTGCAAGAAATAGACAGCATAGCTTTCCCGCTCTGAGAACAGGGCGACAAGGACATTTGCCCCCGTCACTTCATCTCGGCCAGACGATTGAACGTGCAAAATCGCCCGCTGGACAACGCGTTGAAAGCCACTGGTGGGGGAAGGATCTGAGTCCCCCTCGAGCCGCAGGGATTCCAGCTCTGTATCCAGATAATGCGCCACCGCATCGCGCAAATCGCCCGTCTCAACACCGCAAGCGACCATCACCTTAGAGGCGTGATCATCATCAATCAGCGCCAACAGAAGATGCTCTAATGTAGCATATTCATGCTTGCGGCTGGCAGCGGCCCCCAACGCATTGTGGAGTGTGGCTTCAAGTTCACGCGCGAAAGACGGCATTTAAAAGCTCCTTATATCCACAATGTCGGGTGCGGCAGCCCCGAGATCAAGCCCAATGCGAAAACTGTCACGACTTAAACAAGGCATCTGCATGTGCCCTGACGTTAACGGCGCTGCGCAATTTTCCCTGAATCCGGGCAATTTCTGCCTCAAGGGCGGCCTGACGGGCGTGCAACTCTTCCACCGACAAAGGATCAAGATCCTGCCGCAAAAGCTGGGCCAACGGATCATCCGGCATTTTCGCCAAAAGGTCGTCCAAATCCATGTGCCGAAGGTCGGGCGAATTTGTCTTTGAGTCAAGCGGGGGGAAGGTCAGAAAATGATCCTCATTGACCGGCCGAAGCAAGCCTCCCTAAACAGAGCGTTCAGGAGATGATAACATGAGCCAAGTCCCCCAGATGATCTGTATCGACCCAGCGGAAGCAGGCGGGCCAGACGTGTTGTGCGCCGTCGAGCGCCCAATCCCGCGGCCGGGCGCCGGCGAAGTGTTGATCCGTGTTGCCGCAGCCGGCGTCAATCGCCCAGACATATTGCAACGCCGCGGCATGTATCCGCCGCCGCCGGGCGCGCCGACGATCCCGGGGCTTGAGGTCGCGGGGGAAATTGTGGGCGTGGGCGATGACGTTAATCCCGCACGCATTGGGGATCCTGTTTGCGCTTTGGTGGCAGGTGGCGGCTATGCCCAATTTTGCACCGCCCCCATTGGCCAATGCCTGCCCGTGCCTGACGGCCTGTCGCTGATCGAAGCCGCGGCCCTGCCAGAAACCTTGTTCACCGTGTGGAGCAATGTCTTTGATCGCGGACAGGCCAAAGCGGGCGAGACGATTTTGATCCACGGTGGCACCAGCGGGATTGGCACTATGGCGATTGCTTTGTGCAGGCTCTTTGGCCTGACCGTCATCGTCACCTGCGGGTCTGATGACAAATGCGCCGCCGCCCGAGCGCTGGGTGCAGACCATGCGATTAACTATGCCGCCGATGATTTTGCGGCCGCCGTTCCCTCTTTGACGGGCGGGAAGGGCGTCAATCTTATTCTCGATATGGTGGGCGGGGATTATGTGCCGCGCAACATGGCCTGTCTGGCCGAAGATGGGCGGCATGTGACGATTGCGGTGCAGCGCGGCATGACTGCCGAAATCAATATTGCCGCCCTTATGGTGCGCCGCCAGACCCTGACAGGATCAACCCTGCGCGCCCGTCCGCTCGACTTTAAGGCAAAGCTTGCCGAGGATCTGCTGCACAAGGTCTGGCCGCTGGTTAGTGCGGGCAAGCTTCGGCCCGTGATGGACCAAAGCTTCCCCTTAGCTGAAGCAGCCGCCGCCCATGCCCGCATGGAAGCGGGCGCACATATCGGCAAGATTGTCCTGATCCCTTAGAGGCGCGCGTCCTGCAGCCGTTTGGAACGGTTGCGGATCATGCCCGGCAGGAAGCGCGCGAGCGTTGCCAATTGGCGTGCCGTTTTGCCGACCAACGTGTGCACCTTCTTGCTCTCCACCGCATCCCATGCGGCTTGGGCCACGAGTTCCACGGGCGAAATCTCAAAGCCCGCCTCAATCAATGTTTCGCGCGGTGGCCGGTTTGACCCCGACGAAATGCTATCGAGAATGGGCGTGTCGATGAAGCTCGGCATAAGGCTGCGAACCTTGATGCCTTGGGGTGCCCATTCAATGTCGAGTGCTTCGGTCAGCCCACGCACGCCAAATTTGGTTGCCGCATAAACGGCAAGGCCACCGGCGCCATAAAGGCCCGCTGCCGAACAGGTGTTGAGCAGGCAAGAGCCGGGCGTTTTTGCAAGATAAGGATAGGCGACTTCCGCGCCGCGCACGACGCCTTTCAAGTTAATATCCAGCATCAGGTCATGATCGGCGGACGACACATCGGCAAAGGGGCCGCCCTTGCCGATACCGGCATTGTTGAACATCACGTCCAGTCGATTGCCGCCATCGACCCAGAAGGACGCGAGAGCGGCCCTCCACTGATCTCCATCGCGCACATCCAGATCATAAAGGGCGGATTGCCCGGCGGGCAGCATGGCCGCCGTCTGCTCCATGCCCTTGCGGTCAATATCGGCGAGCCCAACGAACCAGCCCTTGGCGCCAAAATGAATGGCGACTGCGCGCCCAATGCCGGAGGCACCCCCGGTGATAAAGATTGCTTTGCGCATGGTCATTTCCATCCTCCCTTTTCCAGTCTTTTGCGGTTAAGCCTTAGGCTAATCAAGGGCCGGGAGAAAGAATGGCACTCGAAACCGATTTTATCGCGGCATTAAAAGCCATTGCGACGAACTCCGCAGCCCGGGGTTTGGCCGATGACGCGGCTGTGCTGGGGGATATTGTGCTGACGCATGACATGATTGTCGAAGGCGTGCATTTTCTCTCCACCGACAGCCCGCACGATATTGCCTGGAAATTGGTTGCGGTGAATTTATCCGATCTAGCGGCCAAAGGCGCCGTGCCCATTGGGGTGCTGACAGGGGCGGGGCTGACCGCGGATGCGGATTGGAATGCCCAATTTGTTGAAGGATTGGGCATCGCGCTTGCCCATTGGGATGTGCCGCTTTTGGGGGGTGATACAGTCGCCATGCCCAAGGGTTCGCCGCGTGCATTTGGCCTGACAGCTTTGGGGCGCGCCTCTGGCCCTGTGCCTGCACGCAGCGGCGGGCGCGTGGGCGACACGCTTTATGTGGTCGGCATGATTGGCGACGCGGGCCTTGGCCTTGCCATTGCCCAAGGGAAGCTGGCGGGGCCGGACAAATTGTTGAATGCCTATCGCCGTCCCCAGCCTCTTCTGGCGGAGGGCTGTTTCTTGGCCCCCCATGTCCACGCCATGATGGATGTGTCCGACGGGCTTCTGATTGACGCCCAACGGCTTGGGGTGGCGAGTGGTGCGGGCGTCGCAATCAATCTGGACGCCCTTCCTTTGTCGGACGAGGCCCGCCTGTTCGGGGAAGATCGCGCGGCCCGTTTGCGCGCGGCGACGGCAGGCGATGATTATGCGCTGCTCTTTGCCGCATCGGGTGACTTGCCGCCAGATTTACCAACTGCCACAGCGGTTGGCCGACTGACAGACGGGGCGGGGCTTCGTCTCTATAATGAGGGCGCGGAGATCGCCTTGCCCGCTAAGCTGGGCTGGCTTCATCAGGGATAGGCGCACCAAGGCTTGCCATCGCGACTCGGAGCCTGCATATCACGCGCCGTGCCGGGGGGGTGGTCGCTGCAAAGTGCCACAACCGGTCGATAACTCGTTTGGGAAGGGGGGAAAACCCTGATGATCATTCAATTGGCAATCGCATTTGGATTGCTTGCCATCGTGTACGGCTTCGTCACGAGCAGGCAGGTGCTCAGCGCATCCGCGGGCAACGAAAAAATGCAAGAAATCGCAGGCGCGATCCAAGAAGGCGCACAAGCCTATCTGGGCCGCCAATATCGCACCATCGCCATGGTTGGCGTGGTTGTGGCCGCTTTGGTCTTTTTCTTTCTGGGCACGACCTCTGCTGTCGGGTTCTTGATTGGGGCCATTTTGTCCGGCGTTGCTGGCTATATCGGCATGAATATTTCGGTTCGCGCGAACGTCCGCACGGCGGCCGCGGCGCAGACCGGGCTTCAGGCTGGCCTGACCATGGCGTTCCGCGCAGGCGCAATCACCGGCATGCTTGTCGCTGGTTTGGCGCTGCTCGCAATTGCTGTGTTCTTTTACTATCTTGTCAATATTCAGGGCCTTGCGCCGGATAGCCGTGTGGTTGTCGACGCGCTGGTTGCTCTGGCCTTTGGCGCATCGCTGATTTCCATTTTCGCACGTTTGGGCGGTGGTATTTTCACCAAGGCCGCAGATGTCGGCGCCGACCTTGTCGGTAAGGTGGAAGCGGGCATCCCTGAGGATGATCCTCGCAACCCAGCTGTGATCGCGGACAATGTCGGCGACAATGTGGGCGATTGCGCAGGTATGGCTGCAGATTTGTTCGAAACCTATGTTGTGACCGTTGGGGCCACGATGGTTCTGATCGCGCTGCTGGTGAAGGGCGCGGGGGACATGCTCCTCCCGCTGATGTGCCTGCCGCTTCTGATCGGTGGCGTCTGCGTGCTGACGTCCATCATCGGCACCTATTTCGTCCGTCTGGGCAGCTCCAACAACATCATGGGCGCCATGTATAAGGGCTTCCTTGTCACCGCACTCTTGTCGATCCCGGCCATTTGGTTCGCGACCGATTATGCGCTCGGCGGCATGGAAACGATGATCGGCGCCAATTTGGATGGCACGGGCGGGTTTACCGGTCGCACGCTCTTCTATTGCTCGCTTCTGGGTCTGGTTGTGACCGGTCTCATCGTCTGGATCACCGAATATTACACCAGCACGAGCTATCGTCCGGTGCGGTCGATCGCCAAGTCATCGGAAACGGGGCATGGCACGAACGTGATTCAGGGTCTGGCGATCAGCCTTGAAGCAACGGCGCTGCCAACCATCGTCATCTGCGTTGGCATTATTGTGGCGCACCAGCTGGCGGGTCTGATCGGCATTGCCTTTGCGGCAACGGCGATGCTGGCCTTGGCCGGTATGGTCGTCGCGCTCGACGCTTATGGCCCAGTGACGGACAATGCCGGTGGCATTGCCGAAATGGCCGGTATGGACGATTCGGTTCGTGAAAGAACTGACGCTCTCGACGCGGTTGGCAACACGACCAAGGCCGTGACGAAGGGCTATGCCATTGGGTCGGCGGGTCTTGCAGCACTTGTGCTGTTTGCCGCCTATACCAACGATCTGCGCACCTTCTTCCCGGATCTCACGGTCAATTTCAGCCTTGAAAATCCTTATGTCATTGTTGGCCTGCTCTTGGGGGCGTTGCTCCCCTATTTGTTCGGCGCAATGGGCATGACAGCCGTTGGCCGGGCGGCCGGCGATGTCGTGAAGGATGTCCGTGATCAATTCGCCAATGATAAGGGCATTATGAAGGGCACAAGCCGCCCCAATTATGCCCGTACGGTGGATCTCGTCACCAAGGCGGCGATCAAGGAAATGATTATTCCGTCGCTGCTGCCCGTTCTGGCCCCGATTGTCGTTTACTTCCTGATCACGGCAATTGCCGGTCAGGCAGATGGCTTCGCGGCGCTGGGTGCGCTTCTTCTGGGTGTGATCGTCAGCGGCCTTTTCGTCGCTTTGTCGATGACATCGGGCGGTGGTGCCTGGGACAATGCGAAGAAATATATCGAAGACGGCCATCATGGCGGCAAGGGCAGCGAAGCCCATAAGGCTGCTGTGACGGGCGACACAGTGGGCGATCCTTATAAGGACACCGCTGGCCCGGCCGTGAACCCGATGATCAAGATTACGAACATCGTGGCTCTGCTGCTTTTGGCGGCCTTGTATCACGCGTCAATGTAATCCGATCTGGATTGAAAACTCTATGCCCCGCCCGGCTTATCCGGGCGGGGTTTTCTTTTGGGTGTTTGCAGTCTAAGGACGCGGCCACCCACCTCAGAAAATATGATCAAGGAAATGCATGGCTAAGGAAGAACTTCTCGAGATGCGCGGTACAGTTGTTGAACTGTTGCCCAACGCAATGTTCCGCGTGAAGCTTGAGAATGATCACGAAATCCTGGGCCACACCGCCGGCAAAATGCGCAAGAACCGTATTCGCGTGCTCGTGGGCGATGATGTGCTGGTGGAATTGACACCCTATGATCTGACCAAAGGGCGGATCACCTACCGCTTTAAGTGATGGATGCCGGGCCGCGCCCCGTGACGTTCACTCCTGCTCCTTTCATTCTGGCCTCTGCCTCGCCGCGTCGGCTTAATCTGCTCAAGCGGATCGGCGTTGTGCCGGATTTGGTCGATCCCGCCGATTGTGATGAAACCCCCCTTAAGGGTGAACTGCCCCTCGCTTATGCCCGGCGTATTGCCGCAGAGAAGGCGGCGCTGGTCGCCGCGCGTCACCCCCAGTCTGTGGTTCTGGCCGCCGATACTGTGGTGGCGGTTGGCCGCCGCATTTTGGGCAAGGCTGAAACCGCCGAGGATATACGCGCCTTCCTTCAGCTTTTGTCGGGCCGACGGCATCGGGTGCATTCCGCCCTCTGCGTCATAGGCGCAGATGGCGTTGCCCGCCAGCGCCTCTCCACCAGCATCCTGGCCTTCAAACGATTGAGCGCGGAGGAGATCAGCGCCTATGTCGAGAGCGGCGAAGGGCTGGGCAAGGCGGGCGGCTATGCCGTGCAAGGCTATGCCGAGGCCTATGTCCGGGCGCTATCCGGGTCGCATTCCGGCGTGATGGGCCTGCCGCTATTTGAAACCCGCGCCCTTTTGATTGCGGCGGGCGTTCTGCCCAAATGACCCGCCAGCTCGTCTGGGACCCCGCCCTCGGCGATGTGCGCTGCGCCGTGCTGGAAGGGGCCGATGTTGTTGAGCTTCACCTCATCCCCCTCTGCCAAGCCAGCCCGAGTGCGGAGGCCGGAGCGCGTCTTTCGGCCCGGCTTGTTTCGCGTCTGGGCCAGGCCCAAGCCCTCATTGCGCTAGAGACGGGGGAAGAAGCCCTGCTCCGCCCCGTGCCCCCTATGGCCGAAGGGGCGCGCCTGATGGTCGATATCGTGCGCAGCCGCGTGCCAGAGCCGGGCCGCTGGAAACGCGCGCTGGCCCGGCCCGCAGGCGACGACGCCCCAGCGCCCGACCGGATCACCCGCCTCTTGGCCAGCGTAGACGCCGTCATCTGCGCCAGCGCCGCCGCAGCAGATAGCCTGCCCAGCGGCGCGCCAAATGTGCGGATCGATGCCGCAACCGTGGACGATGTCGATTTTGACACGCTGCTGGATCAGGCACGCACTGGCCTCATCGCCTTTGACGGCGGCGATTTATCGATAGAGCGCACCCGCGCCATGACGGTGATTGATGTGGATGGCACCTGCGCCCCGCTCGATCTCAACCGCGCCGCCGCCCGCGCCATTGGCCGCGCCCTCCGCCTGTTCGACATTACGGGGCCGATTGGCATCGACTTTGTCTCCATGGCCTCCCGCGCGGATCGGCAGGCGGTGGATCAGGCCTTGGCAGAGGCATGTGCGCCGCTCGGCCCGCAAGAGCGGACATCAGTCAACGGCTATGGCTTTTGCCAGATCATCCGCCCGCGCACCGGCCCGTCCCTGCCAGAGCAGTTGTGCGGCCCCACGCCGGGGCGGCTTTCCGATGAGGCCATTGCCCGCGCGCTCCTGCGGCAAGCGGCCCAATCGCAGGGCATTGGCCCCCGGACGATCACCGCACAGGCCCCCGTCATTGATCTGCTGCGCCAGTGGCCCGATGCATTGGCGCAGACCCGGCGGATCGTCGGCACAGATGTGATGTTGGTTTGCGACTCAGCCATCAGCCGCTATGGCCTTGTCCATGTCTCTCCAGCCTGATCTGAAGCCCGCGCTCTGCCCCCTATGCCGCAAGCCAGCGGCCGCCGCGCACCTGCCCTTTTGTTCGCGCGGGTGTAAGGATCGGGATCTGCTCAACTGGCTGGGCGAAGGCTATCGCGTGCCCGCCCGCGCCGATGAGGACGAACAAGAAACGGGGCTGGACAGCGGCGCCTAACCATGGCTATAGGCCCGCCTTCACAGAGCGCGCCCGCCGCGCCCTTTGGCCCAGGTAGCTCAGTCGGTAGAGCAGCGGATTGAAAATCCGCGTGTCGGCGGTTCGATTCCGTCCCTGGGCACCATTTTTCCCCCTGTAGCCTTTACCCCCATTTCCGCTTATAGGCGCGCCTATGCAGATTCCTGGCCATATTGATCCCGTCCCCGTTTCGCGTGCGCCTGTGCTGCGCGCGGATGGGCGTATTGACCTTGTTGGCCTGTGGCGCGACCAGATTCGGGCGGAGCTGGAGCAGGCCGGGCTGGATGCCCGTCAGGCGAAGCTGCGCGCCAAGCAAATCTGGCATTGGGTCTATAATCGCGGGGCCACCCGCTTTGCCGAGATGACCGATATTGCCAAGGCCCAGCACCCTTGGCTGGAGGAGCGGTTTGTGATCGGCCGGCCTGAGGTGGTGGAGGCGCAAGTCTCCATCGATGGTACGCGCAAATGGTTGCTGCGTTCCCCCGATGCGCAAGATTATGAAATGGTGTTCATCCCCGATGCCGATCGCGGGACGCTGTGTGTTTCCAGCCAAGTGGGCTGCACGCTCAATTGCCGGTTTTGCCATACGGGCACGATGAAGCTGGTGCGCAATTTAACCGCGTCGGAAATTGTCGGGCAGGTCATGCTGGCGCGCGATGCGCTGGGCGAATGGCCGTCTCAGCCAGAGGGGCGGTTGCTGACCAACATCGTGATGATGGGCATGGGTGAGCCGCTCTATAATTTTGAAAATGTGCGCGATGCGTTGAAAATCGTGATGGATGGCGATGGGCTTGCGCTGTCCAAACGGCGGATCACCCTGTCCACATCCGGCGTGGTGCCGATGATGGCGCGCGCGGGCACGGAAATTGGGGTGAACCTTGCCGTCTCACTTCATGCCGTCACCAAGGACGTGCGCGACGAAATCGTCCCCCTCAACCGCAAATATGGGATTGAGGAGCTGTTGGCCGCCTGCGCCACTTATCCGGGCGCGAATAATGCCCGGCGGATCACCTTTGAATATGTGATGTTGAAGGACAAGAATGATAGCGATGCCGATGCGCATGAGCTTGTCCGCCTGATCCGCAAATATGATTTGCCCGCCAAGGTGAACCTCATTCCCTTTAACCCCTGGCCCGGCGCGGTCTATGAAACCTCTTTGCCAGAACGGGTGAGGCGCTTTTCCGATATCGTGTTTGAAGGCGGCATTTCTGCCCCCATCCGCACCCCGCGCGGCCGCGATATTGATGCCGCTTGTGGGCAGTTGAAAACCAGTTCTGAACGCAAAACCCGGGCCGAGCTGGATCAGCTGGCCGAGGAAAAACAAGCCGCTTTGGGCTGAGCCGGGGCGGGTTTATTGCCCGGCAATGGCTTGCCCTGCGGCAACACCGCTGGCCCAAGCCCATTGGAAATTGTAGCCGCCCAGCCATCCGATCACATCCACCCCTTCGCCAATGGCGTAAAGGCCCTTCACCTTGGCGGCTTCCATCGTGCGGGAGGAAAGTTCTGCCGTGCTGATGCCGCCTGCGGTGACTTCGGCCTTGGCATAGCCTTCGGTGCCATTGGGATGAAAATCCCACCCGGCCAGCTGCTCTTCCACCTGCCGCAAAAGAGCGTCCTTCATATCCACCAGCGGGATCAGGCCCCAATTGGTATCCTCCCCGCTCAGCCGCTCTGCCAGTGCCAGAGAGAGGCGATCGGGCAGCCGAGTGGACATCGCCCCTTTGAGCGTGGCCTTGGGCTTATCCCGCTTGAGCTGGCGCAGCCAATCGGCATCGGAATCGGGCGCAAAATTGATCCGCACCGGATCCCCATGCCGCCAATAAGATGAAATTTGGAGGATGGCTGGACCCGACAGCCCCCGATGGGTGAAGAGCGCGGCTTCGCGAAAGGCCGTCTTGCCCGCACGCGCGCTGACCTCTGCCGACACACCCGACAAATCGCGGAACAAAATATCGTCGCCCCCCAAGGTGAGCGGGACGAGCGCCGGGCGCGGCTCTACCACTTTCAGGCCAAAGCGCCGGGCAATGTCATAGGCAATGCCGCTGGCCCCCATTTTGGGGATGGAGGGGCCACCCGTTGCGATCACCAACGCACGGGCGCTTTTTCCTGCGACGTGAAACAGGCCATCGGCATGGCCAATCTCTCCAATCGAGGTGGACAAGGCAAAGTCGACACCGCCTGCCGCGCATTCGGCCATCAGCATGGCGACAATATCGCGTGCGGTGTCATTGCAGAACAGCTGGCCCAGCGTCTTTTCATGCCAGCCAATGCCATAGCGATCGACCAGCGCGATAAAATCCGCCGGGCGATAACGGCCCAGCGCCGATTTGGCGAAATGCGGATTGGCCGACAAATAGCGATCCGCCGCCGTTTCCACATTGGTGAAATTACACCGACCCCCGCCGGAAATCAGGATCTTCTTCCCCGGTTCTGCCGCATGGTCGATGACCAGCACGCGCTGGCCCAATTGCCCCGCGGTCGCCGCGCACATCAGGCCGGCGCCGCCTGCACCAAGGATAATTGCGTCATAAGGGGCAGATGTCATGCCGCTGCCCTAGAGCAGGACGGGCACAACGACAAATCTGCCGTCAGTCTAAACCATGTTGGCGGGTCGCTGGTTGAACATGCCTCGTGCCTGCTGGACATATGCTGGAATGTGGTTCCTCCTCCAGCTGCTCCGCCGCACTATAACGCATGGTCGCCTGATGATCATCGATGCGACCGGGCGCAGCTATGGCTTTGGCAAGGCGCATCCAGATTTTCCGCAGGTGACCTTGCGCTTTGCCGATGGCCGGGTGGCGCGGGACATTATCCGCAACCCAAGGCTTGGCTTTGGCGAGGCTTGGCTCGATGGGCGGATCTTGTTTGAAGAGGGGGATATTGCCGCCTTCCTCACCTTGTTTCGCAAAAACGCCTCTTGGGAAAAGGGGGGCGAAGGCCTGACTCCCAAGGGCCTGTTGCGCCGCGCGGGATCAGAGGCGCTGGCACGGCTGGATCGGTTCAGCTGGGAACGCAAATCCCGCCGCAATGTCGCGCATCATTATGATCTGGATGATCGGCTGTTCGATCTCTTTTTGGATGCAGACCGCCAATATAGCTGCGCCTATTTCACCGATCCTGCCAACAGTCTGGATCAGGCACAGGCGGATAAAAAGGCGCATATCGCCGCCAAGCTGGCCCTCGCCCCCGGTCAGCGTGTGCTCGATATTGGTTGTGGCTGGGGCGGCATGGCGCTGTACCTTAATCGCCTGGCCAATGTGGATGTGCTGGGCATCACCCTGTCCGAAGAGCAGTTGAAGGTCGCCCGTGCGCGGGCCGCTGCCGCCGGTGTTGCGGATCGGGTGCGGTTTGAGCTGCTCGATTATCGCGCTGTGACGGGTCAATTTGACCGCATTGTCTCCGTCGGCATGTTTGAACATGTGGGGCCGCGCCACTTCCGCAGCTTTTTCGCCAAGGCAAAATCGCTCCTCAGCGAAGATGGGGTGATGCTGCTCCACACAATTGGCCGCATGGGAAAGCCGAGCACGACGGACCCGTTTACGGCCAAATATCTCTTCCCCGGCGGCTATAACCCATCGCTGTCAGAAGTGGTTTCCGCCAGCGAAAAGACCCGCCTGATCCTCACCGATGTTGAGGTGCTGCGCCTCCATTATGCCCAGACGCTCGACATATGGCTGGAGCGCACCCATGCCGCGCGCGACGAAATCATCCGCCTATATGACGAGCGGTTTTTCCGGCTGTGGGAATTTTATCTGGCGGGTGCATCGGGCTCATTCCGCTATGGCGGGCTGGTCAATTTTCAGCTTCAATATGCGCGCAATCGCGGCACCTTGCCGATCACGCGTGATTATATGCGCGACGCTGAACATCTTTATCGTCAGCAGGCGGGGCCCGCCCCAAAATAGGGCGGGCCAACTGCGCCTTAATGTGCACGATGCGCGTTCATCACCTTGCGGTGTTCAACACGACGTTCCTGCCGTTCATCGGGCGTGATCTTGCCATCCTTATTGGCATCAGCCCGGTCAAAGCGAGCGAGCCCGGATGTTAAAGCTTCGGCTTCGGTCACTTTGCCATCCTTATTGGCGTCGGCCGCGTCGAACATGCGGCCGTCTCCCATCATAGAACCTGGGCCGCCCACGAACTTTTGTATAATCACCATTTTACGGGGGCCATCGGGGGCCATCATACCCGGTGGGGGCGGGGGCATTGGCATGTCCGGCGCGTCCATTTCCATCATCATCATATGGCCTGCCATGTCCTTATGATGGGCATCAAACTCATCCTTGCTGATGGCACCATCCTGATTGGCATCCATCTTCGCAAACATTTTATCCTGCATGTCTTTGCGCTGCTCGGCCTGCTGGGTGGCAATTTCTTCGCGGGTGATGGCGCCATCCTTATTGGCATCCATCTGTGCGAAGTGCGCTTTCACCTGTGCGGCAACATCGGCGCGGGCCATGGGGAGCTGTGGCGCCGCTGGGGGTGTGGGCATGGCGTGATCGGCATGGTCAGCCATTTGGGCGTTAAGCGGCGCGGTCAGCAAGATTGCGGCCCCCGCGAGAAGAGTATATTTGGTCATGTGCGTCTCCTTCATGCGGTCAGGCGATGCCGGCCGGTGTGCTTTCACCCTTATATCGTCCTTCATGTCGCGCAGATGAACGGCAGTAAAGCAGTGAGCCGGTGCACATTGCTCTTGCCCTGCTCTTGCGCTAAAGCTCTGACATTGCCCCGGTAGCCGCGGACGAGGTGTCCCCGCCCGCCGGGGCGTTGTGCTTTATTCGACGTCAGGACCGCCACATGAACCGTCGCCGCCAGATTTACGAAGGCAAGGCCAAGATCCTTTACGAAGGGCCAGAACCGGGAACGCTCATCCAATATTTTAAGGATGATGCGACCGCCTTTAACGCCCAGAAAAAGGGTACGATCAACGGCAAGGGCGTGATCAACAACCGCATTTCTGAACACATGTTCACGCTGCTGGCCAATATCGGCATTCCGACGCACTTCATCAAACGCCTCAACATGCGCGAACAATTGGTGCGGCAGGTCGATATCATCCCGATCGAAGTCGTTGTGCGCAATGTGGCCGCAGGATCCTTATCCAAACGCTTGGGCGTGGAAGAAGGCACACAGCTGAGCCGGACCATCCTTGAATATTATTATAAGGATGATGCGCTGGGCGATCCGCTGATCACCGAAGAGCATATTGCCTGTTTCGGCTGGGCCAGCCCAGAAGAGTTGCACGACATTGCCGATATGGCGATCCGCATCAACGACTTCATGTCGGGCCTTTTTGCCGGGATCGGTATTCGTCTGGTTGATTTTAAGCTGGAATTTGGCCGGCTTTGGGAAAATGATTTTGCGCGCGTCATCCTCGCCGATGAAATCAGCCCGGATGGCTGCCGCCTTTGGGACATGGTCTCGGGCGAGAAGCTCGACAAGGATCGGTTCCGCCGCGATTTGGGGGGGGAAGTCGAAGCCTATCAGGAAGTGGCGCGCCGCCTTGGGTTGTTGCCCGAAGGTGCCGACAATGCTGTGCTTGATCTTGAGACCCACCGAAAAAAGCTGCGCTAATTGCGGCAAGAAATTAACAATAAATCTCAATTTAATATCAGAACGCTATTAATCGATATATTTTGGCAATGACTTGGCGAAGAAGTTATTTGTAAGTCGTTGGGGGTTTTTATTGGGGCGATTTACCGTGCATCTGCTTGATTTCATTAAGTCGTGCGAGACAGATTTGAGCGCACGGCTCGTCACTTTTGATTTCCAGATCTTATTTCATCTGTACGCGAACGGGCCGTCCCCTTCCATGTCGGTCATGGCAGCGACCAATGCGTCGCTTGCGGCCTTTGTAAAGACGATCAAGCGCATGACCGAAGACGGGCTTCTCGTGGTGGAATCCGGCGTCGAGGATCGCCGGGTGCGCAATTATGATCTGGCCCCGCCCGTGCGCGCCATGATCGCTACCTTGCTCACCCAACATTTGGGCCCGCGCGCAGCCTAATTCATTCCGTTGGGGTCAACCGGGAGAATATCGGACTCCAGTCCACTCTGCCCAGATGTCGGCGCTAAAGCCGCAGGGGGTGTCTCCATGACTCTGTTCGCGTCATCGACCCGGCGAAATACATAAGCGTATAATTCTGGCTGAGACAAAACCACTTCGGCCTGGGTGCGGTTCAGAACGGGCACACCCACATTTGAAACCTGCACGAACTTCAGCGCCAACTGGCTGCCGCCGCCGACGCCCGGCAAAATCAGCGCCACAAAGCGCATGTCATTGTTTTTGCTCGCGCCCTTATCGCCAGTCTTCCCGCGTTGGCCGCTGATTTGGCCCGTCGCGCGATCCACAATGTCGAGCGCATAGCCCGCTTCGCGGAACACGGTGACCGTCTTATCGAACGTCGTCTCAATCGGCTGGCTATAGGCTGCCCGCTGAAAGGTGGAGTCAAAGTTAAACACCGTCCGGTCGGTTTGGATCGGATTGGGCGTCGCACAGGCGGCAAGGCCAAGGCTGGTTATCGTAACAAGAGCGAGGACGAGTGGCTGACGCATGTGATTTACTCCCAATGACTGATAAATGTTAGGAATCTCGACAGGCTTTGTCCATGCCCCACGCGGTCTAGCCGAAAATAGTCTGGCCCACCCCCTTCCCCACCCTCGCTTTAAAGAAGTCATATTGTGGCACTTATATATCAAAAAATGATATTTTTCCGCACTTTTTCAACGCCCTGCAAAGGACGATAAACGCTCAGGGAGGGGCCCGGCGGACTTGGATACGCTGATTGGCAGGCTGTGCGCTCGCCTTTTGGTCAAGGCCGATGGAACCCCCCGACCTGTTGGCCAGTTTAGTCCATGAGAAGTCGGCATTAGGCTTGGAAATAGGGGGGATTGTGACGGACACCGAGGAAAGAGCAGGTTAGGCTATGGGGCAGTTGACAGCAGGTCTGGCGAATGTTGAGCAGCAGTTTCGTCTGCGCGCCGTCACGCCAGAATTTGAAATTCTGCTCCGCCTCTATGAGCAAGGGCCGACACCCTCTGCGAGCCTGCGCGGGTCGTCTCGGGCCTCGTCGGCCGCGTTCAGCCTCATTTTGAAGCGACTGGTCGGAAGCGACTTATTGCAAGTTGAACATGACCGGTTGGATCGCCGGGTCCGCAAATATGACCTGACCCCTTCGGCAAGATCCGTGATTAGGGACTTTCTCAAAGAGAGTATCGACAGCGTCACCGCCGCCTGACCCCTTAAAGATCCAGCCGATAATAGTCGCTGTCGCACAAACCGATATGCGTTTCGATTGTGTTGCGAACAAAGGCGACATGGTGAAATCCACAGCGCAGCAGCGCCGCCTTTGACCGCAGATTGCGCGGATCAACATCGGCAAAAAGATGATCGGTGGCCTTCCGGTCCTGCATATGGGCGACAAACGCTCTTAGTCCTTCGGCCGCAAGGCCCCGCCCCCAATAGTCCCGATGCAAGATGAAACCGAAATCCGGCAGCTTCCGGCAACCAAGCTTGCCGATAACTCGGCCCTCAAATTCCATGAACAGATCAAATTCGGCGGCAATTGGATCCTCAATAATGGGCAGCATCCAAGCTTCGGTCTCGACCAGCGTGCGATGCGGCGCAAAGGACCAATAGGTCAGCGCCTCAGCATCGCTGAAGATCGCATGAATATCGGCGAGATCTGACAGGCGGGGCGGCCGCAGCTTTAGACGCTCTGTCTCGATCACCCTCTGGCCTCCTGTCTGCTTATTCCCATTGCTCTTGGCTAAAAGGCTTGCCCCGCGCCCGTCAATGGCCCGGCCTTCGGAGTAGCGGCCCGTATGGGGATTGCGCTCTAAGCTTGCCTTGATGATGTTGTTCGTTAACTTGTTAACGTTGCTCAAAGGGGGAGGACAATGAAAACAAACACTTTAATGGCTGGCGCAATTGCGCTCTCACTTTCGTTGGGTGCGACACCTGCTTTTGCAGCCAATTGGGTTTATGTGGGCGAAAGCGTGAGTAATGCGGTTTGGTATTACGATGCTGATTCACTTCAACGCTCCGGGAATGAAGTTACAGTCTGGAAGAAGCTCGATCATTCGCGCGATCAAACAACAAAAATTCGGACGGCGTTAGTGCGGACAAGATATGACTGCGCGGAACGGACAGATACTCTCCTTGCGCGGGTCTCATATTTTCCGGATGGAACAAGTAACTCGGCAGAGTGGTCACGCTACGAGCAAACAGCAGACACCATTTTCCCCGAATCTATGGCAGAGGCGATGTTGAAAGCCGTTTGTGGCCTCGACTAAATCAATTTAGAAAAGTAGCGATCCCCTTCATCGGCAAGCATCGATGCGCAAGGCGCGGGCGACCTGCAAGAAGCCTAAAGAAAAAGGGGCTGCGATCTCTCGCAACCCCTTGGTCTGCTGAAGAGCGTTGTTTCCGAAACTTAACGTTTGGAGAACTGGAAGCTCCGGCGCGCCTTGGCGCGGCCATATTTCTTACGTTCGACCGCACGGCTATCGCGGGTCAAGAAGCCAGCGGCCTTCACCACACCACGAAGGGCGGGCTCTTGCTTGGTCAGGGCTTGGCTGATGCCATGCTTGACGGCCCCGGCCTGGCCCGAAAGGCCGCCGCCCTTAACGGTTGCGATCACATCATATTGACCCGCGCGTTCGGCAATGCCGAAGGGCTGGTTGATGACGAGGCGCAGCGTCGGACGCGCAAAATAGACTTCCTGATCACGGCCATTGATCGTGATCTTGCCGGTGCCGGGCTTCACCCAGACGCGGGCAACCGCGTCCTTACGGCGGCCTGTTGCATAGGCACGGCCCTGTGCGTCAACTTCGCGTTCCCGAAGCGGGGCAGGCGGGGCGACGACAACGGGGGCTGCCGGAGCTTCTGAAGCTTCAGCTACAGGCGCTGCTTCAGCCGGAGCGGCCGCAGCGGTGTTGGTGAGCTCACCCAAATCGGCGAGCGACTGACGGGTATCGGTGTCGGACATTATGCACCCACCTTATTCTTGCGGTTCAGCGAGCCAATATCGAGGACATTGGGGTTCTGGGCGACGTGCGGATGCTCGGTGCCGGAATAGAGGCGCAGGTTGCGCATCTGCTGGCGGCCAAGCGGACCCCGCGGGATCATGCGCTCAATGGCTTTTTCCAAAACGCGCTCCGGAAAGCGACCTTCCAGAACCTTCGCCGCCGTGATGCTCTTAATCCCACCGGCATAGCCCGTGTGCTTATAATAGACCTTCTGGCCCAGCTTGCGGCCGGTGAAGCGCACCTTATCCGCATTGATGACGATGACGTTGTCACCGCAATCGACGTGCGGGGTGTAGCTTGGCTTATGCTTGCCGCGCAGGATGTTGGCGATAATGGTGGCAACACGACCAACGACGAGACCATCGGCGTCGATAATGTGCCACTGCTTTTCGACCTCTGCCGGCTTGGCCGGTTTGGTCATACGGGTGAGCGCCTTCATAAAAGTGCGTCCTCTTGACGGTAAAACAAAAAGGCGCTGCCCTTGCGGACAGCGACGATGGACGCCCTTTTGCAGGGGTAGGCCGTTAAGTCAAGGATTCGGGCGGCTCTTGAAACGGGTAAAATGATACCGTCTCCGTTTATGGGCGACGACCAAGGACATGAACGCCCCAGCTGGTGGACGCCACAACCAGCGCCCCCACAGCCTGATGCAGCACCGCAAGGCCAATATTCACCCCGGTCATCACCGTCGCAATGCCGAGCAGGATCTGCGTGCCAACGCTGATGTGTATGGCGATCGAGGCCGGGCGGACCCCGGCCTGCTTCACGCGCCGGGCCAGAAGAATGAGCGCGCCGAGCGCAACCCACGCCCACCAGCGATGGACGAAATGGATCACAAAGGGATCATTGGTCAGCACATGCCAGGCGCTGCCCGTCATATTCGGGTCTGGAAGAAGCCGGCCATTCATCAACGGCCAATCCCTGGCCACAAGGCCTGCATTGAGACCCGCTGTATACGCGCCGAACAACAACTGAATCAGCAAAATAGCGGCCGCCGCCATACCAAAGCCGGTCAGCCGCGCAGGCCGAGCCTGCGGATCACGGGCCAGCGCCTTGAGGTCCAGCGCCGTCCAGACAAGGCCTGCAAGGATGAACAGCGCGGTGAGCAAATGCGTCGCCAACCGATAATGGCTCACATCGGTGCGATCGACCAGACCAGAGGCCACCATCCACCAGCCAATGGCCCCTTGCAGCCCACCAAGCGCCAGCAGCGCGACCAGCCGCAGGCCATAGCCCTTGGGAATGGCGCGGCGCAGGGCAAACCACAGCAAGGGCAGCGCAAAGGCAATACCGATCAACCGCCCGAGTAGACGGTGCGCCCATTCCCAAAAGAAGATGAACTTAAACGCGCTGAGGCTCATGCCCTTATTGATCAGCTGATATTCCGGGATCTGGCGATATTTATCAAAGGCCTCTTGCCAGTCCTGCGCAGTTAGAGGTGGCAAGGCCCCGGTCACGGGTTTCCATTCGGTGATGGACAGGCCCGATTCGGTCAGGCGGGTAATGCCGCCCACCACCACCATGAGGAAGACAAGACTGGCAACCGCATACAGCCAATTGGCAATCGCATTTGGGCGGGACAGAGGATGAGACATGGCGGCGCTATAGGCCTGTGGCGGCGCATCGCAAAGCCCCTCCTTGGGTGAGGCTGAAGCCAGCAGCTGAACGTCCTCACTATAATGTTATATTGTATCGTCACATGATGTGTGGCATAGACATCGCATGATCAAGGGACTCGCCTTTGCCAATCGCCTGCACCAGCTGGATCGCTGGGCCATGGGCTTGTCTGGCCTGTGCGTGGCGCATTGCCTTGCCTCTTCGATCTTCTTTGCCGTCATGGCCTCTGCGGGTAGCGTGTTCCTCCACCCGCTGGTGCATGAAATCGGTCTTATCCTCGCCATTATGTTCGGCGCAATCAGCCTGGGCCGCGGCATTATGGCTCATGGCGTCATCACGCCGCTGGCCATTGGCGCGGTCGGCTTGGCAACAATGGGATTTGCGCTCACCCTGCCGCATGATGGCAGCGAGGCTTTGGCAACGATTATCGGCGCCTCCATTTTGGCCCTTGGCCATTATCTTAATCGGCGCGCCTTCGCCTGATCCTGCGGCCCGCTTGCAGCGACCGTCCAATCCGCCTAGTTTCATCGCCATGACTGGTCATGCCCATACCCACGCCCTGCCTGCGGGAGAGGCACTTACCGATGCCGCCCGCAATGCGATGGCGCGGGCCGGCGAGCAGTGGACGGCGATGCGTGCCAGCGTGTTTGATGCGCTGGTCGGGTTTGAAAAGCCGGCCTCTGCCTATGACATTGCGGAGGCCGTTTCGCGCGCGCAGGGGCGGCGGGTGGCGGCCAATAGCGTCTATCGGATCCTAGATCTCTTCGTCACCGCCAATGTCGCGACCCGCGTGGAAAGCGCCAATGCCTATATTGCCAATGCCCACCCCGATTGTGAGCATGACTGCATCTTTTTGGTCTGTGATGATTGCGGGGCGACCACGCATATTGACGATGACAGCATCACAGCAAGCGTCCGCATGGCCGCGCGCAAAGCCGGGTTTCGGCCGACAAAGCCTGTGGTTGAAGTGCGGGGCACCTGCGCCGACTGCGCCTAGATGATCCGCGCTGATCATTTTCGATGAAATTACTGGGCCTGATCCTTGCCGGGGGGCAATCCTCCCGATTTGGCAGCGACAAAGCGGTGGCCCTCCATCAGGGCCGCCCGCTGATCGACCATGTGGCCGATGCCCTGCACCCGCATGTTGATGCGCTGGCGGTGGCCGGGCGCGACTGGCCAGATTTGATCCGTATTGAGGATGCGCCAGAGCCGGGCCTTGGCCCTTTGGGCGGTTTGCTCGGCGGGATGATCTATGCTGCCCACAATGGCTTTGATGCCATACTGACATCGGGCTGTGACACGCTGGGCCTGATGCCCGCCCATATTGCAGCCCTTCACCCCGGCCCGGCGGTGCTCGAGACAACGCCTTTGGTGGGCCTTTGGCCAACCGCCCTTGGCCCTGCGCTTGCCGATTGGATGGTCCAGACGCAGCGTCATGCGCTTTATGGCTTTGCCCGTGCGGTCGATGCTCGGCTTGTCACGGTCGCGGAACCGCCCGCCAATATCAATCAGCCGTCCGACTTGGATCGATTGGCTTAACGTTCCGCCGACCGTGCCCAGACGCGCTGCCCACCGACCCATGTTTCAAAGACCTGTGTTGATCGCAGATCAGCAGCATCAGCGCGTAAAGGATCTTGATCCACCAAGATGAAGTCCGCCCAATAGCCGGGCGTCAACTGACCCAGGCGGGTTTCGGCAAAGCTGGCATAGGCCGCCCCCTTTGTGAAACTGGCGAGCGCATCTTCGCGCGACAGCCGCTCTTCGGGCCGCCATCCGCCCGCGGGTTCCCCTTTGGCATCTTGCCGGGTGGAGGCTGCCGCCAATCCGGCAAAGGGGTCCGGGCTTTCCACGGGCGTATCCGACCCGAAGGCCAGCCGGACACCCGCAATCTGGAGCGAGCGCCAAGCATAGGCCCCCTGAAGCCGCGCCGCGTCCAGCCGCGCCTCTGCCATCATCCGGTCGCTTGTCTGGTGAACAGGCTGCATCGAGGCAATAACGCCCAATCGAGCGAAGCGGGATATGTCTTTTGGATCGAGAATCTGGGCATGTTCAATGCGCCAGCGCCGATCCCCGCCATAGCTGGCGGACACATCCTCAATCGCATCGAGGACCTGAGCATTGGCGGCATCACCAATGGCGTGCACCGCCAGTTGAAACCCATCCATCGCCGCCCGGCTCATCAAATTGCGCAGCTTTGCATCGTCCAGAAACTGCAAGCCGCGTTCTGCTGGTTTGTCGGCATAGGGCTGTTTCAGCCAAGCCCCACGCGACCCCAAAGCCCCGTCGGCATAGAGCTTCACGCCCGCCATGCGCAGCCTATCCCCGTAGAGCCAGGGTGTTGGCTCCCCCGCTGTAATAGCCAGCATCGGGTCAAGCCCGGCGGAATAGCTGAAAATCCGCAGGTTGAGCCACCCGGCATCTCCCGCCCGACGAAAGCTCTGCCAGTCTTCAAGCGTGCTCCCCATATCGGCAATTGCGGTAATCCCAAGCGACAGCAAAGCCTCTTGCGCCTTGGCGAGCGCAAGGTCGCGCTCCTTCGCCAAAGGTTGCGGGGCGTGACGCGCGACCAGATCGGTAGCGGCATCGATGAAAACACCGCTTGGCTTTGCGCCCGCCATCTGAATCTGTCCGCCCGCCGGGCTTTTTGTCGCCGCCGTAATTCCGGCGACAGCCATCGCCGCACTGTTCGCCCATCCGGCATGGCCATCAACACGTTCCAGCCAGACAGGTCGGTCGGCAACGACCACATCCAATTCAGCGGCGGTCGGGAAACGGCCGAGCTTCCAGCTTTCCTGATTCCAGCCCCGGCCAATGATCCATTTGCGATTGGGGTTGGCGCGCGCATAGGCCGCGATTTTCGCCTGCGCATCGGCAAGGCTGGTCGTTTCGCTCAGGTCGAGCGTCAATCGCTGAATGCCCAGCCCCATGACATGGCCATGCGCGTCGATCAGCCCCGGCATGAGGGTGCGGCCCTGCCCATCCAGCCGGAAGCTATAGGCAACAGGCGGCGCCTTACGATCGGTCTTGCGCGGCTTGGCTAAGGTGGGGTCAGGCTGGCTGCCCTTCATCGGGATCAGTCGCGCCACCTTGCCATCATTGCCAATGACCATACCGGAAAAGCGGATGACTTCCCCCCGGGCATCCAGCGTTAGGCCATTGACGTTTTCGATCAGCGTGTCTGCCTGGGCGGGCATGGCCGCAAGGACAAGGCCCGCTGCCGCAACAAACGCCGCCGATCTGCCCCGCATCACTTTGCCTTCAGACGGCGGATCAGCGCGCTTGTATCCTGACGGCCACCGCCCATGTCCTGCACCTCGGCGTAAAATTGGTCGATCAGTGCCGCGAGCGGCAGGGTTGCGCCATTGGATCGCGCCTCTTCCAGCGCAAGGCCCAGATCCTTGCGCATCCAATCCACCGCAAAGCCAAAATCAAATTCATCCTTGGCCATGGTTTCCCAGCGATTGAGCATCTGCCAGCTGGAGGCAGCGCCGCCAGAAATCGACTCAAACACCTTATCGAGATCAAGCCCGGCCGCTTGGGCAAAGCGCATCGCCTCTGACAAGCTTTGGATGATGCCCGAAAAGGTGATTTGATTGACCATCTTGGTGGTCTGCCCCGCGCCCGACGGGCCGACATGGACGATCTTTTTGGAATAGGCCTGCATAAAGGGGCTGGCCGCAGCAATGGCGGCATCCCGCCCGCCGCACATGAGGGTCAGCGTGCCCTGTTCCGCCCCAATCTGCCCGCCGGTGACAGGGGCATCGACAACCATGACGCCCGATCCCTTGGCTTCAACCGCAAGCTGCCGGGCGATTCGCGCCGATACTGTGGTGTGGTCAATAAAAACGCTGCCCGCCTTCATCGTGCGAAACGCGCCGTCGCGACCCAGCGTGACCGCCGCCAGATCTTCATCCGCGCCGACGCAGCTGATGACAGCATCAACGCCGTCTCCAGCCTCTGCCGGGGAAGATGCAACCGTGCCGCCATGCTGGGCGACCCAGTTTTCCGCCTTAGCGCGAGTGCGGTTATAGACGACCATCTCGTGGCCAGCTTGGGCCAAATGCCGGGCCATCGGACCCCCCATGACACCAAGACCAATGAATGCGATTTTTGCCATAAAGTCTCATTACGCACAGATGCGCCGGGACGCCAGAGCGCGATATTGCCTCTTTTGATCTGCCTGGCGATTTCCATATCGGCGGCAGATAGGCTAAGCGCCGCCCATTATGGCAGACCAGAACACCCTTCCCGTCACTCTCGCCGATGTGCGCGCCGCGCATGACCGCATTCGTGCCTCAATCGTGCGCACGCCGACCCTGCACAGCCAGACGCTGTCAGAACTGACCGGGGCCAATGTCTGGCTGAAGTTTGAAAACCTCCAGTTTACAGCTGCTTATAAGGAGCGCGGGGCGCTGAACCGCCTGCTGCAATTGGGTGGGAAAGAGCGTGCGGCCGGGGTGATTGCGGCATCGGCGGGCAATCATGCACAGGGCCTGGCCTATCATGGCAAAAGGCTGGGCGTGCCGGTGACGATCGTCATGCCCAAGCCGACTCCGATCGTGAAAGTCATGCAGACAAAAAGCCATGATGCGCGCGTCGTCTTGTTCGGGGAAACATTTGATCAGGCCTATGCCCATGCGCGTGAGCTGGAACAGGCCGAGCATCTGACCTTTGTCCACCCCTTTGACGAGGCAGAGATTATTGCCGGGCAAGGGACGCTGGCGTTGGAAATGCTGGAAGATGCGCCAGAGCTGGATTGCTTTGCCGTGCCGATTGGTGGCGGCGGTCTCATCTCCGGCATTTCAACCGTTGTCCGCGCGCTAAAGCCCGATGCCGAAATCATCGGCGTTCAGGCAGAGCTCTTCCCCAGCATGTACAATATCCTCAAAGGCAGCGACCTGCCCTGCAGCGGAGATACACTGGCGGAGGGGATTGCGGTCAAATATCCCGGCGATTTGACGCGTCAGTTTGTCATCGCCCAAGTGGACGATATCCAATTGGTGGGCGAACGTCATTTGGAACAGGCCGTCAGCCTGTTGTTGCAAATTGAAAAGACGGTGGTGGAAGGTGCGGGGGCCGCGGGCCTTGCTGCACTCTTGGCCAATCCCGATCGCTTCAAGGGGCGCAATGTTGGCGTCGTCCTGTGTGGCGGCAATATCGACACGCGCTTGCTTGCCAATGTGCTGTTGCGCGATCTGGCCCGATCCGGCCGTTTGGCCCGCGTCCGCTTGCGCTTGCAGGATCGACCCGGCGCGCTGTTCCGTGTCTTTGGCATTTTTGCCGAACAGGATGCCAATGTGCTGGAAATTTATCACCAGCGGGTCTTCACCAACTTGCCGGCCAAGGGGCTGATCACCGATATTGAATGCGAATTGCGCGATGCAGCCCATTTGCAGGCGCTGATCACCGCTTTGGCCGCAGGGGGCTACGACGTTAGTCTGGTCGAACCAGACTGACGGACAAGTTAACCGACTTTGGAAGTAAAAGGCCTTTTCAGCAGGGCCGTAACCGGACATAAAAGACCCAACGCCCCGGCCGCCCGCAGCGGTAGGAAAGGCCTTAGGAAAAGGATGTCGCCGCCGTGACGGCCCAATTTCGGTTTCCCCGCTTTTTCGTGACCAGCCCGGCCCCTTGCCCCTATTTGCCGGGCAAGCTGGAACGCAAAGTCTTCACCGATTTATCGGGTGGGCACGCGACCGAATTGAGCGAAGCGTTGAGCCGGATCGGCTTTCGCCGCAGTCAGGCGGTCGCCTATCGCCCCAGCTGCATGGACTGTTCCGCCTGCGTTTCGGTGCGCGTTGTCGCGGGGGAGTTTAAGCCCAATGCCAGCCAGCGCCGCCTGCTGAAGAAAAATGCCGATCTGCATGTCGCCGCTTGCCAACCTTGGGCAACGGAAGAGCAATTTGCGCTGCTGCGCCGCTATTTGTCGGCCCGGCACCCAAATGGCGGCATGTCGCAAATGGACGATATGGACTATGCGGATATGGTGGAGACAACGCCGGTTGACACCAGCGTCGTTGAATATCGGGAGCCTTCAATAGACGGGCGGCCGGGCCGTTTGGTCGGGGCCTGCCTCACCGATCAACAGGCCGATGGCCTCTCGATGATCTACAGCTTTTTTGAACCCGATACAGCGCACCGCCCGGGTCTCGGCACCTTCATCATATTGGACCATATATTGCGCGCAGCCGAAGCCGGCCTGCCTTATGTCTATCTCGGCTATTGGATCGCAGGATCGCCCCGGATGGAATATAAGGGCCGCTTTCGTCCGCTCGAACGCCTCGGACCAAATGGCTGGGCCCGCTTTACCCCCGACGCCGATCAGGATCACGTCCGCCCGCCAGAACTGGCCCGGATGATGATGGGCGTTTAGAGGCTTAGATCAATCCCGCCAGCGGCGAAGAGGGGTCGGCATACATGCGGCGGCCCATGCGCCCGGCGCGATAGGCGAGGCGCCCGCTTTCCACCGCCAACTTCATCGCGCGCGCCATCAGGATCGGGTCTTTGGCCTCAGCAATGGCGGTGTTCATCAACACGCCTTCACAGCCCAATTCCATCGCCACCGCCGCGTCAGACGCTGTGCCGACACCGGCATCGACCAACACGGGAACTTTGGCCCCTTCAATGATCAGGCGGATCGTCACGCGGTTCTGAATACCAAGGCCAGAGCCAATGGGCGCGCCCAGTGGCATAATGGCGACTGCGCCTGCCTCTTCCAGCTGCTTGGCGGCAATGGGATCATCCACGCAATAGACCATCGGCTTAAAGCCTTCTTTGACCAAGATCTCGGTCGCTTTCAGCGTTTCACGCATATCGGGATAGAGCGTGCGTGCTTCGCCCAGCACCTCCAGCTTCACCAAATCCCAACCACCTGCCTCGCGCGCCAGACGCAGGGTGCGGATCGCGTCATCGGCGGTGAAGCAGCCGGCGGTATTGGGCAGATAGGTGTATTTTTTGGGGTCGATAAAGTCGGTCAGCATCGGGGCATTGGGATCCGACACATTGACGCGACGCACAGCAACGGTGATGATTTCCGCGCCCGAGGCCTCAAGTGCCGCGGCATTTTGGGCGAAGTCCTTATATTTGCCGGTGCCGACAATCAGGCGCGATTGGAAGGTGCGGCCCGCAACAGTCCAGCTGTCCTCAGCTTGCCCGCCGCCCACAAAATGGACGATTTCCAATTGATCCCCATCACCGACAGACACTTGGGCCAGGGTGGAGCGAGGGACGATTTCGCGGTTGCGCTCGACCGCTACCTTGGTCGGATCCAGACCAATGTCGCTGACCAACTGTGCCAGAGTCAAACCGGGGGCGATCTGGCGCAATTCGCCATTGAGCTGGATCGAAATCATGGTGCGGCCGTCCGTTCCTTTGCCTTTTGCTGCGGGTCCATATAGGGGAGACGCGAAGCACCGCAACCTGAACCCAATTGGGAGGAGCCCTGCATGGCTGAAAAGCCCGTCATTTATGTCCTTAATGGGCCAAATCTAAACCTGCTCGGCACGCGGGAACCGGATATTTATGGGTCGGACACGCTCGACGATATTGCCGGTCAGCTTGAGGATCAGGCGCAGGCGCTGGGCGTCGCCGTGGATGTCCGCCAGTCCAATCATGAAGGCCATTTGATTGATTGGCTGCATGAGGCACAGGCATCGGGCGCGAAGGCCGTGCTGCTCAACGCCGGGGCCTATACACATACGTCCATCGCGATCCATGATGCCATTAAGGCGATCACGGTTCCGGTGCTTGAAGTGCATCTCTCCAACCCGCACCGGCGCGACGCCTTTCGCCACAAGAGCTTTGTGGGTGAAGCCGCCCTTGGAACCGTGTCTGGATTTGGCGCGATGAGCTATGCCCTTGCGCTGGACGCGGCGGTCAAGCTCTGACAAAGGGCATCAAATTTCTTCTTCTGGGGGACATATGGCAGAGAAAGCAGGACAGATGCAGGTAGATATTGCCCTTGTGCGGCAGCTCGCCAAATTGCTGAACGACACAGGCCTGACCGAAATTGAGGTTGAGGCTGATGATCGCAAGATCCGCGTCGCCCGCACGATGCAGGGCGCATCCGTCACAATGGCAGCACCCGCTGCAGCGCCAGCGGCTGTTGCCGCCGCTGCACCCGCTGCAGCCCCGGTGGATGTGGCCCCGGCCGACCATCCCGGTGCCGTCAAATCGCCGATGGTGGGCACGGCCTATCTGGCCGCATCGCCCGAAGCCGCACCCTTTGTGTCGGTTGGGGATGTGGTGAAGGATGGCGATACGCTGATCATCATCGAAGCGATGAAGGTGATGAACCCCATCACCGCGACGCGCGGTGGCAAGGTGACGCAGATTTTGATCGCCAATGGCCAACCGGTGGAGTTTGATCAGCCGCTGGTCGTGATTGAGTAATGGCATACCAGACCCCAGGGATCGCTGCATGACCATCGAAAAACTTCTGATCGCCAATCGCGGCGAGATTGCCCTGCGGATTCATCGCGCGGCCCATGAGATGGGCATTAAGACGGTCGCCGTCCATTCGACTGCGGATGCCGATGCCATGCATGTGCGTTTGGCCGATGAAGCCATTTGCATCGGCCCGCCAGCGGCCAAGGACAGCTATCTCAATGTCCCGGCGATTATTTCTGCCGCGGAAATTTCAGGCGCGGATGCCATTCATCCGGGCTATGGATTTCTCTCTGAAAATGCCCGTTTTGCTGAGATTATCGAAGAGCATAAGCTGATTTTCGTCGGGCCGAAGCCCGAACATATCCGCACCATGGGCGACAAGGTGATGGCCAAGAAGACGGCGGGCGATCTTGGCCTGCCGCTGGTGCCCGGATCAGCCGGTGCGATTGAGGATGTGGAAGAAGCCAAGCGTCTGGCGCGCGAGGTCGGCTATCCCGTCATCATCAAGGCGGCCTCTGGCGGCGGCGGTCGCGGCATGAAGGTCGTCACCAGCGAGGAAGAGCTGGAAACCCAGATGCAGCAGGCCGGAACCGAGGCCAAAGCAGCCTTTGGCGATGCCACTGTCTATCTGGAAAAATATCTCGGCAATCCGCGCCATATTGAATTTCAAGTATTTGGCGATGGCAAGGGCAATGCCATCCATTTGGGCGAGCGGGATTGTTCGCTCCAACGCCGCCACCAGAAGGTTTTGGAAGAAGCGCCGTCGCCCGTCATTTCGGCCGAAGAGCGCGCCCGCATGGGCGACATTGTGGCCAAGGCGATGGCCGATATGGGCTATCGCGGGGCTGGCACGATTGAGTTTCTGTGGGAAGATGGGCAGTTTTATTTCATCGAAATGAACACTCGTATTCAGGTGGAGCACCCCGTCACCGAAATGATCACCGGCTTTGACTTGGTGCGCGAACAAATCCGCATTGCCGAAGGACGTCCTCTGTCTGTGAAGCAGGAAGATCTGGAATTTCGCGGCCATGCGATTGAATGCCGCATCAACGCCGAAGACCCACGGACATTTGCGCCCTCCCCGGGCCTGATCAAGGCCTATCACCCAGCAGGCGGCATGCATGTGCGCGTCGATAGCGCGCTTTATGCGGGCTATAAGATCCCGCCTTATTATGACAGCATGATCGGCAAGTTGATCGTCTATGGCCGTACGCGCGAAAGCTGCATGATGCGCATGCGCCGCGCGCTGGAAGAAATGGTGGTGGATGGAGTGAAAACCAACATTCCGCTGCATCAGGATTTGCTGGCCCAGCCGGATGTGATTGATGGTAATTACACCATTAAGTGGCTGGAAGATTGGCTCGCGCGCGAAGCGTCCAAGGATTAGGTTCGTCCTGCACAGATTAAATCAGATGCGCTGCCAAGCCCCCTTGCCATGGCAAGGACATTTCGGGCATTTGTGAGCCGCTGGCAATTTGCTCGCCGTCCGGGATGCTAACTATGGGTTTGAATGCACATTTTTCTACTCTGCTGATCACATCGCTGATGATGGGTGGCGCTGTGCAGGCCCAACAGGCTCCGCCGCAAAATCTTTTGCCCCAAATGAGCACCCCGGCTCCGGTGCCGACTGCTCCGGCCGAAGAGGCCGCTGCCCCAGCCCCAGCCCCAGCTCCCTCTTGGCCACTCGCAGATGCAAAGCAGCTTCTTTCGGTCATTGAAGGCATTGGGAAACGCGGCCTTTTGGCGCGCGATTATGAGCCTGAGGCTCTGCGCGCAGCCCTGACAGTGGGAGAGGGTGAAGCGCTCAGCACATTGGCATCAAAGCTTTTTTCTGCTCTTGCCGCCGATTTGCGCGATGGGCGGACACCCATTGCCGCGCGGGGGGATTGGTTCGTCACTGATACTGACGCCCAGACCATGCCCACCGATATCGCGCTCCAGGTCGCGCTTGAAAGCCATGATATAGACGCGGCCCTAACCCGTCTTGAGCCCAAGCATCCGGATTATGTGGCGCTCAAGGCAGAATTGGCCCGCACCCCCGCCGCAAGTACCAGCCGGATCGGGCAGCTGCGCATCAATCTAGATCGCTGGCGCTGGCTGCCCCAATCCTTGGGGGATAAACATATCCTTGCCAATGTTCCCGAATATATGGTGCGCATCAACACCTATGGCCGCAATATCGCCGCTTATCGGGTGATTGTTGGAAAGCGTGACACGCCAACGCCGCAGCTATCGGCCACCGCCACGGGCATTGTTGTGCATCCCCCTTGGGTCTTGCCACAAAGCATCATCCGTCAGGAAGTCGGCCCGCTGATTGCGCGCGACCCCGCCCTTGCCCGTGCGCGTGGCTATGTGTGGACGGGGACTGGCAAGACGCTTTCGGTCGTGCAGAAACCCGGCCCGACAGCGGCCCTTGGCCAACTGAAGCTCGACATGCCGAATGATCATGCCATTTTCTTCCACGACACGCCCAATAAGACGCTCTTTGCCAATAATCCGCGCGCCTATAGTCATGGCTGCCTGCGCACAGACCGCGCCTTTGAATTCGGCATTTTGCTCAGCCTGCTGCAATCTGGTGAGAAATTGAACGACGCGACAGCGCGCAACCGCATTGCTGATAATCTGGTGCAGTTAATCCAAGCAGGTGACACCGCAAAGGCCGCGTTTAAAAGCTCAATTCCCGTGCACATCGCCTATTTCACGGTCGCGACCGCTGGGGGAACAGCTTTGCAGACATTCCCCGATCTTTATGGGCGCGACGCGGCTGTTCTGGCGGCCCTGGCGACCCCCCGACAGCCGACACCGGCACCGGAACTTTCAGCCGCGCCGCCAGTTACACCAAAGGGCTAGTTAAAAGGTGCCGCGGCCAGACGGCGTTGAGGCGCACCCGAAATGTGCGGGGCGCTGGTATTTTTGCTACGACTCTGTTATACTTATCGTCGAAACGCGGGGTCTCCCGCGCCGGATGGAGTGTCCCGCCCCCTTTTTTCCGCGCCCGGCGTCGCAGCAGCGGCCCTAAGGGCATAGTCGGAAATAGGCGGACGACTCGGTTAGAAAGGTCGCATAATATGTCTTCCAGCGCGCTTAATTTCGTCGTCGGCGACTATGTCGTTTACCCAAAACACGGCGTTGGCCGTGTGATTGAGCTGCAAAGCTCTGAAATCGCCGGCATGAAGCTCGATCTTTATGTTTTGCGCTTCGAAAAGGAAAAAATGACCCTGCGGGTTCCGACCAATAAGGCGGAAAGCGTCGGCATGCGCAAACTCTCATCCGACAAACAAATGGGTGAGGCGCTGACCACGCTGAAAGGCAAGCCCAAGGTGAAGCGCACCATGTGGTCGCGCCGTGCGCAAGAATATGAAGCCAAGATCAATTCGGGCGACCTTGTGTCGATTGCCGAAGTTGTGCGCGATCTCTTCCGTCCGGAAGAGGCGCCTGAGCAGAGCTATTCAGAGCGGCAGATTTTTGAAGGCGCCACCAGCCGTTTGGCGCGGGAGCTTGCCGCGATGGAACAAACCGATGAAAAAGCGGCCGCCGCCAAAATCATCGAGATCCTGAAAAAGGCAGCGCCCCAATATCAAAAGGCGAATGAAGACGCCTAATGTCTTCAAATCGATGACAGCGAAGGGCGGCTTTGGTCGCCCTTTTCTTTTGCGTCGCTAGATCAGCGCCAACTCTGCCAAATCGCTGAGCAGGGCCGCAGGCAAGACATCATCCTCTTGCGCCATAAGGCCGCCCAGATCCTCCGGCGCGTCGGCATCTTCCAGATAGCGCCAGCCCTGATGGGCGCGGCGTGGGGTGGGGCGCACCGGAATGACGCGGGCCTCCAGCACAATGTCCATGCGTCCATCGGGCGTTGGATCAAATCGGATGATCCGCGCGCGGGCAATCAATTGATGGCGGACAATCCAATAGAGGGCACCTGCGCCTTCAATTTCACTATGGCGTTTGGGCAGATAGCGCGTTGTCATCCGCACCTCCCCGGCATGCGCGCGCGCCTCGATCCGGCTGACAAGGTCTGAAAGGGAGGTCGCACCAAAGGCGACCTTGGTCAGATGCAGCGGCATTAGCCCGCCAGACCGATAACGGCGGCAAGCCCCAAAAAGCTGAAAAAACCCATCACATCGGTCATCATCGTAACGAACACGGCGGAGGAGACCGCGGGATCGACATTCAGCCGATCCAGCGTCACCGGCACAAGGATGCCCGACAGGCCAGCGACCATATTATTGATGATCATGGCGGCCCCCATGACCATCCCCAAAGTCGGATTGTCGAAAACGAGGCCAACCGCGGTTCCGATCAACAGGCCCAGCGACAGCCCATTGGCCATGGCAATGCGCAATTCCCGGCCGATCATCCGCATCGTGTTGGAACTGGTCAATTCATTGGTTGCAATGGCGCGGACCACCACCGCCAAGGTTTGTGTGCCCGCATTGCCGCCCATGCCCGAGACAATAGGCATCAGCACCGCGAGCAGCGCGAATTTCGCAATTTCCCCCTGAAACAGGCCGACCACACTGGCCGCGATAATCGCCGTGCCCAAATTAACGACCAGCCAGGTGAGGCGCGTGCGCACCGTCATCAGGATCGGCTCGTTAATATCGCCCTCACCCGCGCCGGAGAGTTTGAGGATATCCTCGCTCGCCTCTTCTTGAATAATATGGACGATATCATCAACCGTGATCATGCCGACCAGCCGACCCGCAGGGTCGATGACGGCCGCAGAGATCAACCCATATTTCTGGAAGCGCAGGGCAACTTCTTCCTGATCCATATCGACCGGAATGAGCGTCTGTTCGCGCTTCATCACATCGGTCATGCGCACCCCGCGCGGCGTGCGGAGCACCCAGCTTAAATGGCAGGTGCCAACCGGGTGGTGCTGGGGATCGACGACAAAGACTTCCCAGAAATCGGTCGTTAGATCCTGATTTTCGCGAAGATAATCTATGACTTGGCCGACCGACCAATGTTCGGGCACGGCGATCAGCTCCCGCTGCATCAAGCGGCCGGCGGATTCCTCTGGATAGGAGAGCGCCTCTTCAATGGCGGCGCGATCATCGGGCGCCAGCGCGCGGAGAACGGCGCGCTGATCATCCTCCTCCATATCCTCGATAATGGCGACAGCATCGTCGGTATCGAGTTCGGCGGCAATATCGGCGACCTGTTCAGGAGCCAGACTGTCGATCAGGGCTTCGCGGACATAATCATTCAGCTCAGCGATAACATCGGCGTCAATCAGGTCAGACAGCGCCCGGACAAGGTCATGCCGCGCATCGCCCGGCGTCTGTTCGATGAGATCGGCAATATCCGCCGGGTGCAAGGGTGCGACCAGAGTGCGCGCGCCGCTATCATCGCCCATATAAACGGCGGAGAGAACGTCTCGGATGAATTCGCGCTTGAGGTGATCATCTTCGTCAAGCTGCGTTGCCACAGCCGGTTCGGCGGTGCGGGTGATGTCGGTGTCGCTCATCGTCCCTCCAATCCGGCAGTCCTTGATCGCGGCGTGGTTACGCCCCGGCGCGCGGATTGACAAGCTTTGGCTTTCATCCCGCAATAATCCCGCTAAACTTCAGGCATGACACGCGATTATCGCCTTTCGGTTCTTGACCAAACCCCGATTGAAGAGGGGATGACGGCAGCAGACGCGCTTGCCAACACACTCGACCTCGCCCGGACGTGCGATATGCTCGGTTATCATCGCTATTGGTTGGCGGAACATCATGCGTCGCCGGGCCTTGCGGGCTGTGCGCCCGAGGCCCTGATCGGCCCGGTTGCGCTGGCGACACCGCGCATCCGCATCGGCTCTGGCGGGATCATGCTGCCCCATTATTCGCCGTTTAAGGTAGCTGAGACCTTCAAGATGCTGTCTGCCCTTGCGCCGGGGCGGATTGATCTGGGCCTGGGTCGTGCACCCGGATCGGATCAGCGGACGGCCTATGCCTTGCAGCGCGATCGATCCCGCCGAATGCCGATGGATGATTTTGCGAGCAACCTTGCCGAAGTGCTCGCATATCTGGGCGATGGCCTGCCCGCCGATCATCCCTTTGCCTCATTGAAAGACACCTTGCCCTCTGGCGGAGGCGCGATTGAGCCTTGGCTGCTCGGTTCCTCGCTCGACAGCGCGGGCTGGGCCGCAGAAGCGGGCCTGCCTTATTGCGTGGCGGATTTCATCAATTCGCAAGGACTAGCACAGGCCGATCTCTATCGGCGCAATTTTCAGCCCTCGCGCTGGCTCGACAAGCCCTATGTGATGGTCGCCAGCTGGGCGATTGCGGCCCCGACGCGGGAGGAAGCTAAACGGCTCGCCTTGCCCGCACGCATGATGTTTCATCATCTCATCCGAGGCGAGTTAATCCCCGTTCCGTCAGTGGAAAAGGCTGCGCGCTGGGCCGTGGATCACGACACCCCGCAACCCAATCGACGCTCCATCATTGGCGACCCGCAGGAGGTGCAGGCAGAAATTGACGCAGTCGCTGCCCATTATGGCGCGGATGAAATGATGTTGGTCAACATCATGCCCGATCATGCGGCGCGCCGCCGCAGCTATGCGCTCTTAGCGGCGCAATATGGACTGGCATCGCTCGCCCAAGCCGCTTAAGGGGCCTTTTTGACGATGATAAGAAGGACTTAAGAACATGGCCGATACGTTGACCTTTACGCTGGATACCGGGGATGTTGTCATTCAGCTCCGCCCTGATCTCGCGCCCGGCCATGTCGCGCGCATTTCCGAATTGGCGCAAGAAGGCTTTTATGATGGCGTGGTCTTTCATCGCGTCATCAGCGGCTTCATGGCCCAAGGCGGGGACCCGACAGGCACAGGCATGGGCGGCTCTGAAAAGCCGGATCTAAAGGCCGAATTCAACGATGCGCCGCATGTGCGTGGCACCTGCTCCATGGCGCGGGCGATGAACCCGAACAGCGCCAACAGCCAGTTCTTCATCTGCTTTCAGGACGCGAACTTCCTGGATGGGCAATATACGGTTTGGGGTCAGGTGACGTCGGGCATGGAACATGTCGATGCCCTGCCCAAGGGTGAGCCGCCCGCCACGCCCGGCAAAATCATCAAGGCGACCGTCGCCTAAGAAGAAAGAGGCTTTGGCCTCAATCGGATTGATAGAGGGTCACCAGCCAGTCGCGGAACAACCGCACTGGCTGGAGATCTAAAGCGCGTGGCCGACAGGCAAACCAATAGCTATAGGGGCTGCGCACCTCGACATCGGCAAACATGCGCACCAGCCGCTCATCCCCATAATCGGACAAGAGATTTTGGTGCAGAAAGGCGATGCCCAAACCTTGGGCCGCCGCCTCCAGCATGAGCTGGCCCGAATCATAATAATCAATCGCCGCTGGTTCCAAATTGGGCAGCCCAACAGCTTCGCGCCAAGCGCTGAACGTATCGCCAAGCTCCCGGTGGATCATCACCGTCATTTCGCCCACCTGTTCTGGCCGGGTGATGGCATGCGGGCCTTGCACCAGCCGCCGTGCGCCAACGGTGTAGATATTGTCCCGATAAATGCGCACGCCATAAAGCGCGGGATCAAGCGACTCAGCGAGCGCAATGGCGCAATCCAGCCCATCGCCCAGACGCGTGAGAGAATGGGCCGCCGTATCCAGATCAATATGCAGTGTCGGGTGGGTTTTGCGCAGCTCTGGAATATGCGGGATCAGCCGTTGAGAGGCGAACAAGGTCGGCACGCCGAGGCGCAGGCGCATCACATGATCGCGTGACGTCATCGTCTCAATCGCATCGCCCAGCGCGCCAATCGGGTCCACGACCAGCTCCATCAATTCTTCCCCGCTTTCATTAAGGCGGATGGATTGGTGCCCCCGATCAAACAGTGGGCGACCAACAAAGGCCTCCAATGTCTGGATTCGCCGACTGAGCGCGGGAGAGGAGAGCGACAGCTCTTCAGCTGCCGCCTTGATCGATCCAAGACGGGCCACCTGAACAAAGGCCTCAATGGCAGCAAGGGAGGGAAGACGGCGCATGCAAGAAGATTAGGATATGGTTGCAAAAACTGCAATCACGATTTTTCATTTCGCACTTGCACAAAAACTTGCTGCGCTGCATTCAGATCCTGCCTTTCAGGCATCCTCTCCTATACAAACTTTCATAGGCCAGTCCCTCGGGATTGGCCTTTTTTTCGTTTGGCGCAGACGTGCGCAGCATTGACAGCGCACCAAATCCACTTCGCGCCTGCAGCATAAATCCGGCTTTACTGCTCCGAAGAGGCGGCGACCGGCTTTATTCGGACAAGGACATAGGGAATGAGCAGGGCAAGTATCGCGGCCGACAGGAAATAGGGCAGCGGGCCCCAGAGCTCATACAGGCCAACTCCAATAGAAGGCCCGAGCACAAAAGCAGCGCCATTGACTGACGTCACCCGTCCGGCGACCGAGCCCTGCAGTTTTCGATCAACGGACAAGGAGGCGCCGGCTGTAAAGGCGGGCCTACTAAACCCAAAGCCGATACATGCCAGCGCATAGGCCGTGGCTATTCCATAAAGACTGCCTGCGACCCCGGTCGTGGCGCACCCAATCGCGGAAATGACAAGCCCGACCATCATCATCACCCGCGGCTCAAGATTGAACAGCGGAATCAGGCCCCATTGCACCAACAAAGCCGCCGCCGCCCCGATCATCAAAACAATGCCGATGGCTTCTTGAGAGTGGGCCAGTGGCAGGTGCAGCCGATCAATCACCAAAAAGCCAACGGCCTGTCCCGTCATCGCCTGCGCATGGCCCATGATCAGGCCCAGCAACATCCAAGGCCAGATTCGCGGGTCTCTGAGCGCCAAGGGTTTGGATTGGGGGGACGTGGCCACCGTAACGCTACCCCCTGTTGGCGCGCCGCCAATGGAGGGGTAGCTGACCGCCGCTCCGCGTCCCGCATCAGACGGCGTGTCATCGCGCAGATAGCGCCAAACGAAGAACAGAACGACACTTCCAAAGGCTGCAAAAATAAAGGCGGGCCCGGCCAATCCAACAACGGGAAGGCCAACCAGCCAAGGCGCCGCTGCCGGGCCCAAAATCGTACCCAGGCCAAAGGCAGAGCCTAGCATGGTCAAGGCCTTTGTCCGTTCCTTGCGCGACGTTCTGAGCGCGACCATAGCCTGCGCCGCGGGCGGTGCTGCGGCACCGAAAATGCCATAGAGCATACGCGCGGCGATGAAGGTCAGCATCGTCACCAACGGCCCCAATATCCCATGCAGGCCCAGCGACAGGACAATGCCGCATAGCCCGACCGACGAGATAAAGCCCACAAGCCCGAGCATGACCATTTCGCGCCGCCCATCTTTATCGGATCGACGGGCCCAGCGGGGTGCCGTGAACACCCAAATCGCGGCCGACACAGAAAAGGCCGCGGCAATCACACTATCGGCAACGCCAATTGTCCGCCCCAAGGTTGGCAGAACCGATTGCAGCGCCGTGTTTCCGGCACCGGTAATCAGCATGACCAGAAACAGGAGCGTAAAATCTCGCTTATTGGCCTTCAGATCAACCATTGCGCGTCCAATCATAGCTGCGGTCTAGCGTCGCAATATCGAGACTATAGTGTCGATACCACCGGGCACGGCCAAGATCGCGAATTGCGGCATGATCGGGGTGGTCGCGCCAAGCCTTGGCCGCCGCTTCATCCGCCCAATAGCTGACCGTGATGCCAAAGCCATCTGGCCCCCGGGTGGAGCGAAGCCCCTGAAAGCCGGGCTGACGCTCGGCCAGTTCCACCATATCAGCTGCGGCCTTTTGGTATCCGGCCTCATCTTCGCTTGTGCGTTGTGCAGCAAAAATCACTGCTACCAGGCCCTGTCGCTCCATGCTCATGCCCGTTCGTTAGTCTCGCTCTTCCACTGAGGATAGCCCTTTGTTCATCTACATAGAGGTTGCAAGCGAGGCGCAGAGCCGATAGCGCGCGGCTCATTCTTGTTATCGGGGGATTTTCTGTGACCAATGCCCAGCTGGATGTTGTTGCCGTCGGCAATGCCATTGTTGATATCATCGCCGCCGCCAAGGACGATCTAATCGACGCCGAAGGCCTGACCAAAGGCGGAATGCAATTGGTCGATGCCCCGCGCGCAGACGCCCTCTACGCGAAAATGGGCTCCGCTCATGAAGTCAGCGGCGGGTCTGCGGCAAACACCATCGCCGGCATGGCCGCCCTTGGCCGCAGATGTGGCTTTATCGGGCAGGTCGCTGATGATCAGTTCGGCAAAGTCTTTTCCCATGATATTCGCGCGCTGGGCGTCGCCTTTTCCACCCCCATGCGGGGCGAAGAGCCGCCAACGGCCCAGTGCCTGATCTTCGTCACGCCCGATGGGCAGCGCACGATGAACACGTTCCTGGGCGCATCCCAATATCTGCCTGCCCAAGCGCTGGATCGCAGCATGATCGAGCAAGCCAGCATTCTCTATCTTGAAGGCTATTTGTGGGATCCCGAAGAGCCGCGCGCCGCCATGCGGGAAGCCATTGCCATAGCGCGTGGCGCGGGCCGCAAGGTCGCCTTCACCTTGTCTGACAATTTCGTGATTGATCGGCATGGCGATGATTTCCGCGCGCTTCTGGCCGAAGGGAAGATCGACATTCTCTTTGCCAATGATGGGGAAATCCGCACGTTGATGGGCAATGATGATTTGGAAGCAGCCGTGGCCGCTGCCGCGCCTCTCGTGGAAACGCTGGTCGTCACCCGCAGTGAAGAGGGCGCGCTTGCCATATCCGGTGGTGAACGGGCCGATGTGCCAGCCGAACCCGTGGACAAGGTGGTCGATACCACCGGGGCGGGCGATCTCTTTGCCGCAGGCTTTTTGACGGGCCGGGCCGAAGGGCGTTCGCTTGCAGACTGTCTGACCATGGGCGCGATTTGCGCAGCGGAGATTATTTCGCATTACGGCCCCCGGCCAGAGGCGGATTTGCGGGCGCTTGTTGCCGCGCGACTTGGCTAAGGCCCGGCCCTAACCCGAAACAAAAAAAGGGGAGGCATTTGCCTCCCCTTTTAACTTGGTGCGCAGGCGCGCCGATCAGGAAATCGGCGGCACGCTCGACGGCGGCACATCCGCATCCTGTTCATGCAATTCAACCGAGCCGCGCCCGACATGGCTGCGGGAGCGGCTGTATGTGAAGTACACGACAAGCCCGATTGTTGCCCAGATCAGGAACAGGCGAATGGTCTCCCACGACAAATTGTAAAACAAATACGCGCACCCAAGAATGGAAATGGGGGCGGTGATCCAGATCAGCGGCGTCCGGAACGGACGGCGACGGTCAGGATCTTTCCGGCGCAGAACCAGCACTGCAAAGGACACGGCAGCAAAGGCAAAGAGCGTGCCAGAGTTGGAGATATCCGCCAGCTTGCCGACCGGGAAAAAGGCCGCAAACAGCGCAACCGCCACACCCGTAATCATGGTGATGACATGGGGCGTGTTGTATTTTGGATGAATTTTCGAAAAGGCCTCAGGAAGCAGGCCATCCCGGCTCATGACAAAGAAAATACGGGTCTGGCCGAACATCATCATCAAAATAACCGATGGCAAGGCGAGCCCCGCAGCAAGGCCAATCAAATTGCCAATTTGCGGCCAGCCAATTTCCCGCAAGGTCCAGGCCAGGGCTTCCTTGGAACACACAACGGCCTGATCCCCCATGGCGGCGCATTGCTGTGCCAAAGCGACGCTGCCCGGGGCCAGGCCTTCCCCATTCGCGCCAAGGACGGGCTGCGCGCCGACCGAACCGATCACGCCAGCAGCCACCAGCAGATAAAAGATCGTGCAGACGGCAAGCGAACCAATAAGGCCGATGGGCATGTTGCGTTGCGGGTTTTTGGTTTCTTCGGCCGCCGTCGAAACGGCATCAAAGCCGACATAGGCAAAGAAGATAGAGGCCGCAGCCGCGCCAATGCCCGCAAAGCCGAGCGGAGCAAAGGGCTCAAAATTCTCCATTTTCATGACCGGCACGGCCAACGCGATGAAGAGCGTCAGCGCAGTCACCTTAATGACAACAAGAACCGCGTTGACCGACGCGCTTTCGCGCGTACCGATAACCAGCAGCCATGTTACCAGCCCGGCAATCATCATCGCCGGCAGATTGATCACGCCGCCATCATAAGGGCCACGCACAAGGAGGTCGGGAATATCGATGTGCAGCACATTTTCCAGCAAGCCGACCACATAGCCAGACCAGCCCACCGAGACAGCTCCCGCTGCCACGGCATATTCCAAAATGAGCGCCCAGCCGACCATCCAGGCCAGCAATTCACCCATAACGGCATAGCTATAGGTGTAGGCTGAACCAGAGACCGGAACCATGGCCGCCATTTCGGCATAGCAAAGGGCGGCAACGGCGCAGACAATGCCTGCGATCACAAAGCTGAGCATCATCCCGGGGCCCGCCTTTTGGGCGGCCTCTGCGGTCAGAACAAAAATGCCGGTGCCAATAACGGCCCCGATGCCAAGCATAGTCAGCTGAAAAGCGCCGAGCGAGCGATGGAGCGATTTTTTCTCCGCCGTCGCCAGAATCGCATCGAGCGGTTTAACGCGTCCAAACAACATGAACTTCTCCCAAAGATATCTGCTTTGGGTCGGCAACCTAAGCGTTAATGCGAATCACGCAACAGAATATCAGCGCGGCAGCATCGCACCCATCTGTTTTCCCCCAAAAATATGGATGTGGAGGTGGGGAACCTCCTGATGGCCATGGCCGCCAATATTGGCGAGCAGGCGGTAACCGGGGGCAGGAAGGCCCAGTTCGCGCGATACATGGCCAACGGCGCGGATGAAGCCCGCAATTTCGGCCTCGCTTGCCTTGGCCGAAAAATCATCCCAGCTCACATAAGCGCCCTTGGGAATGACGAGCACATGGACGGGGGCCTGCGGGTTGATGTCATGAAAGGCGAGCGCCCAATCATCTTCATAAACCGTGCGGTTGGGAATTTCCCCCCGCAGGATTTTCGCGAAAATATTCTGATCATCATAAGGGGCAAGCGCATCAATGGGCATTGTCACTCCGTCCGTGCAGCTTTTTCAACAAGACCCGACACACCGTCGCGCGCTTCCAACTCCGCCAGCACATCCGCGATCGACACATCGCAGTCCGCGAGCAGCATGAGCAGGTGAAAGACAAGATCGGCGGCTTCTTTGGTGAGCGCCGTCTTATCTTCAGTGAGGGCGGCAATCACCGTTTCCGTTGCCTCTTCCCCCAATTTTTGGGCGATCTTACCGCGACCGCGCGCCGCAAGCTTGGCAACATAGGATGTGGTTGGATCCGCCGCACGGCGGGCGCGGATAATGGCTTCCAGACGGGTGAAAGTGTCAGACATGGATGCCATGTGCGCGCAGGCGGTGCGGCGCGTCAAGCCACCGGGTGACGAACGGGCAGCCCTGCGGACGCCAGCGCGCGATGCGCATCGCCAAGCGTCGCCTCGCCAAAGTGAAAGATCGATGCCGCCAGCACGGCGCTGGCATGACCTTTGGTGACGCCCTCCACCAGATGATCGAGTGTCCCAACACCTCCAGAGGCAATGACGGGCACACGCACGGCATCGGCAATCGTGCGGATTAGATCGAGATCATAGCCATCGCGCGTGCCATCCCGATCCATTGAGGTGACCAATATCTCGCCCGCCCCCAAATCGGCCAAGTGCAACGCATGGGCAATGGCATCAATGCCGGTTGCCTGCCGTCCGCCATGGGTGAAAACTTCCCAATGATCGCCCGACCAGCGGGCATCAACGCTGGCGACCACACATTGGCTGCCAAAGCGGTCGGCAATATCGGCGACCAGCTCCGGCCGTGTGACCGCTGCACTGTTGACCGCGACCTTATCGGCCCCCGCCAGCAACAGCGCCCGCGCATCGTCCGCAGTGCGCACGCCGCCACCCACGGTGAGGGGCATGAAGCACACTTCTGCTGTACGGGCGACCACATCGAGGATCGTGTCGCGCCCTTCATGGCTTGCCGTGATATCGAGGAAGCACAGCTCATCAGCGCCCGCTGCATCATATGCGCGTGCCGCCTCCACCGGATCCCCTGCATCAATGAGATCAACGAAATTGACGCCCTTCACAACGCGGCCATTGGCGACATCGAGACAGGGAATGACACGAATGCGCACCGTCATGCCGCCGCAACCTTCAGCGCATCGGCGAGATCAAGCCGCCCATCATAAAGCGCGCGACCCGTAATCACGCCCTCAATCCCATCCCCCACATGCGGGGTAAGGGCATGAATATCCCCAATGTCCGCGACACCGCCTGAGGCGATTACGGGAATGGCAGTCGCGCGGGCCAGCGCAATGGTCGCCTCCACATTGCAGCCTTTTAACAGGCCGTCGCGCCCCACATCGGTGAAAAGAAGGGCAGCAACCCCGGCATCCTCAAAGCGGCGGGCCAGATCAACAACGGGCATGTCAGAGGTTTCGGCCCAGCCATCGGTTGCGACAAAGCCATCGCGCGCATCCACCGCCACGACAATTTGGCCGGGGCAGGCGCGCGCTGCACCTTTCACAAATTCAGGGTCTTTGAGCGCTGCCGTGCCAATGACGATGCGGGCAATGCCCAGCGCCAGCCAATGATCAACCGACGAGCGGTTGCGAATGCCCCCGCCCAGCTGCACCCGGCCGGGAAAGGCGCGCACCACCGCTTCGACCGCCCCGGCATTGACGGCATGGCCCGCAAAGCTGCCATCCAGATCAACCACATGCAGATGATCAGCACCCGCCGCGGCAAAGCGCTGCGCTTGTGCTGCGGGATCATCGCCATAGACCGTCGCCCGATCCATATCGCCCTGCGCCAGCCGGACGACTTGGCCACCTTTCAAGTCAATGGCTGGAAAGATGATCAGGCTCACGGGCGCCACTCCAAAAAGCGGGAGAGAAGGGCGATGCCATAATGCTGGCTTTTTTCCGGGTGAAATTGCACGCCCGCCACATTGTCCCGGCCAATCGCCGCCACCAAGGGCGCACCGTGATGGGTGTGCGCCAGCACATGGTCGCCAGAAAAGGCAAAGCTGTGCAGAAAATAGGCTTCGCCCGGCAGGATCAACGGATGGTCACCAACGGGCACGACATCGTTCCAGCCCATATGCGGCACTTTGATCGCGGGATCAGAAGGCGTGATCTGGCGGACGCTGCCCTTGATCCAGCCCAGCCCTGTATGACGGCCATGTTCTTCACCCGCTTCGGCCATCAACTGCATGCCAACGCAAATGCCCAAAAAGGGGCAGGCCTTTTTGCCCGTCGCTTCATTCAGCGCGTCAATCATCCCGGGAATGGACGACAGCGCCCCCATGCAATGGGCAAAGGCCCCAACACCGGGGAGAACAATCCGGTCTGCCGCAAGCACCCGAGCCGGATCAGCGGTGACGTCGACCGCTTCTGCCCCCGCTGCCCGCAGCGCATTCCTCACCGATTGGAGATTGCCCGCACCATAATCGATGAGGGCAAGGGTCACAGTCGCCCCTTGGTAGAGGGAATGGCGTCTGCCTTTCGGCCATCAATTTCCATCGCCACGCGCAGCGCACGCGCCAAAGCCTTGAAGCAGCTTTCCACTATGTGGTGGTTATTGGTGCCGTAGAGATTTTCAATATGAAGGGTGATTCCCGCCGCTTGGGCAAAGCTATGGAACCAATGTTCGATCAGCTCCGTATCCCATTCACCCAGACGCGGCGTGCCAAATTCTGCCTTGAAGACAAGCCAGGGCCGCCCCGAAATATCGAGCGCACAGCGCGTCAGCGTTTCATCCATCGGCGCATAGGCATGGCCATAGCGGGTGATGCCCTTTTTATCGCCCAGCGCCTTCAACACAGCTTCGCCGATGGCAATGCCCGTATCTTCGGTTGTGTGGTGCTGATCGACATGCAGGTCACCGACCGTCGTCACCTTCAAATCCATGAGCGAATGACGCGACAATTGCTCCAGCATATGATCGAGAAAGCCGATGCCGGTTGAGACCTCATAAAGGCCGGTTCCATCAAGATTGACCTCGACCTCGATCTTGGTCTCACTGGTGTTGCGCTGAATCGTGGCGGTTCGCATGGGCAAAGGCCTATAACGCGCTTCGCCGCGCGTGCAACTGCTTGACCCCGCATGCCCAAACGTCCAACGTTAGATCATTATGACCGACGACATGCCCGACAGCCTGATTCCCTATGATGATATCGTCCAAGAGGCGCTGCGCGCCGTGGTGGGCCGGGTGTTGAGTGGCATCCAATCCAATTTGGATTTGCCGGGCGGGCATCATTTCTACATCACCTTCAAAACACAGGCCCCGGGCGTTGCGATCCCCGATCATCTGCGGCAGCGCTTCCCCGATGAGATGACTGTTGTCCTCCAAAATAAATTTTGGGATTTGGTCGTCGATGATCAGGGCTTTGAAGTCGGCCTGACCTTCAGCCAATTGCCGACCAAGCTCAGCATTCCCTTTGCCGCGATCACCGCCTTTGTGGATCCGGCCGTTGAATTCGCCCTGCATTTTCAAGTGCCCGATGATGAAGAGGCCCCAGCGCACGGCATTGCCGAAAATGATGGGCCGAGGGCCGCCCCGATTGAGGATGGGTCCAACGTCGTCACCGTGGATTTCGGCCGCAAGAAATGAGCGAGACGCGGGTAGAAAGCGATAGCTTTGGGCCGATCTCCGTTCCTGCAGCAGCCTATTGGGGCGCCCAAACCCAGCGCAGTCTCGAACATTTCCCCTTTGGTACGCAGGAGCGGATGCCAATGGAGATTGTCCGCGCGCTGACCATCGTCAAACTCGCCGCCACCCGCGTCAATCGGGCGCATGGTTTGCCCGCCCAACTTGCCGACGCGATGGAACAGGCCGCCCATGAAATTTTGCGCGGCGACATGGCAGATCAATTCCCGTTGGTGATCTGGCAAACGGGATCCGGCACTCAGACCAATATGAACGTCAATGAAGTCATTGCCGGGCGCGCCAATGAGGTGCTGACGGGCAAGCGTGGCGGGACAGGCCCTGTCCACCCCAATGATCATGTCAATAAAGGCCAATCTTCCAACGATGTCTTTCCAACCGCGCTGCATATTGCGGCGTCAACCGCCGTGCGACATCGGCTGCTACCTGCCCTGAACACGCTTCAGGCAGCGCTTGAGGACAAGGCACGGGACTGGGCCGACATTATCAAAATCGGCCGCACCCATTTGCAAGATGCAACGCCGCTGACGCTGGGTCAGGAATTTTCGGGCTATGCCCATCAACTCTATCGCTGCGCAAAGCGGATTGAACCGGCCATAAGTGCCGGGACGGATCGGCTGGCCATTGGCGGCACGGCAGTGGGCACGGGTATCAATGCCCCGCCGGGCTTTGCACAGGCCATGTGCGCTGAAATTGCGCAGATCACAGGTCAGCCCTTTGCGCCTGCCCAAAACCCCTTTGAGGCGCTGGCCGGGCAAGAGCCGCTGGTGCATCTGTCCGCCACGCTCAGCACTTTGTCGGTGGCCCTGACCAAGATTGCCAATGATATCCGTCTTTTGGGGTCTGGCCCACGCGCCGGACTTGGTGAGCTGCGCCTGCCGGAAAATGAACCCGGCAGCTCCATCATGCCGGGCAAGGTCAACCCAACCCAATGCGAGATGCTGACCATGGTGGCCGCCCAAGTGATGGGCAATCATCAGGCCGTCACCATTGGCGGGCTTCAGGGGCATTTGGAGCTCAATGTGTTCAAACCCATGATTGGCGCGAATATTCTCCGCTCCATTGATTTGCTAACAACGGGCATGACCAGCTTTGCCACATATTGCATTGCCGCGCTGGAGCCGGATCGCGCGCGCATTGCAGATCTGCTCGATCGCTCCCTCATGCTGGTCACCGCGCTTGCGCCCGAAATTGGCTATGACAAAGCGGCCCAAATCGCCAAGCATGCGCATGAGACGGGCAGTAGCCTGCGCGAAGCGGCCTTGGCGCTTGGTCTGGTTGATGCCGCCACATTTGATCGACTGGTTCGGCCAGAGGCGATGCTGTCGAAAGATTGACCTTCGCGCCGGACCGTTGCAAGAGCGGCCATGGCCCAAACCGACCCCAAAGACCCGCATAAGTTTAAGCGCCGCGGCATATTATTCATTGTTTCCTCGCCCTCGGGTGCGGGAAAGTCGACCATTTCGCGCAAGCTTCTGGCGTCTGATCCGGGGCTGGAAATGTCGGTCTCAGCAACCACACGCCCGCCCCGCCCCGGCGAGGTGGATGGCAAGGATTATCATTTCGTCAGCCTCGATGGCTTTCGCCAGATGGTGGCCGACAATGACTTTCTGGAATGGGCGCATGTCTTTGACAACCGCTATGGCACGCCGCGTGCGCCGGTGGAAAAGGCCCTGGCCGAAGGACGCGATGTCCTGTTCGATATTGATTGGCAGGGCGCACAACAGCTCTACCAGCAGGCGGGCGGTGATGTTGTCCGCGTCTTCATATTCCCGCCCTCGCTTGATGAGCTGGAGCGCCGCTTGCGCGCCCGTGGCACAGATAGTGAAACGGTAATTTCAGGCCGTATGGCCCGCGCCAATAGCGAAATCAGCCATTGGGATGGCTATGATTATGTGCTCGTCAATGATGATGTGGACCAATGCTTCACCCATGTGAAGGCAATCCTCGATGCCGAACGGCTCAAGCGGAGCCGCCAGACCGGACTGATCGGCTTTGTCCGCAGTTTGGCCAAATCCGCCAAGGATTAAGCGCGCAGCAATTCCAGAAAATGGCAGGCGGCCAGAAAGTCGCGCCGCCGGGCATCCCGGGCGTCCAGCGCCCAATCATCCTCGCCCCAAAGCTCGGCCTGCCACAGCTCATCTAAATGGGCCAAGTCAAAGGCATCGCCCGGTAAGACCGCCTCTTCCATCAGGGCGAGACTAATCACTAGAGAACCGCTGATCGTGACAAGGGGGGACAGGGCGGCCAATTGATCGGCAGACGCCGCCGCCACAGCAGCCCCCAGCCGCAGAACCGTCGCCATCGGTTGGGGTCGATGCATGACGCCTTCGACCAGCGTGAAGTCAACGTCATAGCGGCTGCGCGCCCAGTCGAGCAGCGGGTCCCAACGCTCCGCCTGCCGCGCGACCAATTCTGGCGGACTGTCGGCGCGATAGCAGAGCAATTCCGTTTCGCCATAAGCGGCCATCCCGGCGGCAAAGGCCCCATGCTCTGGCGCGACCCGGTCTATCGCGGCATTGGCAAGGCCCGTCAGCGGCATGGTCTGGGGCAGAATCTCCGCGCCCTGATTTGCCCATTCCGCCGCCACTTGGCTGGCCAGTCGCGCATTGGGCAGGATCAGCAGGGCGCGGGCGGGCGTGCGCACGGGCCGCCCATCGAGCAGGAGCCCGCCGTCTTCCGTGACCGTCACCTCTTTGTAAAACCGCTTCATTCCGCCTTATCCCGCCAGCGCCGTTTCAGGTGGATGGGCAGCCGATAAAATCCGCCAATGCCTGCAAAAAAGAGCAGATAACCAAACCAAGGCATAAGCTCTGGCAGAAGTTTTCCCGCAAGATTGGCAATGCCCGCAAAGACGAGCGCGACCGCGCCAAAGCGCACAAGATTGAGTAGCATGAAGCGGCTGCGCGCGACATCTTCCGGATCGGTCATTGGACGGCCTCGATGATTTGGTCTGGGTGGCTGGCAATGTGAAAGGCGCCCGCCGCCCACAGATCGTCCGCATCATGATAGCCCCAGTCCACGCCAAGCGACCGGGCGCCCGCGGCCCGGCCCATCGCCATGTCAAAGCTGGTATCGCCAATCATGATGCTTGTATGGGGGGGGGCCCCCGCCTCCGCCATCGCTTCATAGGCCATGGACGGGTGGGGTTTTGACGGGTGCCGATCCGCCGTTTGCAGGGTCACAAATCGATCCCTCAGACCATGATGGCGCAAGCACAAATCAAGCCCGCGATCTGACTTTCCCGTGGCCACGCCGAGCAGCCAGCCTGCCGCCTCCAGCGCATCCAGCGACGCGACAATGCCATCAAACAAAGGTTCGTCCACATCACCCTTGGCGCGCATCGTCTGAAAGGCGGTTTTATAATCTTCGGCCAATTGAATATGGAGCGCGGGCGCCGCATCCGGCACCAAAGCCTGCATGGCGGGAACAAGGCTGAGGCCGACAATCTGGCGCGTTGCAGCGCGCGCCGGTGGCACCAGCCCCGCCCGAATAAAGGCCGCGTCCACGCATTGGATAATGTTATGCTGGCTGTCGACCAGCGTCCCATCACAATCAAACAGCGCGAGCTTGTTCATCTCCAGCTGCCTCAGCGGCGCTTGGTCCGCGCGGGCGCTGCCGCCTTGCCGCGGCTGCGCCGTTCGCCCTTACGATCCTTGCGCGCGGTTTTGGCTTTTTGCGCCTGCACCCGTTTTTTGCCCTCTGCCGTCTCTGAAAACTTGATTTCATCGAGCGGCAAGGCATCGCCATCCATCAGGTTAAAGCCCAAATCTTTGAGACTCTCGGCAAAATGCGGCGGCAAATCTGCCCGCACTTCCAACTGCCCGCCATCGGGATGGTCGACCCGCAAACGGCGCGCATGAAGATGCATTTTGCGGCTGATCGTGCCCGTTAAAAAGGCGTCTCTGCCGCCATATTTGCCATCGCCCACAATGGGGTGGCCAATGGCGGCCATATGCACGCGCAGCTGGTGGGTACGCCCGGTAAAAGGCTGAAGCTCAACCCAAGCAGCATTATTGCCCGCCCGGTCGATGACGCGATAGCGGGTGCGCGCGGCCGCCCCCTCTTTCTCATCGACCTGCATTTTCTCACCGCCTGATCCGGGCTGTTTGGCGATGGGCAATTCAATCATACCATCTTCAATTGACGGCACGCCGACAATAATCGCCCAATAGACTTTGCGCGCGTTGCGGCTGGAAAAGCTTTTGGAAAATGCGGCCGCCGCACGCGAGGTGCGGGCCACGAGCAGAACGCCCGATGTATCCTTATCCAGCCGGTGGACCAGCTTAGGCCGCTGATCCAATTCATACCAGAGCGCATCGAGCAGACCATCGACATGTTCGGTCGTCTTGGTGCCGCCTTGCGTGGCAAGGCCGGGCGGCTTGTTCAGAACAAGCGCCGACCTATCCTTATGAATGACGCAGCTTTCGGCAAAGGCCATCTGATCCTCGGTCAGGCGGGGCCGTTCCTTTTTCGGCTTGGCAGACGCGACCACAGGTTCCGCAGGAGGGACACGAATCTGTTGCCCAGATTCAATCCGATCGCCCGGCGTGGCCCGCTTTCCATCGATCCGCAGCTGGCCCGTGCGGGCCCAGCGCGAGACAGTGTTAAAGCTGGCATCGGGCAGATGCCGTTTAAACCAACGGTCAAGCCGAATGCCGTCATCTTCGGCATCGACGGTGAATTGGCGGACATGATCGGTCATGCGCGCACCAGCTGATAGCCCAGCGCTAAGGCGCCGATTGAACCGAGTACAGAGGCCCCGGCATAGAGCGCCGCCAGACCCCATTGGCCGCGTTCAATCATCTGAAATCCTTCAAGGCTAAATGCCGAAAATGTGGTGAACCCGCCCAATATGCCAACGCCTGCAAAAAGGCGCATCTCTTCTGACGCCGTGCCTTTCAGCACCAAAGCGGCGAGCACGCCCATCAACAGCCCGCCTGCCAAATTGACGAGGAAGGTGCCCATGGGCCAGCCGCCTTTGGACGCCAACATGGTGGCGACCAGATATCGCGCGCCAGCACCTATGGCGCCGCCGAGCATAACAGGGAAAATCGGGTACATGGCGGTGCCTTAGCCCGACTGGGCCAAGAAGAGAAGCTTTGCCGCCCGGGTGCCTGAAACAGACCGCTAAATCAGGCCGCTAAATAGAAAGACTACCCGTCACACAGGTCACACAGGCCCCGCCGACATGCACATCCGCGCCTTCAATGCGGATATGCACCTGCCCATCGCGCCCAACCTCTCTGCCTTGCGAGGCAAGATAGGTGTCGCCGTCGCCAATCTGCCCCTTCAAGAGCCGATAGGCCGCAACTGCGCCATTGCCGCTGCCGCAGACCGGATCTTCGGCAATGCCATCGGCCGGGGCGAAGGATCGAACGCTGATCCCTTGGGGCGTTTTGGCAAAAAGCGTGAGACCCGTTGTCCCCTGCGCCCGATCATAATCGGCCAGGGCGGCCAAATCAGGGGCCAAAGCTGACAAAGCCTGAGCAGAGGTGACTTCGTCAATCACCCAGCGCGGGCCGACATCCAAAACTTGAGGGGCATCCGCCAAAATGGCCGATCCGCCCAAGGCGGCGGCGAGCCGATCTGCGTCGGGCGCTGGGCTGGCCGCATAGCGGGGCAGGTGGAAGCTGCGCATGGCCCCGTCGATCGAGACCTCGACCAGCCCGACCGCGCATTGCTGAACCAGCTTGCCGCTGACGGGCGTCACACGCCCGGCCTCCAGCGCTGCATGGGCCGTGCCCAATGTTGGATGACCCGCAAAGGGCAGTTCCGCACGCGGCGTGAAAATGCGCACGCGATAGCTGGCAGCCGGATCCTCGGGCGGGAGGACAAAGGTTGTTTCCGACAAATTGGTCCATTGCGCCATTTGCTGCATCTCAGCATCCGACAGGCCGTCTGCATCCAGCACAACAGCCACCGGATTGCCGAACAGGGGCCGGCTGGTGAAAACATCCACTTGCTTAAACGCGCGCATGAGGGGCCTCGCTCTTGTCAGGCGGAAACGAGCGTGATGGGCAATCCATCCCGTGGTTTCGGGATCGGCCAAGCCTGCCATTTCGCACCACTGCCCGCAGGCAAAGTGATGCGATCTGCGCGCAGCATATGCCACATCAAAATCTTGATCTGCATATAGGCGAAATGCAGGCCAAGGCACATATGCGCGCCGCCGCCAAAGGGCACCCAGGCATATTTATGCCGGGCTTTGACCTGCTCCGGCGCAAAGCGCATCGGATCAAATTTTTGGGGCTCGGGCCAATGTTCCGGCATCATATGCGTATAGGCCGGGCTGACGCCGACATAGGTTCCGGCTTTCAGCTGATAGCCGCCAAATTCAAAATCCCGCACCGCCCGACGCGGGATGGAGGGAACTGGGGCCATCAACCGCAGCGATTCCTTAAACGCATAATCGGTCAGCACCAGATCATTGAGGCGGTCATAAGGAAGATCATCCCCAGCAACGCCAAGGCCCGCCATTTCGTCGGCTAATTTGTCCTGCCATTCCGGATTTTGGCCGAGCAGCATGACCATGGAACTGGCCGATGAGGTGATCGTATCATGGGCGGCCATCATCAGAAAATTCATGTGATCGATAATCTCATCATCGGAGAGCGTCGATCCATCTTCATTGGTCGCGCGGCAAAACTGGCTGAACATGTCCTGCGCATTGCCCGCCCGGCGCTTGGGCACTTCGCGCCCAAAATAGTCTTTCAAAAAGGCGCGGCCGGCCACGCCCTTGGCCATTTTCGTGCCGGGGATCGGAACGCGCACCACGCCGACCGAGGCCTGCACCATATCGACAAAGGCCTGATTAATCTGGTTCGCTTCTGGCCCCCAAGGAATGCCCAGAAAGGATGTTGCCGCCAGATCGAGCGTCAGCGCCTTGATCGCGGGGTAAAAGGCAAAGCTTTTGCCGCGCCACGCCTGCATGCGGGCCGCAATCCCGGCATTCAGTGCTTCGGCATAAAGTTTCATCGGTTCAGGCTTGAACGCAACCGACAGTGCTTTGCGATGGCCGCGATGCTGTTCAAAATCCATCAGCATCAACCCGCGCGGGAAGAGCAGGTTGAGCACAGGGCCCCAGCCCTGTTCTGAGGAGAACAGCTTGTCCCGATCAAATAAGACCAGCTCATTGGCGTCCGGCCCCAACAGCTGAATATTGCGCCCGCCAAAGCTGCGTGCGCGGTAAATGGGGCCGTAGGTCGCGGCCATGTTGCGGGTGAAGGCATGGGGATCGCGCAATTGCGTGAAGGTGGTGCCGACCAGCGGCCAGCCGTCGGTGCCGGGAATCTCATCCGTTGCGGATCGGGGCAGAACAGGCAGCCAATGCGGATTTGCCTCATGAGTATGCGCGTAAGCCATCAAATCTCCTCATCGCCGCGAGATCTTCGAGTCGCTGGCAGAGGAGGGACGTAAGCAGCCAATCGCCCGCTTGCAATGCCACTCAAGGGTGGCCACCCTATGCGGATGCGAAATCTTCTTTCTATCCTCATTGGGGCCATGGGCTTGATGCTTGTCGCCCTTGCCTTTCTTCCCCTGCTTGGCTGGGCCAATTGGTTCATTTTGCCAATGGCCATTATCGGTCTCGGCATTGGGGCGACCTCTAATCGCACGGCGGGGCGCAACCTCAACCTTGTTGTGATTCTGATCGGCGTCTTGCGCCTCAGCCTAGGCGGCGGAATATTTTGACACCCCTTTTGGGGATCCCCTCGGATTCTTAAATTATTAACCATTTGCGGCAATATCGTTCTTTTGATTGCAATTGTGCAGTCGGATTAAGTCGAATGAATGCAAATGGAGGATAGCCATGGCCTGGGGAACAAAGCTCACAGACGGTGAAATTCGAAACCCAAATGAGGTTCCGAGCGGCAGCCTGATCAGCAGCGAAGTTGCGATCAAAGGAAATCTGGATGCCAAAGGGGATGTGCATCTCAACGGGGAAGTTCAGGGCGAAGTCATTTGTGACTTTTTCTCGCTTGGGGAGACCGGGTGCCTCAAAGGTGATGTGACGGCGCAGCGCGCGCGCATTGCCGGCAGAATTGAAGGGACGATTTCGGCCACAGAAATTGTGCTGGAAAAATCGGCCCGCGTCACAGGCGACATCCTCTATGACAGCCTGTCGGTCGAAGGCGGCGCCTTGGACGATGGAAAGTTATCGGCCAAAAATGGTGCGCGCAAAGATCTAAAGCTTGTCGCGAGCGGGGCAGACTGACACCCACACTCTTGCGGCGGGCGAAAGTTGCTGATGCATGGGAGGTCGATTTCGCCTAAAGGGCGGGGATGACGACCGATATTCACCAGATTCCAACGCTTTCGCTCGCCGACCAAGAGCGCGATCCTGAAGCTTTTGCGCAGGCCTTTGGCGCATCATTCCGCAGCTTTGGCTTTGCGATTGTGACCGACCACGGCATTGATCCCAAGCTGATCGACAGCGCGTGGGCGATGACCCGCCAGCTTTTTGAACTGCCCGAAGAGGCCAAGCGCCGTTACTATTCGGCAGAGCTTGCGGGGCAGCGCGGCTATACCCCCTTTGGCACCGAAATCGCCAAGGATGCAGCACATGTTGACCTGAAGGAATTTTGGCATGTGGGGCGCGACTTGCCTGCTGGGCATCGCTTCCGAGATCACATGCCCAACAATATCTGGCCCGAAGAACTTCCCGAGTTTGAGGCCATATTCACGGACATGTACGCCGCCTTTGACCGGGCGGGAAACCAGCTTTTGTCCGCCATCGCCCGCTATCTTGGCCTATCGCCGGATTGGTTTGCCAACAAAGTGGATCATGGCAATTCGGTGATGCGCCTGCTGCATTATCCGCCAATCCCCGCCGATGCGCCGGGTATTCGCGCGGGCGCGCATGGCGATATTAATTTGATCACGCTGCTTCTGGGCGCGGAAGAAGGCGGCTTGCAGCTGTTGACGCGGCAGGGCGAATGGCTCTCCATCGCGCCGCCCGAAGGGGCGCTTGTCATCAATGTGGGCGATATGCTGGAACGGCTGACCAATAATCAGCTGCCTTCCACCATTCACCGTGTGCTCAACCCACCGCCGGAACGCCGCCATATCCCGCGCTATTCCATGCCCTTTTTTCTGCATCTGGCCTCAGATGTTCTGATTGAGACCCTGCCGGGCTGCATGGATGCAGACCACCCCAATCTTTACCCCAACCCCATCACCGCGAATGATTTTCTCGTTCAACGGCTGATTGAAATTGGCTTGAAGACTTAAGGCGCAGGGGTAAATTTCACAGTGCGGCAAAAGGGGCCAACACAACCCTTGACCCGCAAGCTGCCATCCGCCTGTTTTTGCAGCGTGGACCGATAGGTTTTGCCCGCCCGCGGATCGTAGATTTTGCCTTCCCATTCATTGCCCGACGCCTGAAATCCCAACAAAAGCGTAATCCCCTCAATCGGCCGAGAGCGGAGCGCTGGATCAGGATTATTCGCGTCCAATGCCCTGCCGCCGCCCGGTGGCGCTTTCAGGACTTTGAGCACTTTGCCGCAGACAACAGGGCCACATTGGCCAATTTGGACGATGCTGTCCTTCTCCTCAGTATACCAGCGGCCATTTACGGGCGTGGCGGCCAGAGCCGGGGCCGTTGTCAGAGCCAGCGCAAGGCCAGTCAGATACAAACGCATGGGGCAATTCTCCTCGCTCAATTCATCCTTGGCATCACAGCCTGTTGGTGCGATGACTAGGCCATGAAATGGAACGTTATGCAAGTCGCAGCCTTGGGCCTTATGGCCGCTGCCCCCGCTTTGGCCGACACCATCCGTGTCGCCGCTGGCCCCGACGCTCAGGAACGCCTTCAGGCGGCCCTGATTGAGGCAAAGCCCGGCGATATGGTTGACATTGGCGTAGGCCGATTCGACTTAACAGATGGCTTGTCGCTCGACGTGAACGGCGTGACCGTCCGCGGGGCCGGGCCGGACAAAACGATCCTGAGCTTCAAAGGGCAGCAGGCGGCAGGCGAAGGCTTGCTCGTCACGTCTGATGACGTTGTGCTGCGCGATTTCGCGGTGGAGGATGCGCGCGGCGACGGCATTAAGTCCAAAGGCGCAGACCAGATCGTCTATAAAAATATTCGTGTCGAATGGACCGGCGGCCCCAAGGAGACGAACGGTGCTTATGGGCTTTATCCGGTTGAATCGCGCAATGTCCTGATTGACGGGGCGGTGGTCAAAGGCGCGTCAGATGCGGGCATTTATGTGGGCCAATCGCGCAACATCATCGTGCGCAATTCCACCGCGATGTTCAATGTCGCGGGGATTGAGATTGAAAACAGCTATGATGCCGATGTCCATTCCAACTTGGCGACGCGCAACACGGGCGGCATATTGATCTTTGATCTGCCCAATTTGCCGCAGCAGGGCGGGCATAATATCCGCGTGTTCAGCAATCGCGTGATTGCCAATGACACGGCCAATTTCGCGCCCAAGGGCAATATTGTGGCCAGCGTCCCGACGGGGACGGGCGTCATGGTCATGGCCAATCGCAACGTCCATGTGGTTGACAATGATCTGGCGGATAATGGCACAACCAATGTGATGGTTGTGGCCTATCAGTCCGCCTTTACAGACAAGGCCTATAATCCTCTCGCCCGTGATGTGGTCGTGCGCAACAATCGTCATGGCCGGGCGGGCTTTGCGCCCGCCTTCCCCGGTGGGGCGGAATTGGCAGCGGCGATGGGCGGCCTATTTCCCGCCATCTTTTGGGATGGCGTTGGCGGAGATTCGGCCAATGTCCACTTGGGCGACCCTGTCATGGCGATCTCGCTGAATTTGCCCGCACAAGGCGCGCCCGTGACGGCGGCGAAGCCCGGCCTTTATAAGGCCCCGGCCAGTCCCGCCCCGGCGGCGCTGCCGACCATCATGATGCCCGCCGCAATGGAGGCGGCCGCCCAGTGAGGCGGCTTATGCTGGCGCTGTTGGCGCCTGTGCTGATCAGCGCGAGCCCGGGCTCCCAAGTCAATGACGCCCTGATTCTGGGCGACACGCTGCCACCCCGGTTACAGGATTTTGGCCTGTTGGTGGATGGCCGGACGCCCGCGCCCGGCATTCGGGCCTATCACCTCAACACCCCGCTTTTTTCCGATTATTCGGAGAAGTTCCGCTTCCTTTATGTGCCACAGGGGCAGAAGGCCGCGCTCAAGGGCGATGGCCTGATTGACCTGCCAGTCGGCAGTGTCCTCATCAAAAGTTTCGGCTATCCCGCCGATCTGCGCGCGCCGGACCGGGATGTACGGATCCTTGAAACCCGCCTGCTCATCCGCCGCGCTGCGGGCTGGGTTGCGCTGCCCTATGTCTGGAATGCCCAAGGGACAGAGGCGGTGCTCAAGCGCGCCGGCCAGAGGATGAGCGTCAGCTGGACCCATTTTGACGGGCAGACCCGCACGATCAGCTATGCCGTCCCCAATGCAAACCAGTGCAAGGGATGCCATGTCTTGGGCGATGCCATCACCCCCATTGGCCCCAAGGCGCGCAATCTGAATGACGGGGTGCAGCTTCAGGCACTAAAACAGGCGGGCCTGCTGACAGGGTCTCTCCATGGCCTTGAGCGCCTGCCCCATTGGGATCGGCCCGAAACCGGAAGCCTCAATGCCCGCGCCCGGGCCTATCTGGATGTGAATTGCGGCCATTGCCATAATCCAAAGGGGCCGGCCGACACATCGGGACTTTGGCTCAATTGGGATCAGCCAGCCGACACCAATTTGGGCCTTTATAAACGCCCGACGGCGGCGGGTCGCGGTAGCGTTGGGCTGGACTTCGCGATCAAACCGGGTGATCCCGGCCAATCCTATCTGGTCGCACGCATGCAAAGCCTTGAACCGGGCATTGCCATGCCGGAACTTGGCCGCGCAACGGTGCACACCGAAGGCGTCGACCTGATCCGCCACTGGGTGAAGGACATGCCATGACCCTGCGGCTCTATGATTTTTGGCGATCGTCGGCCGCCTATCGCGTCCGGATTGCACTCAATCTCAAAGGTGTCGCATATGAGCGTGTTCCCATCAGCTTGGCCGATGGTGTGCAGCAGGGGGCCGCGTATAAATCAAAAAACCCTCAAGGCTTTGTCCCCATGTTGGAAGTGGGTGACCTTCGTCTGACACAGAGTCTCGCGATTATCGATTGGCTGGATGCAACCTATGCAGAACCGCGGTTCTTATCCGCCGACCCTGCGGCCCGCGCGCAGGAATTAGCGCGCGCCTTGCTCATCGCGGCGGACATTCACCCGATCAATAATTTGCGGATCCTCAAATATTTAAAGAACGCACTCGGCCAGCCGCAAGCGGCGGTGGATGACTGGGCGCGTCATTGGATCTTGGAGGGCTTTGCCGCACTAGAGCCTCAAATTGACCCTGACCGGTCCTTTCTATCGGGCGCCGCACCGGGGCTTGCTGATATTTGCCTCGTCCCGCAAATGGCCAATGCCCGGCGGGTCAACACGCCGCTGGACGCCTTTCCGAAGCTGGTCGCCATAGATGCACGAGCCTGTGCCTTGCCCGCCTTTGCTATGGCCCATCCAGAGGCCGTAAAGCCAGACGAAGATTGAGAGAGGAAACGCATATGTCGATCACAGGACGCTGCTATTGCGGGGAAGTCCGTTATAAAGCCGAAGGCCAGGGCTTTATGAAGTTTGAATGCTATTGCCGGGAATGCCGCTATATTTCGGGCGGTGGCCCGGTCATGGGCATGGCCGTCCTCAACGAAGGATTTGAAGTCACCCAGGGCCATGTCACCGGCTTTGCGCGGACGGACATTGAGGGCGCTGTGACGCGGGAATTTTGCCCGACATGCGGCACGCATCTGTTCACCCGCGCGCCCAGCTTTCCGCAAGGTGTGATCCTGAAAATCGGTAGTCTGGATAATCAGGACGATTTTGGCGGAGCGGAGTTTGCGGCCTTTGCCTGCGATGCCGAAGACTGGCACCGTCTGCCCAGCGACATTCCAACGCATGATCGGTGGGCGCGATAACCCCATAAACTATGCGGCCCTTTCATCTTCTGGGCGGTGATGCCACATGCCATCGCATGAAGCCTAACCTCCTCTCCTCCGTCCTCATCTCCTGCGCTCTTTTCGTGCCATTCAGCCCGGCCTTTGGTGCAGAAGGTGAGATTATTGTCACAGGGCAGGCGCTGCCCGTGTCGATTGGGGACGCCGCTTATGATGTGGCGCGGATTGACCGCGATCGGATCATCGCCACAGCCTCAGGCCGGATTGAAGATGTCCTGCGTGATGTTGCGGGCCTCAGCCAATTTCGCCGCAGCGACGCCCGCTCTGCCAATGCGACCAGCCAAGGGGCCACATTGCGCGGGCTGGGGGGCAATGCGTCTAGCCGCGCCTTGCTCGTGCTCGATGGTGTGCCGCAGAGCGACCCCTTTGGCGGCTGGATCAGCTGGCCGGCCTATGCGCCGGAACGCCTCGGCCAAGTGCGCGTCACGCGCGGTGGCGGATCGGGCATCTATGGGTCTGGGGCGCTGGCGGGCACAATTGAAATGGACAGTGTCGGCGGGGAGGCCAATGGCCTGTCCGCCAGCCTGGCCCAGGGCAGCCGCCAATCGGTTGAAGGCAGCGCCCTTTTGGGCGGGCGTGTCGGCAGCGGATTTGGCTTTATCTCTGGCAGTTACGCCCGCAGTGACGGCTTCGTCCCAATTGTCGCCGGGCAGCGTGGCAGCGTGGATCGGCCCGCCCCTTATGAGCAAGCAACGCTTGCCGCACGCGGTGTTGTCCCCCTGTCGGACGAAACGGAACTTCAGGCCTCGCTGCTTGGCTTCACCGACCGGCGAGAGCGGGGCACGCCTTTTTCCGAAAATGGCGGCGATGGCGCGGATGCGAGCCTGAGGCTTGTCCATCGCGGTGATTGGGGTGTGCAGGCGCTGGCCTATGTCCAGCTGCGCAAATTCACCAGCCGCGCCGTTGCCATCAATGCAGGGAGGACAACCGCGACCCCGTCCGTCGATCAGTTTAACGTGCCGTCCACCGGATTGGGCGGGCGGATTGAAGTGCGGCCCCCGCTGGGCAAGACGGTGGAGCTGCGGCTGGGCGCCGATTGGCGGCGGACAGTTGGCGAAACCAATGAGCTGTTCACCTATGTGTCCAATGCGCCCACCCGCATCCGCGAAGCGGGGGGAACAAGCGATACCGCCGGGGCCTTTGCCGAGCTTTCGGCGCTGCATGGCCCGGTCACGCTGACGGGCGGCGTTCGGGCCGATCGCTGGTGGATCACGAAGGGCCACTTGCTGGAACGGACGCTGGCGACAGGCGCGTCGTTGCGCAATGACATCGCGCCGGATCGACAGGGGTGGGAACCCACAGCCCGCGCCGGAATCGCCTTTGATGCAGGATCGATCACGCTGCGCTCTGCCGCCTACCTCGGCTGGCGCTTGCCCACGCTGAATGAACTCTATCGTCCCTTTCGCGTCGGGGCCGATGCGACAGCGGCCAACCCTGCGCTCAAGCCAGAGACAATGCGCGGGGCCGAAATCGGGGTGGATGTGCGCCCGGCAGATGGGCTGGTGCTGCGCGCAACCGCCTTCACAAATCGCCTGCGCGACGCCATTGGCAATGTCACCCTCGCAAGCGGCCCCGGCACGTTTCCCGGTGTCGGCTTTGTCAGCGGGGCCTATCGTCAGCGATTGAATCTTGATGCCGTGCGCAGCCATGGGCTGGAGTTGGACGCCCGCTATGCCTTGGGCGATTGGGCATTATCGGCCAGCTATGCCCTGTCCGATGCGCGCATCACGGGGACCAATGCCGCCCGCGCGCTCAACGGCCTGCGTCCGGCGCAAGTGCCCAAGCATATGGCCAGCGCCACCTTGGGGTGGCGCACCGCCTCGCTCACAGGCCGCTATGTCTCGGCCCAGTTTGAAGATGATGCCAATAGTCGGCGGCTCGGGTCTGCCTTCACGATCGACGGCCTTGTCGCTGTGCCGCTGAGCAAGCGGGTTTCGCTCGTTCTGCGGGGCGAGAATCTGGCGAAGAAGACGGTCGATACCGCCATCAGCGCAACGGGCGTTGTCGAACGCGCAACGCCGCGCACACTGTGGGTTGGGGTCCGCATCAACTGACAAAAGAGAGGCCGACACGTTTCCGTGTCGGCCCAGTAAGGTTCGCAGGAGGAACCTGGGGAGGGGCGCCGCTCACTGTGGGAGAGGAGTGCGACGCCCCAAACTTGTGACTGCGCTTAATAGTTATAAGCGCGTTCGCCATGGCTTGAGAGGTCAAGGCCTTCGCGCTCTGCATCTTCGCTCGGACGCAGACCCATGGTCTTGTCGAGGATGAAGAAAAGAACAGCCGACCCGATGCCAGACCAGAGCAGGGTGATGGCAACTGCCTTCACCTGCGTGATGACCTGACCTGCCATGTCGTAGCTGCCGACGACCGCCGGGAAGACGGTATAATCAAAGAAGCCCTGACCGCCGAGTGCGGGATCAGCGACAATGCCCGTGCCAATGGCGCCGACAATGCCTCCAACACAGTGAACGCCAAACACGTCGAGCGTATCGTCATATTTCAACTTGTTCTTCACAACAGCGACGAACAGGTAGCAAATGGGCGAGACGAGCAGGCCCAGAACAATCGCCGTCATTGGTGCGGCAAAGCCCGATGCCGGTGTGATCGCGACAAGCCCGGCCACAGCCCCTGTGACAGCGCCCAGAAGCGAGGGACGACCATGATGAATCTGTTCCACAATTGCCCAAGCGACAGCAGCGGCAGCCGTTGCAACAAAGGTGTTGATGAAGGCGAGTGCGGCCAAGCCATTGGCTTCCAAATTGGAGCCTGCATTAAAGCCGAACCAACCCACCCAGAGCAACGAGGCCCCGATCATGGTCATGGTCAACGAGTGCGGCGGCGTGGCTTCCCGGCCATAGCCCAGACGCTTGCCAATCATGAGGCAGCCGACAAGGCCCGCGATCCCCGCATTAATGTGCACCACGGTGCCACCGGCAAAGTCGAGCGCGCCCATACCCCAGAGCAGACCAACATCGGTCGGTGCATCGGCGAGGAAATCTGGGCCAGCCCAATACCAAACCATGTGCGCAATCGGGAAATAGACGATCGTCAACCAGGCCACGACAAAGAGCATCAGCGGCGCAAATTTAATGCGTTCCGCAAAAGCCCCGACAATGAGCGCGGGCGTAATGCAAGCAAATGTCATCTGGAACACGACAAAGGCATATTCTGGAATATAGACATTGTTAGAGAAGGTGGCCGCCAGCGTTGTGGCATCTACGCCCTGAAGAAAGGCTTTAGACATCCCGCCAATAAAGGGCGTGCCGCTGGTAAAGGCGAGCGTGTAGCCCCAGCTCACCCACACAAGAGCGGCGATCGACACGATCATGAACACCTGCATGAGCAAGCTCAGCATATTCTTGGTGCGGACAAGCCCACCATAGAAAAGCGCGAGCGCCGGAATCGACATGAGCAGCACCAATGCGGATGAAATGAGCATCCAGCTTGTGTCACCCTTATCGACCATACCGGCCATTTGTTCGACGGTCGGGGCCTTAATTGGCCCGTCCTGCGCAAAAGCGGGGGTGGTTGCGATCATCGTCGCCGCCCCTGCAATCCATTTTGTGAATTTGGTCATATGTCCCCTGCTTATCTTTAGAGTGCGACCGCGCCCGTTTCCCCGGTGCGGATGCGAACCGCCGCCCCAAGGTCGAGCATGAAGATTTTACCGTCTCCAATGGATCCGGTATTGGCGGCTTGCTGAATGGCCTCGAGCGCGCGATCCGCGACGGCATCGTCGCAGGCGACCTCCACCTTCACCTTGGGCACCATGTTGGTTGAATATTCGGCCCCGCGATAAATCTCGGTTTGGCCTTTTTGGCGGCCGAAGCCTTTGACTTCGGTAACAGTCATGCCGGACACGCCAAGCGCGGTCAGCGCCTCGCGAACATCGTCCAGCTTGAATGGTTTGATAATGGCGATGATCAGTTTCATTAGACCCCCTTGGATTTGGCCAGGGAATACCAAGCAAGGGGCGTGCCAGTTTCATAAATTGGCGAAGATCAGGGCGATATAGGAAAGGATCGCGCACATAATTAGCAGAGGTCGCAGGGCTATCTGCTCGATTCACAAGCAGCTTTTCTGCGATGCCTAAAAATTAGGCAATTGTGTCCGAGGCCATTGAGGGGCCAAGGAGCATCGGCCCCAAAAGCGCGACAAGCTTCACATCCATCGCGCAGCCTTCGGCACGTTTGCGGGCCATAAACTCTGCAACTTCGCCCAAGGGCACGCGGTGCACGATGATATTCTCATCCTCCACACCGCCACCATCGCCCACCTTCTCCAGACCGCTGGCCCGGACGAAATAAAAGCTTTCACTGACCATGCCCGGGGAAGAATAAAACTCCCCAATCATCGTCACCTGCGCCGGGCGATAGCCGGTTTCTTCCTCCAGCTCGCGCGCGGCGGCGGCTTCCACCGCTTCGCCTGCCCGTTCGTCGCCAACCAACCCTGCTGGCAGTTCAAGGCAGGGTGCGCCCAATGGCTCGCGATATTGCTCCACAAGCAGAACATGCCCATCCTCAACCGCAAGGATCACCGCGGCCTTAATGCCGCGCGCGCGGGAAACATATTCCCATTTGCCCCGGGTCTTGGCCGTGATGAATTTGCCTTGCCAGACAATTTTTTCGGCGTCCGCGTTCTGCGTCACAATGTGATCAATCGATCGGGCAGTTCGTTTTTGTCATCGGATGCCCGCGGGAAATGGGCGGCCAATATGTCCCCCATATCCGCAACGGCTGCCGCCATGCCCTCGCCGATGCGCCCCTCGCGCACATGCACGATCATGTCCGCCATCGCATCGCCCCAGGCTGCTTGCGGGACTTTGGCGTGGATCGATTCATCCGCCACAATTTCTGCGCGATGCTCAGCAAGAGAGACATAGAGCAAAACACCCGTCCGCCCCGTTGTGCGGCGTTCCGCACCCACTCGGAAATAATTGACAGCACGGCGCCGCACCCGCCCGGCAAGCACAGGCCGTGGGGTGAGCCAAAGACGCGCCGGGCGCCACAACAGCAAGAGCCACATGGCTGAAAATTTGAGCGACGCAACCGTCATCGCCAATTCAAGAACGGTGCGCGGCGTCCAATCAAAGGCCCACCGGCCCAGCAGACGATCGACAAGGCCCATGTAAAAATCCGGCAGCAAAACCAACGCGATCAAGGCCAGCAAGGCTACGCCTGCCGACCACCACAGAGCAACATCGGCATAATCATCCGACTGATGCGTGATGATGGTGACAATCTCTCCCGAGGTCCGGTCCTCCGCCGCGCGGACGGCCGCATCCACGCGCACCTGATCCTCCGGCGTTATCTCAAGCCTGTGTGCCATCACCAACTCCCCGAGGCGCCACCGCCCCCAAAGCTGCCGCCGCCACCCGAAAAGCCGCCAAAGCCGCCACCGAAGCCACCGCCGCGAGAGCCGCCCCAATCGCCCGGGCCCCAGATCATGACCGGTGCAATGCCACGATGCCGCCGCCCGCGTCTGCGGCCAAAGAAGCTGGGCAGGACGAAGAAGATCAGGATGGCCGCCCAGAAAATGAGCGCAATGGGAATGCCACCCTTATGCTCCACCGGGGCATCTGCCGCCTTGACGCGCGCGGCCGCTTCTTCAGGGGGAAGTTGCAATTGCTCCATCACCGCATCGGCCCCGGCCGTGATGCCGCCGGGATAATCGCCCGCCTTAAACAACGGCAAAATCTGCGTGTTGATGATCACGCTCGATAAGGCATCGGTCAAATAAGGCTCCAGCCCATAGCCCACCTCGATGCGCACCTTGCGATCCTTGGGCGCGACGATCAGCAGTGCGCCATCATCCTTATCCTTAGATCCAACACCCCAGGCGCGACCCAATCGATAGCCATAATCCTCAATGGGATAGCCCTGAAGATCGGGGATGGTCGCGACAACAAATTGCCGCCCCGTGGCTTTTTCAAAACCCGCCAATTGCTGGTCGAGCGCGCTTTCCTCTGCAGGCGGCAACAGATTTGCCGCATCCACCACCCGCGTATTATTGGGCTTGGGGAAGCTCTGGGCAAAGCCGGGCAACCCGACCGAGACCAGCAGGAGGAAGCTGAACAGCCAGCGCATCGTTTTACCGAGGGTCAGAACTTCACCTGCGGCGCACGATCCGCATTGGGGGCTGTTGCCTGATAGGGCGTCATTGGCTTTGCCCCGTAAAACAACTTGGCCCCGACGGCATCCGGGAAGGTGCGGATTGTGGTGTTATAGCTTTGCACCGCTTCATTATAATCCTTGATGGAAATATTGATGCGGTTCTCCGTTCCCTCCAACTGCGATTGCAGGGCGAGGAAATTGGTGTTTGATTTGAGATCCGGATAGGCCTCTGTCGTGGCGAGCAGGCGGCCCAGCCCCTGGCTTAACGCACCTTGCGCTTGCTGAAACCGCTGCACCTTGGCAGGATCGGTCAAATCATTGGCGCTCAGCTGCACAGAGGTGGCGCGGGCGCGGGCATTGGTCACCTCGACGAGCACGGATTGTTCCTGCTTGGCATAGCCCTTCACCGTTTCGACAAGATTGGGGATGAGATCGGCCCGGCGCTGATAATCGGCCTGCACATTAGCCCATTTGGCCTTCGCATTTTCTTCCTCGGTCGGCACGCTGTTGAGGCCGCAGCCAGACACAGCCAGCACGGCTGGAACAAGGGCAAGGTGCAATTTTGAAAAGGCGCTGGTCATTATCTCTCTCTCCCGCTTGGGTGACCCGTCAAAGATAGGGGGGGCAAGCGAGGCGCGCAATATGACCTGAGGGTTTATTGCCCGTCGCGCGCCCGACGAAACCGGGCCAGCCCGTCTGCCAGATCAGCAATCAAATCGTCCGGATCCTCCAAGCCAATGCTCAGGCGGATAACCGGGCCCTCTGCCATCCAGCGGGTTGCGGTTCGATAATTTTGGGGATCAACGGGCAGAGCAAGGCTTTCATACCCGCCCCAGCTATAGCCGATGCCAAACAGGCTCAGCCCATCGATCAGCGCGGCCCGCGCAGCCTCATCCCCGCCGTTCAATACAAAGCCAAACAGCCCGCTGGCCCCGGCAAAATCACGCCGCCAAATCGCATGGCCGGGGTCCGTGGGGAGCCCAGGGTGCAGAACGCGCGCCACCTCTGGCTGTTCAGCCAACCAGTGCGCGATGCGAAGGGCGCTGTCCTGATGCTGGCCCAACCGCAAGGCGAGCGTGCGCAACCCCCGCAGCACCAAATAGCTGTCATCCGCGCCAACAAAATGGCCGAGCATCTGCGCTGTACGGCGCAAGGCGGGCCAGCTTGCGACATTGGCCGTCACCGCGCCCATCATCACATCGCTATGCCCGCCCAAATATTTGGTGGCCGCCGTCACGACGAGATCAACACCCTTTTCAATGCCCGTAAAGAACAGGGCCGTTGCCCAGGTATTGTCCATCACCGTTTTCAGGCCATGGGCCTGCGCAACAGCGACAAGGGCAGGCACATCCTGCACCTCAAAGGTGAGACTCCCAGGCGATTCAAGGAAAATGGCGCGCGTATTGGGGCGGATCAAAGGCGCAATATCTGCGCCCAACAGCGGGTCATAATAGCTGGTTTCCACACCCCAATTTTTCAAAAACCCATCACAAAAATTGCGCGTGGGATCATATGCGGAATCCACCATCAACAGATGGTCGCCCGGCTTGAGGATAGAGAGCAAGGCCCCAGTGACCGCGGCCACGCCGGAGGGATAGAGCATCGTGCCCTCTGCCCCCGGCTCCATCTGGGTAATCGCCTCGGCCAGCGCCCATTGGGTCGGCGTACCGCGCCGACCATAGAATAAATCGCCATCGCGGTTGGTCTGCGTGCCCTGCCGCAAATGCGCCACATCCTCATAGAGAATAGTCGAGGCGCGCCAGACCGGCGGATTGACGATGCCACCGCGCCCTTGGGCAAGGCTGGTCCATTCGGCCCGGCGGCCTGCATGGGTGAGACGGGTTTCAGCTTTGGTCTTGCGCGTGTCTGACATGAGCCACCTCTAGCGCGCCGCACCGACGCTGTCGAACCTCTCCTTCTTGTGCGTAAAGCGTCGCGCAGAGACGCAAAGAGCGCAGAGAAGAATCGGGATCCAGCGTAAGCTGGACACTATGGGTGACTTTGCGTTCTCTGCGTCTCTGCGCGAACCCCGTTCCTCAAGGACCGAGCGAAGGCCTATTTCAAGCCGTGCCCATCGCCTTGGGTGTGTCCGGGTCGCTGCCCCAATCTGACCAGCTGCCGTCATACAGTGCGACATCTTCCTTACCGAGCAAATGCGCGCCAAAGACAAGCGTTGCCGCCGTCAGGCCAGAGCCGCAGGTCGCAACCAAGGGGCGCGTGAGATCAATCCCGGCCGCATCGAACGCGGCGCGCAAAGCATCGCCCTGTTTCCAGCTGCCATCTGGATTGAACATCTGCCCATAAGGAAGATTGAGGCTGCCAGGGATATGACCTTTGGCGACATTGGGGCGTGGATCGCCCTCGTCGCCCGTAAAGCGGGCCGCGCCGCGCGCATCCATCAACTGTTCGGCCCCGCTTTCAAGGTTCGCCAAAATCTGGGCCTTGGTGCGCACGACCTTTTCATTTTTCCAAACGGTGAAATGACGATGGCGAATAGCAGGCTTGCCGCTTTCCAGCGGGCGGCCTTCGGCTTTCCATTTGGCCAACCCGCCATCCAAAATGGCAACGCCATGCGCGCCAAAAACTTGGGACAACATCCACCAGGCACGGGCCGCGCTTTTATAGGGGCTATCATCATAGAGGACGATTCGGCTGCCATCGCCCAGCCCAAGCGATTGCATGCGGCTGGCGAATTTTTCGGCACTTGGCAGCATCATCGGTAGGCTGGAATGGGTGTCGACAATTTCGGACAAGTCCATGAATACAGCGCCGGGAATATGAGCGGCCTCATACTCCGCCTTGGGGTCGCGTTGATCGGCGGGCAGAAACAAGCTTGCATCCACAACGCGCAGATCGGATGCGCCGAGTTCATCTTGAAGCCATTGGGTGCTGACGAGCGAGTCCATGTCGAATCTCCTCTAAAAAGAAAGCCTAGGCTAGATCGAAGGGTCGCCCGCGTCGAGCCTTGCCAGATGGGCCGCCGCACTGGCCGTGAGCGCGCGACGGCGATCCTCATCCATTTTGTCCCAAGATCGATAGGCGGTGGCAAGGCGGACATTCTTGCCCAGCACGCCCCGGTTGCGATCCAGAAAATCCCAATAGAGCGCATTCATGGGGCAGGCCTTTGGCCCTGTTTTCTGGCGCACATCATAAGCGCAAGACCCGCAATAATCCGACATGCGGTCCACATAGGCGCCCGAGGCCACATAGGGTTTGGACGCCAATAGGCCACCATCTGCAAATTGGCTCATCCCCAGCGTGTTGGGCAGCTCCACCCATTCAAAGGCATCAAGATAAACGGCCAAATACCAAAGGTGCACCTCATGCGGATCCATGCCGGTGAGCAGCGCATAATTGCCGGTGATCATCAGCCTTTGGATATGATGCGCATAACCTATGTTAAGTGTCTGCCCGATGGCTTGCGACAGGCAGTGCATCTGCGTGTCGCCCGACCAGTAAAAATCGGGCAGCGGCCGCGTCGCCCCCAGAGCATTGCGCGTCGCATAATCCGGCCCAGCCCATTCATAAATGCCGCGCACATATTCCCGCCAGCCGATGATCTGGCGGATAAATCCTTCGGCCGAGTTAATCGGCACCCGCCCCGCTTTCCATTCGGCCTCAACGGCGCGGCACAGATCAAGTGGATCGAGCAGCCCGACATTGAGATAGGGCGACAAAAAGGCGTGCCAGAGCAATGGCTCCCCTGTCAGCATCGCATCCTGATAATCCCCAAATTTGGGGAGGGCCTGCTCCAAGAATCGCGCTTGCTCGGCCAGCGCACCTTCGTGCGTCACGGCAAGATCAAACCCGTCCAGCCGACCCGGATGATCGGGAAAGCGCGCCGCGACCAAAGACAAAACGTCCGCCGTGATGGCATCTGGCTCTGTCCCCTGTCGGCGCGGAATGAAGAGGCGCGCTTCCGCCGGCTTGCGATTTTGCGCATCATAATTCCACACCCCGCCTGCGGGTTGATCTCCCTCCATCAACAGACCCGTCATGCGCCGCATCTCACGATAGAAATATTCCATTCGGAACTGGCGGCGGCCTTCGGCCCAGCGGTTGAAGAAACCGGGCGGCGTCACAAAACGCGTGTCGGGCAGAATCTCGACCGATACGCCCAGCGCCTGCGCCCAGCCCTCCATAGCGGCCCGCACGCGCCATTCGCTGGCCTGCGTCACGCGGATTTCTGAACAGCCATGCCGGCCCAAAGCACGCGCCACTTCACCGGTAAAACTGCCACTATTTTCGGGATCGTCCAGCCGAACATAATCGACTGTCCAGCCCGCTTCTCGCAAAGCCGCTGCATGATGGCGCATGGCCGACAAAATGAAGGCGATTTTGCGCTTATGGTGGCGGACATAGGTGGTTTCTTCCGCCACCTCCATCATCAAGACGATGGTCTTCGCGGGGTCAGCCCCTGCGAGCGAGGACACCCCAAACGAAAGTTGGTCGCCCAAAAGGGGGATTAATATGGTCATTGGGCCCTACCTAGCGTAAAGGCACGGCCATGACACTTAAGCATCTCGGACAGGTCAGCGCGCTTCCAGCCCGCCCGGAAGACGCCATACTCGACTATCCAGCCAACCCGCGGCCGGGCCCTCCTTATCTTGTGCGCTTTGTCTCGCCAGAGTTCACATCTTTGTGCCCCGTGACGGGCCAGCCAGATTTTGCGCATATCGTCATCGATTATGTGCCCGATCAGACGATTGTTGAATCCAAGTCGCTAAAGCTGTTTCTGGGTGCCTTTCGCAACCATGCGGGCTTTCATGAAGATTGCACCGTCGGCATTGGCCTGCGGCTCTTTACCGAAATGAAGCCTCTCTGGCTGCGCATCGGCGGCTATTGGTATCCGCGCGGCGGCATTCCCATCGATGTCTTCTGGCAATCGGGTGCGCCGCCCAAAGACGTCTGGATCCCAGATCAGGACGTCCCCGGCTATCGCGGCCGGGGTTAAGTCCGCCTTACGCCGCCTTAAACCGGATCGGCAGACGCTTCAGCCCGCCGACAAAGATCGATTCCGCGCGTGCGGGCTCGCCTGCCAGTTCGACAGATTTGAGGCGCGGCAACAGCTCTTCCATCAAGATGCGCATTTCCATGCGCGCCAAATGCTGGCCAAGGCAGACATGGCCGCCAAAGCCAAAAGCAATCTGGTTGTTGGGGGCGCGATCTGGATTGAACGTCATCGGGTCCGCAAAAACGGCCTCATCCCGATTGCCAGAAATATAGCAGAGCATCAGCCACTCCCCCGCCTTGATTTTCTGCCCGGCAAGCTCAGTGTCTTCAGTGGCGGAGCGCATGAAATGCTGCACCGGGGTGGTCCAGCGAATGGCCTCTTCGATCAGACCTGCTTTGTCCGTTTCTGCGGCGCGATAGCGATCAAAGAGCGCAGGGTTGCGGGCCAATTCCATCATCGCTCCCGCAGTCGAGGCAGAGGTTGTGTCATGCCCTGCGGTTGCGACGATGATGTAATAGCCATTTAACTCCCGGTCTGGGATTGGCGCGCCGTTGACGGTCGCATTGGCCAGCACCGTTGCCACATCTTCTTGCGGATTTTTCCGGCGGTCTTCGGTTAAGTTTTTAAAATAGGTTTCAAAGTCCGCGACCACAAATTGCAACATCTGGAGGGCGGCCATCGGATCGGTGATTTCCGCGCGGGCCCGATTCAGTTCCGGGTCGGTTGATCCAAACAGCTGTTGTGTCAGCATCAACATGCGGGGCTCATCTTCGCGCGGCACGCCCAAGATATTCATGACGACGCGCAACGGATAATGCAGCGCGACATCCGTTGCGAAATCGCATTCGCCGCCCAGCGAGAGCATGTGGTCAACCGTTTCGCGGGCAATTTCGCGAATGCGATCTTCCAATGTCCGCAGATTCTTTGGCATGAACCAAGCCTGCGTGAGCAAGCGATATTTCATGTGGTCCGGCGCATCCATCTGCACCAAAGAGCGAATCAGATGCCCATCGGGAATCTGGCTGCGGATCGCCTGATCAACAAGGCTCTGCGCCAGAGTCGTCTGCCGGATGCCTGAGGCGAAGAGCTTGTTATTGCGGCTCACTTCCATGATGTCGGCATGGCGCGTGACAGCCCAAAAGGGATCAAAGCCGGCCACTTCGGCAACGCCCAACGGCATGTTCTGCCGCGCCCAGGCGAATTTATCCTGAAGTCCAGCCCATTGGCCGTACGCCTTTGGGTCGGCCAGTGCCGCTGCAATATCACCGGGCAATTTCAGGGTGTCCGCCATGGCGCTCTCCATTTATGATCTCATTTACCCAAGGGATGACGGGGAACGCATTTCAAATCAAGACTTATGCGGGGGCCTGATGTGCCGCAAAATCAGCTGAATGGACCGAAACTCTTGCCCTTGGCGCTCAGCGCGACTAGATCAGCGGCATACATCCGGCCGCTCCGTGAGGGGCGGCCCTCATTATTTTGGGAGAAACTCCGTGGCCCAACCGCTCATGCCTCATGCGACTGCCGCATGGCTGGTCGACAATAGCGCGCTGACCTTTGAGCAGATCGCCCGTTTTTGCGGTCTGCACATCCTTGAAATTCAGGCCATTGCCGATGAAACCTCCGGCACCAAGCTGATGGGTCGTGACCCCGTGCGCGCCGGAGAACTTACTCAGGCCGAAATTGACAAGGGTCAGGCGGATCCCAATTATGATCTGGTGATGATCAAGGCCCCGGAAGCGCCGACCCGCACTAAGGGCCCGCGCTATACGCCGGTGTCCAAGCGGCAGGACAAGCCCGATGGCGTGGCTTGGTTGATCCGCAACCATCCCGAATTGTCGGACGGGCAGATCGGCAAGCTGATTGGCACGACGCGCAACACCATTCAGGCGCTGCGGGAGCGGACCCATTGGAATATTGCCGATATTACGCCGAAAGACCCTGTCGCCCTTGGCCTGTGCTCGCAGCGAGAGCTGGATGCGACCGTTGCCAAAGCCGCCAAGCTCAAGGGCATTAAGGCCGTCGAAGACACCCGCCTGGAAGGGGATCGGGCGGCCCTGATCGAAGAGCTGCGCGCCGAACGTGACGCCGCCACCCGCGCAGCCAATGCCGCTGCCGCCCAAGCGGAGGCAGAACTTGGCCAAGACCGGGACGCCTGACACGCAGTCGCCTGATGCATCGCTGACCGCCGATGAAAGTTTCACGGCGACCAGCAGTGCGGGCCTGACCTATCCTTGGGGGGATTTCGAACCCGGCAAGGGCAGCGTCCACCCCATTGCCCCTGGCATTGGCTGGGCCCGCATTCCGATGCCCGGTTCGCTTGGCCATATCAACAGTTGGTTGTTGGACGATCATGATGGCGTGGCCGTCGTCGATACTGGCCTGCTTCTGGAAGAATGCAGTGGGGCCTGGAAGGCGATTTTCGCTCAGGATTTGGCGAGCAAGCCCATCACGCGGGTGATTGGAACCCACCTGCATCCCGACCATATTGGCCTTGCCGGCTGGCTGTGCAAACGCTCTGGAACGGAACTGTGGATGACCCGCGGCGAATGGCTGACCGCGCGCATGCTGATCGGCGATGTGCGCGACACCCCGCCAGACGCCTACGCCGAACGGCAGCGCGCCGCCGGGTGGGATGCGGACGCAGTGACCGAAATGATGGCCAACGGCTGGGGCCGCTTTGCCGGCATGATGTATGAAATGCCCACCAGCTATCGCCGGATGAAAGACGGGGATGTGCTGGATATGGGACGGCATCAATGGCGCGTTGTCGTCGGGTCGGGCCATAGCCCGGAACATGCCTGCCTGCTGAATGAGGCTGAAGGCGTGCTGGTGTCGGGCGATCAGATATTGCCGCGCATCAGCTCCAACGTATCGGTGAGCCTGTCCGAGCCTGAGGCCGACCCTCTTGGGGAGTGGCTGGACTCAATTGATCGGCTGCTGACGCTTCCCGAAGGGTTGCTGGTCTGCCCAGCGCATGGCGAGCCATTTTACGGCATGCATTTGCGGCTAGCCGCGTTGCGCGACGAACATGGTCAGCGGCTCGATGCCGTTCACGCGACGCTGAAAGAAAAGCCTCTGCGCGCGGTCGATTGCTTCAGCCTGTTGTTCAACCGGCCCATTGGGGAGCATAATCGAGAGCTCGCCACCGGAGAGGCCGTGGCCCATCTCAACCGCCTGATCCACACCGGCCGTGCCAAGCGCGAAGCGCAAGACGGCGTCCATTGGTATCACGCCGCCTGATCAGCCCTCGATTTCAATTTCCAGCACTGACGATATCACCATCATCCGCCGGGCGGCCATGCGGGCAAGGCGCAGTGTTTCTGCTTTGCGGCGGGCCGCCGCCAAAGGGCGCGGGTCTGGCTCTCGCAAAATGGCCGCATCATATCGGTCTGCCACGATGAGGCCTGTGGTCATGGGTGCCAGCGACTCACGTTCAAACAGGTCAAGGTCAAAGCCTTGCGGCACGGCCCAAAAATAGCGGTCGCAATAATCGAGATAATCGGGCCATTTGCCATCGCCCAAAAGATCCGCGCGCGAGACTTTCACCTCGACGATAATCACTTCGCCCTTGGGGCCAAGGGCCATGATATCGGCGCGGCGGCCATTGCCCAAAGGCACTTCGGCCACGCCCAAATAATCATGGCGATAAAGCATGCGAGAGACACCACGCACAACATCGGCAGCGATAAGACGTTCGGCAGGGCTATCCATGCCCTGCGTCTAACCTGTTCATGCGGACAAGGAAAAGGGCGATTACACCCTTTTCCAAATCACATTCGATCAGCGATAGAAAACATGATTGCCGACAGCGGCAATGCGCTGCATCCGCCAACGGGGATTGACCCGGCGGGCATGGAAAAACAGGGCATCCTCCACGGGCGCGTCCCACAAATCATGAGCAGCGATATGGGCGATGGCCTGTGCCGTCTGCCAATGGCGGCTGGTCCGGGCAATGGGCGGAAAGCCTTTCGCGCGCACGAAGGAAAACTGGCCGGGCTGAAACACAACGCCGCAGATGGATGCGGGGAAGCGGCCAGAGCGGGTGCGGTTAAGAATGGTCTTTGCCACGGCAAGCTGGCCATCCAGGCTTTCGCCCTTGGATTCAAAATAAATGGCGGACGCCAGGCATTCGGCATCCCGATCAGCCGGGTTGGTGCCGGCATGAAGCGCAACAAGACCCGGGAGGGTCTGCGTCTTAGGCGGCGCGCCATCATCAGAGGCAGGAATTTGTGTGTCGGATAAGGCATCTTCGGCTGGCTGCTCAACCGCCTTGCGCGGGAGCTGCCGGGACTCAATAATGCCGGGAATATCATTGGCCCAGACCGGATTGGTCGGAGCAACGGTTGCAAGAGTAGCCAAAACGGGAATCGACAGCACGGCAAGTGCTGCGGTGAGGGAGGTGGATCGCATTCTGTTTTCTTTATCTGCAGGAGTCTGATCCGGGGCCACGCAAATACAGGTGCGGCTGGTTCATTCCCCTGTCTGCATTCGCGCCCAGAGCCCAGTTACACGGGTGGCGGCACGGCGATGCGCTTTAAACTGAGGGCGCTCTCTCGTCTGGCCGCAGGCAAGTCAATGCGCGCCGTCCATTTCAGCGGCGAACCGTGCGGCTTGTGCGATATCCAGTTCGACAATCCATAAATCCGGGTCAGATGCCCGTCTTTTGGCGCAAATCTGCGAAATTTCTTGTTCATTTTCAATTATTTGAGATGAAATGGGTGTCCATTGATAGAACCCATCAAGACCCAGGGTTCGCTCCCAAACCCCTGTATTCACGCCCTTTTCCAGCGTGATGAGGAGAAGTGCTCCGGCGGTTTCATCGCCTTTGGCCAGAACCGCCGCCATGCCACCCGATTGGTTCACGCGGCGGATCAGCGCGTTTACATAGACCCCGGTCGCAAGACGCGGCGTCATGCGCCACGGCCCATGTGATCAGGCCGCGTCACGCGTCTGACTGGTGCTGAACAGGGCATATATCGCATCGGCAGACCCGGCCCCACGCAGCTTGGCAACGAACCCGGGATTGCGCAGCCAGCGGCTGACTTGCGCCAGGGCCTTTAAATGTTCGGAGCCTGCATCCGGCGGGGAGAGCAGACAGAAAATCAGATCCACGGGCAAATCGTCAATGGCGTGGACGTCCACAGGATTTGCAAGTCGAAGAAAAATGCCAACGACATGCTCCAGCCCGTCAATCTTGCCATGCGGAATCGCGACGCCGCCGCCAAAGCCTGTCGAGCCGAGACGTTCTCGTTCGACGAGCTTATCGACGACGTCGCCCGCGTTTAGATGATATTCGCGTTCGGCCATCTGCCCCAAAAGCTGGAACAGCACCTTTGACGAACTCACCGTTCCCCCGGCGGCAATAGCCCCGGGGGACAAAAGGGATATGATCTCTGTCATGCAAGATCCAAATATAGACTTTGGACCGCGCATTTAGCAGAAATGACGATCACGGCAAGCCGGGCAAAGGTTTAGGACTTTGCCTGCGGCTCGACCCAGCCAATTGTACCGTCATTGCGCCGATAGACCATGTTGAACACGCCCGTCCCCGCATTGCGGAACAGCAGCGCGTTTGTGTGCCGCAGATCGAGCATCATCACGGCATCAGATACGCTGGCGTCCGGCACGTCGACGCGCGTTTCAGCGATGATGATCGGATTGTCTTCTGCATCCGGCACGTCATCAGGGGTTGGCTCAAAGACGGTATAGGCAGCGTTATCTTCGGGCGGTGCGACATTTGGCCCAGCATGATCATCCCGCAGGCGGCGCTTATAGCGGCGCAATTGTTTTTCAATTTTGTCCGCCGCCCCATCCAAGGCAAAGCGCGCTTCTTGGGCGCTGGCGGAGGCTTTGAGCACCACGCCGCGCACGACATGCAGAATAATATCGCACACAAAACCATGATCATGCGGGCCTTTGCTGAAGGTCGCATGGGCACTGTGCGCGCGGGAAAAATATTTGGTCGCTATCGCCTGCAGCCGATCACTCACTTGGCTCTGGAGAGCACCCCCGGTGTCGACTTGATGGCCTGAAACACGGATGTCCATAACTTCTCTCCTTTCACTGTCCTAGCTAGGAAGGATTTTCCCAACATCAACTCGGTCAGCGTCAACTTAGGCGGCGGCGCGACCCTCCTCATCTTCACCCAGTCCCCATAAAGGGTCACTGAGTGTCATGATGAAAGCGCGGTGGCGCTCAATCTCTGCCGGGTCCGCCGAATGGGGCCGGGCCGCGCGGGCTGGACGACTGGCGGTCAGCGACCGGCCAAGATCATCCGCCACGTCCGCCGTCAAAGGAGCGTCGGCCAGACCCAGACCAATTTGGCGGCCTCCGGTGAGCTCAACATAAACTTGGACGAGCAATTGCGCATCGAGCAGCGCGCCATGTTTAATCCGATGCGACCGATCAATGCCAAAGCGGGTGCACAGGGCATCCAAGCTGTGCTTGGCTCCGGGAAATTTGCTCCGCGATAACGATAGAGTGTCGATCATCCGAGCGGGTGCAATGTCAGGACGGTTGATCCGCGACAGCTCCTCATTGAGAAAGGCAAAGTCAAAGGACGCATTATGCGCGACCAAGGGGCTGTCATCGATAAAATCGAGCAGATCTTCCACCAGATCGCCAAAAAATGGCTTATCGGCAAGGAAGGCATCCGATAGGCCGTGCACCGCTTGGGCTTCAGGCGCCATGGGTCGTTCTGGATTATAATAGGCGTGATAGACCCGGCCAGTCTCAACCCGGTTGACCAGTTCCACACAGCCGATTTCAACAAGCCGATCGCCTAAAGCGGCGTTGAGCCCTGTCGTTTCGGTATCAAAAACGACTTCACGCATTGGCAGATCTATCGGCTCTTTCTTTGGGAAAGGCAAGCGATGAGGCGACGCACTTCGGCGCGTGTTGCCATCATGGATGTGCCCGTTTCAATGACAAAGTCGGCTTTTTGCCGCTTCACATGGTCGGGAATCTGTAAATGGCGAATATGGCGCAATTTTGCCGGCGTCATATGTTTGCGGCGCAGCACCCGGCGACGCTGCAAAAAGGCGGGGGCAGAGACGACGACTGTGATATCTGCCTGACCCGCGCCCCCCTTTTCAAACAAGAGAGGAATGTCCAACACAATGATTGGGCGGGATCGGTGGCGCCGCAAAAAGGCCTGCCGGGCATGATAGACCGCTGGGTGAACAATATGCTCCAGCGCGCGCAATTCGTCCGGCTTGCCCAGCACGGCCGCGCCCAATTTTTGCCGATCAACGCCCAGCGCGCCCGTGGTGCCGGGGAAGCGCGCCTCAATCCGCGTGACAAGCGCGCCCTTGGGGCCTTGCAGCTTGTGCACCTCGGCATCGGCATCAAACACCGGGACGCCCATCTGCCGAAACATGGCCGAGACAGCGGACTTACCCATGCCAATCGATCCGGTGAGGCCGATGCGGATCATGCCAAGAGCCTTTCGCGCAATTCCTCATCCCGATCGCGCGGCGGGGCGGCCCCAAAAAAGAGTTCAAAGGCTATGGCCGCCTGCCCGACAAGCATGTCCAACCCATCTACGATCTGAAGGTCCCTGGCGTCGGCAGCCTGAAGCAGCGGCGTCATCAAAGGCGCATAGACAATATCATAGACCAGAGCGTCTTCGGGTAGGGAGGAAAGGTCGGGCGCGAATACAGGCTGCCCCACCATGCCAAGCGAGGTGGTGTTGACCAGCAATTGTGCGGGCGGAATTGCCGATTCTATGGGGCGAACATCGCCCTTCAGACCAAATCGTGCCAAGAGCGCGGCCCCCTTTAATGGGTTACGCGCGAGCAATGTGACTGGCCCAGCCCCGACCCGAGACAAAGCAAAGAGGACAGCATGGGCGGCCCCGCCCGTGCCGACAACAACAACAGGCGCACCCGCCAAAGGCAGATCGGCAATGGGGCCGTAAAAGCCCCCAGCATCCGTGTTGGTGCCAAACAGGTCGCCCTGATCATCGCGGGCAATGGTGTTCATCGCCCCAATGCTCGCGCGGACATTGCCGGGGTCGGCCACATGATCCATGACCGCGAGTTTATGGGGCAGAGTGACATTGCACCCGCGCCAATCGAGATCATCCGCCCGGCGCGCGATGAAATCCGCCAGCGCCTCTGGTGTCACATGCGTCGCTCGATAGTCCGCCTCAAGGCCAAGCGCTTCCAACCAAAATCCATGGATTAACGGAGATTTGGAATGGCTGATGGGGTCGCCAATGACCTCGGCATAGGGTCTGCTCATTGCGGTGCTATTCCCGCTTCCCTCAAAAAAGCCAAGAGGGGCAAAAGCGGCAGGCCAATAATTGTAAAGTGATTACCATCGACCCGCTCAAATAATTGGATGCCGCGCCCTTCGATCCGATATCCGCCAACGCCAGACAATAGGCCCTCGCCCTCTTGGTGCAGATAGTCCGTGATGAAGTCGTGCGAAAGCGGGCGCATCGTCAGCCGCGCCTCTTCAACATGGTTCCAGATAACGGCTCCATCTCGAACAACGGCCATGGCCGCAAACAAGCTGTGCGTGCGGCCCGACAGAGTGGCAAGCTGCTCTGCCAGCGCGGCCAGAGACGGCGCTTTGTCAAACATCACGCCATCGTCGAGCGCCAATGTTTGGTCGCAGCCGAGGATGAAATCGCCGGGTCGTTCCAAGGAGACAGAGCGGGCCTTTGCCTCTGCCAACCCCAAAGCCAAGGCGCGCGCATCGACGCCCGCCGCCTTTAGCTTCGCCTTTTCAATCTCTTCATCACAGGTTGCCGCCATTGCGTGATGCGGAATCCCCGCTTGGGTGAGCAGCGCCCGCCGACCCGCACTTTGTGAGGTGAGGATGAGAGTCATTCCGGCTGGCCCTTGCGTTCGCCATGAAGGTTGATGATCGCGGCCGCGGCCTCTTCAATCGAACGGCGCGTCATATCGATGACGGGCCAATCATTATCGGCAAACATGCGCCGGGCGTATGCGACTTCGCGCGTGACTGCCTCTTGATCAACATAATCGGTGTCGGGCGCTTGGTTCAACGCGAGCAGGCGGTTGCGCCGGATCTGCACCAATCGTTCC
>JBBATU010000003.1:105609-131430 GCA_040398565.1 Chakrabartia sp.
AGACCCACAACCAAAGGCTTGTTCAAGCGATAGAGCAAATCGGGTGGCGGACTTTCCACGACAATGGGGATGTTGGCCGTCTTATAGCCGCGATTGGCGAGATAGATGGAGGTTGGCGTTTTGGAACTGCGCGACACACCAGCGAGAATAATATCCGCTTCTTCCCAATTTTCCCAGTTCAACCCGTCATCATGGGCAATGGTGAATTGTATGGCCTCCACCCGCGCAAAATACGCATCGTCCAACAAATGTTGGAGGCCAGGCCGCGCTTTGAGGGGTTTGCCGAGCACTTCGGACAAAGCATGCAGCACCGGGTCAATTGCCCCCACATAGGGCAGGCCAAGTGCAGCACAGCGTTGCTCCAACGCCACCCGAATGTCCGCATTCACAATTGTGAACAGAACTAGACCGGGGTTCTGCGCAATATCCGCCATAATCCGGTCGACATGGCGCGGGGTGCGCACCATAGGCCAATAATGCCTTACGGGTTCGACATCATCAAATTGCGCCAAGGCGGCTTTGGCAACGGTTTCCAATGTCTCGCCCGTTGAGTCTGAAACCAAGTGAAGATGCAGTAGAGACACGCCGTTCGCCCGTTGTGGAAAAGCCTGGGGACAGGGCTAGCGGAAAGCCGTTGAAAAGCGCAAGGCCGACAATCTCAACGCGTTCACGGAATAGTGCCCACAGGCTTATGAACATTGAGCCCTTATCATCCCCAATTGTGGATAATGGGGACAGAAAAAGGCGACTCTCGCCCGCATCACACGAAATGGAGAGTCAAGCTGGGGGCAAAAGCCCGGGAACAACTTTATTCCCACCTCCAAGCGACCAACAATCATCTACAACCTTTCAGAGTCTTTATTTATTGAATAGGGGGAGAGCATGATGACCCCGATTTCAAAGCCTTTGCTCAGCGTGCTTAAGGGCACGAAGACCGACACCCTGCCTTTATGGCTCATGCGCCAAGCCGGACGCTATCTGCCCGAATATCGTGCACTTCGGGCGGAAAAGGGCGGATTTCTGGAATTGGTGCATGATAGTGCGGCAGCAGCCGAAGTCACGATGCAGCCCATTCGGCGCTTTGGTTTTGATGGAGCCATTCTCTTTTCCGATATTTTGGTCATTCCGCACGCTTTGGGTCAGGACCTTTGGTTTGAAACGGGTGAAGGCCCGCGGCTTGCGCCCAAGCTGGTGGATACAAGCCTGAGCGCGCTTCAACGCATACCAGAGCGTCTGTCCCCGGTGATTGAGACAGTGCGTCAGGTGAAAGCGGCCTTAACCCCCCAAACAACTTTTTTGGGCTTTGCTGGAAGCCCCTGGACCGTCGCGACCTATATGGTGGCCGGACAGGGCAGCCGCGAACAGGCCGAGACGCGTCGGTTCGCCTATCGGGACCCCAAAGCCTTTGGGGAGATTATCACGGCCATTGCCGATCTCACGGTTGAGTATTTGTCCGATCAAATCGAAGCAGGCGTGGATGCCGTGCAATTGTTCGACAGCTGGTCGGGAAGCCTCAGCCCGCAGCAATTTGAACATTGGGTGATTGCGCCGACGGTGCGGATTATTTCAAAACTCAAGGCGCGCCACCCACATGCCGTCATTATTGGCTTTCCAAAGGGTGCGGGCGGCAAGCTGCCTGCCTATGCGCGCGAAGTCGGTGCAGATGCAATTGGTCTGGATGAGACAGTTGATCCCAATTGGGCGCATCACAACCTTCCCAAGGATTTGCCGGTTCAAGGTAATTTGGATCCCTTAGCGCTGATTACAGGCGGCGACATGCTCGATCAGGCGATCACAAGGATTATTGACGCCTTTCAGGACCGGCCCCATATTTTCAATCTGGGCCACGGCATTTTGCCAGATACGCCAATCGCGCATGTCGAGGCGCTGGTGGCGCGGATCCGCGGAGAGAAGAGATCATGATTGAGGCGTTGATCGGGATTTTGGGCAATGCCTATCTCTGGGTAAAGGCAGGGCACATCATCTTCGTCATCTTCTGGATGGCTGGTCTGTTCATGCTGCCGCGCTTTTTTGTCTATCATCAAGAAGCTGAAGCCGGCAGCGCTGAAGAGCAGAAATGGATTGAGCGCGAAGACCGGCTGCTGCGCATCATCCTCAAGCCATCGATCATGATTGTTTGGATATTCGGGCTGGCTCTGGCGCTGGATACGGGAAGTTTTGCGCAAGGCTGGTTTCACCTCAAACTGGTCGTTGTGCTGATCTTGTCTGGCTATCATGGCTGGATGGTCAGCTATGCGCGCAAACTCCATGCCGGGCAGCGGTCGCTCTCGGGCCGGACGTTGCGAATAGTGAATGAAGTGCCGGGCATGGCGGCGGCGCTCATCGTGATTTTGGCGATCGTTAAACCCTTTTAAGGGCTTTACCTCTTGGCAAGCTGGCTTGACTTGGGATCGAGGCCCGCTTAGGCCTTTTTCACCGCTGGGCCATTCGTGCCGTCATCAGCAGCCTTCATCCTCATTTAGTGCTGTCGCGGTTTCTCATATATTTTACCCGGACTGATCTGCCATGATGCACCTGAAACAACTCAAGAAGAAAACCCCCGCGGAATTGGTCGAAATGGCCGAAGAGCTGGGCGTTGAAGGGGCATCGACCCTGCGCAAACAAGATATCATGTTTGCGATCCTCAAGGTTGAGGCGGAAAATGGGGAAGAAATTATCGGCGAAGGCACGATTGAAGTGCTGTCCGATGGTTTTGGCTTTTTGCGGGCACCAGAATCCAATTATCTGGCGGGCCCAGACGATATTTATGTTTCGCCCAATATGGTGCGCAAATATGGTTTGCGCACAGGCGACACGGTTGAAGGCGAAATTCGCGGCCCAAAGGATGGCGAACGCTATTTTGCCCTCACCACGATTAAATCGATCAATTTCGATAACCCGGATGTGGTGCGCCACCGCGTCAATTTTGACAATTTGACGCCGCTTTACCCGGACGAGCGCCTGAAACTCGACACGCTTGACCCGACCGTCAAGGATAAGTCAGCGCGTGTCATCGACATCATCTCACCGCAAGGTAAAGGCCAGCGTGCGTTGATCGTGGCCCCGCCGCGCACCGGCAAAACCGTGTTGCTGCAGAATATGGCAAAGGCCATTACCGACAATCACCCGGAAGTTTTCTTGCTGGTGCTGCTCGTCGATGAGCGCCCGGAAGAAGTCACCGATATGCAGCGCTCTGTGAAGGGAGAGGTGATTTCCTCCACCTTTGATGAACCCGCCTCGCGTCACGTTCAGGTCGCTGAAATGGTGATTGAAAAGGCTAAGCGTCTGGTCGAGCATAAGAAGGATGTGGTCATCCTGCTGGACTCGATCACCCGCCTTGGTCGTGCGTACAATACGGTTGTCCCATCGTCGGGCAAGGTGCTGACGGGCGGTGTGGATGCCAATGCGCTGCAGCGGCCAAAGCGCTTCTTCGGTGCGGCACGTAACATTGAAGAAGGCGGATCCTTGTCCATCATCGCAACGGCGCTGATCGATACGGGCAGCCGCATGGATGAAGTGATTTTTGAAGAATTTAAGGGCACGGGCAATTCCGAAATCGTGCTGGATCGCAAGGTTGCCGATAAGCGCATCTTCCCAGCTCTCGATGTCGGTAAATCCGGCACGCGTAAGGAAGAATTGCTGGTCGAAAAGGACAAGCTCAGCAAAATGTGGGTGCTGCGCCGCATCCTTATGCAGATGGGCACGGTCGATGCGATGGAATTCCTGCTCGATAAGATGCGCGATTCCAAGACCAATGAAGACTTCTTCGACAGCATGAACCAGTAGGGCGCTGAGGACGTTGGTGTTGGAGCATGCCCTGCTGCACGTCCGCCAAGGGGAGCAGAGCTTCTTTGAAGCGGCGATGGCGGAAGCTCGACCTCTCATCGATGCCTCGCCGGGGTTTCTGGGGCTTGAAGTTCGGCCCGCCATTGAAGAGCCAGACCTGTATCTTTTGCTTGTCCGTTGGGAGACAATTGCCCATCATCGTGATGGATTTCGGACGTCAGATCGCTATCAAAAGTGGCGGTCTTTGCTCCATAAATTCTATGAGCCCATGCCCGATGTCCGCTATTTTGGAGAGCCAGTTTGAACCTAGATTTTGCGGATGTCTTTACAACGGGCGGGCTGACAACATTATTGGGCGTCATCCTGATTGATCTGACCATGGCGGGCGATAATGTCGTGATCATGGGCACGCTGGCCGCTGGATTGCCGGAGAAGGATCGGCGCCGCGTCATCATGGTTGGCGTTTCTATGGCGTTGGTCTTCCTCATAGTTTTTGCGCTGATGGCGACTTGGCTGTTGCAGCTAACGGGCCTGTTGCTGGCGGGTGGGCTGCTCCTCTTATGGGTGGCCTATAATATGTATCGGGAATTGCGGCCTACAGCCTCAGCGGTGACAGTGGACGACCCAGATACGCCGCAGGTGGAAGGGCCGCCTGCGACCAAAACATTCATGCAGGCTGCCATCCAGATTACCCTTGCCGATCTGTCGATGAGCTTGGATAATGTTCTCGCCGTCGCGGCGGCGGCCCGACAACACCCAACCGTTTTGTTTTTCGGGCTGGCGTTATCAGTGACCTTAATGGGGCTTGCTGCCAATTTCGTTGCCAAACTCGTCCAGCGTTACCATTGGATTGCATGGGTTGGTCTCGTTGTCATTCTCTATGTTGCGCTGAACATGATTTGGGACGGCTGGTTTCAGGTGCAGCCGATCTTATTGGGGAGCTAGTCGATGGGCGGCGTGTTGGTTCTGACCTCCTCTATGGAGGTGTGGGGCGGCCTAACGGATATTTGGGCCGCCATATCGCGGGACTTTTCCAACATCAAAGAACCGGCGATTTTCTCTGCCTTTTTGCAGGTTCTGTTGATCGATCTGGTTTTGGCTGGCGACAATGCAATTGTTGTCGGCGCGCTTGCCGCCGGATTGCCAGCCGAACAACGTCATCGCGTCATTATCATTGGTGTGGTCGCCGCTCTTGTTCTGCGGATCATCTTTGCGCTGACGGTCAGCTGGCTCTTGGGCATTGTTGGGCTGGTGCTGGCGGGCGGATTGCTCCTCCTCTGGGTGGCTTGGCGCATGTATCGCGATCTTCATGCGCACAGCCCGGCGGACTCGCCCGGGTCGCCAGAAATTGCTGGGGATGAAGAGAGCGGCATTCCCGCCGCCAAAAGCTTTGCGGCCGCCGCCTGGTCGGTTGCGATTGCCGATGTGTCGATGAGCCTCGACAATGTTCTTGCTGTTGCGGGGGCCGCGCGTGAGCATCCGGGGATTTTGATTGTTGGCCTGATTTTTGCTGTGGCGCTCATGGGTGTCGCGGCCAATATCATTGCCAAATATATTGAGCGTTATCGTTGGATCGCTTGGTTTGGGCTGGCTGTGATTGTCTATGTGGCGCTTAAGATGATTTGGGAGGGTTTTCACGAAGTCCAACCCCATGTCATGGCCTTGGCTGGAGCATAACCTCGGCAAACTATTGTCAGAAAAGCGTTTTCGTGTAGCCTGAGGGCATGCGAAACATTGTCTTATCAGCCACCCTGCTCCTTTGTGCCCTTATTGGGCTTGCGCCGGGTGGCGCGCTGGCTGCTCCTGTAACCGGCTTTTCCTATGGCATGCCAAAGCTGCCCGCACCAAACCCAGCCTTAAGCCGCCACCTTCAGCAGGACCGGGCGAAAGTCTATCGGGACTATGCCACGCTATTTGCCGACCCAGATCTTAGCGAAGAGGATCTCAGCGGCTATGAGAGTACGACCAATTGGATGGTCGACAGTATTTTGCCGGGGGTAACTGTGCTTTTGGCGGGGCGATCCAGCTATACGGGCGGCGCGCATGGCTATGCCTTTGTGGATAGCCTGATTTGGGACAGCAAGGCGGGTGCGCCGATCAGCTTTGCGGGCCTGTTTATCAACCCGTCGGCGGCTCGTGCGTTGCTCAACCCGTCTTATTGCCGGGCGCTTGATCGGGAACGCCTTGCCCGCCGTGGTGAGCCCACGCCCAAGGACGATATGTTCGGCGCCTGCCCCGATCTGTTCAAAGAGGCTGAAGCCTATCCCGCCAAGCCAGTGTACGGAAAATTTAGCCGTATCGCGATTAGCCTCGCGCCTTATGTGGCCGGCCCCTATTCCGATGGCATTTATGATCTGGAGATTTTCATCCCCAAAGGTCTAAAGCCGCTCGTCAAACCGCAATATCGAGGGTTGTTTCCCGGCTAATTTGGCTTCAGCCCAAATAGGTCCGGAAAAACGCCTGTGTGCGACCATCGGCAAGCTGTGCGCCAGCGTCATCTCGGCGATTGCCCATTTCCGCGGCAAAGCCGTGATCCAACCCCTCATAATCATGCAGGGTGACGCGTGGATTGGGTCCCAATCCGGCATGGATGGCGGCCTGCGCCTCTGGCCCGACAAAATGATCGGCGGTTGGAATGTGGAGCATCAACGGTTTGGCAATGGCATGGCTTTCGCCGAGCATCGTGTCGATCATCACGCCATAATAGCCAACCGCGCAGTCAATGTCGCTGCGTGTGGCGGCCATATAGGCAAGCCTGCCGCCCAAACAATATCCGACACAGCCAACCTGCGCGACGGGAGCATGTGAATCTAATCCATGGCGGATGGCCTTGATCGTGGCCTCTATATCGATCACGCCGTCATCAGCATTATAACGCTGAAAATAGCCGAAGGCTTCATTGAGCTCAGCCTCCACATCAGGGTTGAGCTCAACACCCGGCGCAAAGCGCCAGAAGAGATCAATGGCAACGGCCAGATAGCCTTGCGCCGCCCATGTGTCGCATTTGCGCCTGATGCCTTCATTCACCCCGAAGATTTCGGGGATCACGATGATTGCGGCCTTGGCCGAGGCGTCGGGGGCGGCGACATAGGCGTTCATCGCATCAATTTTGGTCATGCTCATATCAATCTCGTCCTTTTCTCTTGGGGAAGTTGGGCATATTCATAATCAAGCAGCCAGGTTTTTGTTCTGGGGCCGTCTCCCGCCGAATAATATTCAGGCCCTGCGGCCGATGTCACGCGGTGGCACGGGATGATGAGGGGAAAGGCATTGGTCTTGCACGCTTGGCCCACCGCTCGGGCTATGGACCCGGTTGCGTCGGCGACGGCGCCATAGGTGCGTGTCTCACCAAAGGGGATGGCCGCAATGCCCGCGCGAAGTCGCGCGGCCTCTGGTTGTTGGAGGGGGGCCAAGGGCAGATCAAATTCTTGTCGTGCGCCTGAAAACCAGTCGGAAAGTTGGGCAATGGCCTGTGCCAAAATCGGGTGGGATATATCCCTTGGTCCCGCCGAGACGGTGTCGTTGGGCGCAATCTTTAGGCCAAGCAGGTGGGCATCATCCGCGTGCACGATGATGGTTCCCAAGGGGCTGGTGAAACAGGCTGTTGCGGTCGGACGGCGCATGGCGCACAAATGGACTCAATTCACCGCCTGCTCAAGGGAGTAACCGGCATGAAATTCAACATTGAAGTGGACTGCACCCCCGAAGAGGTGCGCCGCCTGATCGGTTTGCCTGACCTAACTGAGGTGCATGATGTGTATCTCACCCAGATGAAGGACATGATGACCAAGGGCATGACTCCAGACACAGTTGAGTCGATGATGCGCAGCTGGATGCCGGGAGGAGCCGCCAGCATGGATTTCATGCGCGATCTGGTGTCGGGTTTATCGAAGACGCCAAAGCGGGATTGAGCTCGCCTCCTAATCATGACCCAGACTGACACCATCTTTGCGCTGTCCAGCGGACAGCCTCCCGCTGGCATTGCGATTATCCGGATGAGCGGGCCAGAGGCTGGCCGGGTGCTGGATGTGCTCGCTGGAGGCCGCCCAGAGCCACGTCAGGCCGTTTATCGACGCTTTCGAGATATTGGGGGCGCGCCGCTTGATGATGGCCTGGCGCTGTGGTTTCCGGGCCCCAAGAGCGCCACGGGCGAGGATCTGGCCGAACTGCATGTCCATGGTGGTCGCGCGGTTGTGGCAGCGATTCTCAACACGCTGGGGCGGATGGAGCGGTGTCGCCCAGCCCAAGCAGGGGAATTCACCCGGCGTGCGCTGGAGAATGGCCGGATCGACCTGACTGAGGCCGAGGGATTGGCTGATTTGTTGGCCGCAGAAACGGAGGCGCAGCGCCAATCCGCCCTTGCTCTGGCGGAAGGTGGGTTGGGGCGTTTGGTCGCCGTTTGGGAGAAACAACTTCTCATTGAGAGTGCGCGCGTTGAAGCGTTGCTCGATTTTGCGGATGAGGGCGATGTGGCCGATTCTGGCCATGACATAGGGCCGCTTGAGCAGCTTGTCGCCGCCCTGTCGGTGCTTCGGACATCCCCGCCGGCGGAACGTCTGCGCGATGGGGTTCGGGTCGTGTTGGCGGGCCCACCAAATTCTGGAAAATCCAGTCTTTTCAATTATGTAATTGGAAGAGAGGCGGCCATTGTCACGCCCATCGCGGGCACCACGCGGGATCGGATTGAAGCTCCCGTGGCGATGGAGGACATCCCCCTTTTACTCATCGATACAGCGGGTTTGCGCGAAGATGCGACGGATGCGGTCGAAATAATCGGTATTGAACGATCTGGCGAAGCGATGGCGGGCGCAGACATATTGCTCTGGCTTGGCCCCGCGGCAGAGGCTCCGGCGGGGGCGCTTGTTTTGGCCGCAAAATGCGATTCTGGGTCTGTTGGCCCCGGCCTTCCTATCTCTTCCGTAACGGGTGAGGGGATGGATGTTTTGCGGACGACTTTGCTGGAACGGGCGCGCGCGCTGTTGCCGCGCCCCGGTGCGCTGGCGCTCAATGCGCGTCACCGGGAGATTCTGGCGGAGGTGGAGCAATGGATCTCCGACGCTATTCAGTCTGACGATTTGCTCGTGCGCGCGGAATCTTTGCGGCTTGCGCGCGCGCGGCTGGATAGGCTCACTGGACGGTCTGGGGTGGAGTCGATGCTCGATGCGTTGTTCGGGGCCTTTTGCATTGGCAAATAGGCCGCATGTTTCACGTGAAACAAATTTGACCTGCGGCGCGCGGGTGCGTAGCGGCGGGGCATGACTCGGTCTTTTGATGTTCTGGTGATTGGCGGCGGCCATGCGGGTTGCGAAGCGGCGGCGGCCGCGGCGCGGATGGGCGCGCGCACGGCCTTGGTCAGCTTTGATCGGCAGATGATTGGCGCCATGTCGTGCAACCCCGCCATTGGGGGGTTGGGCAAGGGACATTTGGTCCGGGAAGTCGATGCCTTTGACGGCATTTTGGCGCGCGCCGCAGATGCCGCAGCCATCCATTATCGTATGCTCAATGGCTCTAAGGGCGCGGCCGTGCAGGGTCCGCGCATTCAGGCGGATCGAGCCTTGTTCAAGGCGGCCATCCACGACTTGTTGGCGGCGCAGGACGGATTGGAAATTATCGAGGGCGAAGCGCAACGTTTGCTGATTGCGGATGGCATGGTCACGGGTCTCGCTCTGGCGGATGGAACCGAGCTGTCGGCGCGCGCCGTGGTTTTGGCGACGGGTACGTTTCTCAACGGTAAGATGTTCTGTGGGGAGCAGCTCGATACGGGCGGCCGTGTCGGCGAGGCGGCGGCCATTTCCCTTGGGGCGCAATTGCGGGCGCTCGACCTGCCCATTGGTCGATTGAAGACGGGGACGCCCCCGCGCCTCGATGGGCGCACGATTAACTGGGCTGTGCTGGATCGCCAGGAGTCGGATGGCGAAAGCTGGACCTTTTCCGATCTCACGCCGCAGCGCGCCGTGCCGCAGCTCTGGTGTGCCATCACCCGGACTAACCCCGAAACGCATGCCGTGATTCGTGCCGCGCTTGATCGGTCGCCGCTTTTTTCTGGCGCCATTGAGGGGCAGGGACCGCGTTATTGCCCGTCGATTGAGGATAAGATCCACCGTTTTGGCGACCGTGATGGCCATCAGGTGTTTCTGGAGCCGGAAGGTCTGGATGACCCTTTGGTCTATCCGAATGGGATTTCAACCTCCTTGCCTGCCGACGTCCAGCTGGCCTTTTTGCGCACAATGAAGGGGCTGGAGCAGGTGGAGATCGCCCAACCCGGCTATGCCGTCGAATATGATCATATTGATCCGCGCGCTTTGGCGCAGTCGCTGGAGATACGGACGCTGCCGGGCGTATTCTGCGCCGGCCAGATTAATGGCACGACGGGCTATGAAGAAGCTTCCGCACAGGGACTTGTCGCGGGGCTGAACGCGGCGGCCCGGGCCCTTGGCCACGCGCCGCTGCAGCTTGACCGGGCGAGCTCCTATATTGGGGTGATGATCGATGATCTGGTGTTGCAGGGCATTACCGAACCCTATCGGATGCTGACCGCGCGCGCCGAATATCGTCTGCGTCTTCGGGCGGATAACGCGGCAACGCGCTTGACGCCGCTTGCTCTGGAGATGGGCTGTATTTCCCCCGCCCGTCGGGATTGGTTTGTTTCACGTGAAACACAACGGATGGTTCTGCGAGAGGCGCTGGAGTGCAATGTTACGGGGTCAGCCCTTGCCGATTTGGGCCTCGACGTGCGGGAGCCGGGACAGAAGCAAGGCCTGTTCAGTTGGATGCGGTTCATAACCCTAAGCCAAGCTCAGCTCGCGGCACTCTGTCCAGAGGCGACGCTCTGCTCCAAGGCCATCATCGATGAACTGGCCGAGGATGCGCGCTATGCGCCCTATATCGCCCGGCAAGAGGCAGAAATACGAGAGATGCGCGCCAATGATAGCATTTCGCTCCAAGATGTTGATTTCACGTCCGTTTCTGGACTGTCCAATGAGATGGTTGAGCGCTTGAATGCCGCCCGCCCGGCCACACTTGGTGCCGCGGAGCGGGTGCGGGGGATTACACCAGCAGCACTTGCGGCAATTCTTGTTCAGGCCAAAAGGCGCGCCGCATGACGGAAGAAGAGGCCCAGCGCTGGCTCGTCGAGACACTGGGTGTTTCACGTGAAACATTAGATCAGCTCGAAGCGTATCGCCGTCTGGTGCTTGAAGAATCCGAGAATCAGAATCTCATCGCGAAATCGACGACAGACGTCTTCTGGGCCCGCCACATTGTCGACTCGGCCCAATTGCTGCTCCATGCGGACGGCGCACGCGAGGGCGATTGGCTCGATCTTGGCGCGGGCGCGGGCATGCCGGGGATCGTCATCGCCGCCCTTGATGGACGGCCCGTCCATATGGTGGAGGAGCGCAGGGGCCGCATCGCCTTTCTCAACCGCTGCGTGGACGAGCTTGGTCTGGGCAATGCCCGGGTGCATGGGTGCAAGGTTGAGGCCCTGCGGCTCGCACCCGCTTCAATCATCAGCGCGCGCGCCTTTGCGCCTTTGCCAAAGCTTCTCAAACTGGCCCATCCATTCTCCACCCCCAAAACGTTTTGGATCCTCCCAAAAGGCCGAAAGGCGCGGGAAGAGGTGGAAAATGTCAAACAAGCATGGCAAGGTGTGTTTCACGTGAAACAGAGCATCACCGATGCCGAAGCCGCAATTGTTGTGGCCAAAGGCGTCAGGAAGGGCGCAAGACCATGATCCGGGTGGCTATCGCAAATCAAAAGGGCGGCGTCGGGAAAACCACGACAGCCATTAATCTTGCGACGGCGCTGGCCGCCATTGGATGGCGCGTGCTCCTCATCGACTTTGATCCGCAGGGAAATGCGTCGACGGGCCTAGGCGTCACGCATGGGGACCGTGCGCAATCCAGTTATGATGTGCTTCTGGGAGAGGTAGCGCCGCTGGAGGCCGCCACAGCGTCGCGCATTCCCGGGCTGGATGTCATCCCAGCCACGGTTGATCTCTCCAGCGCAGAAATTGATCTGATCGCAATGGAACAACGCACCCATCGGCTGAAACATGCGCTGGATGCCGTGCCGGACGGTCATTGGGACATTGCCATTATTGATTGCCCGCCTTCATTGGGGCTGTTGACGGTCAATGCATTGGTTGCCGCCCAATCCTTGCTCGTGCCGTTGCAATGCGAATTTTTCGCGCTCGAAGGGTTGAGCCAACTATTGCAAACCTTTGAGCGGGTGCGCGCCAGCCTCAATCCCAATTTGTCGATCCTGGGCGTTGTGTTGACCATGTATGATCGCCGCAATCGCCTGACGGAACAGGTGGCGGATGATGTGCGGGCCTGTTTGGGGGATTCGGTGTTCACCACGGTCATCCCGCGCAATGTCCGCCTGTCCGAAGCGCCGAGCCATGGCCTGCCTGCCCTGATTTATGATCATCGTTGTTCCGGCTCTGAAGCCTATATGGCCTTGGCCAAAGAAGTGATGAGCCGTCTTCCCAAACAGAAAGTTGCCGCATGAGCGAAGATCAAGCTCTTCCCAAGAAACGCACGGGTCTTGGCCGGGGATTATCCTCTCTTTTGGGAGAGATTCAGGCGGATACGGCCGTTGCGGTGTCGGGCCGGGCCGATGCGGGCGTGCCCTTGCCCGATGGCGTGCGCCTTGTGCCTGTCGCCAGCCTCCAGCCGCTGCCCAATCAGCCGCGCCGCAATTTTGATGAGGATGCGCTTGATGAACTGGCGCGCTCCATTACTGCCTTGGGCGTGCTCCAACCGATCGTCGTGCGGGATTTAGGCGGGCAGTATCAGATTGTTGCAGGCGAACGCCGCTGGCGGGCCGCGCAACGTGCAAAACTCCATCAAGTCCCTGTAATTGTTAAACAATTTGATGATCGTACGGCGCTTGAGATAGCCCTTGTTGAAAATATTCAGCGCGAACAACTCAATGCCTGGGAAGAGGGGGAAACCTATCGCCGGTTGATTGATGATTATGGCCATAGCCAAGAGGAGCTGGGTCGTGTTGTCGGAAAATCACGCAGCCATATCGCCAATCTCATGCGCTTGCGGAACCTTCCGGTGCGGGTGCATGGCTGGCTCGTTTCCGGCGAATTGACGATGGGCCATGCCCGCGCGCTGTTGCAATGCGAAGACCCTGAAGGGGTCGGGCGTGAGGTGATTGCGCGCGGCCTATCGGTTCGGGAAACCGAGGCGCTGGCGAAGAAGAAAAAGCCGGGTGCGCGCAAAGCGCCGACCTCTGGCTCTGGCCGCGACGCGGATGTGGAGGCGCTGGAGCGTCAGTTGAGCGATCAGATCGGCCTCAAGGTTCGCATTGCGCACGGCGCGCGCGGCGGGGCTGTGACTTTGGCTTATTCTTCGCTGGATCAGCTGGATTTGATTTGCCAGCGCCTGTCTGGGGAACGGATTTAATCCGTAAGCCACCCGGCCCTTACATCGGGCCAGCGGTGGGCTTTGCGGGTTTTGTTTCTTCCAACAGCTTCAAGATGACCGCAGCGCGCGTATCCCGCCGAGCATAATCCAATGCGGACATGCCCGCTGCACGGTCCGTGCGGGCCGGATTGGCACCAGAGGCCAGCAACAGCCGCACCATCGCCAAATCGCGCTGCTGCACCGCCAAAATCAAGGCTGTTTCGCCTTGTCCATTGGTTGCATCCACCAGCGCCCGGCGCTTCAACAGCATGTCTGCCGCCTCAACAAAGCCAATTTGGGTGGCCGCGATCAAGGGCGTATTGCCATCCTCGTCGCGGATATCGGGCTTTGCCCCGCGCGCCAGCAGAAAAGCCAACCAAGTGGCGTCGCGCCGCTTTACCACAATATGAAGGGCCGTTTCGCCGGTCGAGACATCGCGGGTATCGATGATCACCGTTCCCGGCTTGCTCAATAGATCAGTGGCTTTGCTGCCATCCCGCTCCCGCACAGCCTTCAGAAAATTATAGCTGTCTGAAAATTGGGCGCTGGCTATTGATGGCCAGAGCAGAAAGACCAAAGAAAGGGTGGCGAGAATTTTCTTCATATTGTTCGGCCCAAAGAAGCGGTTAATCCCTGCTTGCGTCCTTCGATCTAGCAGAGCAAAGCTTAAGCTACCATGACCAAATTCAAGACTTTTGCCGCCGCCGCCGTGGTTTTCTCGCTCGCTGCCTGCGGCGGCTCTGCGCCGGATGCCGGGCCACCGCCCCTGGAGGGCGCGCGCATGGGCGGGGCGTTCAGCCTGATCAATCAGGATGGAAAAACCACCACAGAGAAGGATTTTGCCGGCAAATATCGGCTGATCTATTTCGGCTATACATTTTGCCCGGATATCTGCCCGGTTGACGCGCAGCTGATGGGGCAGGCGATTAAGTTGTTTGAACAAAAGGATAAAGCGCGTGCGATGAAGGTTGTCCCGATCTTCATCTCCGTTGATCCGGCGCGGGATACGCCTGCCGTCGTCAAGCAGTTTTTGTCCAACTTTCACCCGCGCATGGTCGGCCTGACCGGCAGTGTCGCCCAAATTGATGAGATGGCGCAGCGTTATGGCGTCGCCTTCATGCGGGATAAGCCCAACGCGCAAGGGGCCTATCTGGTCAATCATGCCCGGATGATTGTGCTCTATGGCCCGCAAGGGGAGCCAATCGCGATTATGCCGCAGGGCAATGACCCCAAGGCCTTTGTCGCCGAACTCGCCCGCTGGGTGCGATAGGCGCGCTGGTGTCTGGCCGCTATTGGGAAGATAAGCCGCTAGAGGCGCTGGACCGGGCGCAATGGGAGTCTTTGTGCGATGGGTGTGGCCGCTGCTGCCTCCACAAGCTGGAAGATGAAGACACGGGCGATATTTACCCCACCAATGTCGCCTGTCGTTTGCTCGATCGGGGCGCGGGCCAATGTTCTGATTATCGCAATCGCTTTGCCCAAGTGCCCGATTGTATCCGCCTGACGCTCGCCAAATTGGATAATTTGGAATGGCTACCGCCGACCTGCGCCTATGTCCGTCGCGCAAAGGGAGAGGCTTTGCCCGATTGGCATTATCTGGTGTGTGGGGATCGCGAGGAGATCCATAGGCGCGGCATGTCCACCCGGGGGTGGACCGTCTCAGAAATTGATGCAGGCGATCTGGAAAACCATATTGTTGAGCGCTGGCCGGGCGAGGACGCATGATCGACGGGCTGGAAATTGTCCGCAAGGCCAATGCCCGGCGCATGAAATTGTCGGTCGATCCGCGCACAGGCCAGGTTCGGCTGGTCTTGCCACACAAAGCCCCCCTTGCCGCTGCGCTGACCTGGGCAGAACAACATGAGGGCTGGATCGCGCGGCAAAAGGCCCGCATGCCCGACCCTTGGCCGATTGAGCCCGGCATGGCTGTGCCAATTGGGGATGCGTCCTACACGTTGGACTGGGCGCAAAGCCATCCGCGCACACCCCGCATAGAGGGCACACAGATTCTGATTGGCGGGCCTGTTGATGTGATGCCCAACCGCTTGCTGCGCTGGCTACGGGCGGAGGCGCGGACGCTGCTGGATCAGGAAACACGGGACATTGCGGCGCAGCGGGATATCTCCATAGCCTCCGTGTCGGTCGGCGATCCACGATCCCGCTGGGGAAGCTGTTCGGGTAGCGGCGATATCCGCTATAGTTGGCGGCTTATCTTGGCGCCGGATTTCGTCCGTCGCGCAACCGTTGCGCATGAAGTGGCGCATCGCATCCATATGGATCACAGCCGCGACTTTCATCGGCTGGCAAAGGAGCTATTTGGCGCGGATCACGCGCCTGCCCGCGATTGGCTGCGGCATAATGGCGCGCGGCTTTATTGGTTTGGGCGCTGCGACTGAGGCGGTGTGCGCCGGGCAGGCAGGCTTTCCTGCCGCGTCGCTTCATCAATGACGCGCTGATACTCCGTATCTTCATCGGTGACCTGTCCGACATCGCCTATGCCGTCCAGCGTTTGATCCACGCCATTGCCCAGCTCGCCCAAATAGGCCTCTTCGTCGGTTTCCAAAATCCATTCGGGCAAAGTGACGCCTGTTTCAAACTTCTCCACCGGACGGTTGGCAACCGCACGCTGCATGAATGCGGCAAAGACGGTTGCAGGCGCGCGTCCGCCTTGAAGGCCGGGAACGGGCTTGGCATCGTCACGGCCGATCCAAACGCCCGTCGTAATCCCGCTTGAAAAGCCAAGGAACCAGCCATCTTTGTTGGATGACGTTGTTCCCGTCTTCCCCGCGACAGGCCGCCCGATTTGTGCCGCGCGGCCTGTCCCAGCGCTGACGGCGGTTTGCATCATATCGGTCATGCCGGCGGCGACCCAAGGGTCAATGAGCTGTAAATCTTCTTGAGGGGGTCGCTGATAGAGCAACTGACCCGAAGAAGTTGTCACCTTTACAATGCCATAGGGCGTCACCGACTTACCCTTGGCCTGAACGACAGCAAAGGCCTTTGCCATATCAATCAGCCGGACGTCAGATGTCCCCAAAACCATAGAGGGCTGGGTGTTGATCGGCGTGGTCAGGCCCAGCCGTCGGGCGACGGCGGCAATGGCGGGCGTCCCCACTTGCTGGCCAATTTGCGCGGCAATGGTGTTGACCGAATTGGTAAAGGCGGTGCGCAGCGTCATTTCGCCGCGATATTCCTTGGTGTTGTTACGTGGGCTCCAGCCGTCAATTTTGACGGGTTCGTCAATCATCTTGCTGTCGGGCGTCATACCAGCCTCAAGGGCGGCCAGATAGACGAACAGCTTAAAGGCAGAGCCGGGCTGACGCACGGCCTGTGTGCCGCGATTGTAAATGGACGCTACATAATCCCGCCCGCCAATCATCGCGCGGACGGCGCCATCGCGGTCAAGTGCAACAAGGGCCGCCTGTGCCGCTTCTGGCGTATATTTCAGGATTGCCGCATCGGCGGCGGCCTGCATATCCGGGTTGATCGTTGTCCAAACGTCAATTGGCTCCTTCGCCTCGTCAATCAGTCCATCAAGCTGGGGAAGGGCCCAGTCGGTAAAGTAACGCAGGCTATTCTGCTGCGGGCCAGCGGCCAGCTTTACCTGATCCGGACGGGCAGCCGCTGCGACGCTGGTGCTTATCACCCCGGCATCGGCCATGACGGAGAGGACAACGCGTGACCGGTCGAGCGCCGCTTTGGCATCGGCGGTGGGGGAATAGTTGGAAGGTGCCTTCACCAACCCGGCGATGATCGCGGATTCTTCAAGGCTAAGCGTGGTCGCTGGGTGGTCGAAGAAACGGCGGGATGCCGCATCAATGCCATAAGCGCCGCCGCCAAAATAGACGCGATTAAGGTAAAGTTCGAGGATGTCGTCCTTGGAATATTTAGCCTCCATCGCTAGGGCGAGGATCATCTCGCGGCCCTTGCGGCCAAAGGTGCGGGTATTGGTTAAGAATAAATTGCGGGCCAGCTGCTGGGTAATGGTGGAGCCACCCTGCGCCCAATGCCCGCGTTGCAGCCGCACCTGAATGGCCCGGAACAGGCCAATCGGGTCGACGCCGGGATGATAGCGAAAGCGACGATCTTCAACCGCCACCATGGCATCAACCATCACACCGGGAATGGTGCGATAGTCCACCCATTCGCCATAAATCGGGCCGAGAGAGAGGATGACGCGCCCGTCTTCTGCGCGCACGCGCACGACTTGCCCAAGCGAGTCTCGCGTCCGCAATTCTTTAAAATCGGGGAGTGATGAATAGGCAAAGCCCACCGCACAGAGCAGGCCGAAGAAGATAATGCCGCCGCTGATCAGGGCCCAGCGAAAGGCTCGCGCCAAAAAACCGCGCTGCTGCGGCACTGGCGACGAAGGGGCGGGGGGACGGGGGCGCTTTGTAGCCATCTACAGCCTTCTTAGGCGGTCAGGAGTCGAGGGGCAAGGCGTGTGGCGTCTGTTGAGGCGCGCAGCCCTAGTCTGCATCATGTCCTTCAAAATCGAGCGAGACACTGTTCATGCAGAATCGCAGGCCGGTCGGCTGCGGCCCATCGGGGAAGACATGGCCCAAATGCCCGTCACACCGGGCACAGCGTACTTCTACCCGTGCCATGCCATGGGTTCTATCCTCCACCATGGTTAGGGCATCGGTGCTGACCGGGGCGTAAAAGCTGGGCCAGCCAGAGCCGGACTCATATTTGGCGTCGGACACAAAGAGATCGGCTCCGCAGCCGGAACAGCGATAAACGCCTGCGTCTTTGACGTCATTGAGCGCGCCGGAAAAGGCCCGCTCCGTCCCGGCTTGGCGTAGGACATGATATTGCTGGGGGGTCAGGCGCGCGCGCCATTCCTCATCGGTTAAAAGCAGCTTTTCCATAAGGGGCATCATGGCCGTGTCGGCGTCCGGCTTCAAGCCCGAACGCGCGTGGCGGCCGCAACCCATGTCGCCATAGCCGGAAAGGCGCGCAAGACATGGGTCAGCATCGGCCCGCCCAGCCGACCTTCACCCATATGCCAGACCAGCGTGGCCAGCCCAACCGGGCGCGCCGTGCGCTTGGCAAATCGGCGCTGCCAGTTTTTGGCGGCGACCCCGGCCAACCAAGCTTGTGCTGCATCCTCTCCGCTTGCCAGCGCAATGCCATTACCCTCACCCGCCAGCGACGGGATGACCGCGCATTGATCCCCCAGCCGATAGAGACCGTCTGGATCCTGTCTCTGCCGCCAGCCATAAGGCACATTGGCAACCGCATCGATGCGCGTGCGCGCATCAAAGCCCGCCATTCTCTCGCCAAAATGGGGGTGGTCTGCCGCCAGTTGCCGCAGCAGCGCCGCTGGATCCCGCCCCGCCTCTGTTAGCAAGGATTTGCGCAGGGCAAGGCAGATATTGGCTGTCCCATCTTCTTGCAGTTCGACCCCGGCATATCCTTTGTGAAAGACATGCAGTTCAATGGCATCGCCAATGAGGGTACGTGTGGCCGGACTGGTGGGGAGGCGCACGCGCAGGCCCAAGGCTGGGTCTGCGTCTTCGCGGGGGCGTTCACATCCCTTCACATCCTGCTTGCCCGTGGCGAGAAACAGCTCTGACGATTGGGCGCGCACCGCATCCATATTTCGGATGGTCACACCGCGCTCTAGACCCGCGCCACACGCGATGGCTCTGGCCATCAGGGCGCTGTCCATCGCATGGCGCGAGAGGCCATGGCCCGCTTGGGGCAGCGGGGCTTCGGCCAGATTCTGTCCTGCATAAACGCGCAGCCGGGTGATGCGATGGCCCGAAATTTCAACGCCCAGCCGGGTGAGCGTTTCCATTGTCCGCCAGCTGACAAAGCCGCCGCACAGGGCATCGCCAACCTCTGTCTCGCGTTCGAGCAAAAGCGGACGTGCGCCACCACTGGCCAGCGTAATGGCGGCGGCACAGCCCGCAGGCCCCGCGCCTATGATGATCGGATCTGTTCGACGCATAACCGAAACGGAAAGGTGCGAAACACACGCGCGCCGCGCACGCCTGCTTCGTTCAAGATCGGGGGCCATTCGGCGGGACGATAAGAGCGCGCGATCGAGAGCTGCCCATCTTCACGCACAATGCGGTGCCAGCCCATGATCCGGGCGAGCAAGGGATAACCCAGATAGGCAAATCCATGGCGATGCAGATCATTGATGAACCAACCACATTTGGCCTCTGCGGACATGAAGCGCAAAAACGCTGTCAGCTGATCTTGGCTCATATGATGCGCAACCAGACTGGACAGGATCACATCCCAGCCTTGCCCGGCCAGATCGACATAGTCGCCCGTTCGATAGTCTATGCCCATGTCATCGGGGGTTTGGGCCGCGGCAATGGCGGCGCTGCGCGGACTAAGATCAATCCCGGCGAGCGCGACGGGAATTTTATGCTGCACCGACCAGCGAAAAATGCTGCGCAACATATCGCCATCGCCAAAGCCCACATCTAAGATGCGCAGCGGTGTGGATTGGCGCGGCAGGCGGCGCAAAAAGTTTAATGTGGGTCGTCGAGCCAGCGTCACGCCGTTGACGCGGGCAAGATCATTCAGAACCTGCGCATACATGTCGGCCGGCAAGGCCGGATCATCCATCTGCTCTTCGGTGAGGGCGCGGGTGGCGAGCATCTACTCGACCGTCCGAAAGCGAAAACCTTCGGCCGCAACGCCAGGGCCAAAGGCCAGAGCAACACCGCGCGAAACCTTTTGCGCCATCTGCCGGGCCAGAACGAACATCAGCGTGGAGGAGGACATATTGCCCCCTTCGCGCAAGACCGCGCGGGAGGCCGAGAGCGCCTCTGCATCCAGCTTCAGCCCATGTTCAACGGCATCCAATATGGATCGGCCCCCAGCATGCACCGCCCAAGCATCGACCGCCTGCGGATCGCCGCCTGCCAGTGTGTCGACAAAGGCCGCATCCTGCAAAGCGTCGGCAATGCGGGCGGGAACTTGCCCCGAGAGGTGCATGATGAAGCCGGTATCGCCAATGTCCCAACGGATGAGATCGGCCGAGGCGGGCAGAGTGGTTGCAAAGGGATCAAACACCGCAAGGCCCGGCCCCTCCCCCGTCACGAGCGCTGCTGCTGCGCCATCGCCAAATTGCAGCATCGCCAAAAGGGGTTCAATCTCTTGCGTGTTATTGAGGTGCAGGCAGGACAGCTCAACCGTCACCACCAGCACCTTGGCTTGCGGTGTAGAGCGGACAATGTGCATCGCACTGCGCAGCGCCGAGACAGCGGCGTAACAGCCCATAAAGCCGACCAAGAGCCGTTCCACCGATGGGTCCAGGGTGAGGGTGCGGGCTATAATCTGATCCACGCCGGGGGCCACAAATCCGGTGCAGCTGGCGACGATCAAATGTGTCACCTGCGTGAGATCGATATCCAGTCCGGCAATGGCCTGGAGCGCAAGCGCCGGGGCATGTTGGGCATAAAGCGCCATGCGGGCGGCGGTACCCGGGGCGGGTCCGTCATAAAAACCGCCGGGGGCAACAGGCGACCCCCCTTGAGCGGTTGGCGGAAGAACGGCAAAGCGATGATCAATGCCCGACCGCCCGGCCATGCGCCGGCAAAGGGCGCGCGCGCGCCGATCGCCCATCTGCTCTTCCGCCCAAGCGATGAAAGCCGCGTGAATATCGTGATCGGGCCGCGCTGTGGATAGCGCCCGGATGCGGGGAAGGGCCGTGGTCACTTGCGCCTCTTTCAGAGCCAACTGCGTGATGCAGCAGACCGAGCCACTCTAACAGGCTTGAGGGGCAGGGTCACGCCTTCATCCTCCGCGCGCCCTCTTGAATTTCCAGCCTTGGCAGGGGCTTGCGTCAGGCGGCTGGGGCTGGTTCGGTATCCGCGCTTGCGGGAGGCGGTTCTGCCCCGCGCGCGATCAGCAGATACATGACGGGGGTGACGATCCGGCTTAGGAAGGTGGAGGACACCAACCCGCCAATAATCACCCAGGCCAGCGGCGAATAAAGCTGGCTTCCCGAAAGCGCGAGCGGCAGCAAGCCGCCAATGGCCGTCACCGATGTCAGGAGGACAGGCAGAAACCGGATCTCCCCCGCTTGTTCAATCGCATCGCGCAATCCAAGACCACGCTGGCGCAATTGGGTGGTGAAATCGACCAATAGGATGGAGTTTTTAATCTCAATCCCAATCAGCGCAACAAAGCCGATAACCGCCAAGAAGGAGAGCGAGTTTCCGGTGAGGAGCAACGCCACCAGCCCGCCAAATAATCCAAGCGGAATGACGCCAGCCACAACTGCCACGTCGCGAAAGCGACCAAATTCGGCGACCAGAACGGCCAGAATGCCAAATACGGCCAATAGGACCAGCCCACCTAGGCCAGAGTTGTTGCGTGCGGCCACTTCCGCTTCGCCGCCCACGCTAGAGACATAGCCGGGGGGCAATTTGATCTCTGCGAGCCGTGCGACCACAGCCTCATTCACCTTGGACGGAAGCGAACCATCGGTGACAAAGGACGAGACGGTCACCGCGCGTTCCAGCTTATAGCGATTAATCTTGGAAGGGGCGGAGTCGAGTTCTGGCCGTGTGACTTGGGACAGGGGAACACTGCCCCCGCTTTGCGACGATACATAAATGCTATCGAGCGCAGAGATGGGCTGGCTCGTCGCGAGCGGCAGCCGCACCGTCACGGGATAACTGTCCCCTTCCGCATCGCGAAAGGCGCTGGCCCGCTCGCCCGAAATTGCCAGCCGCATGGTGCGTTTCACGGCATCCGGAGCGACATTCAACAGTCCGGCTTTTTCCTGATCGACTTGCAGATTGAGGTCGATCCGGTCGACGGCCAGCGGGTTCTTCACATCGCGTGTGCCAGGCGTTGTGCGCATGACATCGGCAATCTCGGCCGACAGTCTTTTCAGCACGGCGAGATCAGGCCCGCGCACGCGAATAGCGATGGGCGCTTCAATGGGAGGCCCCTGATCAAATTGTACCACGCTCACCTGCGCATCCGGCACGCGGGACAGATCGTCGCGCAATTGCGCAATGAAGGCGGGGGACTCACGCGGCGACCATTTTTTGAGCGTGACGAAGAGTTCGCCATAGCTGGGGTCAAATTCTCGCGGGATGTTATTGTAATAAATTTGCGGATTGCCGCGCCCGCTATTTTCCATAACCGAATCAACTTCTGGCAAGGCCTGAACGCGCTGCGCCATGCGCCGCACAATCGCGTCTGTTTTGCCAATGCCGCTGCCTTCGGGCGCTTCGATTCGAACCACGAAATAGGGCGCATCGGCTTTGGGAAATAGGCTGAACCCCAAAATGGGAATGGCGGCAAAGGCGAGGAAGCAGGCGGCCATTGCGCTCCACAGGGACTTATGCGGATTTTCCAGCGCCCAATGCAGCAGCGGCTTGTAAAAACGCTCAATCTTCTCCTGCAACCAGCGCAAAAATTGATTGCCCTCGCTCGTCTGGTGGGGTTCCAAAATGCGGCTGGCGACAAAGGGGACGATGGTCAGCGAGACGATCAGCGATGCCGACACCGTCACCAGCACTGCCATGGGGAGGCCGCGCACAAAATCGCCCGAGGTTTCCGGCAGATTGGCAATGGGCAGGAAGGCAAAGAGCAGCACCCCAGTTGATCCCAACACGGCCATCGTAATTTCTTTTGTGCCGCGGATGGCGGCTTCCGCGCGCGCTGCCCCCATACGCAAATGCCGTTCAATATTTTCGGTCACGACAATCGAGTCATCAACCAAAAGCCCCAAGGCCACGATAAAGCCCGAAATGCTGATTTGATTGAGCGAATAGCCAAGCGCATTCATGGAAATAATGCCGATCGCCAGCGATGTGGGAATAGAGATCATCACCACCAAAGAGGCCCGGAACCCGAGCGGCAGCAAGGTGATGAGAACGAGCGCGAGGGCGATAGAAAAATCAATTCCCAATTGCCCCAGCTTGCGCTCAATGTCCCCGGATTGATCAAAGGCGATTTCCAGCTTCATATCGGGCGGCAAGGTGGCCCGCGCGGCCTCGACCGATTTGCCAAGGGATTCTCGCAAGCGGATCGTGTCCGTCTTGTCCTTTTTGCGGACGGTGATGAAGACGGCGCGCTCCCCATTATAGCGCGTGATGTTGAGATGTTCGGCCTCTGCCCAACGGACATCGGCAACCTCCCCCACGGTCACAAGCTGGCCATTGCCGCCGCGCAGGGGAACGGCGCGGACGTCATCCAGACTGCGAAACGCCCCGCCCGCCTTCACGTTAAAGCGCCGCCCACCGGAATCGACAGCCCCTGCCGGAACATCGGCCCCGCCGCCTGCCACTGCCGCCGCCACGGCCGCTGCTGGAATGCGGGCCTCTGCCAACTTGGCGGTGTTCAGCGCGACACGGACTTCGGGTGTGGCCAGACCAAAGGTGGATACGGCCCGAACCCCGGGCACAACGGCCAGCCGATCATTGAGATCTTGCGCATATTTTTCCATCCGGCGCCAAGACGCGCCCTTGCTGACCAATGCCAGTTGGACGACGGCAGATTCGGTTGTGCGCGGCCGGCGCATTTCGAGCCTTGCAAGGCCCGGCGGCAGTTGGGGCCGGATGCCGTTGACTTCACGCACAGTCCGATCAAGCGCTTGCTCGCTGTCGGTGCCATATTCAAATTCGACCGTAATCACGGTTAGGCCATCGCTGGTGGTCGACCGGATATCGCGCACATTGTCTAAACCCTGAAGCACGGTTTCAATCGGCTTGGCGACGGTCTCTTCAACATCGGCGGCATCTGCTCCCGGCAAGACGGCCGTCACGATGGTGAAGGGAATGGGAAAATAAGGGTCAACGGCCCTTGGAATCGACAGCAGGGAGTTCACCCCCAACAGGCACAGCAGAATGAAGCCGACAAGGGTGAGCTGCCAGCGCCGAACAGCAAAGTCCGTAATGTTCACTGGGCTCCACCCACAGGACGCACGACCATGCCGTCACGCAAAAGATCAAGCCCGCTTGTCGCGACCCGATCCCCCCGGGCAAGGCCGGAGAGCACGTAAATGCCGTCATCGCGCGTTTCGGAGAGCTGCACAGGCCGCAACCGGGCGCGGTTTCTTTTGTCGATCACAAAGACAAAGCCTTCGCCTGCCCGTGCCGAAAAAAGAGCACCCGCGGGCAGAAGAAGCCGGGCGGCTTGTGATGCGGTGGATGTGCCCTGTGTTTCAATGGTCACACGCCCCACCAAGCCAGACCGAAGGCCCGGCGCATTGGGCAGGCTGATTTCCACCTGAAACGCGCCGGTCGCCCGATCAGATTGCCCGCCAATTTCAATCACCTTGCCGGCCAGTGGTCGGTCGGGGGCTGCATCCAGCCGCACAAGGGCCGGCGCGCCAAGCGCAATGTCCACACTTTGTCGATCTGAAAGCGGCGCACGCAGCACAAAGCCACCCGATTGTTCGGCGAGCACAACCACCGGGTTGCCTGCCGCCACGACTTCGCGGGGTTCGGCAAGGCGCGCGAGAATCAGGCCGTCACTAGGCGCATAAATCCGGGCGGTATCCGCAGCAAAGCGTCGTGCGCGGACATTGGCGCTGGCGGCATCCAGTGCGGCGCGCGCATTGTCCAGCCGGGTTTGCGTGACCCAGCCCTTTTCCTTCAGTGTCGCTGTTCGATGATAGTCGGCGCGCGCCCGGCGCTCTTCGGCTTGGGCTGCATCAAGCCCGGCTGCCACCTGATCCATATCCAAGGCGGCCAGCAGTTGCCCCTTGGTCACCCGGTCGCCTTCATTGACCGTGAGAGCGGCAATTTGTCCCGCCGTTGTAAAGCCCAGCTGCAATTCCCGCCGGGCCGCAACACTGCCAACGGCGATGAGCTGATTGCCGCCTTGCGCCGCGCCAATCAGGGCCGTTTTAACGGTCGGTATCTTTTCCGGAACGGTGCTGGGCGCGTCTGAACAGGCAGATGTTGCGGCAAGAAGCAGAAGCACAGAGAAGATGGCCCGCACGTGTCGACTTTCTAAACATGATTATTGCCAATCTGTATCGGTTTTAGTTTGCAACGTAAAGGGCGTGTCTTATCGATCCTCATAGGCATATATGTGGGGCGCTCGACAGATCTGCGCCCAAGGCTTAAGGGCCGCGCCATGATAGACGCCGATGCTGAAACCGGGGTGAGGCTTCCCCAAAATTGCGCCACCATGATCGATGTTCGTACGGGCGTTGACGATGTGGACCGAAGGCTTGTTGATCTGCTTGCCCTGCGCTTTGGTTACATGGATGCCGCCGCGCGGATCAAAGACAGCAGAGCGGCCGTGCGGGACGAGGCGCGCAAGGCAGAAGTCATTGCCAATGTGCGCACAGCGGCGGCCGCAGCTGGCCTTCCCGAAGACGTTCTGGCGCAGCTTTGGGATCAGTTGGTGGAAGCATCCATTGCTTATGAATTCGATAAGTTTGACGGGCGGACAACCTCGCACACTTGATACTACGCGCGACCTCGTGCGCACCTCATCCATGACCAAAATCAAAAAACCCGGCCTAAACTGGCTTTGAAAGCGCAGCCTAGGGCCGGGTTTTTGAAGGTCTGGATGAGGGGTCCAGACTAAATGGTGCGGCCAAGAAGACTCGAACTTCCACGGGCTTTCGCCCACAACGACCTCAACGTTGCGCGTCTACCAATTCCGCCATGGCCGCACG
>JBBATU010000004.1:0-85366 GCA_040398565.1 Chakrabartia sp.
GAACCTCTTTGCAACAAACAATCTGCCAGCTTTTCAGGGCGGAATTGATCGCGGTGTGCAAAGGCGTTTGCTGGTCGTCCCATTCAACCGCACCATCCCCAAGGTGGAGCGTATTGAGAATATTGGTCAACGCATCGCACGAGAGGAGGCCGATCTGCTTTTAGCTTGGGTGGTGGCCGGCGCATCCCGGCTCGTGGCGCACCGAAACTTCTCAATCCCCGGTTCATGTGATCAAGCGCTGACCGAATGGCTCTTTGGCGCAGATCCAGTTCTCGCGTGGATCGACGAGTGCACACAGGTCGTGCCATTTGCGCCTGGCGATCCAAACCTCGCGACGCGGTCTGCCTATAACGCGTTCCATAATTGGGCGACGGCCGAAGGGTTCAAGGCTGACAAGCTGCCAGCTATCAACGGGTTTGTGCAACGCATCCAGGCCAACGTCTCTGGCATTGGATATAAGCGAACAAGTGCAGGTCGGGTGTTTATGGGGCTCAGGATCAGAAGCGCGGCGCATTATTGAGGATGACCCGCCAGTGACGCAAGAATGACGCTATATTCGAGCTAAGTATCTGAAAATGAACAGATGACGCACCTCCCGGTCAACCATTTTATATATAGGGTAATATATTCCAATTATCTCTTCTGCCTCGCCCGCACATGTAATGGTTAGGGGGTGGGTGCGTCATCTGTTCATTTTCAACAACTTACGCCCGAAACAGCGTCATTATTGGATCATTTTTGCGTCATGCAGAGCTGCGCTCTCCCGCGCGTCAGATCGCAGTAGGGATGGGGGGAGGGTAAAAGCGTAGGGGGTCGCAACCGGAAACCGCTTCCGATCCAAAATTCACACACCCGCGAATTAACGACCGGGGGTCAGGATCAAGCAGTGGATCCAAATAAAAGCAGCTTGCATTGTCGATGCATAATCTCGTTAAAGCTCTATCAACTCTGAGGCTTTTGCTTCAGGATATAACAGCCCTGTCTTCTGAGACGATGAGCGAAGCGTTACGGCTATCGCCGGGTGACCGCCCTGCTGCGGGATGCGGGCTGGCTTTCGAGCGCAAGCGCGTCCACGTCTTCGCGGCTAATGCCTTCCAGAGCGGCAATCGCGTCTCCACACACGCCCTGATGTGACTGCGGGTGAATTGCGTCGAGCGCCTGATTGCCCGCTCCCATGCCAAGCGGCTTGAGCCCGGCATTTGCCTCTTCCGCGCCAATTTGCGCCGTGTAGCTCATCATCTCGGTGCCGCCAGCAATGACGCAGTCTTCCATGCCGGACATAACCGAAGCGGTGGCAAAGTTGACCGAGCTGATGCCGCCTCCGCAGAAACGGTCCAGCGTTGTGCACGATGCTTTCACATCATAGCCTGCGGCCAGTGCGGCCATGCGCCCCATGTCACCGCCTTGCTTGCCCTTTTGGGTCGACGTGGACCAGACGATGTCGTCGACAGAAGCGGTGTCGAGGTTGTTGCGCTCTTTGATCGCCTTGAGGACGGTAGCCGCTAGATGCTGGGGGTGGAGATGCGACAATGCCCCCTTGCCAGGCTTTCCAACGCCGCGCGGCGTGCGGACTGCGTCAATAATGTAGGCTTCGGCCATGGTCAGTTCCTTTATGCGGGGATTTCGTTGAAGGGCACGCCCTTGTCCGGACGATGGTCCTGCGGCAGGCCGAGGATCTTCTCGGCAATGGTGTTGAGAAGCATCTCATCAGCACCGCCGGCGATGCGGCCGGTTGGTGCGTTGATCCAGCTCGTCTGCCAATTGTCCTTGACCGACAAATGCTCGTCAAAATGCAGGCCGTTGGTTCCTTGCAGATCGATGGCGAGTTCGGAGAGTTTCTGGCGCGACCGGACAGAGACCAGCTTGTTGAGCGACCCTTCGGGCCCCGGTTCCATGCCCGCCTGCATCATCAGCATGGCGCGGGCGGTGATGGCATCAAGGCCGTTGCGCATGGCATAGTTGCGCGCGATCTGCTGGCGGATGCGACCGTCCTTGATCGCGGGCTGGCCGTTGATCTCGACGTCCTTCGCAAGGCTGACGAACAAATCTAAATGCGGGCCGAAGCCGCCGCTGTCGGTCGCGACGTAGCGTTCGATCATCAGCGTTGCCATCGCCACGGCAAAGCCGCCGCCAACGGGTGACATCCGGTGGCTGTCGTCGATTTTCACATCGTCAAAGAACACTTCGTTCACATGGCTGTCGCCGCCTGCGAGCTTGACGGGACGCACTTCGACACCCGGCGCGCGCATATCGACCCAGAAATAGGTCAGGCCCTTGTGCTTCTGCGCGGTGGGGTCGGTACGAGCGACGATGACGCCATAGTCCGAATATTGGGCGTAGCTGGTCCAGAGTTTCTGGCCATTCAACTTCCAGCCATTGCCATCCTGCTCTGCCTTCATGCGAAGCCCGGCAAGGTCGGAACCACCCGCCGGTTCGGAGAAGAGCTGGCACCAGATTTCTTCACCTTGCAAGGCCTTGAGAACGCGTTCCTTGACCCAGGCCTTGTCCTCGCAGAATTTCATGATGATCGGCACGGGCATGCCAAGCGAAATCCCGAAGAAGTGGGTCGGCATCCCGAACTGCATCTCTTCGGTTTCAAAGGTGACCTTTTCGATATGGGTCAGGCCCTGTCCGCCCATGTCGACAGGCCAGTTGATCCCCGCAAAGCCAGCGTCAAAACGGGCCTTGAGATAGCGGCGGCCGAGCGCCAGCTTTTCCTCATAGGCCAGATGTGTCTGTGCGGCTTTGCCATAGGTCGGTGCCACGGATTCAAGCCACGCACGGGCGCGGGTGCGGAATGTTTCGAGATCGCTCATGCGGCTTCTCCTTCGAGACAATCAACCAGCACATCTTCCCAGAAGAACAAGTTGCCCAGTTCCATGGCGAGGGTGCGCGCGCGGCGCATGTGGAGGTGGAGGCCCGCCTCCCACGTGACACCGATCCCGCCATGCACCTGCACGCAATCGCGGGCGCACGTATCATAACTGTCCGTCGCCTGGATGCGCGCGGCTGCCGCGGCCTTCAAGAAATCCGGATGGCCTTCACGCGTTGCGGCATGGAGCGCACCAGCGCGGGCCAGTTCGACCAATCCGTACATTTCTGCAATGCGGTGTTTGACCGACTGGAAGGCGCCAATCACCTGCCCGAAGGCCCGACGTGTGTTGGCATAATCGCGGGCGCGTTCCAGCAGCGCTTCCGCCCCGCCGGTCTGTTCATGTGCCGTCACCACCGATTGCAGCGCGAGCACATGGCGCGCTGCATCCAGCGCGTCCTCACCACGCGCAATTTCCGTGGCGGGCGTCCCCGCAAAGGTCAGGTCAGCGACGCAGCGGCTGTTGTCAAAGCTGTTGATGGCGGTCTTGGTCACGCCGTCAAGCGCTGCAACGACGATGACAGGCGTCCCGTTGTCGTTCGCCAGCACGACTGCGACATCGGCGTGCAGGCCGCCGGAGACTCCCGGTTTTGTGCCGGTCAATTTGCCGTCAGCAAAACGGACCGAGGTGCCCAGTACCGACTGTCCTTCTGCAAAGGCCACCGCGCCAATGGACTCGCCGCTGGCGAGTTTTGGCAGCCAGTCATTCTTCAGACCCTCGTCACCAAGGTCGAGAATGGCGCGCGCAGCACCGAAAGATGAGGTGAGGAACGGGGCTCCGGCCAGAGAACGGCCGATCTGGAACGCGATCAGGCCCAGTTCGACGAGCCCGAGATCCAGCCCGCCATAGGCTTCGGGCAGGGCCAGAGCTGTCCAGCCCTGTTCCTTTGCCGTTTCCCAATATGGGGCGTGATATTGGCCCGATTGTTCAAGCAGGGGCAGCAAGGCATCTGGCATGATGCGGGCTTCGAGAACGCGACGCGATTCCGTCGCGATGGCCAATTGGCCTTCATCATAGAGCAGGGACATGATCTTCCTATCGAACTGTGAACTTCTTGGCCTTGTCCGCCATGAGGGCGGTCCGATCGACCTGCGGCACGCCGACCGGGTTGCCGATCTGGCAATATTTGAGGCCGTTCTGGAGGGCGACGGTCCGCGGCATATCGAGCGATTGCCAGATCGCTTTGAGCGAGCCTGTCGTCGCAGCAGTCGGCTTCGCAGCAATCGTCGCCGCCAGTTCCTGTGCACGCGGCCACAAATCTTCGAGTGTCGTGATCTCGCTCACCAGACCGATGCGCAGGGCGGTTCCCGCGCCAATGCGTTCATCATTGCCGAGCAGGACCATGCGTAGCACGTCTTGCAGGGGGAGCTTGTACGTCATGCCGATGGGTTCGAGCGCACTGGTCATCCCGTAGGTGACGTGGGGGTCGAAGAAGGTCGCGTCTTCCGAACAGATGATGATGTCGGCTTCGTTGAGCCAGTAGAAGGCGCCGCCTGCGGCCATGCCATGCACCGCCGCCACGACCGGCTTCCAGCAGTTCATCGACTTCGGGCCGAGCAGATTGCCGGGGTCTTCACAATGCCAAATGTTGTCGAGATCGACGACAGGCTCGCCCTGCATCGATGCTTTTACGTCGACGCCGGTGCACCAGGCCTTGCCGGGTGCGGCCCTCAGCACGCAGCAATGAATGTCGTCGGTGACGCTGACCCATTTCCACAGATGTTCAAATTCTTCCATCATCCGCTTGGTGAAGCTATTCATTGCATCCGGGCGGTTGATGGTGATTGTCGCCACATGGTCGACGACGTCGACAAGGATGGTTTCGTACTGCATCAGACTCTCCTGTCGTCAGTCCGCATGGTTGACCTAGTTATACAAGTCGCTATGACATAGCGGGATAGTGGAGGACAAGCCCTGCAATGAATTTCGACCTGTCTGATGAACAGAAAATGCTGGCTGAGCAAGCGCGCGGCCTGATTGCGGAACGATCACCATATGACCACCTGCGCGGCTTGATCGACGCAGGGGCGGAATGGGATGAGTCGCTGTGGCGCGAGCTTGGGGAAATGGGTTTTTTGGGGGCTGCGATTCCCGAAACGCACGGTGGCCTGGGCATGAGCGCGCTGGATCAAGGCGTCATCGCACAGGAGCTCGGCCGCGCGAATGCAGCGATTCCCTTCTTTTCGTCGATCATCCTGTGTGCCGACGCCATTCAATTGGCGGGCAGCGATGCGCAAAAGGCGGAGTGGCTTCCCAAACTCGCCTCTGGCGAAGTGACCGGAACCTTGGCCTATGCAGAAGGACCGGGACCAAGCTTTGCGACTGGCGTAACATTTGACGGCAGCAAAATCAGCGGCGCGAAGATGCCCGTGGCAGATGCCGGCATTGCCCATATTGCGATCGTGCTTGTCGCTGGCGGCGGGTTTGTGCTGGTCAAGCTGGATCAGCCGACTGTGAAGCGCACAAAGCTCGACAGCTTTGATCAGCTTCGAGCGCACTATCGGATCGATTTTAATGGAGCGGAGGCAGAGGCGTTGCCCGGCGCGGCGAAGTTGTCTGCGCTTATAGACCGTGCCGCTGTGCAGGCCGCGTTCGAGGCAACCGGTGCTGCCGATGCCTGCCTTGAGATGGCCCGCAACTACGCACTGGACCGGCAGATGTTCGGTCGGCCGCTCGCCTCTTTCCAGGCGATCAAGCACAAGCTGGCGGACCTTGCCGTCGAAGTCGAACTTGCCCGGTCCAACGCTTATTTTGGCGCATGGGCAGCTGACGAATCCCCGGATGATCTGCCCGCTGCGGCCTCCGCCGCGCGCCTGACCGCGCTCAAGGCGTTTGAAACGGGCGCGCGCGAAAACCTACAGGTGCACGGCGGCATCGGATACACGCAGGAAGCCAATTGCCATTTCTATTACCGGCGGGAACGGACGTTGGCGCTTGCCTTGGGCGGCCGTGACTATTGGGCCGACCGCCTGATCGCGGCGCAACCCGGCAGCCAAGGAAAGGCCGCTTAAGATGGATTTCAACGACACTCCCGAAGAAGCCGCTTTCCGCACCGAGGTGCGTGCCTGGCTTGCGGCCAATGCACCCGCCCATGTCATCCCGCAGGGCGTGACACTTGATGATGCGGAAGAAGTGGAACGCGGCAAGGCCTGGCAGCGCGCCGTTTACGATGGCGGCTATGCCGGAATTACGTTTCCCAAGGCGCTTGGCGGGCGCGGCGGCACGGTCATTGAAGCCGTGGTTTTTGCCGAAGAAGAAGCGCACTACCACCTTCCCAAGGGGCCCTATATCGGCATCGGTCTTGGCATGGCAATCGCCGCGATTGCCAAGCACGGCACGGACGAGCAGCGCGCGCAGTTTATCGAACCGACCTTGAAGGGGGAGCTCACCTGGTGTCAGCTCTTCTCCGAGCCCTCGGCCGGTTCGGATCTCGCCAATCTGCGGACCAAGGCGGTGCAGGATGGCGACGCCTGGATCGTCAACGGCCAGAAGGTCTGGTCCAGCTGGGCACACCGCAGCGATTGGGGCATTCTCGTTGTCCGCACTGACCCGTCGGTGCCCAAGCATAAGGGGCTGACCTTCTTCGTGGTCGACATGAAGTCGCCCGGCATTGAAATCCGGCCGATCCGCCAGATCTCCGGCGCAAGCGATTTCAATGAGACATTCCTGACGGACGTCCGCATTCCCGACAGTTGCCGGATCGGCGGCGTCGGCGAAGGGTGGGGCGTGTGCATGACGGTGCTCATGGGTGAACGCTTGGGCAGCGGCAGCCACAAAGCGCAGGTTTCTCCGCTGATCGACTATGCGGCGTCCACGCCTGGCATGAACGGCGGCACGGCCCTCGACAGCGGCAGCACCAAGCTCGCGCTCGCAAGTGCCTTGGCGGAAGAGCAGGGCGCACGATATCTGGAAGCGCGCCTACGCACCATGGTCAGCCGTGGCGAAAACCCGGGCGCGCTCGCCGGGATGATCAAAATGAGCTACGCCAGCCGCCTGCAAAAGACGAGTGCGCTCGCCATGGAATTGCGCGGCATGGACGCGATCGCACCAGCTTCGGGCGACACCCAGACGCGCGAGATCCAAGGCGACTATATCTGGTCCACTGTCATGCGGATTGCCGGTGGCGCGGACGAAGTCCTCAAGAACCAGATCGCAGAGCGCGTTCTCGGGATGCCCGGTGAAATCCGCATGGACAAGAACATACCCTTTGATCAGTTGAAGGGCTGACCATGGAGTACCGGCGTCTCGGAAATTCCGGGCTCAAGGTCTCCAGCCTGTGCCTGGGTTGCATGAGCTTTGGCGACCCGGCCCAAGGCTGGCACAATTGGGTTCTTGGCGAGGACGAGAGCGCTGCGATCATCCGCCGCGCACTAGAAGCGGGCATCAACTTTTTCGATACGGCGAACGTGTATGCGGGCGGTGCGTCGGAGGAGATTACAGGGCGCGCGCTCAAGGCCCATGCCCGGCGCGACGAAATCGTCATCGCGACCAAGGCGCACGGCGCTTGGGGGAAGGGGCCAAACCAGTCCGGCCTGTCCCGCAAGGCCCTGATGCAGGCCGTGGATGATAGCCTGAGGCGCCTCGGAACGGACTATATCGATCTCTATCAGATCCACAGATGGGATGATGAGACGCCGATTGAGGAAACACTCGACGCGTTGAACGATATCGTGCGGGCCGGGAAGGCGCGGTACATTGGCGCATCATCCATGTTCGCATGGCAATTCCAGAAGGCCTTGATGATTTCCGAACGGAATGGCTGGGCCAAATTCGTATCGATGCAGAACCACCTGAACCTTCTCTACCGCGAGGAAGAACGGGAAATGCTGCGGCTGTGCATTTCGGAAGGGGTCGGCGTCATCCCCTGGAGCCCGCTTGCACGCGGGCGGCTGACGCGCCGCTGGGGCGAAGAGACGAGCCGCTCTGAAGGGGACAAGTTTGGCAAGATGCTGTACGCCCGTACCGAAGAGGCCGACAAACAGGTGGTGCAGGCCGTTGAGGCGGTGGCCGCAGCACGAGAGCGTCCCATGGCGCAGGTCGCGCTGAGTTGGCTGGTCGCCAAGCGTGGCGTGACGGCACCGATCGTGGGCGTCACGAAAATGGCGCAGCTGGACGACGCGCTTGCCGCCTTGGACCTCCGCCTGTCCGCAGACGAAGTCGCGGCCCTTGAGGCCCCTTATGTGCCGCATCCTGTGCTGGGCCATTTGTGAGCAGTTTGGGCAAGTCTTGAACGAGGCAAATTCTATCTGGCATGGCGGGCCGCCTGATCTGACGTTTCTGCAGCAGAGTGGAGCGGATTGCCTGCCCGGCCTTCTGGGCATGGAGTTTGTTGGTTTTGGCGATGATTGGCTGAAAGCGCGCATGCCCGTGGACGCACGCGTTCATCAGCCGTTTGGCCGGTTGCATGGCGGTGCCTCAGTGGCGCTTGCGGAAACGGTCGGGTCGATGGCCGCATCTTGCGTGATTGATCGCAGCCAATTCGTGGCGGTGGGGATGGAGATCAACGCCAACCATATCCGGCCCGTTTATTCCGGTTGGATCTATGCGACAGCAAAGGCGGAATCGCTCGGCCGCACCACGCAGATATGGACCATCCGGATCGAAGACGAGGCCGGAAAACTTGTCTGCCTGTCCAGACTCACAATGGCCGTGATTGCGCTCGATCGCTCCTGACGATCAGGCCGCTTTTTTCCGCGCTTCGGCCGCTGTCTGCAGAATGGGCTTGAGGTCCTTCTTGAGGATTTTTCCGTTCGGGTTGAGTGGCAGTTCATCGAGGACCAGCAGCGTCCTTGGCACCTTGTTGTCGGCAAGATGTTCGCGTGCATAGGCGATAATATCGGCCGGTGTGGCGGATGCGCCCGGACGCAGTGACACAGCCGCTGCAATGTCTTCACCCAGAATGTCGTGATCAATCCCGACGACGGCCGCACTTTGCACCGCGGGGTGCTGATGCAGGACCGTTTCGATTTCGAGCGGCGTGATGTTGTAACCACCGCGGATGATCAGTTCTTTCGAACGACCGGCCATGATGAGATCGCCGTCTTCGTCGATGTATCCAAGGTCCCCGGTACGCGTCCAACCGCCTGAGAAGGTTGCCGCCGTCGCTTCCTCATCGCGCCAATAGCGGCGCGGGTTTTTCTGGATGCCGAAAATCTCGCCAACCACACCTGCTTCGGTGATCTTGTTCCCGGCTTCGTCGCGCAATTCCATATGCGGTGGCAGTTTTCCGACGCAGCCGGGTTTCATCACCTGTTCCTGGCTGGTGGTCGCAATGCCGATCCCGCCTTCGGACATGCCGTAGGAATTACGCATTCGCAAATGCGGCCAAAGCGCCTTTGTCCGGACGACGGAGTCATGCGGCAGGGGGGCCGTGCCAGTCATGAGGTGCTTGATGCCGTCGAGTTTGTAATTGGCGACATCGGGATGATCGAGCACGAGCCGCAACATCGTCGGGACGAGATAGAGCAGCATCGGTTTGCGCGCTTCGGCGAGATCCAGAAAGCCCTTCGGATCGAACTTGGGCATGGTGATGGCCGTTGCGCCGCCACGTGCCGGCAGCATGACAATGCCGAGATTGCCACCCGACCCGGTTAGCGGCAGCGCGTTGAGCGTGCCGGTTGACCGGTCCCGATTTAGACCCGTCACACCACCATTCATCAAGTCCGCATGGGTGACGACGACGCCCTTGATCTTGCCTGTGGTCCCGCTGGTGCCAAGAATTTCGGCGTCGGCATTTGGGTCCATCATGCTCTGGTCCGGCAGCGCGGCGAGGTTCTTCGGCATGGCGGTCGGGTGCCAGCTTGCTGCCAGGTTCAGACCGGCGGCAAGGTCTTGCGATTCCGTGATGGCAAAGCGTGGTTCACACAAGGCGCCATAGTCTGCAATTTCCTTCGGCGAGAGGCGGACGTTGATCGGGCAGGCGATCCCGCCTGCGCGGAATGTTGCAAAGACCGCAATGACCATTTCCAGAACGAAATTGTTGCTCAAGGCGAGGAATACCCGGTCGCCCGGTTGTAAACCGGCTGACGCAAGGCCGCCAGCCACTTCGTCTACGGCCGCATCCCATTGGGCATAGGTGAGATTCCGAACACCGTCGGAGTGCGCAACCTCATTTGCTTGGTGGTAAGCGCGCACTTTGAGCGCATCTGAAATGCGCCGAACGGTGATGCCGGTTGCCGAGTCGGTCGAAAACTCTCCTGCACTCATGCGTCTACTCTCTTGCCATCTTATCAAGGGTAGCTTACCTAGTTATATAACTGAATTCAAGGAGGGAATGCGATGGCCGAGGCCAAGTCCGACATTTTGCAGAGCGAAGAATGGCAGAAAGCCGTCGATTACGAAATCACCGATTACGATATCGAACGGCAGCGCAAGCTGTTGGGATTCGACCAGGCCGCGAAGACGCGTGAGTACATGCAGACCGCGACGGAAGACAATATTCGCAATTTCGCACATGGCTGCGGCGATGACAATCCTCTCTATTGCGATCCGGACTATGCACGCAAGACCCGCTGGGGCGGCATCATTGCGCCGGGCATGATGTGCGGCATGATCAACCGGCCCATGCTGGGTGATCCGGTGCCGGATGAAATCAAGGCGCTGCGCAAGAGCCTGTTTAAGGGCATTCATGTGTTTGTATCGGGATCGCAGTGGGACTTTTATCGTCCGGTGCGCCCGGGCGACACCATCTACAGCTTCAACGGGGATGAAACCTGCGAAGTGAAGGCGTCCGAATTTGCCGGCAAGTCAGTTATTACCGTCCGCCGCGATGTAAAGGTCAACCAGCGCGGCGAAGTGGTTGCGGTGTACCGCATTCTGCGCGTGCTGACGGAACGCAAGACAGCGGCGAAGAAGGGCAAGAACCTCTCGATCCAGCCGGCATCCTATACCGAAGAAGAATTTGCCGAGATCGAAAAGATCTACGCGGCCGAGAAGGTGCAAGGAAGTGCCAAGCGCTGGTTTGAGGACGTGGAAAAGGGCGACAGCCTCGGGACTCAGGCCAAGGGCCCACTTACGGTCACGGATGTCATCTGCTTCCACGCCGGCGGCTATGGGTTTGTTCCTTATGCGCCCACCGCAAACCGCCTTGCGCACAAAAACCGTCAGCGCATTCCCGCCTTCTATGTGAAGAACGAGCATGGCATTCCTGATGTGGCGCAACGTCTCCATTGGGATCCCAAATGGGCGCAGGCCATCGGCAACCCGATGGCCTATGATTACGGGGTCATGCGTGAAAACTACCTCTACCAATATCTGTCGGACTGGATGGGCGACGACGCGATCATTACCCACGTCCATGACGAAATCCGTAAGTTCAACTATATGGGCGACGTCCAGACAGTGACGGGCGAAGTCCTCGCCAAGCGCACAGAAAATGGTCAGAATCTGGTTGATGTGGCGTTGAAATTCACCAACCAGCGCGGAGAAGAATCGGTCCGGGCGACGGCGACAATCGCCTTGCCCTCAAAGGACAATCCGTTACCAATGTATCCCGAAGTGCCGCGCGAGCTGGCGCAGAAGGCGGCGCAGATGATGGCGCGTCATTGGGAATTGGGGGGCAAGTGACCGACACGGTCCTTATCGAAAATCAGGGCGGGGTGCGGATCATCACACTGAACCGTCCTGACCGGCTGAACGCGCTGAATGGCGAAATCATGGGGCCATTGGCGGAGGCGACTGCAGATGCCGCACGCGATACAAGCGTCGGCTGTGTGGTCGTGACCGGCGCTGGCCGAGGCTTTTGCTCGGGCGGCGACCTCCAAGGCGACCGTGGTGGACCGATGGTTGCGAGCAACGATCTGGGTGGCCGCAATGAGCAGGGCTTTGCCCGGCTGCGCGGTTATATGGAAACGTCGCGTCTCCTCCATGAAATGACAAAGCCCACGATTGCCATGGTCAATGGTCCGGTGGCGGGTGCAGGCATCGGCATTGCTGGCGCTTGCGACCTCCGATTTGCCGGCAAGGCGGCGACGTTCCTTGCCGCGTTCGACCGGATTGGTGCTGGCGGCGATTTCGGGTCGAGCTGGTTTTGGACCAAAATTCTTGGGACGGGCGTTGCGCGCGAATTGTTCTTCCTGTCGGAGAAACTGTCCGCCGATCTGGCCTTTGCGAAGGGCATCTACACCAAATTGTTCGACGACGATGTCTTGCGCGAAGAGACCCTCAAGGTTGCGCACAGGCTCGCAGATGGTCCGCGCGTCGGTTACCGGTACATGAAGATCAATCTCAATGCGGCTGAAGACTGGGCGTTTGAAGCGCAGTTTGACCAGGAAGCGCTGAATATGGGCTTGTCGACACAGGCAAGCGCGATGGTGTGGAAGGCTGAACGCGAGGCCAAAAAGGACTAATCGCTGCGCTGCGAGGGGGCCACGAATATGGTTTGGGTCCCCTTCGCATAGACACCATCGCGGTCCGCAAATTTGCTTTGCGCCAGCGCATGGCCGTTGCCTCCGCCTTGCGTATGGGCGTCGATCAGCAGCCACTCGCCACGCGGCATCCGGAAAAACTGGATCGTGATGTCCAGATTGGCGAAGCTCCATTCACTGTGAAATGTTGCGCTGCCTACCCCGTTTCCAAAGTCTGCGAACAGGCAGGCTTTGACGAAGGGGGATGTCGCTTTGCCCTGTACAACCTCCCCATTCATGCTCAGCCAGACAATGCCACGGCCGGGTTCGCGCACCTTCCCACTGACGCCCTTGGACCGGATTGCGCCAGCCATTTGAGCGCCAATCAGATATTGCGTCTCTTTCAAACTGTCGGGGTCTGGATAGTTGTTGGTCGCCGGATGTTCTGGCGTGTCGAGCCTTCGCGCGCGCAGGACATGGGCTTGTGTGACCACACGATCTCCGGCCAAAAGCTCGATACGATGCAGCTGCGCTTGTTTGCCAAGACGCACCGGCGTGATGCGCGGCACAAGGACGTCGCGCGGAACGATGCCCAGAATGTCGATCGACACCCGGCATATTTCAAACGCTGGATCAAACTGCGCTTCTTCAATGATCGTCGCGATCAGGGATGCAATCGGTCCGCCGGCAACCGCGTTGTCGAACCACGGATTTTTGGCCAGTCCCGAAGGAAGAAACCCTTCGCCTCTGCGGGTGAAATAATAGGGTATGCCCTGCACTGGTGTCGTCATGAAAAGCGCCCTAGCATGGCGCCGCGACCGCCAACAACATGTTTGACGTAGTTATATAGGTTGGGCATAGCGAGTCCGGTTCCAGTCAGGAGAGTGAGCAATGGATCTGAGCTATGGCGCGGAAGCGGAAGAGTTTCGCAAAGATGTGCGCGCCTTCCTGAAAGACGCCTGGATACCTGCAGCGGACCTGCGCGGCGCCGACCTGAAGGCCTTTATCAAAGAGTTCCGGTTGAAGGCGACGGACAAGGGCTTTCTTTATCGGGCCATTCCCAAGCAATATGGCGGATCAGAGCAGCCGGTGGACGTCATCAAGGCGCAGGTAATCCGCGAGGAATTCGGAAAGATGCGCGCGCCCATGGAAATGGGCGGCAACGGCATGAACATGACCGTCCCGACCCTGCTGGAAAAGGGTACGGAAGAGCAGAAAGAGCTGTTCATCCGCAAGACCATGTCGGGCGAATATATCTGGGGGCAGGGCTATAGCGAGCCGGGTTCCGGGTCCGACTTGGCCAGCGTCCGCACCAAAGGCGAGCTTTCGGCAGTCGGCACCAAATGGATCATCAACGGCCAGAAGATCTGGACGTCGCAAGGCATGCAGTCGACCCATATGTTCATGCTTGTGCGCACAGAGCCGGATGCGCCGAAGCATGACGGGATCACCTATCTTCTCATCGATCTGAACCAGCCCGGTATCACCCGCCGCCCGATCAAGCAGATGACTGGCGAAGAAGGTAATCACACCTTCTGTGAGTTCTTCTTCGACAATGCCGAAACACCGGTCAGCTGGCAGGTCGGAGAGCGCGGGCAGGGCTGGTATGTCAGCCGCACCACATTGAAGCATGAACGCGCCAGCATCGGCAGCGCGGATGGTCTTGGCAATCAGTTCAAGAAACTGGTCGAGCTGGCCAAGGAAACCGGCCGCATCGGGGAATCGGTGATCCGGGAGAGACTTGCCCAGATAGAAGGCTTTGTCCTGTCACACCGCTATACCAGCTTCCGCCTGTTTTCCTGCGCGGCAGCAGGCGAGGATGCCGGCCGTGTGCAGTTGATGATGAAGCTCTACCTCACCGAAATCGGGCACGAGATGGCGCTTCTCGCGCAGGAACTGATCGGCGAACACGCCTTTATCGAGCCGGAAGGGTCAGGTGGACGTGGGCCGCGCGGGCCACGTGGGCCGGAAAAATGGATGGATCAGATCATGGGCAGCCTCGGCAATTCGATTGCAGGCGGAGCCTCCAACATCCAGCGCAACATCATTGGTGAGCGGGGACTTGGCCTGCCGCGCGATCTCGCCATGTCGGGAGAGAAATAATGCGTTTCCACCTCTCTGAAGAACAGATTGCCATTCAGGATGCCCTTCGCGGGACGCTTGGCGATTGCTGGCAGCTGGAGCAGCAGCACAAATTTGCCGATGGCGAAGCAGACTTTGATCCGTCCAGCTGGGAAGCCCTGATGGCGCTCGGGTTGGGCTCCATTCTGGTCCCGGACAGCGGCATGGGCTTGCTGGATGCGGCACTCGTCTGCGAAGTCGCCGGCGAAGCTGCTGCTCCCGGTCCGTTGATCGGGCAATTGCTGGCGGTCGCGGCGGTCGCGCGCTCCATCAATGAAGCGGCCAAAGTCCATCTGGCGGGACTTGAAGCGGGCACGACCATTGCCACGCTCGCGCTGGGGGATAGTCCCTACGTGCAGTGCGCGCGGGCCGCGCAGATGTTTCTGGCCGGCACGCGCGACGGGGCATTGTGTCTCATCGAAGCGGGGGACGGCGTGACCATCGAAGCGGTCAAATCCACCGATCGCAGCCGCCCGGTCTCACGCGTCAGTTTCGACGGCGCCAAGACGCATGAACTGTTCGCAGCTGGTGACCCGATGATCGCCAAAATCCATGATGCGGCCCTCGTCCTGATCGCCGCAGACTCGCTGGGCGGCGCGCAGAAATGCACCGATATGAGCGTTGCCTACGCCAGGGAACGCGAACAATTCGGTCAGCCCATCGGCCAGTTTCAGGCCCTCAAGCATCAACTCGCCCATATGGCGCTCGATGTTGAGCCCGCCCGTGCGCAAGTCTGGTACGCCGCCTATGCCCATGATGCCAACCTGCCTGACGCAGAGCGCGCTGCCGCCATGGCCAAGGCGCATTTGTGCGACGTCTATGTCCGCACGACGCGCGCGGCGATCGCGGCGCATGGCGGGATTGGCTATACATGGGATTATGGCCTGAACTATTGGTTTCGCCGTGCCGCCTTCAACCGGGCATGGCTGGGAAGCCCGTCGCACCAACGTGCACGGGCGGCCGATTTGGCGGAGTGGTGATATGAGCGAGGTGCGCAATCCGGTTTTTACGCCCGAAGATGATGGCTATCACAAGCTGTCCGACGACCCCTATGAAACCGAAACCAACTGGTGGTCGTTCAACATCCCTGAGCGCAAGATCGGTTGCTGGATCCACGCGCCTTATTATCCCAATCGAAAAACCGTCACATGGCGTATTTTTGCCTGGGATGATGAAGGCTATGATCCCGCGCGCATGGCCTATTTCCGTAAGGTGGAAGAGGCAGCGATGCCCGATGCGCCCGATCTGCGCGACATCAGCTTCCCTGGGGACAAAGCGGGCCCCGGCTATAGCCTGAAGATGATCGAGCCGGGGATGAAGTATCACCTCCAATACGAAGACGAAGCACGCGGCTTTGCGCTCGATTTCACCCATACCGGCCTGCACGAGCCACACCGCTTTCCACCCGGCAAGCCGCCCTTCATGCAGACGCCGCATTTCGATCAGCTCGGCCATGTCGAGGGCTGGATGACCTTGCGCGGCGAGCGCATCCGCATCGATGGCATCGGTGTGCGCGACCGGACATGGGGACCGCGCGGCGGACCCTATGCGGCGAGCCCTAAAGTCTATGCGAGCGACATCGAACGGGTGAAGCACCCCGGCGGTGCGCGCTGGCGCGAGATTGAGCGCGAACGGGGCCGCGGTCGCATCCAATATATCTTTGGCCACCGCAGGGATGGCGCCGGCTTTCTGGGGTTCGTCCGTTTGCAGGATGCCGATGCCCAGGGCTGGGCACCGATGAATGCGGGCTGGATCAGGCGGGATGGCCAGTTTGGCACGCTCGATGCTTCAAACTCGCGCATGAAAAGCTGGCGCAATCCGAAGACCGGGTGGTGCACCCATATGGAAGTCGATCTGACCGACGAGCTGGGCCGTACGATGGCAAGCGAAGGTTTCGCGGTCAGCACGATGAGCGAGGCGGGATACGGCGTAAACCAGCTGATGCGCTGGGACATTGATGGCGGCATCGGCTGGGGCGAGGATCAGGATGTGTGGAACGCGACCCATTTTGTGCGGATGCTCGATGCTTTGAAGGCCGTCTCCTGATGCTTGAAGGCCTCCGCCTGCCGCTAATGTGCGCGCCGATGAGTATTGCCTCGTCCGTCCCGCTCGCGGTCGCCTGTTGCAAGGCGGGGGTTATTGGGGGCTGGCAGGGCGGCACTTATACGCCGGACACGGAGTTTGAGGCCTATCTGCAGGCGCTGGACGGACTGGGCGGCGCACCGCCCATCGTCAATATCCCCGCGCGCTGGGGCAGCGATCCGAAGTGGCAAGCGCGGTTGGATATGCTGGGCGACTATCGCGCGCCTTTGGTGTTGTCGAGCCTTGGTGATCCGTCCGCGCTGGTCGCGCGCGTGCGCCAATGGGGCGGGCGCGTCATTCAGGATGTGACGACGATGAAGCACGCCGAGAAGGCGCTGTCTGCTGGCGTCGATGGCCTTATGCTGACCTGTGCGGGTGCGGGCGGACATACTGGCTTCCTGACGCCGCTCGCGTTCGTTCCTGCTGTCCGTCGCATCTGGAGCGGCTTGCTGATCGTTGCGGGCGGCATTGCCGATGTCCACGGCATGGCGGGTGCCTTGGTCCTCGGCGGCGATATTGCCGCGATGGGCACACGCTTTATCGCGACGCCAGAATCGGGCGTGGTTGAAGGGCACCGCGCGATGATCCCGAACGAGGGGATGGACAATATCATCGCGTCCGCTGCGATGAACGGCGTGCCCGCGCATTGGATGAGAAGCTCGCTTGAGGCGGTTGGGCTGGACCCCAAGACGCTCCCCGATACGGTCACCCCCATGCCCGAGGGCGTGATGGCGTGGCGCGACATCTGGAGCGCGGGGCAGAGCGTTGGCCTGATCGACGCCGTTGAACCTGTCGCCGATCTGGTGGAAAGGCTCGCGACCGAATTTGAACACCTTCCGAACCGGCCCGATTGGCGGGCTCGGCTGGCGCAATTTTAGGAGACCAACATGCCCTTCAAGACCCGCATTACTGACCTGCTCGAAATAGAGCACCCCATCGTCCAGGGCGGGATGCAGGGCGTGGGCACGGCGGAGCTGGCCTCTGCCGTATCGAATGCGGGCGGGCTTGGTATCCTGACCGCTCTGACCCAGCCGACGCCTGCTGCACTGCGCGAGGAGATTGAGCGCACCCGCGCGATGACCAAGAACCCCATCGGCGTGAACATGACGGTCTTCCCGACGATCAATGCGCCCGATTACAACGCCTATGCCGATGCGATCATCGAAAGCGGCGTCAAGATTGTCGAGACCGCAGGTACGCCTGCGGTGCGCGAGATGTGGGCGAAGCTGCAACCGCATGGCATCAAGATCGTCCACAAATGCACCGCGGTGCGCCACGCGCTCTCGGCGGAGCGTAACGGCTGCGACGCGATTTCGATCGATGGCTTTGAATGCGCAGGACATCCCGGTGAGGATGACATCCCCGGCCTGATCCTCATCCCCGCTGCCGCCGACAAGGTGAAAATCCCGATGCTGGCGAGCGGCGGCTTTGGCGACGGGCGCGGATTGGTGGCCGCGCTGGCGCTGGGCGCGGACGGGATCAACATGGGCACACGTTTTTGTGCCACGCAAGAAGCGCAGATCCACGCCAATGTGAAGCAAGCCTATATCGACAATGACGAGCGCGGCACAAACCTGATCTTCCGCAGCCTCAAAAACACCGCCCGTGTTGGCAAGAGCGATGTGTCGGATGAAGTCGTCCGCCGCCTTGCAGAACCGGGCGCGACCTTCAAGGATGTGCAGGAACTGGTCGCGGGCGACGCGGGGCGGGATATGCTCAAGACTGGAGATATGTCACGCGGCATCTTCTGGGCGGGGATGATCCAGGGCCTGATCCATGACATTCCGACCTGCAAGGAACTGATCGACCGGATCATTGTGGAGGCGGAGGGGATCATACACCAGCGGCTGCGGGGCGTGCTTGCGGCATAAGGGCGCAGCGTGAATTTCAAGCTTGATCTCAATATCCGCGTCGCCAATTTGGACGCCTCCTGCACTTGGTACGAACAGGTGTTTGGCGATCCGCCCCTATTTCGGGGCGAAGACCGGGCCGTTGATGGCAAGGCCACCAACATGGTCTGCTTCCGGATTGGCGGCGTCAAACTCTGGATATTGCCTGCCAAAGGAGAGATGCTTGCGGTCAACCAACGGATCGGCATCGCCCTGATGACCCGCGAGCCCCTTGCGCCCCTGCGCAGAGAGCTTGCCAGCAAGGGCGTGACCTTTGACGACACCCCCATGCTTGGCTTCCCGATTGATGATGACGGCATCCGTCAGGGCAAAGATGCCGAGTTTTTCTACATTCTGGACCCTGATGGCCACCGGATAGAGTTTTGCCGGGCGTTTGGGTGAGGTGTGACGATCCTGACGATAGCTACCCAAACCGCCCTGCCACCCTTTCCGCAAAATCCGCGCCCACGCCCGCGCTGTTGAACACCTCATGTGCCAGCCCCGCATGGAGCGGCAGGTCGGCCTGTTCCTGATAGAGCTTCTTGTAAGCAAACACGCTGTGGCGGCTTTGGTTGGCGATGGCATGGGCGAGTTCGTCCACCTTGGCGGACAGCTGGTCATCGGGGACGCAGTGGTTGGCAAGGCCGATGCGGACGGCTTCCGCGCCAGAAACAGGCAGGCCGGTCAAGCTCATCTCGCGCGCTTTCCACTGGCCGACGCGGCGGGGCAGGCGCTGGCTCATGCCCCAGGCGGGGACGAGCGCGAATTTGCCGTGGGTGTCGGCAAAGCTGGCGCTTTCGCCTGCGACGATGATGTCGCCCGCCAGTGCGAGCTCCAGCCCGCCGGTAAAGCATCCGCCCTGCACTGCGACGATCACCGCCTGCCGCATCTCGGCCAGCCGCGTGATGATCTTCGCCTGATAATTTCGTGACGGCGTGGGAGCACCGCGTTCCTTCAGGTCATTGCCCGCGCAAAAGACGGCGCCATTGGACCGGAGGACAATCACCGCAATTGCGTCGCCCGCGGCGTCAACGTCCCCCAGGTGCGCGTCCAGTTCCCCCCAAAGCGCGATGTTGAGCGCGTTGCGCTTGTCGGGTCGGTTGAGGGTGAGCGTTGTCACGCCGTCGGTGTCATTGCGGAGTACCAATGCGGTCATGGGGTCAGTCCTTCAGAAATCGGCCAAGCGCCGCCATCAGATCAGCATTCGCCTGTTTGGCAATGGCAGCTTCGGCCATCATGTCAAAACCGTGGATTGCACCGGGGTAGACATGCATTTCCACAGGCACGCCTGCAGCGGCCAGGCGGCGCGCATAGTCCAGATTCTCGTCAAGAAAGAGGTCAAGCGTCCCGACTGAGAGATACGCTGGCGGCAGACCTGTGAGGTCAGTGGCGCGGGCGGGTGAGAACCAGCCCGCGCGATTGTCGTTCACACCGTAGTCGCCACGCAGGCTTTCCCAGCCGAACTGATTCTTGTCGCGCGTCCAGATGAATTCCCCTGTCATGGGGTTGTTCCACGGGCATTCGGTGCCACCGGTACGGTGATCCAACATGGGGTAGGTGAGTATCTGGCCCGCGAGTTGATACTCTGCCCGATCCCGGACCATATGGGTGATCGCTGCTGCGAGGCCACCGCCTGCGCTTTCCCCCATCACGAAAATACGCGATGTATCGACGCCCAGGCGATCTGAATTTTCCATGATCCACGCAAGACCGGCGTAGCAATCTTCCTGCGGACCGGGAAAGGCTGTTTCGGGTGCCAGGCGATAGTCAACAGACAGCACGACGCAATCAAACGCGAGCGCAATGGCCGGCATGGACATCAGGCTCATGGCCGCCGTGCCAATCACCATGCCGCCGCCGTGGATGTGTAAAATTGCGGGGCGCTTCGTGCGCCCGGAACCCGGATTGTAGATGTACACCGGAACGTCCGGGGCACCATCTCGCCCGGCGATGTTTTTGACGTCGGGCATCATGGCTGGAACGAAGCCCGGTATCACACGCTCGGACATCGCCTGCCGAATGGCAGGCATCACTTCCCGGCGGAAGTCTGGCATGGGCAGCATATCAATGATCGGCGCGATTTCAGGGTCGACCAGTTGGCGTGTCGTCACGTTGTTGTTCCTTTGCTCATCATTCACTCCATCACCAGCACGATGCGTCCGGCCTCTTGCCCCTTGGCGGCCATGTCCATTGCCTCGGCAAATTGGTCCAGCGGGAAGGTGCGCGCAATGGCGGGCTTGAGGTGCCCCTGTCGGGCAAGGTCGAACGTCATGGCGCGGTTGGCTTCGCTGCGTTCCGGTTCGAAATTCCCGAATTGTCGGATGTCGACGCCGATCAGGCTTGCCCCTTTCAGCAGCGGCAAATTGGTGCGCAACGCGGCGATGCCGGCGGGAAAACCGATGATCAGATGGCGGCCGCCCCAGCCCAGAAAGCGGAACGCTGGGTCGGTCATCGGTCCGCCGACAGGATCGAACACGACATCCACCGGCTTGCCGCCGTTCGCTTGTTTGACCTGGTCGCGCCAGTCATCCGCCCGTCCGTTGATCGCGCTGCCTGCCCCGGATTCCAAAGCGAGCGATCGCTTCTCTGACGAAGAGGCCAGTGCGACGACTGTGGCGCCCAGATGCTTTCCAATCTGGACGGCCGCGAGCCCTGTCGCGCCACCGGCCCCGAGTACCAGAAGGGTTTCCCCCGCCTTGAGCTGCGCCCGGTCGACAAGCGCGTGCCATGCGGTCGCATAGCTGACCGGGAAGACGGCGGCAGAAGCCATGTCCATTCCGTCGGGGATCAGACGCAACGCCGACTGCGACAGCACGATCTCTTCTGCGAAGACGCCGCCCCATGTGCTGAAAACGACCCGGTCACCCGGCTTGAATTTGGTGGCGTCATCGCCCGTTTCCAGGACGATGCCTGCGCCTTCCGACCCAGGTATGAAGGGCAAAGGCGGCTTCACCTGATATTCGCCCTTGGCCATCAGGACGTCGACAAAGCTGATGCCGGCGGCCTTGATGGCCACTCGGACCTCTCCCGCCTGAAGCGGGCGGTGGGGCATGTCCCGCAGGTGATAGGTTTCAGGCGGGCCGAACTGATCGGCAATGACGGCGCGTGGCATGTCTGACCTCTTCCGAGCTATTGCTGCCCGCCATCGACCCGCAACAGCGCTCCGGTTGTATAAGAGGATGCGGGGCTGGCAAGCATCAACGCTGCCGTCACGATTTCCGGCGGGTTGCCGGGGCGACCGATGGCGACGGGTTGCTTTTCACGCTTCTTCGGGTCCCACGCCTCGGCAATGTCGGTCAGGAACGGACCTGCCGAAATGGTGTTCACACGCACCTTCGGCGCATATTCCCGGCTCAGCGATACCGTCATCGCATTCAGTGCAGCCTTTGCGGCGCCGTAAGGAACGACGCCGGGCAGCGCCATCAGCGCGCCGGTCGAACTGATGTTAATGATGCAGCCGCCGTCGGCCTGCGCCATGCGGTGCCCGATCTGGCTCGCGAGGCGAAATGGCCCCTTGAAATTGAGGTTCATGACCGAGTCAAAAAGGGTTTCCGGCATCTCATGGCTGGGGCAGGGCGGCGACATCCCCGCATTGTTGATGAGCACATCGACACGGCCGAATTCGACATAGGCGGTGTCGATCAGCGCGTCGCATTCCGCCCATTTGCCGACATGCGCTCCGAAGGCGAGCGCCCGGCGGCCAAGCGCGCGGACTTCATCGGCCACCTCTTCGCACTTCTCGCGCTTGCGGCTTGCGATGATGATATCGGCGCCACGTTCGGCAAAGGCTTTGACCATCTGATAGCCAAGGCCGCGACTGCCGCCGGTGACGAGGATCACCTTGCCGGTGAAATCAAACAGCGGATCGATAGGCATCACGCGGCGTCCTTCTGATAGGCGTCCAACCGGCTCGGCCCGTGATCGCTCGGGAACAGACCGGATGCCGGCTTGGTGTTCTTGAGGTATGCCCGCGCGACCTGCGCCAGATGCACTTCGGTCGGTCCATCGGCGAGCGCGAGGCTGGGCAGGCCCATCCACATGTCGGCGAGCGGCGTTTCAAGCGTCACGCCAAGCGAGCCGTGGATCTGGATCGCACGCTGGACGATGTCGTGATAAACCTTGGCCATCTGCACTTTGCACATCGCGATGTGAGTGCGCGCGGCGCCATGTGGCTCATTGTCGATCATCCATGCGGTCTTGAGCACCAGCAAGCGGAACTGCTCCAGCTCGATGATTGATTGGCCGATGGGGCCTTGCACAAACTGATGCTCGGACAGGAGCTTGCCTTTGGTCCGCCGCGAGACTGCGCGTTCCAGCATCATCTCGATCGCACGCTGGCACTTGCCAACTGTCCGCATCGCATGGTGCACGCGCCCGCCGCCCAGCCGGGCTTGCGCGACCTTGAAGCCTTCTCCGGGGCCACCCAGCATCGCATCCAGCGGTACCCGCACCTTGTTGTAGTGGATATAGGCGTGAATGCCGTCGTCCTCGCCGCGATTGTCCCCCATAGTCTGCGAATGGCGGATGAATTCCACGCCTGGCGTATCGGTCGGCACGACCAGCATCGACATGCGGCCATGGGGTGGGTTTTCCGGATTGGTGACCGCCATGACGATCAGGAACGAGGCAAAGCGGGCATTGGACGAGAACCATTTTTCGCCCTCAATCACCCACGCGTCGCCATCGCGATAGGCCTTGCAGGTAAACTCGGTTGGGTCAGCGCCGGCCTGGGGCTCGGTCATCGAAAAGGTCGAGACAATTGTGCCGTCCATGATCGGCGCCAGATAGCGTGCCTTTTGTTCTTCAGTGCCGAACATAGCGAGAATTTCGGCATTGCCGGTATCGGGAGCTGCCGTCCCGAAGATGGTGGGTGCCCAATAGGATCGGCCCAGAATTTCGTTCATCAGCGCAAGCGTGAGCTGGCCATAGCCGGGGCCGCCCAGTTCCGCGCCAAGGTGGCACGCCCAGAGCCCCTGCGCCTTTACCTGATCCTGCAGCGGCTTGATGTGTGCGCGCGCGTCTGCATTGCCGACATCATAAGGCGCGCCATGGCCGGGAAAGAGCAGGTCCACGACCTCGCACTCAGTGCGGACGAAATTGTCCATCCAGTCGAGCTTCGCCTGCAATTCGGGTTCGATGCGGAAATCGATCATGGTCTATCCAATCAGTCTGATGAGTTTTTCGGCTTCGGCAAAATTGCCGCGAACAAGGCGGTCAAACAGGATGCCCGTTTCCTTGGACAGGATGCCCTTGGCGGCCTGCGCGACCTTGTATTCAAGGATGCAGCCGCCCTTGAACATGGCGAGCAGCAGGTAATAGTCGAAGTCCGCCATGTCGCGGCCTGTGCCGGCGGCATAGTGCGCCATCAGCTCTTGCCGTGTGGGCCAGGCGGTCACGTTGTAGAGTGCTTTTTCCGGAATGTGGTCGGGGAAGCGATCGTCACGGATTCCGTTGCAGAACCAGGCAAGATCGAGAAGCGGGTCGCCAATGGTCGAAAGCTCCCAATCGATCAGCGCGGTGAGCCGGGCAGGCGCTTCAAAGGTGAAAAGCGCGTTGGGCGTGCCAACGTCCCCATGGATGATGCCGGCCTTGAAGCTCGTGGGAATGTTGGCGCGTAGCCAATCCCGCAACAGCGCATAGCCGGGGATGTCGCGCCAGTTGTAATCGTAGAGCTGCTTGTAGCTCTTGATCTGGCCTTCCCAGCGATCGACTTGGCGTTCGAGGAAATTGTCGGGTTTTCCAAAGCCACCCAGCCCGACCGACAGATAGTCCACGTTGGCCAGCGCGATCAGGCCATCGACCATGGCGAAGGGGATACTCGCTGAGTGGGGCGGAGTGTCAAAAGGTGCGCGATCATGGATCTTGCCGTCGCGCAACTCCGCTGCCCAGCCATCGCATTGCTGCATGACATAGAAGGGCGCGCCAATGACGCCGGGATCCTCGCAGACACCAAAGCAATGTGGGTGCGGCACAGCTGTGTCATTTAGCGCGCCGAGAATGCGCGCCTCACGCAAAATGCTCTTCTCGCTGCCGGGCGGCGGGACGGCGGGCGGGCGGCGCAGCATCATTGTCTGTCCGCCGCGATTGAGACGGATGATCACGTTCGATGTGCCACCATGGACGACTTTGGCATCGAGCGGTCCATCCTCAAGCGCCGGAACATGCGCATCCAGCCAGAGCGAGAGCCGTTGAACGTCAAAAAGTGCCGTCTGATCCGAAGTGTCTACCATGTCAGTCCTTCATCGCGCGGAGATGGGCTTCCAACTGAAGCCGCACGTCTTCCAGCAGTTGCGTGGCGTGCTTGATCTTGTCCGCATCAACGCCCTTCAGCAGTTGTGCAGAAATGGCGTCTGCGCGCTGGTTCGCTTCTTCTTTCAGGGCAGCCCCCTTGGCGGTGGGCACCAGCAGCAGCGCTCGCTTATGGTCGGGGTTTTGCAGCGTCTCGATCAGCCCATCGGCCATCAGGGCATTGGCCGCACGTTGGATGACTTGTCTGGGGTGGCCCAGAGCCCGGCCAATCTGCGGAACGGTTGGCGGGCTCTGCGCTTCTGCAACCGCGCTCAGCACGGTCACTTCCATCTCGCCCAGGCCAGTGCAATTGCGGGCCTCGGCAAAGGCGCCTTTCAGCCGGCCCTGCAACCGTGCGGTCCCGTCAATCAGTGCGACAAGCGGATTGGGATGTCGTTGAGAATCAATCATGGCATAAGAGTGTCAATATGACACTCAGGTGGCAATTAGAATCAGCGCGACACCATAGGTCGGAACAGACTGTCGTTGGACTGCCAGTCCACACGGACCAATCGGCGGGCGAAGCGCCACCCATCGGGCGTGCGCTGCAGATCGTCAGAATAGGTCCCCGCATGGTCGAGGCCATTGTTGCTGAAAACCTGAAAGTAACTTCGCGCCGTCGCCTTATCGCCATCCACTGAAATCAACGGATTGGTAATGTGGTGCCGCACAAAGGTCAGCGCCGGATTGCGCGCGCCAGATGTCAGCGCGGATGTGATGGCGTCCGGCCCTGTCCCGCTCCCGCCCGGAAACTCCAATAGCCCATCGTCGGTAAAACAAGCCGCAAGGGCGTCAATGCGTCCGCGATCGCCATTATACGTATATCGGGTCAGAAGATCGCGGATAGCTTCCCGATCCTGAAGGTCTTGCGCGTCCATATCCTGTCCTACCTAGTTATACAGGTGTTGACAGGGCCGATGTGTCAACGCAAGCCTTTGGGTTCAGGAGAGACACATGTCGGTACCGACGCACCATATTATCCCGGAACCCCCGGCCTTTGAAAATCCACCCTATCCGCCGGACATCTTTGCAGGACGAACTGTGCTCGTTTCCGGCGGCGGATCGGGCATGGGGCTCGCGATGGCGAAAGCCTTTGCGCAGGGCGGGGCAAAAGTGGCAGTCATGGGCCGAAATCTGGATCGTGCACAGGCCGGCGCTGCAGAGATCGCAGCTCTTGGCGCTTCCGTTCACGCCATCAGTGCGGATGTCCGTGACCCGGCAGCTATCTCCGCTGCCTTTGATGCGGCAGAGGCGGTGCTGGGGCCGGTCACTCTGCTCGCCAACAATGCGGGTGCAAACTTCCCCGTGCTCGCCGAGAATATTTCGGTAAATGCCTGGAACGCCGTAACCCGCATCGCGATTGACGGGACATTCCTCTGTTCGACCGAGATGGTCCGGCGTTGCATCGCGCGGGGCGAGGGCGGGGCGATCGTCAACAACAGCGCACAATATATCTGGACTGGATTTCCCGGAGACGCACACAGTGCCGCCGCCAAGACCGCGCAGGCAACGATGACCAAGGCGATGGCGCGCGAGTGGAAGGCGCTGGGCATCCGCGTCAACGCCATTGCCGCAGGCTTTTTCCCCCACGCCAGTTCCACCAATGGCGATGCGCCGGACGCGATAGCACCCTTGCAAAACATGATCCCGGCGGGCCGCACTGGCCGCATCCGCGAATTTGGCTGGATGTCTGCGATGACCTGTACGCCGCTGTTCGGCGGGATGACGGGGCAGGTGATTGTTCAGGATGGCGGGGAGTCTTTGCGCCGATCGCTGATGATGCCCGATTTCATTCCACCGAGAGAGCGATCTGGCGGCCCGTGGGGGTGGCAGTGATGGATTGGCTCAAGGGAAAGACCGTCCATCTGGCGGGCACGCATCCGGCGATCGAGGCGGCGCTCAAAGCGGCGGGCGTAACGCACTCGCCGATGGAAGAGGCGAACATATTCGTTCACCTCGCGCCCGCGCCTCGGCACGTGCCTGCGCATGAACAAGGCCACGAAGAGTGGCGCAAGACGCTCGATGCCGGCCTGGATCAGCGCTTTCTGCAAGCCAATGATTTCGCCAGGCATTGCCGGGATCGCGGGCAAGGCGGAGTCGTTCTGTTCGTCGGTGCGCCCGAACAATCGGCCGGCGTCGATCAGGCCGCAGCGGCAGGCGCGCTCGGCAACCTCACCAAGACGCTGGGCGTCGAGTGGGCGCGCGATGGCATTCGCGTCAACAGCATCCTGACACATCGCAACGATGAAACGGTCGGCACGCTCGCGGCCTATCTGGTGAGTGACTATGCCGCCTATGTTACAGGCGCGGTGATGGGAGTGGACGAGAATGACTGATCGCACGCGGCTTGATGGGCAGACCGCCTTCGTGACCGGCGGTGGCGGCGGGATCGGGCGCGGCATTGCGCTGCGTCTGGCTGAGGCCGGGGCGAATGTCGCGATCCTCGACATCTTTCCGGAACGCGCCGAGGAAGCTGCCGAACGCGTGCGCGAACGCGGGGTGAAGGCACTGGCGCTGCCTGCCGACGTGATGGACACAGACGCGCTGCGCGCTGCCATTGAAGCGACCGACGCGGCATTCGGGCGGATCGACATTCTCGTCAACAATGCCGGGGGTGTCTCAGGCCGTCCCTTCCTCCAGCAAAGCGAGCGGAGCTGGCGCAAGCATGTCGACATCAATTTGATCTCGATGCTGGCCGCCACCCACGCCGCCGCGCCGATCATGATCCGCGGTGGCGCGGGCGGCTCGATCGTCAACGTCGCGAGCATCGAGGCCAGCCGCGCCGCGCCGAATTTCGCTGTTTATGCTGCGTGCAAGGCAGGGATGCTGAGCTTCACAAAATCGATGGCGCTGGAGCTTTCCGAACACAAAATCCGCGTCAATTGCATCGCGCCCGATCATACCGTGACCCCCGGCAACCAGGGCAACCGCGCCGGTCCTGTGGACCCTGCAACCTGGAAGCAGCACAGCGCTGATGAAACGGACGCCATGAACCGCCTGATCCCGCTGCTGCGCGAAGGCGTCGATCTGGAATGCGGCGACGCGGCCGTTTTCCTCTCGTCAGAAATGGCGAGTTACATCACTGGCGTTCTGCTCCCCATTGATGGCGGCACCCACGCGGCCTCGGGCTGGGTGCGCGGGCGAAACGGGAAGTGGACGCTGAATGAGGGGCTGAACTTCGGCGGATGATCAGGCGGTGAAGTTGAGCCGCAACCCCGGCTCATCCCAGCGCACCTTCACCAGTCGCCCTGTGGTCGATAGCGTCAGATAAGCGTCCATCATATCTTCCCCGCCAAAGGCGATGTTGGTGACGTAGCGGTCATCGAACGTGCGGAAGGACGTTTTCCCATCAGGCGTCACAGTTGTGATCCCGCCCTGTCGCAATGTGCCGACGCAGATGTTGCCAGCGGCTGTCACGGCAAGACTGTCGAACATTACATCGCCGGGGGCGGAGGCGACCCATGTCGGGCGCTGCGCTGCAACCTTGCGGTCATAGCGATAAAGCCGCGCCTTTTGCGTATCGGCGACATAGACCGTGCTGCCATCGGGCGAGAGGCCAACGCCATTATAGCTCAGCGCATCGCGGTTGATCGCGGTGATGGAACTTCCATCGGGCAAGGCGGTGAACAGGCCACTGGCGGTGTGGGTGCGGTTGTAGCTTTTCCCAAGATCGGTGAACCAGATGCGTCCATCGGCATCGAAAACCAGATCGTTGGGGCCTTCGAGGGACACGCCGTCGCAGCTGTCATAGAGACGCTCCACCTTGCCCGTGGCAAGGTCCAGCCGCTCGATCCGCCCTTGGGCACCGGGGCCATGCGCGCTGGACATCGTGACATGGTCCATGCCGCCATTGTTGCAGATGTAGAGCGCACCATCCGGGCCGATGGCCGCCCCATTGGGGCCGCCGCCGATCTCGCAGATGGTTTCGCGCCTCGCTTCACCTGAATGGCCATTCCAGCACCGGCTCACCCGGCTCACCCGGCTCGCGGCGATCTCGACGACGATGACCGAGCCATCGGCCATGACGACCGGCCCCTCGGGAAAGCCCAGCCCGTCCGCAATCAGTTCAACATCCATCCTCACACCCTCTTGTCATGCCCCTGCCAGTAGCGATCCTTGAGCAGGCGCTTGTACAGCTTGCCATTGTCGAGCCGGGGCAACGCCGGGTCGAAGTCTACCGAGCGTGGACATTTGACCGGGGAAAGATGCGTCTTGCAATGGGCGATCAGCTCCGCCGCGAACTCGGGTGTGGCATCGGCCCAGTCCATCGGCTGGACGACGGCTTTCACCTCCTCGCCAAAGTCTGCATTGGGCACACCAATCACGGCCGCGTCCGCGACTTTGGGGTGGGTGATCAGAAGATTTTCAATCTCTTGCGGGTAAATGTTCACGCCGCCTGAGATGATCATATAACTCTTGCGGTCGGTGAGGAACAGGTAACCCTCCTCGTCCAGATAGCCGATATCCCCAAGCGCGGACCAGCCGGGGTGGAGCGGATGACGGCTGTCCTTCGTCTTTTCCTCATCGCCCAGATATTTGAAATCCCACCCGCCTTCGAAATAGACGATGCCCTGTTCGCCGGGTGGCAGCTCCAGGCCGTCATCATCACAGATATGGATCGTACCCCAACTCGCCTTGCCGACGGATCCCGGCTTTTTCAGCCATTCCTCGGCTGTGATGTTGGTGGAACCATTGCCTTCTGACCCGCCATAATACTCTTGGATGATCGGGCCGAGCCAGTCGATCATCGCATGCTTGACCGGAATGGGGCAGGGCGCGGCAGCGTGGATGACATGCTGCAAGCTTGAGACATCATATTTTAGCCGTACCGCATCCGGTAGCTTGAGCAGCCGCACGAACATGGTGGGCACCATCTGGGTGATGCTCACCTTGTAGCGCGCAATGGCTTTCAGCGCCTCTTCCGGATCAAATTTGGGCATCACGATCACGGTCGCGCCAAGCCGGTGGCATGACGTCGTAAAGGCGAGAGGCGCGGTGTGATATAGCGGCGCTGGTGACAGATAGACTGTTGCCGGGTTGGTGCCGTAATTCGCCGCCGACCTTTGCGCCAGCATATGGGCGTCGGTCACATCGCCTTCGGGAAGTGGCAAGCGGATGCCCTTGGGTCGCCCGGTCGTGCCGGAGGAATAGACCATGTGGAAACCGGGCTTTTCATCGGAGATCGGCGTGTCGGGCATATGCGCTATAGTCGCGCGCCATTCTGCAAGGCCGTAATAGTGGATTAGGCCATTGGGCCGGTTGGCCAGCAAGTCCTTAAGTCCAACTATCTCGCCGCCACTGACCAGCAGTTTTGCACCACAATTTCCGACGATATAGCTGGCCTCATCTGCCGTCAGTGCGGTTGCAATCGGCGTGATATAGAGCCCAGCCCGCTGTGCCGCCCAGTACAGGATATGGAAGTCTGGAAGATTGGGCAGCCAGATCGCGATCGTGTCTCCATTTTGGATGCCGAGCGCGCGGAAAAGGTGCGCGCCCTGATTGGCGAAGCGTTCAAGTTCGCCATAGCTCAGCGTCTCTCCGCTATCACTCATGATGATCGCAGGATGATCTGGATGTTGCGCAGCATGAAGTCTGGGATGTGTCATGCGGCCTGTTTGGGATCGACGGCGCGATTTGACAAGACTTATACAACCAAGTGTCCTATGTTGCGGCTTTGCTGCACTGTGTTGCGATAATCGAAGTTCCGGTGCTAATGGCAAATCTCGAATTTATCGTAGCGAGATTGGACACGGTGCAGGTGGCGACGGATATTGAGAACAGCAAGCCGGGATCGCGAATCCGCGTACCGAAAACGTCTGAAATTGTTGCAGATCATATTCGTGGTCAGATCGTTCGGGGCGAACTGGGAGAAGGCGACTCCTTGCCGCCCGAGGGCCAGCTGATGGCAAGCCTCGGTATTTCGCGGCCAACATTGCGCGAAGCCTTCCGCATTCTGGAAGCCGAAAGTCTGATCAGCGTTGTGCGTGGATCGCGCACCGGCGCGCGCGTGCATGCGCCGTCGGTTGAACTGGTGTCCCGCTATGCCGGCTATGTGCTGCAATCGCTCGGCACCACGATCGGCGATCTCTATCAGGCGCGGCTCGCGATCGAACCGCAGGTTGTTCGCTGGCTGGCCACGAAACCGGACCGCTTCGCCATCCGCAGACTCCGCGCCGAGATTGAACGGCTGCGGGTCCTTCTGACAGCAGACCGGCACGATGACTTCCTCGAAGCGGTCAATGAATTCCATGCGACGCTTGTCGATGTCACCGGCACCAAGACGCTGACGTTCATGAACCAGTTGCTCCTCAACCTGCTTTCCCGCCACCAGGGGGACTATAAACATCGGCATCCGCTGGCGCACGACGTTCAGCGTAAGCGGTTGCAGGCGGGTCTCAAGTCTTACGAAAAACTCGTTGATCTCATCGAGGGTGAGCAGGTCGAAGAGGCTGTTCGACACTGGCGCCTTCACCTGACCAATGCCAACGCGACATGGGCAAGTGACGACGAAGGCGGTCGCGTCGTTGATTCCCTGGGTGCATGACTAGTAATCTGATTGAGGCTTTCATTGACGCAGCGGCAAACCATCCCGCTGCGCCCTTGACCGTCGCATCCGGAACGCGCCCCTGCACCGTCACGCTCACCGACGTCGTTTCGGCCGGACGCCGCATGGGGACGCGGATGACGCAACTCGGCGTCGCTCCCGGCGACATTGTCGGTGTGATGCTGCCCAACTGGCGTGAATGGCAGGTGGCAGCGGTCGCCGCGGCACAGGCAGGCGCGGTACTTCTGCCGATCGTCACGATTTACAAGGCCGGCGAACTTGGGTTCATCCTGCGGCAGTCGCGCGCCAAATGGCTGTTCACGCCCGATCAGTGGCGCGGCACCGCCTATCGGGCACTTGTCGCAGACTGTGGGGATTTGCCGGACCTGGAGCGGCATGTCGTGCTCGGGCCCGATTTTGATGCGCTTGAGGCCGATGGTGCGATTGCGCCGCCACCCAGCCGTGCGGCCGATGATCTCGCGCTGCTTGTCTATACATCGGGCACGACCGCCGATCCCAAAGGCGTCACGCATTCCAGCACGACAATATTGGCCGAGATCCAGTCGAACCTGGATATGCGATCTTCGGTTGAAAACGATGCTGTCATTTCACCCTGGCCGCCGGGGCATGTCGCGGGCGTCCTGTCCATGTTCCGCTTTCTGGCGGGAGGCGTTCCGCTTGTGCTCATGGATGAATGGGACGCGGCCCGCGCTGCCGAACTGATCGAGGCGCACAAAGTGACATCTTCTTCGGGGACACCCTTCCATCTGTCGGGGCTGATGGATGCCGCCGACCAAAACGGACGCGATCTTTCGTCACTTCGGCATTATCTGGTCGGGGCGGCGCCCGTGCCGACGTCACTGGTCGAACGGTGCAAGGCGCAAAATCTGGCTGTCTATCACTGTTACGGATCGAGCGAGCATCCGACGGTCACCTCCGGTACCGCGGAGGACCCCCTCGACAAGCAATTGAACACCGAAGGCCGCGCCATTCCGGGGTCGGAAATGCGTTTCGTCGATGATGACGGACATGATGTTCCCGCCGGTGCAGATGGTGAGATCTGTACGCGCGGGCCGGAACTTTTTCTCGGCTATTTGGACAAGGCACTCAATGCGGCGGCTTTTCTGCCGGGCGGCTGGTATCGCACGGGCGATATCGGGCACCTTGATGCGGATGGCTATCTGCTGATCACCGACCGCAAGAAGGACATCATCATCCGCGGCGGTGAGAACATCTCGTCAAAGGAAGTCGAGAACATCCTGATGCGCCATCCGTCGGTTGCGGAAGCAGCCGTTGTCGCTGCGCCCGACGCGCGCATGGGGGAGGTGGCGCGCGCCTGTGTCGTCCTGCGCGCCGGTTGCACGCTCGACCTGGAAGGTGTCCGCGACTTTTTCCAGTCGGCCGGCATCGCCCGCCAGAAGACGCCCGAACGGTTAACCGTGCTGGACGCCTTGCCGCGCAACGCGTCCGGAAAAGTGCTCAAGCATGTTTTGAGAGAAGCCGCATAACCCGCTGAATATCAAAGAAATTCGTTCAACGTAGCCATGAACCGTTCGTACTGATCATGGTGCAGCCAGTGGCCGGCCTGTTCAAACTCAGTCACTTGAACATTGGGGCCGAACTGCGCAATGCGGCCGTCCTTTGCAGGGTTGGATGCCCAGCTTTCGGCGCCATAAAGCAAGAGGGTCGGGCAGGTGATCGCTCCCCATAGGCGCTGAACCTCTTCACGCGGAATGTCGAACGGAGACCAGAAGTTCAGGTGCGGATCGAACTTCCATGTGAAGGTTCCGTCCTCATTCCGGTTGACGCCCTGTTGGGTCAGATGGCGTGCCTGCTCATCGGTCAGATAAGCGTTTTCCGCCTTCATTCTCGCCAGCGCCTCGTCGATACTGGCATATCGCTTCGGCAGACGGCCGGCCGCAGCCCGTTTGCTGTCCATCCAGTCGCGCACCCGGTCTGCAAAGGGTGTCTCGTCCATCTGTCGCTGCATGTCGGGTGACGGGCCGAGGCCTTCGATCGCGACCAGTTTGCGGACCTTGTCGGGAAACAGGCCGGTATACCGCAAGCTGACGTTTCCGCCCATGGAGTGGGAGACGATCGTCACGGGTGCCAAATCCAGCAAGTGGATCAGGTGCGACAAGTCATAGACCATGTCCATCGTCGCGTAATTGCCGTCCGCAGCCCATTGACTGTCACCATGGCCACGCTGATCAAGCGCGATGACGTGCCACTTCCTCGACAGTTCCTGCGCCACCCAGTCCCAACTGCGGCAATGGTCTCGGCCCCCGTGCACGAGCAGCAGGGGCGGTGCAGCATTGTTCCCCCAGTCCGCATAATGCAGTCTGACCCGCTGGGAGATGAAATATTGGGATGTCGGTCCGTGTATCGTCATGGTCTTGGGTCGTACCTGTGACAGCGCGTGGCCTGCGTTGCACGAGGCGCCGCCCGCTATCAATTCAAAGCGTGGCCATGTCGATGACGAAACGATATTTGACGTCAGCTTTTTCCATCCGATCATAAGCGTGATTGATTTCATCCATGCGCATCATTTCGCATTCCGGAAGGATCTGCTTTTCGGCGCAGAAATCCAAAAGCTCCTGCGTCTCGCTGATCCCACCTATTGCCGAACCGGCAATCGACTTGCGCCCACCGAGCAGCAAGCCGGAATGATAGCCCGGCATCTGATCAACCGCACCGACGATGACGAGATTGCCTGACGGGTGGAGGAGGCGGAGGTAGGGTTGAAGATCGTGTGCCACTGGAATGGTGTCGAGGATAAAGTCGAACTGCCCAGTGGCCGCCTTCATGGCATCCGCGTCAGTTGAAATCAGGACATGCTGCGCGCCAAGCGTCTGCGCGTCTGCGGCCTTGCCGGGGGAGGTGGTGATCATGGTCACGTCCGCCCCAAGACCCACAGCCAGCTTAACGCCCATATGCCCCAGCCCGCCCAGGCCGACGACACCGGCCTTGGTTCCCGGGCCGACCTTCCAATGACGGAGCGGCGAATAGGTCGTTATCCCTGCGCACAAAAGCGGGGCGGCGCGCGCGGGATCAAGGCCTTCCGGAATGCGCAAAACGAACTTGTCGCGAACGACGATGGATTTGGCATAGCCACCATAGGTCGGCGCGCCGTCACGGGCGTCACGGCTGTTATATGTGCCGACGCCCTTTGAACAATATTGCTCCAGCCCATCATGGCATTGGCCGCAGGACAAGCATGCATCAACGAGGCAGCCGACGGCGACGCGGTCGCCGGGACGGATGTTTGTCACGTCGGAACCCACGTGGCGAACTGTGCCGACGATTTCATGGCCGGGAACAACGGGGTAGTGCGTGCGTCCCCAATCGTTTCGCGCGGTGTGCAGGTCTGAGTGGCAGACACCGCAATAGTCGATTGAGATGTCGACGTCGTCGGCCCGCAAGGCGCGCCGATCAATGTGCATCGGATTGACGCCCGAGTCAGGGGCTGTGGCGCCCCATGCGGCAGTAGGATGGGTCATGCGGCTTCCTTCAACAGATGGGAGGTCGAAACAGGCGCGATGAACGACAGGAGATGCGCGCGTTTCAGACAATAATGCGGATAGGCTTCGTCTGTCATGCCGATACCGCCATGCACCTGAATGTTGGCACGGCCATTTTCCAGCGCCGCCTGATCAGCGAGCCGCTTTGCCGCCGCCACATGAAATGCGCTGTCGGCCTCGTCTGCATCGAGCGCACATGCCGCAAAATAGAGTTGCGACCGCGCCACGGCGCAGCGCACGGCCATGTCGGAACAGATGTGCTTCAGGGATTGGAACCAGCCAATCGGGCGGTCAAATTGCTCGCGGATCTTGGCATAATCCGCGGCCATGTCTCGCGCTGCATCGGCGCAGCCCAAGGCAAACGCCGCCGCAAGCAACTGCAAATGGCGCCTTGCACGCGGATCGCCAATGACATTGGGCGTAAGGGCAAGGTCGATCACGCTCAGGGATGCGCTCAAATCCAGTCCGGACTGCATGTCCATCCTGCCGGGCAACATGATGATCCCGGCATCTTCACCCCAGACGCCAAGGGCCGCCGTCGTGTCTTCCGCATCAAACACACGGACTTTGTCGGCCGCCGGCAAGGCGAGTGCCGTCTTGCCGCCACCAACCCAGCGGGCCGCAACGGCGCTGGCGAGTAGCCCGACCGGCGCGAGGAAACGACCGAGCTCTGCAAACACCAGCGCTTCGGTCGCGTGGTCAAGACCCATGTCCGGCGCAGTCATAGCGGTCCAGCCCATCGCTTCCAGCTGTTGCCACAGACCAAGCGGGCGCGATGTCGCGCCGTCCAGCGGCATGTTGTCGCGGCACCAGTCGGCTGTGGCCACGCGGAGGGCCTCTTGATCGGCGTCGGGTGTCAGGTCCATGGCTTACCTCGATTTGGGAAGGCCGAGCAGCCGCTCGCCAATGATGTCACGCTGGATCTGGGCCGTGCCGCCCGCGATCGTCGCGGCGAACCCGCGCAGATAATCCGCGACCAGATTGTCGTCGCCATATCGGAAGTCGAGCGCTGCTTCGCCCATCAGCAGCACGCCGAGCCGTTCCAGCCGCTGCCCGAGTTCGGATGTGAACAGGCGGATGACCGATGCTTCCGGCCCCGGCTGCCCGGTGCGGACGACTTCGGAAATGTTGCGATAGGTCATCGCGCGCAGAGCCGCGACTTCGGCGCGCATCTGGGCGAGCTGGTCGGCAATCCGGTCATCCTTGATCATGCCATTGCCGCGCGCCATCGCGATCAGTTCATCCAGTTCCTGACCTTGCTTGACCTGATCAGCGATGAAGCCGGTGCCGCGTTCAAAGCTGAGGGTCGACATTGCAACCGACCAGCCATTGCCAAGCCCGCCAACGACATTGTCGATCGGGATGCGAACGTCATCGTAGAAGACCTGCGCGAATTCCACCTGACCGCTAATTTTACGAATTGGGCGAATGGTGATGCCCGGCGCCTTCATGTCGCAGATGACCCAGCTCAACCCCTTGTGCCGAAGCAATCCCTCTTCGGTGCGAAGGACCAGTTCCTGCCAGTCTGCGACATGCGCAAAGCTCGTCCAGATTTTGGAGCCGTTGATGACGAGTTCGTCGCCGTCCACATGACCGCGCGTCTTGATCCCCGCAAGGTCGGACCCTGCGCCCGGCTCCGAAAAGCCCTGACACCAGATGGCTTCGCCTTTGAGGATGCGCGGCAGGTGGTAGGCCTTTTGCGCCGCGCTTGCGTTCATGATCAGCGTCGGGCCGCCATGGTTCACACCGACAAAATTCGCCCCGATCCAGGGGGCGTGTGCCTTGGCATATTCTTCCAGCCAGATGACCTGCTGGACTATGGAGAGCCCGCGTCCGCCATATTCGGTCGGCCAGTTGATGCCGGCCCAGCCTGCCTCAAACAGGCGGTGTTGCCACGCCTTGTCGAAATCCAGCGCGTCACTGGCATTCAAAGGCCGCTTTTCGGCGGGCACATTGTCCTTGAGCCAGTCCCGGCACTCTTCCCGGAAACGGGCTTCTTCGGGCGAAAAGCTGATGTCCATCAGTTGGCCTTGTCACCGCGCGTTTTGGCAATGGCGGACTGTGCCGTCCCGCTTTCGCGCGCGCGCTGCCCGAACTGTTCGCGGATCGGAACGAATTCCGGCATCACGAGGGACCGCCTGAGCCAGTTCGCGCCATCCAGAACGACGGTGTGGCCGGAAAGGTATGCGGCATAGGGCGAACACATGAAGGTCGCCATCCAGCCGAGTTCGCGGATCGCGCCGACGCGCTGTGCGGGAATGGTGCTGTCGCCGCGTTCTCCGACGCGGTGCTTGGTCATATGGTCGGGCAGGTCTTCATGCGGAAAGCGACCGGGGGCGAGGCAATTGACGCGGATTCCGTCGGGCGCCCATTCTACGGCAAGGCTTTGCGTCAGGTTGGTAACACCCGCCTTTGCCGCTGCCGAATGCGACGTGCCGGGGCCACCCGTCCAGCTATAGGTCGCGCCGATATTGAGGATCGCACCGGGCAACCCCGCCGCCAGACGCCGGATCGCGAATTCACGTGAACAGTTGTAGGTGCCCTTGAGCACGATATCGACCACGGTCCCAAATCCGTTGGGCGTCATTTCTTCGGCGGGCGCCAGGAAGTTTCCGGCGGCATTGTTGATCAACACATCGACCGAGCCAAGTTTGGCTTCGATCTCGTCAAACGCGGCCGCGATGGCTTCAGGATTGCGGATGTCGCATGCGACCGCAATCGCTTGTGCGCCGACTGATTCCATGGCTTCGACGCCTGCGGACAGGTGCTCCGGCTTCCGGCTGAGGATTGCGATCTTCGCGCCAAGCCGGGCAAATTCCAGCGCCATGCCTTTGCCAAGGCCAGTGCCGCCGCCGGTCACAGCGACGACCTGGCCCTCATAGGTGCCAGCGGGAAGGGCGGATGCGCCCAGCGGCGGGGGAGCGGGCAATGGCATGTTATTTCCCCTTGAAAACCGGTGGACGCTTTTCGCGAAGGGCGGCGCGTGCCTCGGCATAGTCTTCAGTCTTGAAGATGTAGCTTTGCGCCATCAGCTCCGCACGGGTGCCGGTGCGGATGGTTGGGCCATGCATCAGGTTGACCATGTCCTTGCCCATGGCGAGATTGAGCGGCGGCTTTGACGCGATCGAGCGCGCGATGGACAGCGCCTTTTCGTCGAGTTCTTCAGGCGCAACGACGAAATCCACTGCGCCCCATTCCAGCGCGGTCTGCGCGTCGATGCGGTCGCCGGAAAGCACAAGATATTTCGTGCGAGACGGGCCGATGAGCGCGGTCAACATCTGCGTCCCCCCGGTATCGGGCAGCAGGCCATAGTTGATTTCCGGGAGCGCCATTTTGACCGTGGTGTCTGCCACGCGGATGTCGGCGGCCAGGGCCAGCTCACACCCGCCGCCGATCGCACCGCCTTTGACAGCGGCGATGATCGGCTTGGTCGCATCCTGCATGCGCAACCGGCCTTCCTGAGCGCGACGGACGAAGTGATAATCGCTCTCGTCCCGCGCACGGTGGCCCAGCATCGTTGTGTCGCGACCCGAGCAGAAGGATTTGCCATTGGCGCGCAACAAGATGGCGCTCGACTCTGTTTCCTCAAGCGCCGCGAAGAGCAGCTCCCGAAACAGCTCTGACATGGCATCGTTCATCGCGTTGTGAACCTCGGGTCGGTTCAGCGTGATAATCCGCAGGCGGCCTTCCAGCGCGCTCAACACCTCTTCGGACATCAACTCTCTCCAGTCTTGTTATGACCTGTGTGTCACAAGGTATTATACTAGGTCAACCAAGTCCGGGCGCTGGATGACGCCTCATGCCTGATAAGCAGGGCGTCCCGCAATCAGTGTCAGAGCTACCGGTTTTTGGCCGTCCAATTGAGACAGTTGCTCGATCGGACGGTCGAGCAAGCACAGGTCAGCTAGCATGCCTGATTGGATAATATCCGACCCCAGATAAAGGGAGAGTGCCTGCGTGAGCGACAGCGCCTCGTCTGGTCCAAGGGACGCGCAAGAGGCTGTTGTCCGACGCATGGCTGCGTCAATGGCCGCCCAAGGATCAATATCGCCATAAGGCGCGTCAGACCCGGCGTGCAGAGCAATGCCGGCATCCAAGAGCGAGCGCAGCCGGTAAAGATCGGGCAGGTCGTCCGGCTGGATTGTCGCCCGATACCGGTCCCCGCGCGTGCGCACAAAGCCGGGCTGCGATACAACGGTCAGGCCTGCGGCAGCAATATCGGGGATGAGGGATTGCGGGATGACGCTGCCATGTTCGATGCGATCGCCCGCGCGTGCGCCGCCTGCGGCATCAAGCGCGGCGAGAAAGAACAGCAACTCTCCCAGCGTCACGCAATGCGCCGCGACCGATCGGCCCTGATGTCGGGCGGTCCGGATGCGTTCGGCGACAGCCTCAACGTCCGGCAAGGCATTTTCGTCATACAGGAGTTTGAGCGGACCCGTGCGGTAATGGGGAGACGCGGGAACGTCTTCGCGGCCCATCACGGTGAGCTTTTGCAGCAGGTCGCCGCGTGCGATGGCGGTATCGAACAGCGCACCTTCCGCCGGGCCATTGCGCGCACCTGCGTCCGTCACCTCCGTAATGCCGAAACGGGCGAGGTCGCGGCTGATCAGCGCAAGGCTAGGCGCTGTCCCTCCGATTGCCTCGCGCAACCAGTCATCCCCGCGCCAGATGCGGCCCGTTGGCTGCCCGTTTGCATCACGCTCAACGCACTCCGGCCATGGGCCTGTGCCCAACATAACGAGTGCCATGCTGTTGAGCAGCCACAGACCGCCGGTCCGGGCCTGCACCCGCAAAGGGCGGTCGGACAGCCAGCCATCAAGAACCGCGCGGTCGGGCAGGGTGCCAGTTTCGATGAAACCCGTCGCACGCACCCAGACGTATGGCGCGCATCTCGCGGCAGCCGCGCGCAGAGCTTCTGAAATCTCTGTCGATGACCGCGCGTCTGAAAGGTCTACCGACTCTGCCTTGGCGGCCGTCGCAAACAGATGGATGTGGTGGTCGACAAGCCCAGGCAGAATATCCCGCCCGCCGCCCGCGATTTCCGGCCCGTCAACCGCCAAGGCCGGACCCATCGCTGCGATACGCCCATCCTTGATCGCGATGTCGGTCTCCTTGCCGCCAAAGGGACGGACCTGTCGCAAAATGAGGTCAACAATCGTCTTCACCGCAAGCCGGTCCGTTTTGCATAGGTGGCGGCGGTCGGCGCCAGTGCCGCGTCGATCAGGCCACACTTACCCTCGATAAGTGCTTCGATAACACCGGTGGCCGCTTCAAGTCCGGTCAGGGGGTCAGCAAGTGCATCACCCATGAACATCGGCGCCTCCCGTGTTCCGGCAAGGAGCCCTCCGGCGGCAGCCGCATCATCGCCAAACCCCACGCGCAAGGCGTCATCCCCGCGCCAGCCATGGGCGGTGACGGCCACCCAGATCAGGCCGGGATGAAGGGTCGCCAACCGCGCCTCGCTCAGCCCTTTGCGGGCAAGGGCATGGGGACGCCCGCTGGTGATGAGGACGTCCGCATCCGCGATCAGGTCAGTCAGGCGCGGATCGTCGAGCGCCATTTCGCAACGGTGTTTGTCCCCATTCAGCCATGCGTCAAACCGGGGGGCGACGCGTGCTGTCGGGTCCGGGCGCGTCGTGTTGTCGATGCGGGTGACATCCAATCCCGCTTTGGCGAGCAATCCGCCGCACAGGGGACCAGCCCAGAGAGCAGACAGATCAAGCGCCTTGGGACGCCGCGTGCGTCGCAAAGCTCCGGTCCAGATTGGCGGCTCGGCAGGTTTTGCTTCCCCGGCAATCGCGACGGGCAAATGCAGCGCGATTGCGCACGCCAGAAGCTCTTGCGCCGTCTGCGTCCGGGCATATTCCACAACAACGTCCCACGGATCCGCGTCCAATGCGCAGCCCGTCCAAGCCGGTACGCTGTCGCGATCCTCCTCGCGCGCAAGGTTGACCGCGATCCAGCCGTCACGTGTCTTGACCAGACGGCAGGTGCGATTCGTCGACCAGAGACCGGGCGCGCCGAATCCGTGCAATGGCTCACGCAAAAGGATGTCGTCCGGAGAGAGCGTGAGCGTACGGCCCATTGCGCTGGCTGCCTTGGACAATCGGTCCAAGGTGTCGGCAACTGCATCTGCCAGTTGGCTCATGGCGCCACGATCGCGTGAATGAGGCCGATCTGCAAAGCCTGTCTGGCGTTCACCCGTTTGCCCGACGTCGCCAACCACATCGTCCGGTGCCGCCCGATGGCACGCGCGACGGATACGGTGCCGCCTGCGCCGGGGATCAGTCCCATGGACAGTTCGGGCAACTGAAACCATGCTTCTGCCGTTGCTTCCCGTCGTGCAGCGGCAGCAGGGACTTCCAGCCCCGAACCAATCGCCGCACCGTGAAAGAGCACGCTGGCTCGGTCGCCCAACTGATGGATCAGGCGGGCGCATCCGTGCACCGTGCGCACCACATGTGCCGCCGCCAGGTCGCGCGCCTGGCCGAACTCGGGCAAATGCCCGCCGGTCGAAAAACTGCGGCCCGCGCCGATGATCTGGACAGTCGGTTTGCTCGGATCATCGAGCACATTGGCGAGTGCATTGTAGAGGGCATCCCGCATCGCGGCGGTCATCGGATTGCCTTGCTCGGGATTGTTCAGCGTGAGGACAATGTGATCCGCCTCGCGCTCAAGGCCGACGAGGTCGGCCGACGCGCAGTCCGTATCGGGGGACGGGCGGCGCTTTTCGAGCCAGCCGCCGAATTCATGGCCGCCAAGCAATGTCGAATAAGCAAGGGACTCAAGGTACAAGGCGTCGTTGAAGGGCAGATGTGCACTCATCCGCAGCACGCGGGCGAGGATGGTCGCGGCAACCGGAAATTGCCGCACGCGATCGGCCAGCGCATCGGCATGCGCAGCGGGGGATCCTGCCGGTACGATGCTCCACGGCGCCGGGGCGTCAATGCGCGATGTGACCAATATGTCGAACGCGTCCGGATCGCTGCACGTCAGACTGGCGTCCAGATCGACGCCAATTCGGACAGCTTGCGTCTCTGTTGCAACCGCATCTGTCGCGGCAGATACCAGAACCGGGCAGGGGCCTACGGCCGAAAAATGGGAAGCATCAACCGGGCTGGAAGGATCGAACGTCATGCCCACCTGCGTGTATCAGCAATCGGCGGACAATTCTGCCTTCAACACGCGGCGCAGCAACTTGCCGGTTTCGTTATAGGGCAGTTCGGTCCGGATGAACCAAGCCTCGGGCGTCTTTGTGGAGCGCAATTTGCTGCGCACCATGGCAGCGAGCGCATCGCAGTCCACGCTGTCGCTTTTGCCCACGATCACCGCGACAACCTTTTCCCCCCATGTGGCACAGGGAAGTCCAAGCACAGCGCAATCGGCAACGGTGTCGTCTTCGCGCAGGACGTGCTCAATCTCTCCGGGCGAAATATTCTCACCGCCGCGCACGATGACGTCGTCCAGCCGACCATCGACATAGAGATAGCCGTCCTTGTCGAGCCAGCCGCCATCGTTGGTCGCAAACCAGCCGTCATCAGTGATGGCGCGCTTGTGGAGGTATTCCCCGGAAACCTGCTCGCCGCGCACGTAGATCTCACCCTGTTCGCACGGGCCGAGAACATGTCCGGCTTCGTCGCGGATTTCGAGTTCGACTGATGGCAGCGGCTTGCCCACCGATCCAAGCCTGCGGCGCACGTCAGGGTCGTTGGAGGCAAAGGCGATGCGGTGATCTTCGGCGCCGAGCAAGGCAATGGTCGAGCTCGTCTCGGTCAGCCCGTAGGCGTTGACGAAGGCCACATTTGGCAGCTTTGCGAGCGCGCGGGCAATCGTCGGTTCCGGCATCCGCCCGCCACCGTAAGACAAGGCGCGCAGGGTCGGAAGCGTTTCTCCGGTTCTCTCCATGACGTCCAGAATGCGATCAAGCATCGTCGGCACGACCATCGCGTGGGTAATGCCCTCGCGCGCGGCTGTCGCCACCCATTCCTCAGCGGTAAAGGCCAGCAGGTACACGATCCGGCGTCCGCCATAGACGGAGGTCAAAATGGCGGAAATACCGGCGATATGATAGGGCGGCACGCTGACGAGCGCGGCTTCATCCTCGTCCGAACCAAGGAATTCGACGGTCGACATGACATAGGAGGTCAGGTTCGCATGGCGCAGGACAGCGGCCTTCGGATCTCCGGTTGTGCCGCTGGTGAACAGCAGGATGGCGATATCGTTATCGTCTTCCGGAAGTTCGACAGGCTCATCAATCGGGCCGGTGACGAAGCGCGCATCAAACTCGCTGCGCAGCAAAAACTCGACGCCTTCCACTTCCGTGACGCGGGGCGCCATGTCGTCATCGACCACGACCACAGCCGGCACGGTTCGCGCCACCAGTTTGCGGAGATCCTCATCCGACAGGCGGTAATTGATCGGAACGAATGGCAGGCCGGCCATGCCGCTCGCAAACAGCAGGACCGGGAGTGCAGGGCCATTCAGTCCGATGAAGACCGCGTGCTGTGTGTCTTTGTCCGCCAACCAGCGCGCCGTTGAATGGGCGCGGGTGCGAAGCGACGCGTAGCTGAGGCCGCCGTCCATGGGGCCAACAGCGATCCGGTCGCCGCAGGCATCTGCTGCGATATCGAGGAGGAGGCTGGTCTGCATCGTATCAGTCCGAAGCGGGCAGGGGCATGGCTTCCTTGAGCGTCAGCGGGCGACCATCAAATGCGAGTGATCCCTTGCCCGGCTTGGCGCCGAGCACTTCAATGCCGCTGGTTTCGTCGACATAACGCTTGCCGATCAGGACGCCATTTGCGTGGGCCGCATCAACATCTCCGCTGGGTGCGGTTGCATCAGCCTGGGGCAGGACAGGCGCCCCGCCACATTGAAGGGTGCCGCCGGTGTTTGGTGGGCGCACAACGACCATCTGTGCATCACAGACAGCGCTTTTCCAGCGTGAACCCGGCTTCAATTCCATGATAACGCCTTCCTATCTCAAACTTTGCGCCTCTCATAAAGGGAGGCATGGCCTAATGCCAGATCAAGGCAACCTTCGACGGTCAGAGGCTTTGATCGAACATGGGTTTCTACTGCCACCTATTGCACTAGGTGAACTATCTTGGCAAGCTTCAGTTATGAAGACACTCGATGGAAAAACAGCCCTTGTGACCGGTGGGGCGCGGGGGATAGGCGCAGCAATCGTTCGCAGACTGGCCGGCGCCGGGGCGCATGTGGCAATCAACTTCGCCAATTCGACAGACGCGGCAGAAGCGCTCGCCGATGAATGCCGCGCGGCGGGAGGCAAAGCCTTCACCGTCAGGGCTGACGTGTCCAAACTCACCGAAATTGAGAGCCTGTTTGCTGCGTGTGATCGCGAATTTGGCGGAACACCCAATCTCGACATCCTTGTTAACAACGCCGGCATTGGCAGCGGCGGCCAGGATGCCAGCTTGAAATCGGGCGGTGAGGAACTGTTCGATGCGATGATGGCGACCAACGTCAAGGGGCCTCATTTCGTTACACAGGCCGCCTTGCCGCGTCTGCGTGATCATGGCCGGATCGTGAACATTGGATCGATGTCCGGCAAAGTCGGTCAACCCTTTGCAGCGGGCTATGGCATGACCAAACGTGCATTGCAGAGCCTGACCATGTCGACGGCTCTTCATGTTGCCAAACGTCAGATCACCTGCAACCTGATCGCGCCGGGCGCGGTCGCGACTGACTTTATCGCCGCCCTTCGTGAGAAGCCGGGTTGGGATGATGCAACGGCCAAACACACGCCGATGGGGCGACTCGGCACGCCCGAGGATATCGCGGGTGCGGTCATGATGTTGATGGGGGAAGATGCCCGTTGGGTTACCGGCCAGGTGATTGAAGCGAGCGGCGGGCTCTCGATCTAGGACTGCTCGACCCGATCCCGCCAGCTGACCTTGGGGGTGTAGCCGATCTTTTCGGCGGCTAGCGCCGAGGAGAGGAGCGACTGTTCCCCAGTGAGCGTGTCCAGCAGCGCAACACCAGGAAAATGCGCAGCCATCAGCGCGCGGGGGTCCTGCGCCGCAATGTTGTCGGCCGCAGCGATAATCAGCGGATGATGGCCGGGTAGATCGGCTTCCAGGGCCAGTCGGCATGCTTCGCCGCAATCCTGTGCGTCCACATAGCCCCACAGGTTGAACTTGCGCGTTTCCGGATTTGCATGGACGCTCGGCAAAACATCATAGTCCGCGCCGGCATAGACGTTTGAAAAGCGCAGAGAGATGATGGAAAGGTCAGCCTGCCAGCGACAGAATTGGCTGGCCATCTCCTCGCCCATCAGTTTTGACAGTGCATAGGACCAGTTGGGCAGTAGCGGAGACCCTTCATCCAACGGGGCATAGGCTGGCGGAACATCGAAGGGGAGACCGAGCAGCGTCTCGCTGGATGCCCAGACGATCTTACGGATCCCGAGCCGCATGGCTGCGGAAAAAACGGCGTAGGTTGATTGGGTATTGTTTTCGAAAATCGTGTGGTCGGGCGCCGGGCCGGGACGCGGGATGCCGGCTAGGTGCAGCACCGCGTCAACACGGCGCGACACGGCATCAATGCCGGATAGGGCGCCCATGACTTCTCCGAAGTCGGAAGCATTGAGGCGCACCATGTGCGGTTTGTCTGCGGGGATGACAACGTCGGTTTCGACCACCTTGTGGCCCGCGGATTTCAGCGCCCGGACGGCCGCACGCCCTACTTTGCCCGCAGCGCCGGTCACCAATACCCGCATAAACGTCCCTCTCCGAATGTGCCAACGTATTGCACTAGGTCAACTATGTTGGCAAGGATGCGGACTATGGCCTTGATGACTGAAAAGCTGCGCGCCATCATGGCGCTCGACCCGGACCGCACCGAAATTGATTTCGAAGCGACAGACTATAGCTGGGGGCAACTCGCCGCAATCGTCCGTGGTATCGAAGAGGCGTTGGGCACACTCAATCTGCCGGAGGATTTCCGCGTTGGGGTGATGCTGAGAAATCGTCCGGGGCATATTGCCGCGATCATCGCTGTTTTGTCGACGGACCGCTGCCTCGTATCGCTCAACCCCATTTTGCCCGATGAAAAGCTCTTTGCAGATGTCGAGGGGCTCAACTTGCCGGTCATCATCGCGGATGCGACCGATCTTGCCCGTCCGGGGCTGACCGAGGCGCTTGACCGGGCCGGGTCTGCCGTCATCGAAATCGGGCCGCGTCTGGAAAGCGTCAATCTGGTGCGCGCTGATGTTAAAACTGATATCAAGCTGTCGCCCAGTGTCGCTATCGAAATGTTGACCAGCGGGACAACTGGCACACCAAAGCGGGTGCCCTTGTCGCGCGAGGCCTTCGATTCGAGCTTCCGTGGTTTCACCCGCTATGAGCGGAACCGCAGCTTTGATGATCCGCCCAAGCTCAATTCAGGCTGCACCATGGTCGTCAATCCGCTCACCCATATCGGGGGTATCTATGGATGCATTGGCGCACTGGCCGCGGGGCGCAAAATTGCGCTGATCGAAAAGTTCTCGGTGGACGCCTGGGTAGAGGCGGTGCGCCGTAACCGCCCGGCGGTGGCGCCTGCCGTGCCGTCGGCCGTGCGCATGCTGTTGGAAGCGGATGTCGACAAGGAAGCCCTGTCGTCGCTGCGTGCGATGATCAGCGGCACTGCGCCTCTGCCGCCCGATCTCGTCGATGCCTTTTACGAAAAATATGGCATCCCGATCTGCGGCAATTACGGCGCGACGGAAATGGCGGGCGCTGTCGCCGGTTGGAATATCGACGATTTTCGCAAGCATTGGGCTGAAAAGCGGGGCGCCGTTGGTCGTGTGCATGGCGACATCGAAGCGCGTGTCGTCGATGCCGAAACGGGACAGGAATTGCCATTCGGCGCGGAAGGTTTGCTGGAGCTGAAGGGCAAGCAGCTCGACAATGACCTGCAGTGGTTGCGCACGACGGACCGTGCGGTGCTGGATGAAGATCGCTTTCTTTGGATCCGGGGACGCGCCGACAATGCCATCATCCGAGGTGGCTTCAAGGTGCATCCTGATGATGTTGTGAAGGCGATCAACCAGCATCCGGCGGTCCGCGAATCTGCCGTCGTCGGCGTGCCGGATGAGCGGCTCGGCGAAGTGCCGGCTGCGGCCATCATTCTGAAAGCGGGCGAGTCCGCGCCGGAACCGGATGCGCTGAAGGCATTCCTGAAGGAAAAACTGATCGCCTATCAGGTGCCGGTCCACCTGCGCTTCGTGGAAGATTTTCCGCGCACGCCTTCCATGAAGCCCTCGGCACCCGAGCTGAAGGCCCTTTTTGGGGCAGTGGCATGACCGAGTCATTCGTGGGCAAGACGGTGATCGTCACAGGCGGTGGACGCGGCGTCGGGCGGGGCATTGCGCTTGGTTTTGGCGCGGCAGGCGCTAATGTCATGCTGGCGGCGCGCACCTTGTCTTATGCTGAGGAAACCAAGGCAGATATTGAGGCCGCTGGTGGTGTCGCAGAGATTTTCGGGATCGACGTCAAGGATCACGCCCAATGTCGCGCGCTGATCGAGGCGACAGCGAAGCGGTTTGGTGGCGTCGACGTCATCGTGCACGCGGCGGCGGACATTCCCCATGGCGGCGTTGGCCATGTGTCGGATGAAGGGTTGGAAGACGGTTTTGCGAGCATCGCCAAAGCGGCCTGGTGGTTGCTGGATGCCGCGCGTCCCTATCTGGCCCAGTCGCCTGATGGCGGTCGCTTCATCGCCATTGGTTCGGTCAACGGGACGCACACTGTCGTCCCCAAAATGACCGCCTACGGCATGGCCAAAGCAGCGCTTGATGCCTTTGTCCGCGGCGCGGCGGGCGATGTTGTGTCCGATGGGATTACCGTCAATGCGATCAACCCCGGTCTGGTCGCCAGTGCGCGCGCCAAAGCGGTTTTGGGCGAGGACGGTCTGGAAGCGTACGGCGCAACCGTGCCAGTCGGCAGGGCAGGGACCCCGGAAGACATCGCACACGCCTGCCTGTTTCTGGCGTCTGCCCGATCCGGCTATATTACAGGCACCAGCATCAAGATGGACGGCGGCTCGACCGTCGCGGCATCCAGCGGCCGCAACGTCATTCTGCAAGACAAACTCAAACAGCAAAGGGACACAAACACATGAAACTCGACAGTTCGGTCTCCGCCGTCGTAACGGGTGGCGCCTCGGGCCTTGGCCGCGCATCGGCGCAGGCACTTGCATCGGTTGGCGTCAAGGTTGCCATTTTCGATATGAATGAAGAAGGTGGTCAGGCCGTCGCCAAGGAAATCGGCGGTACATTCCACAAAGTCAACATCATGGACGAAGCCGGCGCCGAAGCGGGCTTTGCAGCCGCCCGTGCGGCCAACGGCCAGGAACGCATCCTCGTCCACTGCGCGCAGGTGTCCAAGGGCGGTAAGACCGTCTCGAAAGACCGTGAAAGCGGAGGCTTCAAGCGCCTTTCGACCGAAGATTATGAATTCTCCGCTCTCGGCATTTTGGTGGCCTCCTATCGCATTGCGTCGATGTCGGCACTGGGTATGGCGAGTCTCGAGCCGCTGGAAGACGGAGAGCGTGGCTGCATCACACTGACGGCGTCGGCCGCCGCGCAGGATGCCCAGATCGGTCAGGTCGCCTATGGCAGCTGCAAGGCAGGCGTAAACGGCCTCGTCCTCCCCATTGCGCGCGACCTGATGGACATCGGCGTGCGCTGCAATTCCATCATGCCCGGCATCTTTGCAACGCCGCCTATGCTCGCCGTGAAGGACAGGGCCCCGCAGATTTTTGAAGGGCTGGCTGCATCCGTTCCGTTCCCCAAGCGTTTGGGTAAGCCGGAAGAATTCGGGAGCCTCGTTTTGGAACTCAACCGCAACACCTATTTCAACGGTCAGGCGATCCGTCTGGACGGCGCCATCCGTATGCCCCCGCGGTGAGGATGGCACGTTGACCGGCCACGAACGCATCGTTCGCAACCCCGCCGGGCCCGCGCCCGTCCGGCGGGCCAATTCCGTGCGGCGGACATCGACCATCGACACGGGCTGGCCTGACGGGTTCGGGCAGCCGATGTTGATGATCGGTCGTGGTCGCGATGTGCTGACGCGCGAGCCGGGTAGCGCACCCAAAGTGCTGGCGGAGGACAGCTTCCGCATCCTTGCGACACCGCGCCGGGAAGTGCTTGAAATTGACGTCCAGCCGCACCGGCCCTCAATTGACGTGCTGGTCGGCGCGCGCGGCGGGGGCCATTTGCGCGCGCTGCTCGCCGAAGTGATGCCGGAAGAGCGCGTCAATGGCTCTCCGCTTTACCTGATCCTCGATGATTTTTCAGGGGCCAGCCTGGTCGCCGGTTGGATTTGGTCGCAATGGCGCGACAATTGGCAAGCGCAGGCCCGCGCTAACGGCGCAAGCTCCACTGCGGGCAAAGCTGGCAACATGACCGATATCTGTGCAGGCTTTGAAACCGGTTCGACTGCGCTTCTTCCGGACGGATCGAGCAATCAGATCCAGAATTCTTCCGATGTCCCGTCATTGGTCAACCCCGCTGATCCGGAAGGCTGGCATGCGCTTTACGATCATGATCCCGTCAGCATGCGCCGCGCGCGCCGCATTGATGTCTGGCGCGAGGGGCAGGACGTCATGATCGAAGTGGGCTTTCAGGACAGCGGCATCAATCCCAGAGGCGGACGGACGGCGGTCCACGAATATCTGGTTCACGCCATTGCGCGCGGAGATGATCTCACGCTGGCGCACATTGAGGTTGATCCGCGAATCTTGCCCTATCGGGAATGCCCGAACGCATCGCCAAATGCAGAGCGGATGATCGGGCAACGTCTTTCAACCTTCCGGCAATCCGTGCTGGGCACGCTGCCCGGCCCGTTGGGCTGCACGCACTTGAACGACGTACTGCGCAGTATGGCGGAAGTGCCGATTCTCGCGGCTCGCATTGCAGACTGATGCTAAAATGCAACGCTGACGATTCATCAGTTTTAGGCACTAGAAAGCGGTTGCGCAGCATATTCTACCTAGTTATACAAGTCAGATATCAAGCCTCGAAATGGGGAATTTAGGGAGAGTGATGTGATGGCTATGAAGAGCCCTTCAAAGATCCTGTTTGCCAAGATGTTGTCGACGGCATCCGCTGCGGCGTTGGGGGTGGGGGTTATTGCCACGCCGGCTTTCGCTCAGGAAACGGCGGACGGCGCATCGGGCGGCCTGGATGAAATTATCGTTACAGCGCGCAAAGTAGCGGAAAATCTTCAAGACGTGCCGGTCGCGGTGACTGCATTCACCGGAGATGATCTGGCCAAGCAGAATATCCAGAAGGTTGAAAATATTGCCAACTTTACGCCGGGCTTGAGGATGGTGCAGGGGCAGTCGACGCCGACTGCTTTGAACATCGCTTTGCGCGGGCAGGTTCAAACCGACATTCTCGTCACACTTGACCCTTCGGTCGGTACATATGTGGACGGTGTATACTGGGCGCGTGCCTATGGCCTGAATTCCAATCTCCTCGACATCCAGTCAGTGCAGGTGTTGAAAGGCCCGCAAGGGACGTTGTTTGGGCGCAACACCACTGGCGGCGCTTTGCTTATTAACAGCAATGACCCCAATCTCGACGATTTCAGCGGCAAACTCGCTGTGACCTATGGTCGCTTCAATGAATTTGAAACGACGGGCGTGCTGAACGCGCCGATCATCCCAGGCAAAATTGCTCTGCGCCTCGCCGGTACGCGGTTGAAGCGCGACGGATACACAACGAACGTTGCTCCGGCGTCGGCCACTACGGTTCTTGTCGGCAATACTGTTGTTGCGCGCGGTCCGTTCCCGGGATCGCACAATGGCGAAAAGTATGACAATCGTGATCGCTGGAACTTCCGTGGAAAGCTCCTCGCACAAGTGACCGACACCTTCAGTCTCCTGTTTTCCGGCGAGTATTTCGATTCTGATGAAGTCACGCCGGCGCGCTCGCTTCGTTTGGCGACGAATGCCTACACTGCGTCTAACACCACTTACAGCGTCGCGAATACGTCTGCGCTTTTCGTTGGCGCGACCAACGCTGGGCTTCCATTGCTTCCCGCAAACTTTCCCGCGATCTTTGGTGTCGGCTACACGCGTCTCAACGCGGATATTGCCGCAGTGGCCGCCGACCCAAGCGTGGTCCTGAACAACGAACGTCCATATGCAACGGCGCGCACCTACACCTACGGTTTGACGGCTGCATTGGAAGTGCCATGGGGTGAAGCCAAGCTCATCACGGGTGCTCGCCAAATCCGGACAAACGCGGGTCTCGACCTTGAAGGATCGCAATATGCGATTCACTTCACCGAGGGTCAGCAAAAGGTAAAGCAGCAATCTGCTGAATTGCAGACGACGGGCAAGGCCTTCGGCGGTGCGCTTGATTTCGCGGCGGGTGTCTTCGTATTCCATGAAACCGGTTATGATCAGTCCATCTCGATCACGGTCCCGGCACTCAATGGTACCACCTCACAATTCGGGGCGGAGATCAACAATGACAGCAAGGGCGTTTATGGTCAGGGTTCTTGGCACATCACGGATGCGCTGACCTTCACCGGCGGATTGCGTTATTCGGTTGATGACAAGGGGATTACTTCGTTCAACAATAACTATGTGCGCGCGACGGGCGTGACCATTTGCTCTATTCAGGGTGGAAATCTTGGCGCCCTGGGCGTCAATGTCACACGGCCCGCAGGATGCGCCATTTCGCGGAACGACGATTTCAGCGGCGTCTCTTACACGGCGGGGCTTGATTACAAGGTTGGCGAAGATTTCCTCGTCTATGCTAAGACAGCGAAAGGTTTCCGCTCGGGCGGACAAAATTTGCGTGCCCCGAGCACTGCTGCCTTTCTGCCATTTGATCCAGAGACGGCCTACTCCTATGAAGTTGGTTTCAAGAGCGAATTCTTCGATCGCAAGGTTCGTCTGAACGTCGCCGCCTATACCAGTGACATCAAGAACATTCAGCGTTCGACCTTGATTGCAGTTGCGCCAATTCCGCCTTCGACGGTTTCCGGCACTGCTACCATTTTGAGCAACGCTGGTAAGGCACGTATCAAGGGCCTTGAGGCTGAACTGGCTGCGGTGCTGTTCCCTGGCTTCACAGTCACAGCGACAGGCGCGTTGACTGACCCCAAATATGTCACCTTCTCCGACCTTTCTGGCGATCGCTCGTTCGAACGGTTTACAGGTGTGGCAAAGAAGCAATTCTCTTTGGCGGCTGATTATTCAACGTCACTGGGAGCCGATAGCAAAGTTGACCTGCATGTTGACTATGCTTGGCGGGGCGATGCGCCAACGGCGGATTATTTTTATGCTGCCAACCCGCAGAATGCTGCGATTGTCGACGCGACGACAGCTAAGGCTCTCGGGCTTCTTGGCGCACGAGCATCGGTTGAATTCGGGAATTTCGGACTTGCCGTGTTCGGCCGCAATCTCACCAACAAGCGTGATTTTGTGCAGAACCTACTTGTCGCGCCGCTAGGATATATCACGGGCATCCGCAACGAACCGCGGACCTTTGGTGTCACAGGCTCGTTCAAGTTCTGACGTATAGATCCTGACAAGGGGGAGCAAAGGGGAAGGCCGGGCAACCGTCCTTCCCCTTTTTCGTTTTCGGAGATGTCACAAGGAAGACCACCGCATAGAGGCCAACAGGGCCCGTTGGCGGACAGAGGAGAGAAATGCCATGCCGCCGCCAATCAGTGTCGCGCGCCGGAACATCACGTTCGGTTTGCTCTTTTTGGTGGGGGTCCTGTCTTACATAGACCGGCAGATCTTCACGCTCTTTCAAGATGATATCAAGGAAGAGCTCGGTTTGGGGGATGGCCAGCTCGGGTTGCTGACCGGCCTGTCCTTTGCCTTGTTCTACACGCTCGCGGCCTTCCCCATCGCGCGGTATGCCGACCGGGGTGACAGGCGCTTCGTTATTGCCATTTGCGTCATGGTTTGGAGCGCCTCGACCGCACTTTGCGGCATTGCCCACAGCTTCGGGCAGATGGTGCTCGCGCGGATCGGCCTTGCAGCAGGAGAGGCGGGTGCGGGGCCTGCATCGCTTTCGCTTTTGACAGAGATATTTCCGGCCGAACGCCGGACACTCGTCATTTCATCAACACTGGCAGCTAGTGCGATTGGCATATCCGGGGGCCTTTGGCTTGCGGGCTGGCTGTCCCAATATTTTGGTTGGCGCGACGTCTTTTTGATCGTGGGCTTGCCCGGTGTCCTTCTTGGAATTGCGGTGTGGCTGTTGTCGGCGGAACCGCGCCGCGGGAAGGGTGAGGTTGTGGTGCCGCCACAGCAAATCGGCATCGCACAAGTCATTCGCACAATGGCGGCGAATGTTTCGCTGCGCTGGGTCGGGCTGCTGTTGGTGATGGTGCCGGTGACCGGATTTTCGCTGATCATCTGGGGCGCCTCGTTCTTTCAACGCGTTCACGGGCTTTCCAAGGCGGAGACTGGCTTCTGGCTCGGTACGGCGATGGCCGTGGGCCTTGTGATCGGCAATCTGGTGGCTGGCTGGGTTGCGGACAAATGGGGGAAGGACAATCCACGCTTCAATGGCTGGTTTGCCGGAATGGGCCTTCTCGTAGCATTTCCGCTGGCATTGCTCTTTGTGTGGTCACCCAATCCCTATGTGGCGTTGGCGGCATTCGTCGGCGTGAAGTTCATGATGACGCTCCATCTAGGTCCCATCATCGCGCTCAGCTTTGCGCAGGTCCCGGTGGCGATGCGCGCTGTGATGTCCGCAACAATCAACATGCTCATCGGTCTGGCGGGTACCGGCATCGGCGGGACACTGACGGGTGTGCTGAGCCAGGTCTTTGCCCCAAGCTATGGCGATATGTCGTTGCGGCCTGCGCTGACGATACTGTCCGGCTGCTTGATTGTCGGAGGTGTCGCGGCGATCATGGCCGGACGTACCGCAAAGCCGCTGGAGCCCTGAATGCAATTTATTTCGGTTGAACATGACGGACCGATCACAACAGTCACACTCAACCGCCCGCAAGTGATGAACGCGATCAACAACGCCATGCATCACGAATTGCAGGTGGCGTTTGATGCCTTTGCCGCCGATGATGCGCAACAGATCTGCGTCGTTACCGGGGCAGGGGAGAAGGCCTTTTGCGCCGGCAGCGATTTGAAGGCCGCCGTCGTGGATGGTCATCGTGATTACCCGAAAAGCGGCTATGCCGGGCTTATAGAGCGCTTTGATTGTCCCAAGCCGATCATCGCGGCGGTAAACGGCCTCGCGCTCGGCGGTGGATTTGAAGTGGCGCTCGCCTGTGACATCATCATCGCCAGCGACACGGCCAGCTTTGGCCTTCCAGAGCCGCTCGTTGGCGCGGTAGCGCTTGGAGGCGGTCTGCATCGGCTCGCGCGGCAAATCGGCCTGAAACAGGCGATGGGCATTATCCTGACGTCCGCGCGGGTTCCGGCGGAGGAGGGACATCGTTTGGGTTTCGTCAATGAAGTCGTCGCGCCGCAGGATTTGACGACCGCAACGCGACGCTGGTGCGATGCGATCCTGCGGGCGTCCCCCATGTCGATCCGTGCATCCAAGGAATGTGTTCGGCTGGGCCTCAATGAGTCCGGCGTGGAAGCAGCGATGAAGAACCAGCCAAATTATCCGGCGTTCAAGGCCTGGGTCACAAGTGACGACGCTAAAGAGGGGCCGAGGGCCTTCGCCGAAAAGCGGCAGCCGGTCTGGAGCGGGCGGTAAGGGCAAAAGGAGATGCATGTGCGAAACTATGGACGTCTCTTGGCCGGTTTGCTGATGCTGGGTGCGACCGGCAGCGTGGTACTTGCCGCACAGTCTCCGCCGAAACAGGCCGCCGCGATGCTGGGACAAGGGTATCTTGCGCCTTCCGATCTTCCGGATAGTCTGCTGCTGTTGCCGCCCCCGCCTGAGCGTGGGAGCCCTGCGGAGGCGCGGGACATTGCGGCTGCTGCCGCTGCGGTCGCGCTCCAAGGCAGTGCGCGGTGGACGCTCGCCGGGCGGGATGCCGACCTGTTTTCAGACCGGGCGACGGCCGCGATGTCCTGTGCTGCGGGCCGGTCCATCGGGCCAAAGACAACGCCAAGGCTGAATGCGCTGATGCGAAAGGTGATTCCGGACCTCGGGCTGGCAACCTATGCGGCCAAGACGAAGTATCAGCGGACGCGCCCCTTTGTCGTCAACGGTGCTGCAAATTGCACGCCGCAGCAGAGCGCGAAGCTGGCAACCGATGGCTCCTATCCCTCAGGGCACAGCGCGATCGGCTACGGGTGGGGCTTGATCCTGGCCGAAGTGATGCCCGACCGCGCAACGGCGCTGGCGCCTGATCCGCCCCATTCCTGCGGCCAGTCCGGAAAAAGAAGGCCTGCTGCGGCCAGCTTTTGGTGCAGGTCGGAACAGTGGTTGTCGAGCGAGGAGGCAAAGGCGCGCTTATGCTCTTGCGTGAAATGCTCGGCGAGGAATGCCCGCGTGCGCGCTTCCCATGTGCTGGCTTCGGTATCGTCAGAGAAGCTCATGGATACGGCATCAATGGGCGGGAGGTCCGAAGCCGCAGAGGCCAGAAGCAGGTCCGGATCACCATTGGCGTAAAGCGCGGCAAGCGCCGCTCGATAGAGACTGGGGAGGGGTGAGTCCTCGCTGACACCGTAGCCGCCCAAGACCCGCATCGATGCCTTGATCGCGGGCAGACAGGCTTTCGCTGTCCACCAGAACGCTTGAACATCCAGACGCCCCGCCTCCGCGAGACCTTCCGCCCGTGCGGCAATGGCCCGCCAGATCAGCAACCGCGTGCCGTCAATCTCTGTGACGGCATCGGCAAGCTTGTGGGCGACACCCTGATATTCGCCGATCGGACGACCAAAGACGACGCGTTCGCAAGCGTAGCTGGCAGCTGTATCAATTGCGGATTGGGCCATGCCCACACATGCCGCTGCAACCAATATAGGTTGATCCGGAAAGGCAATCACGCCGTCCCGTCCGGCTGCCTCTGCAACCAGAGCGGCATCCAGCAGATTGCCGCCCTGAGCCAGCAAGCTGCCGATACCCATCTCGTCCAGTACAGCAACAGCCGGGCGAGCGCCCCGCGATGAAAGGGCGCCCGTAACGGCGTCGATCATGGCTTCCTGATCAGACGAACGCGCGATGGACACCATGATCGACGGTGCGCTTGCTAGGCCGCGACGGCCGCGCTGGTCGATACTACCGGTTCAATCCTGAACAGCTTCGCCGCATTCAGCCCCAGGATGTCATTGCGCGCAGCTTCGCTGACATTCAGACCATCGAAGAGCTCGTCGACGAGCTTGCGGCTGATCGGGAAGGTGCCTTCCGCATGCGGGTAGTCCGATCCCCACATGACGTTCTTGCCGCCGGGAAGGCCGGCCGCTGCCGCGAGGATGCACGAACGGTCATGCTGGAAGCTGGCCCAAACCTGATCGTCGATGATCTGGCTGGGCATGCGGCTCAGCTTGGGGCGCACGAAATTGGCGTGCGCAACGCAGACTTCGTCCATGCGTTCGGCAAGCGCCACAAGCCAGCTTGCGCCCGATTCAATGAAGGCGACCTTCGCCTTCGGATTGCGGTCCAGCACCCCGCCGGACACCAGATACATGGTGGACCGAACGGCGTCGTTCATTTGCAATGTGTAATTGATGATCCCGCCACCCGGGCCACGTTCCTGCACCACGGTTTCGAGACCGGTGCCGGTATGCATGACGAAGACGATCCCGAGTTCTCCGCCCTTGGCAAAGACCGGATCCCACTTTTCATCATTGTAGAGCGGCAGGCACGGGGGCGTGACGGCCGGCAGCATCGCCGCCGTAAAGCCCTTTGATGCCAGATAGTCGAGCTCTGCCAGCGTGTTCGAAAAATCGAGCACCGGCAGCATGCCGCACCGGACGAAGCGGTTCGGATGGCCGCCAAGGAAGCTGTCATTCCAGTCATTGTATAGACGGGCGGAAGCCGCTTCAGCTTCGGCATTTTCCAGCGCATAGAGCCACAGGCCAAGCGACGGGAAACAGATTTCCGCGTCAATGCCTTCCAGCTCCATATCTTCCAGACGACCGGGAATTTCGCGAATGCCTTTGCGTTCATTATCGCCAAGCGCCTTTTCCCGGTGCTGCCCGACACGGAGGCGATAGATCACCTTTTCTTCGGTTCCGGTGATCAGGAATTCACCTTCCTTGCGAGAGCCGATCGCATGCTTCTTGAGCGATGCGGGCAAGCCATCCATGAAAATGGTCGGCGGCTCCATGATGTGGCTGTCAGCGCTGAAAACGAATGGTTTCACGGCGAATCTCCTCGGACATTATTTTCCAAAAAAATACCTGGTTATACAGGTTGAGGCAACAACATTCTCGACATCGACCAACATTGTATATAAAAAGGTACCTCTTAGGGAGAGTCTATGCAGCACGTCGTCAACGGAGAAACGCTGGTCGCGAAGACCGTGCGGGCGCTTTCGGACCTGAGCCTCGAAGTCCAAAAGGGTGATTATCTCGGCGCGGAAGATGATCTTCTGGGACGGCTCGGCGTCAGTCGGCCGACATTGCGTCAAGCGGCCAAGATTGCCGAGAGCGAACGGATGATTTCCGTCCGCAGGGGCATCAAAGGCGGCTTCTATGCAGAGCGCCCGGATGCTGCTGACTCAATCAAGGCCTTGGCGCGTTTTCTCCGCCTCAACGGGGCAACCATGTCGGACGTCTTCGTCGTGAGCGGTCCCGTCGCCGAAGAAGCGGGGGCACTGGCTGCGGCTTGCGCCGATCCGGTGTTGCGGGCGGCACTGGAAGATTTTGTGGCTGACATTGATTCAAACGATACTGCCGGCAGCATGATCAGCGCAGAGGGTGAACTTGCCCGGCTGTTGGCGCGGATGAGCGGAAATGCTGCGGTCCAGCTCGTGATGGAAATTGGATATACCTTCGGGATGGAAGAGCGGTCCGGTCGATTTTTCGGTACCCCAGAAGAGCGCAGCGCCGCGCGGCAGTTGCAGCACAGCCTGTGCCAGGCCGTGTTGAATGGCGATGGCGATGTCGCGCGTCTGATGATGCGTCGGCGGTCCAACATGATCGCGCAATGGTTTCGAAAGGGAAATGGAGAATGAGTGTCGTCAGCTTCAAGGGCTTTGGAGGCGCGCGGCTGGAAGCGGATGACCTTGGGTCACCTGATGCGCCCGCGGTCCTCCTGATCCACGGCGGCGGCCAGACCCGTCAGGTGTGGGATGCCGCCGCGCACGCGCTTGTTGCTGCCGGGCGGCGTGTCATCAATCTGGACTTGCGCGGGCATGGCGGCAGCGAGTGGCCGGCTGACGGGCGCTATGATTTTGAAGCATTTGTTGAAGATGTGCGCGCTGTTCTAGCCCAGCTGGGTTGCCGACCGGTGGTCGTCGCTTCAACGATGGGCGGTTGGATCGCAACCGTCGCTTTGGGCGGTGATGCTGCCGTCTTGGCTTCAGGTCTGGTCATGGCCGACTTGCCGACACAGGTGGATGAAGCGACGACGCGGTCCATCAGTGATCGGCTTCGTCTGCGCGTCGGGGCTGAACAAACACCTCCCTGGGATGTGCGCCTGCTCGACAAGTTTGACGTCGCAGATATGCCACAAAAGCTGAGTGGGGCGGCCTCTCAAATATCGATCCCGGTCCTTTATGTACGCGGCGCCTTGAGCGCACTTGTTACGAACAAACAGGCCGCTGCCTTTGTCGCGGACATGCCCAATGCTGAATTTGCCGAAGTCGATGATGCCGATCTGTTGGTCACGCCCGAGCGGATGGAGGTGTTCAATGGCCTGCTGCTCGAGTTTCTGGAGCGTCGTCAACCCCTCGCGCCTGCCCAATATCAGTCCGGCTCGGATGCCCGCACCTTTCGTGACGCGCTTGGCTGCTTTGCGACGGGTGTCACGATCGTTACAGCCGTCGCGCCTGATGGGTCGCCCATCGGATTGACGGCCAACAGCTTTACTTCCGTCTCGCTTGATCCGCCGCTGCTTCTGGTCTGCATCGCAAATTCAGCCGGCAGCGCAGATGTTTTGCGGTACGCCGATTGCTTTGGCGTCAACGTTCTCCAGATCGGGCAGCAGCCCACCTCCAACCGTTTTGCCGGCAAGGGCGAAGACCGCTTTGCCGCCACGCCCTGGGAGCCCGGCGAGGGTGGCGTTCCCGTGCTGAGCGGATCGCTCGCCAGTTTTGAATGCAAGCGATTTTCGGTGAACGACGGCGGCGACCACTTCATCCTTGTCGGAGAAGTGACACGTGCGACATTTGAGCCGCGCCGTGATCCGCTCCTCTATTTCAAGGGCAAGTACCGCCGCCTTCATTTCGCATGACGGCTGGACAGGTCGATCAAAAGAACATTACACACCTAGTTAGATAAGTAGAATCGGAGAGAGAAATGGCTTGGTCCCATCAGGACAAGACTGCCATCGTCGGGATCGGCGCGACGGACTATTATGTGCGCGGGAAGAGCTGGCCCCGCACGATCAACGACATGGCAGCCGAGGCAATCATGAATGCCTGCGCCGATGCCGGGATCAGCCACAAGCAGATTGATGGCTTTGCCTATTACTCGACCGCTGGTGCGGGCTATCTCGACAAGTTCGATACGGCTAGCCTCATGGAAACGCTGGGCATGCCGCATATCAGCTATTCGGCAACGCTGACATCCGGCGGCGGTGGTTGCCCCGGCGCGATCGGCCTTGCGACCGCAGGCCTGATGAACGAGGACTGCACCTACACCGTGACGTTGATGGCGCTGCAGCAATTGCCGCAGCACCGCTTGGGCGTCGTGTTCGGGGCGTCAGCCCCCAATCCGGAAAACAGTTTCTTGCAGCCGTCCGGTCTCGTGGGGCCAGGCCATCTCATGTCGATGCTCACGCGTCGGCATATGCACCTGTATGGGACCAAGCCCGAGGCACTGAAAGAGATCGTGCAGGCCACACGCGCCAACACGCACAACCGCCCGAAGGCGGTGCGCCGCAATCCGCTTAGCGATGAAGAATATTGGGGTTCGCCCATGTTGGCTGATCCGCTGCGTCGTCTGGATTTCTGCCTTGAAACCGACGGAGCTGTGGCCGTTATAACCACCACCATGGACCGCGCCAAAGACTGTCGCCACAAGCCGGCCGTCGTCCATGCCTGCGCGCATGGTGGCCAGCGTGAATGGGGCCGCGCCTTTGCATGGATGGGCATGCCCGATCCACACTTCGCGTCATCCGGGCACAAGTTTACGGCCGACCGCGTCTGGGCGCAGTCTGGGCTGAAGGCGCAAGATATGGACGTTGCGCTGATCTATGATCACTTTTCACCCATGGTCCTTATGCAGCTAGAAGATTACGGATTTTGTGAAAAGGGGGAGGGCAGCGATTACGTCCTTTCCGGCAAGATCCGCTATGACGCTGCGACCGGTGGCAAAGTGAATGGCGGCGTTCCCGTCAACACCCATGGCGGCAACCTCAACGAAGCCTACATCATCGGCATGACGCACATTGTGGAAGGCGTGGAGCAGGTGCGCGGCACCGCCATCAATCAGGTGAAGGACGCCGAGTTCGCTCTTGTGTCCGGCGGCCCTGCTTCGCTTCCCGTTTCCAGCCTTATTCTCCGGAGAGCCTGACATGAGCTACGGACCCGCACGCGCCCTTCCGGGCGACCAGATCAAAATCACGACCAATCCCGATACCGAGCCCTTTTGGGAAGCCGCCAAAGAGCACAAGCTGACAGCCTGCCAGTGCGGCGATTGCGGCAAGTTCCGCATGCCGCCGACGCCGGTCTGCCCGGAATGTGGCAGCCGCAAGAAAGATTGGCCTGCGCTGCCCGGCACGGCGACAGTGTTCAGCTATGTCGTGTGCAACAAGAATCCGAAGAACGGCGAGGATTATATCTATGTCCCCATCGTGGTCGATCTGGATGGCGCGCCCGGTGCACGGCTGAACGCCAATGTGTCCGGCTGCAACGCAGAGGATGTGACCATCGGCATGAAAGTGACGGTCGACTGGACGCCCATTCAGGATGGATGGGTCCTGCCCAACTTCAAGAAGGCGTAAGCCCCCATGTTGAGCGATTTGCGCATTGTTGAAATTGGTGAAGGGATGGCAGTCCAGGTTGCCGGGCTCATGCTCAGCGAACTGGGTGCCGATGTGCTGAAGGTGGAGCGCCCCGGCGGCGACCCATCGCGCGGGACAGCACCCTTTGCAAACTGGAACCGTGGCAAGCGCAGCCTCGAATTGGATCTGGATACGGATGAAGGTCAGGCAGCCCTCCGCGAACGGCTGGCAGGCGCGGACGTGCTGCTCCATCCGTTCAGTCCGGCAAGGGCAAAGCGACGCGGTCTGGACGATGCTGCGCTCGCCACTGCATTTCCGAAGCTCGTTGTGTGCGGCATCACGGGCTCTCCGCACAACCATCCGGATGTCGAACGGTCCAATGACGAATTGCTCGTCGCGGCACGGTGGGGCTTTCTCTACGAAAATGACGGCTATCGTGCCGGCCCGATTGTCTGGCGGTATCAGACAGGCAATTGGGGGGCGGCGCATCTTGCGGCAGGCGGTATTTTGGCCCGCCTGGTCGAGCGGCTGACGTCCGGCCGGGGCGGAGCTGCACACACATCGCTCGCGCAGGGAATGTTGTCGCAAATTCCACTGGTGTGGGCGCGCAACAGCCAAGGGCCGATGCCCAATCCGGTCACGTATCCGCTTGGTCCGCGCGCGATGGACCAGCAATTATACCAGTGCAAGGATGGGGACTGGATCCAGATCATGGATCCCACGCGCCAGCTCGATTACGCGACTCTTCCCACGATGTGGGATGTGTTGGCCGAAGGGGCAGACCTCTCTACCGAAGAGGGCACGAAGGCTGCGTTCCGCCAGCGACCATTGGTAGATTGGCTCGCCGATCTGCGCGCCATCGATATTGCAGTGGAACCCGCGTTCCCCATGGGCGAAGTCCTCAAGCATGAGGATGTTCGCGCCAATGGATATGTCATCGAGATTGACGATCCAGAACTGGGCAGGACCACCCAACCCAACATCCCGTTCCATACAGATGCTCCGCTGAAGACGGGCCACGCCGCTCCGCGTCTGGGTGAAGGTGGGGCCGATGACTGGAAGGCGGCGGGTGCACCCGCCGGTTCGAATGGTCAGGCGCCACATCCGCTCGCCGGAACCCGCGTGCTCGATCTCGGCATGTTCCTCGCCGGACCGATGGGGCCATCGCTGATGGGCGATATGGGCGCCAACGTTATCAAGGTGGAGTCGCTGACGGGAGACCGCATCAGGTTCATGCACCGCTATTATCAGGCAGCGGCCCGTTCAAAACGGTCACTGGCGCTCGACCTCACCAAGCCCGAAGCCCAGCCGATCCTTGCCCGGCTGATCCAGTGGGCAGAGGTGCTGCACCACAATATGCGCTTCAAAGGCGCCAACAAGCTTGGCCTCTCGGAAGAGGCGATCCGCAAGCACAATCCGGACATCGGCTTCTCCTATGTCAGCGCCTATGGCCAGCGCGGCAACCGTGGCGATTGGCCGGGCTATGACTCGATCTTCAACGCAATTGCCGGTTGGGAATTTGAGAATGCCGGAGAGGGGAATCCACCCGTCTTCAACCGTCCCGGCACAATGGACGTGCTGTCCGCCCAAAGCTGCTTCGTCGGCACGATGGCGCTGCTCTACGCGCGTCGCGCGCATGGCAAAGGCTACGGCCTCCACACCTCGCTGCTTGGCGTCTCCGCCTTTTCGCAGGGGGAACGGCTGTTGCGTGCGGATGGCAGTTTGACAGACACCTGGCATCTGAACAGTGATCAGACCGGCTACAGCCCCTGGCACCGCATTTACGAATGCGCCGATGGCCAGTGGATCGCCATCGCGGCCCATTCGGAGCCCGCACGGGCGGCCGTCCGATCGCTTCTGGGCGAAGACCCGGCAAGCTTTGTCGAGGCAGCCAAGGCCCGGACTTCCGCTGACCTGCTCGCTGCACTGGAATCCGCAGGCGTTGCATGTGACGCAGTGCTGTTCGAGGATGCCATGAACCGCTTCTTCGACAGCCCGCTTAATCGCGAGCTGGGTCTGGTCGCGGTGACGTCCCAACCGATGTATGGTGAGATCGAGCAGCCCGGCGAATTCTGGGATTTTGGCGATCTGTCCATGAACATCGTCCACGCCCCGCCAGCCATTGGCCAGCACAGTGACGAGATCATGCGCGAGATTGGCTATTCGGATTCTGAGATCGCGGCGTTCCGCGAGGCGAAGATAATCGGCTAGTCGGAAAGCGACGCAAACCGCGTCTTTGCAAGCCCGCCCATGGCATCTGCCATGAGTGCTGCTTCGCGCGTGACGTGGCTGTTGGCAAGGCGGATGGCGGTTTCGCGGTCCAAGGTTCCGTCCTTGACTGCCGCGCAATAGGCTGCCCAAGCCTCGGCATGCTCGGCAAAATCCTGTCCCAGCGCCGCGCCAATCTCTGCCCGTTCGGCCTCATGGAAGGCGGGCTCGAACCGCGCAATATCGCGCCACCACTTCACAAGCCGCGCGAGACCCTTGGCTTTCACAGTCGCCTGTTGATCTGTCAGCCGGGGGACGATCATGTCCCGGATATCGTCGAGCGCGATCTCAAAGCTGCGCTGGTGCGCGCCGGGCGGGGCGTCTGGCAGTATGACCGGGTCCAGCGCAATGCCAGCGGCCTCAGCTAACGCTTCAGACAGCACGCGACGGTGGATCGTCGAATAGACCATGTTCATGCCCAGATTGGGCGGCGGCGGGGCGTCAGGATCGTTGAAGCGGGCGGCGCGCGCAAAGCCGGTCTGGAACAACAGCCGCCAATACCGGACGCGCGCCAGATCGACCTTGTGGCCACCAGCCGCCTCATAAGCCGCAAATGCCTGCGGCAGCGGCACGAAGGGCTGGAACAGCATTCGCAGGCACAGCATCGCCAGATCTGCCATCGGATCGCCATAATGGACGAGCTCCCAATCCAGCAGGATAGTGACTTTGCCATGTGCGTACAGAAAATTGGCCGGCCCTGCATCGCCATGGACAATCACCGGCGCTGGAAGGTTGTTCGGGACGTTGTCAGCCAGCCAGTCGATGCTGAGCTGGAGCAGAGGGTCCCAGTCCTTGCCGCTGTTGCGTGACCGCAGCAGATCAAGCCGCTGGACGATGAGTGTGGGAATTGGGTCTACCGGACCCATGCCTTCAACAGGAGATGCCACGACATCAACCTGATGCAGACGGGCCAACTGATCCATGAAATCCGTTGCGACGGCCATGCGGTCTTCCACGTTGGCCAGTTTGTTGAAGTTGGCTTCCCCGTCAACAAAGCCGCCGATCAGTGCGCGCATCTCCGGTATCGCCGCGATGAAAGGCGCCACGCGTACCCCGGCCGCCTTGTGCTGGGTCGACAGGGCCTTGATCACCGCCGCCTCACGTAGAAACGCCGCATCGTCGCCTGCGCCTGCCCGGTGAACGTCATAGTTCATATAGGCCGTCTGGCTGCGCGCATCGCTCCAGCGTAAATCCAATTCCGCCCCCTCGCGCGACGCTCCACCTCCGCCGCGCGGACGGACGCCAGTTATCTCGGCGCCAGACGCGTTTTGAACGGCGTCAAACAAGCCATCTGGCAAGAGCGCAGCGAGGGGAGTTGCCTTGGTCATATATGACTTGGTAATCTATGTCGCGTCACGATAGCAAGCGGCGCAATTGCCGAACGTTTGGAGAGAAGCTCATGCCGATAAAGAGGAAGCTCAGCGCCGCTCGCGCTGCATTTTTGATTACTTTGCCAGCACTTGCAGTCGCCAGCACATCTCCTGTCCACGCCGAACCTACGGCAGCCGCAACGCGCATCTCCTCTGTGCTGGATCGCGGCTATCCTGCGCTTGATGCTCTTTACAAGGATATCCACGCCCACCCGGAAGTCGGTTTTCAGGAAAGGCGGACAGCCACCTTGCTCGCAGCCCGGATGCGAAAGCTTGGCTTCACTGTTACCGAAGGGGTCGGCGGTACGGGTGTCGTCGCGGTTCTGCGTAATGGCGAGGGGCCTACGGTCATGGTGCGCGCAGAAATGGATGCGCTTCCCATGGAGGAAAAGACCGGCTTGCCCTATGCCAGCAAAGCCAAGCAGGTTGTCGACGGCAAGGAGAGCTTTGTCGCGCACAGCTGTGGCCATGATGTTCACCTCACGCTCGCTACGGGCGTACACAATTGTCTCGGTGCGCATCTTGCGAAGCGCGAAATCAAGATTGTACTCGAAGAATGGTTGTCGGCCTTCAGGGATATTCGGGTGTCCGATGGCATGCCTCAAAAATGGAATGCGACCGGCGTCTGGGCCATGACCGAGCTTTGGCTTGATCTTGATCCGGTGTGAAATCGCTTTCCCGTTTTTCTGGCCACAAGGAGTGAACGAATGAGCGAGCGCGACCCTGAAATTCAACGCGTGATTGATGAATCGAAAATCCGATACTTGCTGGATTGCTATCCCCGCGCTCTGGACCGTCAGGATCACGATTTGCTTGCTTCCCTCTTTCACCCGGGAGCGATTGATGATCACGGCGTGTACAACGGTCCGGCAGCCGGATTTGTTGACTTCATGCGTGGCGGCTCGAAATCTGGCGTGCACTGGACACACCACAACGGAACCCAAATCGTCGAAATCGATGGCGATGTCGCGCATTGCGAGACCTACACTTTGGCGCTATGCCGGATGGGGTCAGAGGGCAGTGAAGGATATGACAAGCAGATTTTCCTGCGCGTCCGTTACCTGGATCGGGTTGAAAAGCGGGATGGCGCTTGGAAAATCGCGCATCGGCGCGTGGTTTATTCGCCCTGCCACATTATGGAATCCGCCACACAATTTCCATTGACGCCCGAGTGCCTGTTGGAAGGTGCTGTCGGTGTCGATCCAGTCTACCAATGGTAACGGGGCATCCGCGAGATGCGCTAAGTCAAATTGCCCAATAGCGTGTTGATGGCGGCTGTCGCTGCCGCAACGGCCTGTGCATCGTCAGGTGCATTGGCAACGTACAGCGATGCTTCGTTGATGATTGCAAGGATAAGTAGGGAAAGAGGCTCGACCGCCTGCTCGCGCACCAGGCCCGCCATCATGCCGTCTTCCAATGCACGTGTGATGACAGCCAGCCCATAGTGCGCCTCAAGCGCGCGCCATTCGGACCACCCCAAAACGGCCGGCCCATCCTGCAGCAGGATCCGTTGCACTTCCGGCTTGCGCGCAGCCACAAAGAACTGGGCCAATTTCTCTTTCAGTCCATGCCACAGCCGGCCATCACCGGGCACAGGTTGCTCCAACATCGTGTGATCAAGAAGATCATCCTGAACCGCGTGAAAGACCGCTCTGAACAAGTCATCTTTTTGCGGAAAATGATGATAGAGCGCGCCGCGCGTGACTTGCGCGCAGTCCACGATTTCGTGCGTACCGGTTGCAAAATACCCCTTCTCGGCAAACAGGCGCCGCGCGGCCGCGATCAGGTCGGACTTCGTCTTTTCGGCCTGCTCGGCACGAAGGTTTCTGGGGGCATTCACGGTCTGTGCCTGTTCGATGCTGCCCATCGCTCAAGCGGCGCCAAGGATGTGCGCGATCATATGAGCGGAGGCATCAATCAATGAGGCAGAGGTGAGCCCGCTATCTGTCTGCGCGAGCGGAGTTACGGCAGCCAAGCGTTCCAGCAATGTTAGGATAGCCGCTGCCGCAGACAGGGTATGCAGGTCCTTTGAGACACGGCCGGCATCCTGCGCCCTCTTGATCGGTTCCATCAGCGCGGCCATAATAGGTTGGGCGGCCCGGTGTCGGGCTTCAAGAAAACGCTGGTCACCTTCTTCGGCTGCCAGATTCCGCACGCGGAAAACCGTGCGATGCACGGTCCATGCATCGCAATAGGCGCGGACAAACTTGCGTGCGATGGCAAGGCCATCTGAACCACACCAGTCAAGTTTCAACAGGTTCATGAGTTCCGGATTAGACTGCTCTGCCGTTTCAAGCGCGGCCAGCACGACTTCAGGTACGCCTTCAAAATAGACATAAAAGGTCGCGGGCGACGTTTCTGCCGTTCGCGCCACCTCTGCAACGGTCAGATCTCTAAGACCATGGGTTTCCAATAGGGCGACAGTGACGTCTATCAGTCGCTGCCGTGTCCTCCGCCCTTTGGTTCCCAGGCGCTGGCCATTCTGGTTCACACCTGCGGTTTCCTTGTCAGCCAAGGTCAAGTCGGAGTGTTCCATGGCCATTGCTTCGCTCATCGAAATTCAATCCATCGCTAAGTGTCGACCAGACTGGCCCGTTATGACCACTTCAACCTGTCACATAAGTGACGCCCCTTCAATAATCGGTTGCGTCGGTTCACAGGGCACCGCATGTAGAGAAGCATAACGAGTTTGTTAAGAGGAGGGCGCTTTGGGATTGCTGGACGGGAAAGTCGCAATTGTGACAGGTGGGTCCAAAGGCATGGGCCGGCATTTCGTACAGGCGCTTGTCGATGAAGGCGCTAAAGTCGGGTGTCTCGCCCGCCAATCAGCTGAACTGGACAACGTCCAGCTTGCCCTTGGCGATGCCGTTTTGGCGGTGCCGTGTGATGTCTCATCATCCGCTGACGTAGATGCGGCTGTGGCTGCCATTGTCACCAAATTTGGCCGACTAGACATTATCGTCAATAACGCCGGCATCTTTCACCCCTTCTTGATCGAGACCGCCACGGATGCGCAAGTCAGGCAGCATATTGGCCTGAATATCGAAGGCGTGATGTGGCTTTCGCGCGCGGCAATTCCGCATTTGCGCAAGACGCAGGGACAGATTGTTTCCATCACCAGCGAGTCTGTACGCCATCCCTTCCCGATGCTGTCGGTATATGCCGCGACCAAAGCGGCAGTGGAGACATTTTCGGAAGCGCTGCGCGACGAAATCCGATCGGATAATATTCGGGTATCGGTTCTTCGTTCGGGGTCTGTTGCAGGCGGCTCAGGCAGCGCGGGGTGGCCTGCCGGGGCGGCAGAAGCCTTCTACAAGAAGATCGTGGAGACTGGACATGCGCACATGGCGGGAGAAGCCGCTTCACCAGAGTCCATGGCGAAGGCGCTTCTCTCTATCGTCACTTTGCCGCCGGATGTCAGTGCTGATCTGATTGAAGTCCGTTCGGCGCGTGTAGGGGTGCCTGAAGGCGCGAAGGACGTCTGATCAGGCCAACCGGAAAAAGGGCACAAATACGTCATCCCTTTCCTCGAAATCGACCGTGACGGCGGCGCCAATGGTGATCCCAGCGAGGTCATCAGCGTCCAAGCGCGCAGTCATGCGGACGCCCGGTTGATCGTCGAGGTCGACGACGGCCAATGCATAGGGGACCTTCAGATCGGGAAGCCAAGCTTGCCGGTTGATCGTATATGTGTGGATTGTCCCTTTGCCCGACGAAACGACGGGCGTAACTTTCCGTGACAAACATTTCGGACACATCAGTTGCGGCGGATGTATGCGGTGATCGCAAAGGCTGCACACCATGATCCGCAGCTCTCCATTGCTGCCTCCCGTCCAGAAGGCTTCGTTCTCTGGTGTCAACTCGGGCAGGGGAAGACCCACTGACTTTTCCCTTTCAAAAAACTGATGGTCCGTTAACAATAGATGCCACACATTAGAATGCAATGGCGGAGGGTAGATGTTGAAGGCTTCAATCACGGGGATCGGTATGTCCCAATTGGGCCGCAACACCCAGCGTCCTTGCATTGATCTGTTGGCAGATGCGGCGCTTGAAGCGATGTCCGACGCCGGGCTGACCCGGGATGATATTGATGGCCTGACAACGTATCCTGGCAAGGCTGACAATTCGCCGGGGATGTCGCCGCTAGGATGTACAGACGTCCGCGAAGCTTTGGGGCTGAAGACCCGGTGGCACTCGTCGAGTTCGGAAGGGCCGGCGCAAATGTCCCCGCTCATGATTGCCGCGATGGCCGTCAGCACTGGGCAGGCGCGGCATGTTTTGTGCTTTCGTGCGCTAACGGAATCGTCGTCACAATCGCCCACGCGTCGGGCCAGCGTGGCGACAGGAACCGGCGCGCGCGTCGGCGGCTGGTTTTCGTGGCTGCTCCCCATGGGCGCTTTGTCGGCAACAAACTGGGCAGCCCAGTTTGCACAACGGCGCATGTATGAGTTTGGCGCGACACGGGAGCAACTGGGCGCTCAGTGCGTGCTCCAGCGTGCCAACGCACAGCTCAACGCGCGCGCGCTGTTCAACGGCAAGCCGATGACCATGGAGGACTATCTGAACGCCCGGATGATCTCGGACCCACTCGGTATGTTCGATTGTGACATCCCGATTGACGGCGCGTGTGTGATCATCGTCTCGGCTTCGGATGCGGCGCGGGACTGTCGCAAACCGCCGATTACCATAGCAGCCATGGGCGCGGCTCTAGGCAGAGATAGTTGGGACCAGCGCGCCGACATGACGCAGATGGCCGCGTTAGATGCATGTACCGACATGTGGGCGCGCACGGATTTAAAACCAAAGGATGTCGATGTTGCAGCGCTTTACGACGGCTTCAGCGTCTTCGTTCCGATGTGGCTGGAAGCCTTCGGCTTTTGCAAGCGGGGAGAAGGGGAGGCCTTTATTGCCGATGGCCAGACCGCTTTGACCGGAAGCACACCGACCAATACGGGCGGCGGACAGATGTCTGCGGGGCGCTTGCACGGCTTTGGCCATTTGCACGAGGCGTGCACCCAATTGTGGGGCGAAGGCGGCAGACGCCAGGTGTCGAAGGCGCAAACGGCGGTTGTCGGCATGGGTGGTGGGCCACTGGCAGGTGCCATGCTGCTCCAGCGCGCATGAACGGGATCAGCACAAAGGCCGATACCGATTGGTCCGCCCTGCGTCCTTATGGTTGGATCATATTCGCGCTCTTCATCGCTGAGATTACCGGGTCATTCGAAGCAGCGATGATCATCGCTGCGATGAAGTATCTGATTGAGGACTTTGGCGATCCCGCGCTCGTCGGGTGGCTCGTCACATCCTATCTGATCGTTGGCGCCGCGGCAGCGGCACTCGTCGGGCGTCTGGGTGACATTTTCGGGCGGCGTCGCGTGCTGATCATAACGCTTGCAATCGGACTTGTCGGGTCCTTGATCAGCGCTTTTGCCACAGACTTTGGCTGGCTGCTCGTTGGTCGGATCATGCAAGGCATGACAGGCGCCATCTTGGCGCTCTGCATAGGGCTGGTACGCGAGAACATCCCCGCCCAGCACGTCCCGATGGGTATCGGGCTGATGATTTCGGGCGCGTCGCTGGGGACGGCGGCCGGCCTCATCCTCGGCGGCTGGATCGCCGACACATATAGCTGGCACGGCGTCTTCTTTGCCAGTGCGGCGTTTTGCGCCTCAACCATTGTTGCTGCAGTCGTGTTTGTGCCCAGGTCTCCATTGGGTCTGGCGGTCAAGGGCATCGACTGGTTTTCGGGTGTCTTGTTCGCGCCAGGGATCATGGCGTTGTTGTTCTACGCCGGCTCGATTTCCAAGAAGGGCATTTTCGATCCGTTGGGCCTTGTCGCGTTGGGAAGTAGCTTGGTCCTGCTTACCTTCTGGCTATGGCGGAGCTTGAAGGCGCCACAACCTTTGCTTGATGTCCGCCAGTTCAAGAACCGCAACGTCTTGGTTGCTAATATTGTGACGGCCTTTGTCGCGTTGAGCTCGCTCCAGATCACATTGATCTTCGCCATATTGCTGCAGGCGCCTGTGTGGACCGGTGTCGGCCTTGGCGTTACGTCGCTTGTATCGGGTCTTGCAAAATTGCCGTCCAACCTCCTGTCGACACTTGCTGGGCCTCTGAGCGGTTGGCTGACAGGGCAGGGCGGCGGGCGGACGGCCATGCTGACAGGCGGGACACTTGCCGCGGTTGGCTGGATCCTAGCGCTGTTCTTCCATGGCAGCGTCGGCGTGGTGATCGCCATCTTGTGTGTCATTTCCTTCGGCACGACCATCTTGTTTGCGGTTGGCCCGACGATCTCAGCAGAGGCCGTGCCTCCGGATCGGACAAGCGAAGTATCGGGCATGCTCACTGTCGTTCGCGGCCTCTTTCAAGGTATCGGGGGTATGATCGTTACAACATTGCTCGCAACCGAAGTCGTGCGTGACCCAGCCAGCAAGGCGCACTACCCGACGGAAGGTGCGTTTCAATTGACCCTGGGTGTGGTGATCCTGTTCAGTATTCTGGCAACGCTTTGTGCCTTCGCCCTCCCTAAAGGGCGCGCAACTTCAACGGAGCAAATCTGACATGAGCCTGCCGCGTCCGCTTCCGGCACTGACGTCCGACAATGAGCCGTTTTGGAAAGGTGGGGCCAAGGGGCAGTTGCTGATCCAGCAATGCACCCGGTGCAGTTACTACATCCATCCGCCGACCGGCTACTGCCCGGAATGCGAAAGTCGCGATACGTCCTATTCGGCGGTCTCCGGCAAAGGCTTTGTGGAGACGTTTACTGTCAATCACAAACAATGGATGCCAGGGCTGCCCGATCGTTATGTACTCGCGTTGGTTCGGATCGCGGAGCAGGATGATGTTCGTCTGGTGACCAACATCGTCGGTTGCGACCCGGACGATGTGACGTTCGACCTGCCAGTTACAGTGCAATTCGAGCAGGCTGAGGATTTATGGATTCCTCTGTTCGCGCCGGAGGCGGGGGCATGACCGCATACCCTGAAAAGCAGACCGCGATCACCGGGATCGGGCAGTCCAAAATCTCCCGAGGGGCGGACAAATCCGCGCTGGGCCTCACCATAGATGCGACATTACAGGCCATCGAAAATGCTGGCCTGAAACGGAGCGATATTGACGGCATGGCCTGTTGGCCAGGTGGCACGGGGGAGGCGAACGGCTTTGCACCGGTGTCAATCCCGGTGTTGCAGGATGCGCTTCGGCTGAAGCTCAACTGGTATTCCAACGCGTCTGAAACCTCGGGCCAATACGGCGCGCTATTCAACGCAGTTGGTGCGATTGCGGCGGGGCTGGCGCGGCATGTCATCGTTTATCGCACCATGTATGAAGCGACCGCCCGCAAGACGAGCTTTGCAAACGCGCTCAACACGCCCGGTGAGCGGGTCTACGGCATTTTCAACTGGTACGCGCCGTACCACGTTTATGCCGCGAGCCTGCAACAGGCGCTCTTCTTCAACCAATATGTTCACAAATCGGGCATCAAGCCAGAACAAGTGGCGCAGATCGCAATCAATGGCCGCAAGAATGCTGCGCTTAATCCTGCGGCTGTCTACCGCACGCCGATCACGCTCGACGACTATCTCGCCGCACCGATCATCGCGACGCCGCTGCGGCTGTTTGATTGCGACGTGCCGATCGACGGTTCGACCGCGATCATCCTCTCCCACCGCGATCCGGCGAAGGATGGCCCCAACCCGCTGACATGGATCGAGGCGGTGGGTAGTTCGATGCGCTATCGCAACAATTGGGTTCAGCTCGACGCGCTCTCAACGCAGGCGCAGCCCGAAGTGGCCAAGATGATGTGGAACCGCACGGACCTGACCGTGGACGATATTGATGTGGCCGAACTCTATGACGGGTTCAGCTATCACACGATCAACTGGCTCGAAAATCTGGGCGTGTGCGGCCTCTATGAAGCGAAGGACTTTATTGAGGGCGGGCAGCGGATTGCGCTTGACGGAGACTTCCCGATCAACACCAACGGCGGCGCGCTCTCAGCCGGGCGGATGCACGCTTACGGGCAAGTCCATGAGGCCTGCCTGCAACTCTGGGGGCAGGCAGGCGAGCGGCAGGTCAAGCCCAAGGGCAAAGACGGGCCAAAGGTCGCCGTCATGACAACAGCTGGCGGACCTTTGGCAGGATCGTTCCTTTTGGCGCGGGAGTGATGCGGGTCAGCCCCGCATTACCCAGCCACCATCCACGTTGAGAACCTGTCCCGTTATCCAGCGACCCGCGCCGGAGACGAGCAGCATCAGTGCCCCGCACAACGCATCCGGGGTGTCGCGCAGCTGGATCGGCGCGCGGGCTGAGATGGCCTGCACCAGCGGGCTGTCATCCGGGGTGAGGGACAGGCCCGCATCGGACTTTGTCATGCCCGGCCCAATGGCGTTGACGCGGATATTCTGCTTCCCCAGTTCGGTCGCCAAAGCTGTCGTCACGCCGTGTAGCGCGATCTTCGTGACGCCGTAAAAGGTCTGCGCCGGATAGGCACCGGCGGACACCTGATTGACGATTGCGCCGCCGCCACGTTCCGCCAGATAAGGCGCGACAACCTGCGCGCAGTTCAGTGCGCCCCAAACGTTGACGGACATGCCCTTGTCGAACCGAGCACGGTCCGTCTGGATGAGGGGTTTGTCGACAATTTCGACCATCAGCGCGGCATTGTTGACGAGGATGTCGATCCCGCCAAATTCTGCTTTTGCCTTCTCGGCCATCGCTGCCACAGCGGCCGTATCGGTAATGTCCACCGGCACCGCCAGCGCCTTGCCGCCGGCCGCGATGATCTCATCAGCCACCTTTTGCGCGCCTTCGGCAGACAGGTCGGCAACGACAATACTGGCGCCGGCATTGGCCAGTGCGACCGCATAGGCGCGGCCGATGCTGTTGCCGCGTCCGCCGGCTCCTGTGACGATGGCCACCTTGCCGGTCAGATCAAATTCATTCTTGGGATCAAAATCCATCATCTGTTCCTCAGCCGAAAATGCCGGCACCGGTGCCGATCGTCACTGTCTTCATATGCAGGAATTCTTCGATCCCGGCTTTGCCACCTTCCTTGCCGAAGCCGGAAATGCCGACGCCGCCAAAGGGGGTGTAGCTGTTGATCTGGAACCCGCCGTTCACATAGACGCCGCCTGCGTGCAGCCGTTCTGCGATGCGGTGGACGCGCTGGAGATTGTCTGACTGGATATAGGCGGCGAGCCCATATTCGCTGTTGTTCGCAATCGCGACAGCTTCATCCTCATCATGGAACTTCAGCACGGCGACGGCTGGGCCGAAGATTTCGACCTGGGCGATTTCGTGATCCGGGTCGACATCCGCAAGGATGGTCGGTTCAATGAAGTTGCCATTGGCGAGTTCCCCACCACAGCGATTGCCGCCGATTACGAAACGCGCCGCGCCATCAGCTTTCGCGCGGTCGAACATGCCGGTGATGCGGTTGACCGCCGCCTCATTGATGACCGGCCCGACCATCACGCCGGGCTGCATCGGGTCGCCCACTTTAAAGTGGGCTGCGATGGCGACCATCTTTTCCAAGAATTCGTCATAGACATCGGCATGGACGATCTGGCGGGTGGGCAGGGCGCAACCTTGCCCTGCAAGGCAACCAATGGTCCAGAAGATGGCCCGTTCGGCTGCGGCCTGCAGATCGCAATCGGGAAAGACGATACTGGCGGACTTGCCGCCCAGTTCCATCACCGTCGGCTTGATCTGTTCGGCGGCGGCGGCGAGAATCTTACGCGCCGTGATCGGTCCGCCGGTAAAGCTGATCTTGCGGATTTTCGGGTGGCGGACCATCGCTTCGCCGGCCTCGCCCGTCCCGGGGAACAGCGTCAGCACGCCGTCGGGCACGCCCGCTTCCTTGCAGCATTGGGCAAAGAGTTCCGGCGCAAAAGGCGTGATTTCAGCGGGTTTCACAATGACGCAATTCCCAGCCGCGAGGGCAGGGACAACTTTCATGCCAAGCCCGATGAGCGGGCCGTTCCAAGTGTTGATGATGCCGACAATGCCGATAGGCTCCGGCGTCGAATAGCTGAATTCCCCGCGCGTATCGAACGTGCTCATCAACTCGCCGGTCAGCTTGTCGCACCACCCCGCATAATAGCGCGTCCAGGAAACGGCCGTTTCCACGCCGCGCTCCCCCTGCATGATCGGCGTGCCGCCATCGAGCGCAGCCATTTCGGCAAATTCGCGCTTCTTGGCTTCCATAAGGTCGGCAAGGCGGTTGAGGATGTCGCGACGATCTTCGGGGCGGGTGCGCCGCCAGCCTTCACGCGCCGCCTCCGCGCGGGCGACGGCCTCGTCCACTTCGGCAGGTCCTGCAAGCGGAATATCTGCCAAGGCGGATCCGCTCACCGGATGGATGTGCGTGCGCGTGCCACCAGAACCCGTGGCGCGAGCCTCGCCTCCAATGTGTAGCGAAACGGCAGGGGGGGCGATGCTCATGATATGTCTCTCCTGATGATCGTTCTATGTCCGGCCGTGCAGCACAGCCTGACAAGCTTGAGTCGGCTGTCGATGCGTAGCTGGACTTATTCAACGTCGTTATACAACTGGCAATGAGTGTTTCTGGTTGACGGACTCAAACGTCCCATTGGATCGGCAGGGCTTCCAGAGACTGGACCGAGCCCGCCCTGAACTTCAGGGGTGTATTCGATTTCGCCATCGAGAAGTGGCCAATCCGTCTGAACCAAACCTTGTAGAAGTTGATCATTTCCATCCGTGCCAGATGCAGCCCGAGGCATGTGTGGACGCCGGAACCAAAAGCCCCGTGGCGTACATTGGGACGATCAAGTTTGACGACTTCGGGATCGGGATTGAGGTGATTGTCAAGTCCGATCGAATGCAGCGGCACGAGGATGGAGTCGCCCTTGCATAGCTGGATGCCGTCCAGTTCCGTATCCTGCACGAGGTAGCGCGGCGTCGACACAAAAGTGTAACGCCGCAACAGCTCTTCAACCGCTTGGGGGATGCAGTCTGCATCATCCATCATCCGCTGACGAAGTGATGGATCATTCGCCAGATGGCGCATGCCGAAGGTGAGGGCGTTGGTGACCGTATCGAGCGCCGCCACGAACATGAGGAAGCAGATCGACATCAGCTCATCAAATTGCAGTTTTCGGCCTTCGAAATCGATGGTGATCAGCGCCGAAAGGAGATCGTCTTTTGGTTCCGCTGTCCGGGCTGCGATCAACTCGGCAAGAATGGTCTGAATCTGGCCGGCATAGGCCATGGCTTCCGGTGTGCTGCTGCCCGAAGCGAAGTAATCCAGCGCCAGTTTGCGAAATTCCTCATAGCGGTCGAGCGGGAAACCGAAGACTTCCATGAAGACCGAAATCGGCAATGGTCCGCCAATCGATTTCACGAAATCACATTCGCCCTGGTCCGCGACGCGCGACACCAGATCTTCCGTCCATTCGATGATGCGGCCTTCCAACGGCGCAATTGCCTTTCCTTCAAAGAAGGGACGCAACAACTGGCGGAAAGGGCGATGCTCCGGCGGATCGAGCGATTCCGGGATCATGCGGGGCTGATGCGGGTTCGGCGGGATCGACAGAAATTTGCTGGAAAAGATCTCTGGATGACGCAAGACCTTCACGGCCAGATCGGCCGAGTTGGCGACCCAGTGGCCGCCATGATGCGGCGTCCAGAACAAGGGCGGCGCTGTCTTCTTAAGTCGCAAATAGCCGTCGTGCACGTCCTTCAAAACATGGGGGTCTGCCACGAAATCGAAGTCAAATATCGGCGCGCGGACGCGATCGAGACCCTCAGCCACCAGTCCATCCTTTCCACTATTTTGAGATAAGTAAACAGCCGTTTACTCGCTTGTCAAGGTGCTAGTGTCGCTTGTAGAGCAACACGCATGTTGATCAGAAAGCGCGATGCAGACCAGACCAGATCGGACATCTTACGCGCCGCCCAGCAGGCGTTCGCGACGCGCGGCTATGCCGCTTCGGGCGTGCGGGACATTACCGCGACTGTCGGTGTAAACCCGGCGCTGGCCATCCGCTATTTCGGGTCAAAGGAAAAGCTGTTCGAAGAAGCGCTGAATGCACTTCTGGACGTCACCATGTTGACGCAGCCTGACCGCGCAAATTTCGGCAAGCAGCTTGTGGAAGCCTTTGTCGTCGATGATGCGTTGCGGATCAATCCGCTTGAAATACTCGTGCGCTCCTCTGGCGACTCGGATGCCCATGCAATCGCCTATCGGCTTCTCTGCGACCGGATCCATCGCCCCTTGGCGGAATGGTTCGGCGGTCCAGACGGCCACGCAAAGTCAACACAGATGCTGACATTGGCGGTCGGCTTTTTCACCTATCGGCTGCTGTATCCGCTGGACGCTTGGCAGGGACAGCTTGACCCGGCCAGCCGCGAATGGCTGGAGCAGGCTTTCCAGTCGATTGTCGATGGGGCCCGTCCCGCTCAGTCCTGATCGCGCGCGTTGGCGCCACATAATTGGAGGCGTCACGCACACATCTAGCCTTGTGGAGCATCTTTCGGATTGACGCCATCTTTGCGCCTGCCTAGAAGTTGAAGAAACGTCATTTTTAGACATGTGGTTGGGTTGATTGCCCGACGCCAGGACAGGATGGATGCCAGATGGCTTTTCTGAACAATGCGAACGCGCTCTATATCAACGGAGAATGGGTCACAGCGCCCGACTCTGAGCCCGTCATCAATCCGGCGGACGAAAGCGTCATCTCAATGGCGCCGGTCGGCAATGCAGCGATGATGGGCGATGCGATACAGGCTGCGCGGGACGCCTTTGACAGAGGGCCCTGGCCGCGCTTGAAGCAGTCGGAGCGCCAGGCCAAGCTGACCGAATTTTTGGATGCCATTGACCGTCGCAAGGCCGAAATCGTTCAACTGATTGTGGCCGAAGCTGGATCGACCCAGATGTTGGCGGACTATCTACAATACGGCATTCCGATGGCACATGCGCGTCATATGGTTGCGCTGTCCTCGCGCCCGTCGGTAACGCCGCTGCCGGTTGAAACAACGTTCAATGCGCAAGGAACGATCACCTTAGGTGCGGGCGTCATGTCGCGCGAGCCGGTGGGTGTTGTCGCTGCGATCTCACCTTACAACTTCCCGTTCTTCCTCAACATCGGCAAGATTATTCCGGCATTGGCCATGGGGTGCACGGTTGTCTTGAAGCCTTCCCCCTACACGCCGCTTGAAGCTTTGATCCTTGGTGAAATAGCGGATGAAGTAGGCTTGCCGAAAGGTGCGCTCAACATTGTGACCGGTGATGTTGGGACCAGTGCCCTGCTCACAAGCGACAAGCGGATCGACCTCATCCATTTCACTGGATCGGATAAGGTGGGCTCCATGATCCAGGCCCAGGCAGCGCCGCACCTGATCCGCTGCGTCATGGAATTGGGCGGCAGATCCGCCCTCATTGTCAGGGCGGATGCTGACTTGACCCAGGCAGCTATGGCTGCGTCCTTCTTCTGCACTCACGCGGGGCAGGGTTGCGCATTGCCGACGCGACATCTGGTGCACAATTCTGTGCGTGCGCAGTTCGTCGAGACGCTGAAGGGCATGATGAGTCACATCAAGATCGGAAACCCGATCGATCCCAGCGTCACCTTTGGCCCGCTCATTCGCGAAGTCGCGCGCAAGCGCAGCGAAGACTATGTGGATATTGCCCTTTCCGAAGGCGCGTCGCTTGTCACCGGCGGGAAGCGGCCAGCAGCGCTCGACAAGGGCTTCTTCTTTGAGCCGACGCTGTTTGACAATGTGAGCAACAGCTCGCGCTTGGCTCAGGAAGAAGTATTTGGTCCCATCGGTGCCGTCATCGGTTTTGACACGGATGAAGAGGCCATCGCGCTGGCCAATGACAGCGATTTCGGCCTGTCGGGCGGTATCTTCTCAGCGAATGTCGGGCTTGCTTACGAAATGGCCCTGCAGATCCGGACCGGCGGCGTTTCTATCAATGGCGGTTCAGGCAAGATGTCGAGCCACGCGCCCTTCGGCGGCATCAAGCGATCAGGCTACGGTCGCGAATATGGCGAAGAGGGACTGAACGAATTTACCTACATCAAATCCATCGGATTCCACGGCGCCTAAGGGAGGCATCAATGGCACAGGTCATGAAGGGCGTTCGCGTCCTCGAAATTGCGCAATTTACATTTGTTCCCGCAGCCGGGGCCGTTCTGACCGACTGGGGCGCGGACGTCATCAAGATTGAGCATCCGGTTCGAGGTGATGCACAGAGAGGTATCAAGGAGCTCCAGCGTCTGGCGGTCAATCCACAACGATCTTCGCTGATGCAGCACCCAAATCGAGGCAAGCGCAGCGTCGGTGTCGATATTTCGACTGAGGAAGGCCAGCAACTCATCTATGAGATCGCCAAGACCTGCGATGTTTTCCTGACCAATTATCTTCCGCAGCATCGGCAGAAATTGAAGATTGATCTGGAACACCTTCGTGCGGCCAATCCGAACATCATTTATGTGCGCGGGTCGGCCTTTGGAGACAAGGGTCCGGAGCGCGAAAAAGGTGGATTTGACTCGACCGCATATTGGGCGCGCGGCGGCTCGGCCATCCTGGTGACGCCGAAGGAGCTAGACGGCCCGCTGACCCAGCCGGGGCCGGCCTATGGCGATACCATTGGCGGCATGAACATCGCCGGCGGGATCGCGGCGGCGTTGTTTCATCGCGAGCGCACGGGCGAAGCGACAGAGGTTGACGTTTCGCTCCTGTCTTCCGGTGTCTGGGCCACTGCATGCAGCATCGATGTCTGTATCGAGCTCAAGCAGAATCCCTTTGCAAACCCGCTTCCGGGACAAGATGCAGTTGGCACCAATCCCTTCATGGGCGTGTTCAAGACGTCGGATGGCGGATTTATCAACCTCACGGTGCTCTCACCCGGGCCATTGATTGAGGATACCTTTGCGCATCTGGGCCTTGCGGAGTGCGCGCAGGATCCTCGTTTCGCCAAAGTGGAAGACCTGATGGCGAATGCGCCTGCGGCCCATTCTCTGGTGAAAGATGCGATGGCCAAGCAGACGTTTGCCCATTGGATCGAAAGACTGAAGACGATGAAGGGCCAATGGGCCGCCTATCAGTCGCCTGAAGATGTTGCCAATGACGAACAGGTTTTGGCGAACGATCTTATATTTGATGTTGAATCCGCCGATGGCGGGGCGCCGATCAAGCTTGTGGCCAGCCCCGTGCAGTTCAACCGGCAAGGCATCACCAACACGCGCGCACCGGAAGCTTCTGAGCATACCGAGCTCTTCCTGATGGAACTGGGGCTTGAGTGGGATCGCATCGAAGAACTGAAATCAAAGGGCGCCATAGCCTGACATTAGAACACGAAATCTGGAGAGAGATTATGCGTTTTTCAAACAAGGTAGCGATTGTAACCGGCGCAGGGCAGGGCATCGGTGAAACCTATGCCAAGCGACTGGCCGCAGAAGGCGCGTCGGTCGTCGTGGCCGAAATCAATGCCGAACAGGGTCAGCGCGTGGCCGATGAAATCAACGCGTCGGGCGGCAAGGCTGTTTTCGTCCGCGTAGACGTGTCAGACGCGGCGTCGTGTCAGGCCATGGCCGAACAGACGAAAGCGCTCTTTGGTGGGGCTGACTATCTGATCAACAACGCGGCCATCTTTGCTGGTATGCGGTACGAGCCTTTGATGTCGGTCGATCTCGATTATTATATGAAGTTTATGGCCGTGAATCTGCATGGCGCGCTTTTCGTGGCGCGTGCTGTTGTGCCATTGATGGAGGCGCGCGGCGGCGGCGCGATTGTCAACCAATCGTCAACTGCGGCTTACCTCAGTGGATCGGCAGGGGCTTATTACGGCATCTCGAAGCTTGGCACGAATGGGATCACCATGGCGCTTGCTGCAGAACTCGGGCCAAAGAATATCCGTGTTAACGGGGTCGCCCCCGGGCCGACAATGACCGGTGCGATGCAGCAGGTTGATGAGAGCATCATCAAGGGCATCGTTTCACAGATGCCGCTCGGCCGCATTGGTGAAACGGATGAGCAGGCCAATGCCGTCTTGTTCCTGTTGTCCGATGAGGCGTCGTTCATCACGGGCCAGACACTCTGCGTCGACGGCGGTATGATCCGCAAACCGTAGGAAATTTTGCCGAGAAGCCGTTCTGGGTGGTTTGGAAAACGCTTGCAATTCCGAGCTCAGCCAATAAACTGACGGTTCGTCAATAAATGGATCACGGGCGGTGCGGATTTCGCAGACGCCCGATGGCCAAGAGGAGAAGCATCATGGACATGAACGATCTGGTCATCATCAGCGTTGACGATCACGCTGTGGAGCCGCCGGAGGCCTTCATTCGCCACTATCCCGAAGGCAAAAAGGATCGTGCGCCGAAGATCGTCGATCGAAATGGTCAGGATGTCTGGGAATGGAATGGGAAAGTCTATCCGACGATCGGCCTGAACGCCGTCGTGGGACGGCCGCGTTCCGAATATGGTATGGAGCCCACACGCTTCTCCCAGCTGCGTGAAGGCTGCTTTGATGCCAAGGCGCGCGTGGATGACATGAACGTCAACGGTGTGCTCGCATCACTCAATTTTCCGACCATGCCAAGCTTTGCCGGTGGCGTTTTTGTCGCCGCTGCGCAGAATGATCCGGATGAGGCGCTGTTGGCGGTGCGAGCGTGGAACGATTGGCATGTGCAGGAATGGTGCGCATCAGCACCAGGCCGGCTGATCCCGATGTGCCTGATCCCGAGTTGGGATATGGATGCGACGTTGGCTGAGATGAAGCGGATGAGCGATCTTGGCGTGCATGCCGTCTCGTTCTCGGACAATCCCGCGAATGTTGGTCAACCGAGCATTCACAACGAATATTGGGAACCGTTCTGGAAGGCCTGTGTCGACTATAAGATGGTCATCAACTGCCATATCGGCACCGGTGCTCGTGCGATGCATCCGTCATCGGAAAGCCCAATTTCGGCCTGGATCACGGCAATGCCGATCAGTATTGCGAACTCTGCCGCTGACTGGACCTTTGCCAGCTTCTGGCAACGCTATCCAGATCTGCGCATGGCTTTGTCCGAAGGTGGGATTGGTTGGGTGCCCTATTTCTTGGAACGGGCCGATTTCACGTTCGAGCACCACAATGAATGGACGTTTGCCGATATTGGCAAGGGTATGCGCCCGTCGGACATCTTTAAAAAGCATATCATCAGTTGCTTCATCGACGATCAGTTCGGCGTGAAGAATCTGGACTATATGAACACCGACATGGTTTGTTATGAATGCGATTATCCGCATTCGGATACTGTATGGCCCAATGTTCCTGAATATCTCTGGGCCTCTGTCAACGGGCTCGACAAGGACGTGGTTGATAAGATCACGCACCTCAACGTCATGCGCGAATATAGCTTCGATGCCTTCGGACTGAACGGTGGTCGCGATAACTGCACCGTCCGCCACCTGCGGGAATTGGGTAAGGACGTAGACGTCTCGCCTCGCGTTGGTCTCGGCGGGTTGAAGACGGATAGCATGGACCTTATCGGTAAGGCGCGGAAGCCCGTTACCTCCGGTGAAATCGAAAAGATGTTTGCTTCGGCCTGATTAAGGCAGCCGTTTGAAGAGAGGGAAGTGTAATGGGTCTGACGCTGTTTCGGTTGGCTTTGGCCTTGGGCTGGGGTATTCTCCTATGGATAACAGTTCAAGCCGGGCTTCAGCTCGGCTTTGACAAGGCGGGCGATTTCTTCTTCGGCGACATGGCGCATCCATGGCGGGCTCAGTTCAACATCGATTTCGGGTTTCATCTTTTGCTAACAGCGGCGTGGATGATCTGGAGCGCGCAGAATCGTCTGGTCGGCCTGCTTTGTGCGGTGCTGGCAATCATGGGAGGCGCTGTTTTCACGTTTGCATATCTTCTGGCCCAGACTTTTCTCAAGGGTGGGAACCTTAAGGCGGTCGTCCTCGGCCGCCATTACATAGTATGACACACTCAGCGCTCCTAAGGTCATATCGGGCGCAACGATCTTGGAATTGGGAGAGATAGATGACTGACGTTCGAACGTTAGACTCAATCCGCGTGGATGCTCCGGCACCGGCGCATGTGCCGCGCGATCGTGTAGTTGATTTGTCATGGGCGCGAGGCCTGATTCCGAACGATCTTGAAGAGCCTTATGCGCCTTGTCGCTGGTTGTTGAACCCGGACGTTCCGCGCCTCCTATATGATGTTGTGCCGGGCTCAACCACGCCGAACGGCGCCTGGGTCGTGTCCCATTATGAAGATATTCGCCGCGTTTACGAAGATAACGAATATTTCTCGACGAAAGGCGTTGCAGAGTTTCAGCGCATGATCGGTGAGACGTTCCGGACGATCCCTCTCGCGATCGATCCGCCTGAGCATGCAAGATACCGCAAGTTCCTGAACCAGTTTCTCACGCCGGTTGCAGTCGCGAAGATGGATGCTCATATCCGCCAGGTGGTCACCGGGATGATCGATGAGTTCGCCGATAAGGGCCAAGTCGACATCGCCTATGATTTCGGGCGCATCTACCCGGTTCGAATCTTCATGAACCTGATGAAATTCCCGTCGGACATGTTTGACCAGTTCCTCGCATGGGAATGGGATATTCTGCATGCTGATGCGCCGGAGAAGACGGCCAAGGCCCTTCGGGAAGTTATCGACTGGTTGCGCGGTTTCATGGCCGACAAGCAAGCCAATCCGGATGACGGGCTGACCTCATCGATCGTCCACGGCGAGATCGACGGTCTGCCACTTACCGACGATGAGAAGATGGGGATGGTATGGCTCTTGTGGCTCGGCGGCCTTGACACCGTGGCATCGACCATCAGCCAGATGTTCCGCCGAATGGCGCTTCAGCCTGAGTTGCAAGTGCAAGTCCGGGAAAGTCCGGAACTCAATCATTCAGTTGTGGAAGAGTTTTTGCGCACTCAGCCGCTCGTCTATTCGACGCGGACCTTGCTCAAGGACCTGCACTGGCACGGTGTTCTTCTGAAGGAAGGCGATCAGATTATGTGCCTGACAAGCGCAGGCAATTTTGACCCGGCGCAGTTCAAAAACGCGCATCAGTTTGACCCGGCGCGTCCAGCCAACCGCCATTTCACGCTGATCGGTGGCGTTCATATTTGTCTGGGTGCGCACCTTGCGCGGAGGGAATTGCGTGTATTGTTGGAAGAATGGTTTAAGCGCATTCCAGAGTTTCGGCTGAAGCCAGGCACAAATACTACGATGAATCCCGGGCTGCTCTCTATCCGCAATCTTCCTATCCAGTGGGACGTTAGATAAATTTTTCCAACGTCTCATTCTGGATAAGTGGATTGCTCCGCCAGAATGGATCGAAGTTATGCTCGTTGACTGCGCCGCCGCAGGCAGCCGCAAGAGCAGTTGGCATAACAAATCATTGGGACGCCAGAGTTGGGTGGCTTTTGTGGTATGGCACCCGAAAATCAGAACCGATTTCAAGTCAAACAATTTGGCAGGAGAATGAAGATGGACCAACGCGTGAGCATGATAATGGTCGCCGCAAAGGATATTGCCGGCCTTCAAAAGTTTTACGAAGGCGGGCTCGGCTTCAAGCCCTGGATGCCAGCCAGCCAGGGATCCGTCATGTACAAGGTTGGCTATTCCGTCCTTGTGTTTCTCAACGGCGACTATCTCGCGGCGGAGCGTGGCGAGGCAATTGGCAGCGTGTCGAAATGTTCCCTCGCCGTTTTTGTTGAAAGCAAGGAAAAGGTCGACGAACTGTTTGCGAAGGCCATAACGGCAGGAGGAGTTGAGACAAGCGGCCTGAGGGATCGCGACGGGGGTCTCTATTCTGGCTATTTCTCGGATCCCGAGGGCAATAGTTGGGAACTCGTATGGAGCCCGCATATGCCCCTAGATGCCAACGGTGCACTGACGTTGCCTGGCACTGCTTAAAAGCGTCCAGACTTCAAAAGAAAAACTCGTGGTCAGTTCAGCGGATGCTGTGCCTCAGCACATCAATCCTGCCCATGTCTGCGAATGCGATGTTTATCGAGATCCGATCTTTCCGGAGTATCCGTACCTTGGATGTTCAAAGATTGACAAAGAGACCCCGGAGCGTTTTGCCAGCAGCTCTGTGTTTTCTTGGTGTCGGATAAAGCAAGATTTATTGCAGGGGCCGGTGTTCTGATTGATGGAGCTTTGAAGCCGGCCTTTTGCAATGGCGTATGATAGGTTGGGTTGTCGTAGTCCCAGGCTGAAGATCGTAAGATATAAGCAGCGCCAAATTTGCATATATATTGTAACAAACGGATATTATATCCGCCATTAAAAATTATAACTCGCTTCAGTTAGGAAATTATCAATAAATTATAAATACGAACGACGAACATTGAATGAGCGAGAATTGAGAAATTTTCTTCGAAAATTGAATTATATTTAGAATTAATTTGCTCTACCGGACCAGTCACGTTTAATTTTTTTTGCTAGGCTCCATTTGTGGACCTCGGTTGGCCCGTCGTAGATACGAAAAGCTCGGACTTCACGGAATACTTGTTCGACAATTGTGTGGTCTGACACTCCCGTACCGCCCATTACCTGAACGCAGCGGTCTGCAATGCGCATTAATGCCTCAGAAACTGCTACCTTTGCCATCGAGCTTTCGACTGTACCCAATGAACCGGCATCAAGCACTGAGGCGCACCATTGGATCATCAGCTCTGCCTGCTTCAAATCTATCATGTTTTCGGCCAGCATGAACCCAACGCCTTCATGATCGATAAGTTTCTTACCAAAGGCCTCTCGGCGATTAGCGTAGTCCGTTGAGATTTCATGCGCTCGTTGGCAGCTTCCAAGCCAGCGCATGCAATGCGACAAGCGGGCAGGGGAAAGGCGAATCTGAGCATATTTGAAGCCTTCACCCGCCTGTCCAAGCATTTGGTCGGCAGGGACGCGCAGATTGTCGATAACGACGGTCGCATGGCCACCAGGCATCGAACTGTCGATCGTGTTGGGTACATGCTCAATGCGGATGGCGGGGTCAGGCAAGTCGACGAGAAACATGCATGCGCCCTCGTCCGCTTTGGCCATAACAATCCCTACTTTGGCGCCTGTCGCTCC